>NZ_JXBB01000016.1 GCF_001653195.1 Hydrogenibacillus schlegelii
TCCCATCCCCCCCGGTCCCAACAGACGACCAACACCGCCGGCTCCATCCCGGCCCCCTCGGCCGCCCGCCGGTCCCGGAAAGGCCTTCCTCACAGGGCGGGTGCTGTTTAGTTTTCAAGGAACGCGGGGCTTTCGTGACGACAATGGCTATAGTATCACCTTTCTCATCGCGCGTCAACCCCCTTTTTCGTGAACGGGATATGATATTTTTGCACTATCCGATGGAGCAGGCCGACTTCAGGCCTCGACGGACGGCGCGTCGGCAGAAAACCGCTCGCCGTTGATTTCGAACGTCGCCGTGAGCGCGGCGTTGAGCGAGGCGGCGGCGGAGCAGTACTTGTCCATCGAGAGGCGGATCGCCCGGCGGACTTTTTCCGGCGGAAGGTCGGTCCCCTGAAGCCGGTAATGGAGGTGGATGCGGGTAAACCGTCTCGGATGCTCGGCCGCCCGTTCCGCCTCGATGTCGAGGGAAAAAGCGTCAAACGAAAGACGCATTTTCTTCAGGATCGACACGATGTCGATGGCGGTGCATCCGCCGAGGCCGTGAAGCAAAAGCTCCATCGGCCGGGCGCCGCGGTTTTCCCCGCCGACCTCCGGCGCGGCGTCGATCGAAACGGCATGACCGCTCGTCTCCCCGCGGCCGACGAAATGCATCTTCCCTTCCCACGCCAGCTGAACGCGCATCGGTCCCCTTCCTTTCTCTTCGTTATTTTCGCCTGACGGATCCTCAAGCGCGCCGGGAATTCAATCCATGGCGCGGATGCTCGGGCCGGCTTGACGGACCGGCCGAGCGCCCTCCCGCTTCGGCGAGCTTTTCCCGGTCGGATGAGCCCGTTACCGTCGGATGAGCCCGTGACATAGGGCCGGACGCCCGGACATAGGGTAAGATCAGCCCGACGCCCGGTCACCGGATCTTCAAACGGGCGGGGAACGATCAAACCGGGAGGCGAACGACATGCCGGTCTGGAGCTTTTCCTGGCCCGCCGTGCGGCGCCTCGCCCTCTTCCTCGCGCTCCTCGGCATCGCCTTGGTCGTCTTGACCCGGGAAATGGAGGCGGTTCCGGCGCTCTGGAGCCGTCCGGTCGGCGCCATCGCCCGGGTGCCGACCGAGGAGCGCCTCGTCGCCCTCACCTTTGATGTGAGCTGGGGCGAGCGCGTCTTTCCCCGGCTTCTCGACGCGATCCAGCGGGCGGACGTCCGCGCTGCGACCCTTTTCGTCACCGGAGAGTGGGCGCGGACCCATGCCGACGCCGTCCGGGACGCCCAGGCGGCGGGGCTGGAACTCGGAACGATGGGGGCGACCCACCGGTCCCTCTCCCGCCTGCCGGACGACGCCCTCGCCGCGGAGATCGCCGCCGGCCAAGAAGCGCTGGAGGCGATCACCGGAAGAAAGCCCACCCTCTTTCGCCCGCCGAACGGCGACGTCGACCGGCGGGTGCTCGCGGCCGCCGACCGGCTGGAACTCATCACCATCCTCTGGGACGTCGATCCGTCCGACTGGAAGACGCCGTCGGCGCCGACGATCGCCGAACGGGTGCTTCAGGCCGCCCGGCCCGGATCGATCGTCCTGTTGCACGGAAGCGATGCCGCCGCCGCCACGCCGGAGGCGCTCCCGCTGATCGCCCGCGGCCTTCGGCAGCGGGGCTTTTCCCTGGTGACCGTCTCGGATCTCATCCGCGGCGTCCACGTTCAGGTGAAACGGGTCGACTGACCGGGCGACCCCGCCCGCTCCCCGGCGGCCCGTCCGCTCCGGCGCGATGCCCGGCGGACCGGACGGCTCGAACGCGGCCGGCGACGAGAACCAGGTAGCCGTTCACCAGCGTCAGGGGAACCGCCATGTCCCAGAAGGCGAGGGGGTTGCCCAAGCGAAGCGCCGGCACGAGCTCCAGGATCGTCCCCGCGAAGAGAAAAAAGACAACCGGAGCCGCTCGCCGGAGCCCGCCCGCCCCGAGGCGGAGCCAAGCGATGAAAACGGACCACGCGAGAAGCGCAAGCGCCGCCGCTGGCGGCGGAAGGGGGAGCCCCAGGCGCTCCCACCCCGAAGCAAAGACGACCGCCTCCAGCGCCAAAAGCGCGGTCGCCATCCAAAGCAGGGTGTCCCAGAGCGCCCGGTAGGGCGGGGAGAAGAGCTCCCGCCCCAACCGGTCGAAGAACGAAAACGCGACGTAGCCGAGAAGGCCGAGGGCCCCAAAAATCGCGCCGCCGCCCAGCCAGCCGACGAAACCCATCAGCCAGTCTGCGGGCGTCCAGCCCCCGGCCCGCCCCGCCGGAAAGGAAACGGCGAAACCCGCGACCGCCCCGCCCAGCGCCCCGACGGCGAGCGTCGAGGCGAGGAGCCGGAAAAAGGTTCGGCTGTCCATCCGCACCGCCTCCAAGCCGCATCCTGCCGCAAACCGGAAGCCGCGGCCCGGCATAGCGCCGGACGCCCGGCCGCATACTAAACGCACCGATTTTCGCGACGCCGAAAGCATCCGCCCCGGCGGACCGCCGCCGGATGGGCGCGGTCCGGAAGCGTTCTTCGGCGGATCGCCCGCCATCGTCGGACCGGGGCCGGCGAATTCGACGGTCGGAACGCGTTCCGGACGAAAGCGGGGGAACGGGCATGCGGAGACCGATTTGGACCGCCCTCGCCGGCTTCCTCCTCCTTGCCGGGTGTGCCGGTGGCGAGGCGGCCTCCGACGGGCAGGGCCGACCCGACTACGGGGAAATCAAATCGATGGTCAAAGACATCCTTCAGACGGAAGACGGCAAAAAGGCGATTCAGGAAACCATCAAGAACGATGCGGTCAAGCAGGAACTTCTGTTCAACCAGGAGGAGATCAAGCGCGCCGTCGTCCAAGCCCTGACCTCGGAACAGGGGAAAAAAACGCTTCGGACGACCCTGGAGGAGCCGAAATGGGCCGCAACCGTCGCCAAAGCCATGCAAAAAGAAAATGAACGGCTGCTCCGGGCGCTGATGAAAGACCCCGAATATCAGGCGATGCTCCTCGACGTGATGAAAGGACCGGACTTTGAAAAAATGCTCCTCGACCTCATGAAAAGCCCGCCCTACCGAAAGCAGATGCAGCAGGCGATTCAAGACGCGTTTGAGAGCCCGCTCATGCAGGAAAAGCTGTACGCCATGATTGAAAAGGCGGTCGAATCGGCCCTCAAACCCGGACAAAAGGAAAAGGGCGGGGAAAAAGAAAAGGGCGGGGAAAAGTCGGAAGAAGGCGGCGAAGGCGGCGGGAAGTAAGGCCGCGTCGCCCGTGCGCCCTCCGCCCGCCGGCCCGTCAGCGGCGGGGAGAGGGCGATCCGATTTTCGCCCACACCTTCTCCGCCAGCGCGTCATACACTTCGCCGATCGGGTGCCGGGCGTCGTAGACGGACGGCGCAAAATCCGGGTCGTCCGGATCGGCCGCCTCCGGAAGGCCGATCGGGATCTCCGCCAAAAGTTCGGTGCCGAGGACGTCGGCGAGCTTTCGACCGCCGCCCTGGCCGAAGAGGTGAACCCGATCGCCGTTCGGGCAGCGAACATAGCTCATGTTTTCGACGACGCCGAGGAGCTCGTGGCCGGTCCGGAGGGCCATGGCGCCCGCCCGGGCGGCGACGAACGATGCCGTGGGATGCGGGGTCGTGACGATGATCTCCTTTACTTTCGGAATTTTGCTGTGAATGTCCAGCGCGATGTCGCCGGTCCCCGGCGGAAGGTCGAAGAGGAGGACGTCGAGGGGTCCCCAGCTCACCTCTTTGAGGAAGGTGTCGAGCATCTTCCCGAGCATCGGTCCCCGCCAGATGACGGGCGCGTTGTCGCTCACGAAAAAGCCCATCGACATGACCTTGACGCCGAAACGCGGCACCGGCAGGATGACGTCGCCGATCACCGTCGGCCGCTGCTCGATGCCCATCATATCCGGGACGCTGAAACCGTAGATGTCGGCATCGACGATGCCGACGGCCAGTCCCCGACGGGCGAACGCCACGGCGAGGTTGACCGTCACCGTGGACTTGCCGACCCCTCCCTTGCCGCTGGCGACGGCAAGGAAGACGGTGTGGGCGTCGCCGGGCAGGCGGTTTGCATTGAGACTCACCTGCGCCGGATCTTTGCCCCGGAGGCGAAGCGCCAGCGCATCTCGCTCCGCCTCGGTCATCGTCGAAAGCTCGACGTCCACCGCTTCGGCGCCGAGGGCGGCGAGTTTTCGTTCGACATCCTGCCGGATCGTCGTCTGAAGCGGACAGCCGGAGACGGTGAGCTTGACCCGAACGCGCACCCGGCTGCCGTCGACGTCGACGCGGTCGACCATGCCGAGGGAGACGATGTCCTGCCCAATCTCCGGATCGATCACCGCGCGAAGCGCTTCCATCACGCGCTCAGAGGACAGCGCCAACGAGACCCCCCCTCACGGAACGCGACTTCTGAGAATGATTATAACACATCCTTCCCCGAAGGCCGACCCTCCCGCCGACCGGGGCGGTTTTCCCTTGAAAATCGCCGCAAAACGACGGCGCTCCGCGCCGTCGCGGAGCGCCGAGATGGACGGAGCGCCGGGGTTTCCGGCGCTCCGGGCTTTACGGCGTTTCGGAGCACGCCCGATCGGCCCGGGCGAAGTACCGCCAGAGGCCGACGTACAGCGCCGCGGCGAGCCGGCGCTGGTAGGCGGGATCGACGAGCCGCCGCGCCTCTTCCGGGTGCGACAGGTACCCGAGCTCCACGAGGGCGCCGGGCGGCTCCATCGTGCGGAGAACGTAGAGGTCGTCGCCGCGCTTGATCCCGCGCGGGCTTCCGGTCGCCTCCCGGAGGCTTTCCTGAAGGAGCGCGGCCAGGCAGCGGTTTTCGGGCCGCACTCCGGCGTAAAACGTCTCGGCGCCGAAGGTGCGGGAAGAGGGAAAGCTGTTCAAATGAAGGCTTAACGCCGCCTCGACCCCCGGAGCGTTGATCATGACCATGCGCGCCCGAAGGTCCCGCTCTTTTCGCGTCCCCCGCCCGCTCTCGTCGTCCAGCATCCGATCCTCTTCCCGCGTGAGCCAGACGAGGGCGCCGGCCTGATGCAAATAATCCCGAAGGGCCTCTGCGATCTCGAGGACGATCGTCTTTTCCACCGCCCGCCCGTCGAGACCGACGGCGCCGCCGTCGATGCCTCCGTGTCCTGGATCGAGGACGATGATCCGGCCGGCGAGCGGCGAAAGCGTCCGGACCGATGCTTCCTCCGGGGTCGTCCGGGGCCCCGCGACCGGGGATTCTCCCGGCGCCGAGGGCGAGGCGATCCCCGCAGGATCCGGCCGATCCGGAAAGGGCCACCCGGCCATCGACACCGCCGGCGCCAAAAGCGCGGCCTGCGCCGGGGACGCCGCCGGCCCCGGCCCCAAGGCCCCGAACAGCCCGGCGAGCGCCAGGCCGAAGGCGGCAAGCGGACCGGGCCAGGCCCCCCTCCGCCGGCTTCGGGAGGATCCCCGGCGGCCCGGCGTCTTGCGCCCGCTCAGGTCGTTCACCCGCATCGCCTCCACGCCGGTTTTCCTTTTCATTCTGCCCGGGGTCGGTCGGCCTATGCGAACCGCCCGAGATCGGACGCCCAAACGCGCCGCCCGGCGCCGATCCCGCGCCCGGCGGCGACCGATCGCGACCCGGGTCGGCCGCGACGCTTTCGCTCGCCGCCTCCGGAGGCGGTTTTCAGGCGGGGACGATCGACCGTGCCACGGCCATAAAAAAGCCCCTGCCGAACGCAGAGGCCCGATCGCTTACCGCTTCGAGAACTGCGGTGCCCGCCGCGCCTTTTTGAGGCCGTACTTTTTCCGCTCCACCATCCGCGGATCGCGGGTAAGGAGGCCGGCCTTTTTAAGCACCGGGCGAAACTCCGGATCGACCTTCAGAAGCGCCCGGGCGATGCCGTGGCGGATCGCCCCCGCCTGGCCGGAGGTGCCGCCGCCGCTCACGTTGACGACCACGTCGTACTGTCCGAGGGTGTTCGTCAGTCGAAGCGGCTCCTCCACCATCACCCGGAGCGACTCCAATCCGAAGTAAGCGTCCAGAGGCCGGCCGTTGACGGTGATCTTCCCGTCGCCCGGCCGGAGAAACACCCGCGCCACGGCGACCTTGCGCCGGCCGACGGCGTGATACTGAACGGTGGCCACTCGGATCCCCCCTCTTCGCGGTTCTGCCGTGGATCTCCCCGGCGCCGGTCATCCCGACGCCCGGTCGTCCCGATTCCCTTCCCCTTTGCTTCCTGTCCTTACGCGTTCGGGCGTTCCGGGATGTCGTAGGGGATCGGCTGCTGGGCCTCATGGGGATGATGGGGCCCGCGGTAGACCTTGAGCTTCTTGAACATCTTCCGGCCGAGACGGTTTTTCGGCAGCATGCCCCAGACCGCCCATTCGATCATCCGTTCCGGAAAACGATCGCGCATCTCCTGAGCCGTCCGCTTTTTGAGGCCGCCGGGATACCCGGAATGCCAGTAGTACACCTTGTCCGTCCACTTTTTCCCGGACAGATGCACCTTCTCCGCATTGACGACAATGACGAAATCGCCCATGTCGACGTGGGGCGTAAAGGTCGGCTTGTGCTTGCCCCGAAGCAGCTTGGCGACCTCACTCGCCAGCCGCCCGAGCGTCTTCCCCGACGCGTCGACGACGTACCATTTCCGCTCGCTCAGGTGAGCGTCGCCTTTCGGCATCCACGTCGTCTGCACGGCGGCTCCTCCTTTCGTTCACTCGTTCCATCTTAAACATCCGATCGCGCCGATGTCAATAGGCCTGCGGCCGCGCTTCCAAAAGGCCGGGCGGCCGGGGGAAGCCGACCGTCGGCTCCGGCGTGAGAAGCTGCTCGGGCGGATATTCGACCCGGAAGAGGTACAGCCCGTCCGGCGGTGCCGTCGCGGCGCCGGGCGCCGACCGGTCGCCGGCGAGGCGCCGGCGAATCGCTTCCGGGCTCAGCCGCCCCCGGCCGACGTCGATCAGGGCACCGGCGATCTGCCGCGCCATCGCGTACAAAAAGCCGTCGCCCCGGAGCCACAGAAAAAGCTCCGACCCTCGCCGAACGAGATCGACGGAAAAGAGCGTCCGCACCGTCGTCCGGGCGCTCCCTCCCGTGCGGGAAAAAGCCGCAAAATCGTGCCGCCCGCGAAAAAGCGCCGCCGCCTCCGCCATCGCCGCCACGTCCAGCCGCTCCGGCACCGCCGTCGCCAGCCCCCGGTCGTGGGGGTAAAGGACGGAACGAAGCACCATCCGGTAGACGTACGTCTTGGCGCGGGCGCCGTACCGAGCGTGGAAATCCGCCGGCACCGGCGCCGCGTCGAGCACCCGGACGTCCGGCGGCAGACGAACATTGAGCCCGCCGACGAGGGCCGACGGCCCGGGCGGCCGTTCCAGGTCGAGGTGGACGACCTGGCCGAGGGCGTGGACGCCGCTGTCGGTCCGCCCGGCGCCGACGACGGGCACGGGGTGTCCGAACCAGTCGCGAAGCGCCGCCTCCAGCGCCCCCTGCACCGTCCGCCGGCCCGGTTGCCGCTGAAAGCCGGCAAACGCCCGGCCGTCGTAGGCGACGACGAGCGCCACCCGCCTCACGGGCCTCCCCTCCCGCGATCCCACGCCGCTACGGCGAGCGCCAAAGCAAGCGTCGCCGCAAGCACGACATCCCGCCATCCGAACGCGAGCCGCCGCCGGCTCGTCCGGGGGGCGTCCGGCCGGTACCCCCGGGCCTCGAGCGCGAGCGCCATCGCCTCGGCCCGCTCAAAGGCAAAGGCAAAGAGCGGCACGACGACCGAAAGGAGCGCCACGATCCGCTCCCGAAGCCGGCCGGAGGTGAAGTCGACCCCCCGGGCCGCCTGCGCCTTCATGATCCGCTCCAGCGCCTCGAGCAGCGTCGGGATGAAGCGAAGCGCCAGCATGAGCATGAGGCCAAAGGCGTCGACGGGCACGCCGACCCGCCGGAGCGGTGCCGCCAGCCGGACGACGCCGGCGGCAAGGACGAGGGGCGGCGTGGTGAGCGTAAGAAGCGCGCCCAGCGCAAACAGCAGAAGCAGCCGGAGCCAGACGAGCACCGCTTCCTTAAGACCGCCGGCCGTCACGGACAGCGGACCGAGGACGAAAAGCGGCGGCTCAGGGCGCGGGATAAAAAGCTGCACCGCCGCCAAGATCCCGACGAAGACGGCCGTCCGGCCGATCGCACGGACGACGTAGGCCGGCGAAACGCCGCTTCCGGCGATCGCCGCCGGCACCAGAAGGGAAAGCACCAGCACGGCGGCGACGGAGCGGGCGGTGAAGGCGGCGATGGCGATGCCGAAGAGGAAGAGGAGCTTGGCCCGCGGGTCAGATCGGTGCAAAAAAGAATCCCCCGGCAGATGGCGCCCGAGCGGAAACGTCCCCAAACCGTTCACGGCCGCGCCCCCTTCCGCCCGCCGCCGAGGCGGGCGGCCAGCCAGTCCGCCAGCGCCGCCGGCGTCCGGGGCGGGTCGTCCCACACGTCCGGCGCCCGGCGCCCGACGGCGAAAAGCGCCCGGATAAAAGGCGACGGTCGGAGGCCGAAGCGGCGGTACGCCTCGAAGCGGCGAAGAAGTTCTGCCGGCGTCACGTCCGCCGCGAGGCGGCCGGCGTCGAAGAGGAGCACCCGGTCGGCGAGCCGGATCGCCTCGTCGATCCGGTGCGTCACGTAGAGGACCGTCGGCCGACGGCGCCGAAACACCGCCTCCAGGTGCTCGATGAGCCGCTCCCGGGCCTCGGGATCGAGGCCTGCCGTCGGCTCGTCGAAGACGACGAGCTCCGGCTCGTAGACGAGCACGCCGGCGATCGCCGCCCGGCGCTTTTCGCCGCCGCTCAGCCGAAACGGCGAACGGGCGAAGTACGCCTCCGGATCGAGGCCCACGGAAAAAAGCGCCGCCCGGGCCCGCCGCTCCACCTCGTCCGGCGGCACCCCCCGCCTCCGGAGGGCAAACCCGACGTCCCGGCCGACCGTCTCCTCAAAGAGCTGGTGCTCCGGGTGCTGAAGCACGGCGCCGATCCGCCGCCGGACGTCCGGCGGAAGCCGGCGCTCGGCGGAACTTTCCGCCCCGCCGACGATGACCCGTCCCGCCGTCGGCCGCTCGAGGCCGGCGGCAAGCTGGGCGAAGGTCGTCTTTCCGGAACCGGACCGGCCCAGGAGAGCGACGACGCTCCCGGCGGCGATCGAAACGGTGACGGACGAAAGGGCCGGGCGGGCAAACGGCGTCCCGGCGCCGTAGACGTGGCTTACCCCTTCGAAGCGGACGTCCATGCGGCCTCCACCACCGCTTCCGGATCAAACCGCGCCGGCCGGACGGCGATCCCCCGCGCCGTGAGGTCTTGCGCCAGCCGGACGCCAAACGGCGGCAAAAGCCCCGGCAGCGCCAGGCGGCCCTCGGCCAAAGCGGTAAAAAACGGCGCGGGCGGCCCGTCGTACCGGAGGCGACCCCGATCGAGGACGACGAGGCGGGAGGCGACCTCCGCCTCCTCGAGTTCGTGGGTGATGTGGACGATCGCCCGACCGGCGGCCTGTTCCTCCCGCATCACCGCGAGAAGCCGCGCCCGCGCTTCGGCGTCCAGCATGCTCGTCGCCTCGTCGAAGACGAGCGCCGCCGGCTCCACCGCCAGGGCGCCGGCGACGGCGAGGCGCTGCTTTTCCCCGCCGGAAAGCCGCGCCGGCTCGACCGACCGGAGCGCCTCCAGGCCGGTCCGCCGAAGGGCCGCCGTCACCCGCCGCTCGATCTCGTCCGGCGGAAGCGCGCGGTTTTCCGGCCCGAAGGCGACGTCGTCCTCCACCGTCGCGGCGACGATCTGATCCTCCGGGTTTTGCAGGACGAGCCCGACCGCCTGCCGGAGGGGCCACAGGCCCGTTTCCGTCGCCCCGACCGGCGCGCCGCGAAGGATCACGGCGCCGGCCGTCGGGGCGATGAGGCCCGCCAGCACCCGGGCCAGGGTCGATTTGCCGGATCCGTTCGCGCCGAGGACGCTCACCCACTCGCCGGCGCGCAGGGTGAGGTCGATCTCTGCCAGGGCCGGCGGGCCATCCGGTCGGTAGCGGACGGTCACGCCCTCCAGCCGGAGAAGGGGCGGCGTCCCGCCGGTCATTCTTCGACGAATTCGATGATCGCCATCATCGCCCCGTCGCCGCGCCGCGGGCCGAGCTTGAGGACGCGGGTGTAGCCGCCCTGCCGCTCGCGGTACCGGGGACCGAGGATGTCAAACAGCTTCTGGACGGCGTCCTTGGACTTCCGGTCTTCGGGGTCGGTCTTCACCGGCCGGAGAAAGGCCGCCGCCTGCCGCCGGGCGTGGAGATCGCCGCGCTTGGCGAGGGTGATCATCCGATCGGCGAGGCGCTGAATTTCCTTGGCCTTCGGTTCCGTCGTCCGGATGCGCTCGTGGATGATGAGATCGGTCACCTGGTTCCGAAGGAGCGCCATCCGGGCGCCGGACCGGCGGCCGAGTTTGCGGTAGCCCACGGCCGTCCCTCCTTCATGATGCATTCCGTTTTCATTCTGACTTTTTGAGTGAAAGGCCGAAGCTGGCCAGCTTCTGGATGACTTCTTCGAGGGATTTCTTCCCGAGGTTCCGGACTTTCATCATGTCCTCCTCGGTCTTTTCGGTGAGCTCGCCGATCGTGTTGATGCCCGCCCGTTTGAGGCAGTTGTACGAGCGGACCGAAAGATCCAGTTCTTCGATCGGCAGCTCGAGCACCTTCTCCCGCTTGTCCTTTTCTTTCTCGATCATAAACTCGGCGCTCGATCCCTCGCCGGAGAGGGTGACGAACAGGTTCAGGTGCTCGATGAGGATTTTCGCCGCGTAGCTGACCGCCTCTTCCGGCCGGACGCTCCGGTCCGTCCAGACTTCCAGCGTCAGCTTGTCGTAGTTGGTGATCTGGCCGACGCGGGTGTTTTCGACGGTATAGTTCACGCGGAGGACCGGCGAATAAATCGAATCGATCGGGATGACGCCGATCGGCGCGTCGTCCCGTTTGTTGCCCTCGGCGCTCACGTAGCCCCGGCCGCGGCGGGCGGTCATCCGCATGTGGAGGCGGGCGCCGGGGGCGAGGGTGGCGATTTTCAGCTCCGGGTTCAGGATCTCGACATCGCTGTCGGCCCGGATGTCCCCCGCGAGGACGTCCCCCTCGCCGTCCGCTTCGACCGTCAGGACCTTTTCTTCATCGGAGTGTATGCGAAGCGACAGTTTCTTCAAGTTCAAGATGATCTCCGTCACGTCTTCGTAGACGCCGTCGATCGTGGAAAACTCATGCAGCACCCCGTCGATCTGGACGGAGGTGACCGCCGCGCCGGGAATCGAGGACAGGAGGACCCGCCGGAGGGAATTGCCGAGCGTCGTGCCGTAGCCGCGCTCGAGCGGCTCGACGACGAACTTGCCGTAACTTCCGTCCGGGGAGACCTCGACGACCTCGATTTTGGGCTTTTCGATTTCGATCATCGACCCGAGGACCCTCCTTCCGCACGTCGGTCCGCCCCTTCATCGGCCCAGAAGATTCGGCCAGCGGTCCAGTCTTTTCCAGTCTGGCCGAAAACCGGCGTCACCAAACCCGGGCCCTCGTGCGGCGCGGCTCAGACGCGGCGGCGCTTCGGCGGTCGGCAACCGTTGTGCGGAATCGGCGTGACGTCCTTGATCACCGTGACGTCAAGGCCGGCGGCCTGCAGCGAACGGATCGCCGCCTCCCGGCCGGAACCGGGGCCCTTGACCCGCACCTCGACTTCCCGCATGCCGTGCTCCATCGCCCCACGGGCCGCCTGCTCGGCGGCAAGCTGGGCCGCATACGGCGTCCCCTTCCGGCTCCCGGTAAAGCCGACCGTCCCGGCGCTCGCCCAAGCGACGGTGTTGCCGTGGGGGTCGGTGATCGTGACGATCGTGTTGTTGAACGTCGAATGGATGTGGGCGATTCCGACCGGAACGTTTTTCCGGTCGCGGCGGCGCGTCCGGGTCGCCGCTCCTCTGCGTTTGTTGGCCAACGCGCTCCCTCCTTTTCACGGCCGTTCGCGGATCGCCCGCCGGAAGCCGGAGCCGGATCGGCCCGGCCGCGGGGGCCGATCGCATGGCGCCTGATCCGCTTACTTCTTCTTGTTGGCAACGGTCCGCCGCGGTCCCTTCCGGGTGCGGGCGTTCGTCCGGGTCCGCTGGCCGCGGACGGGAAGCCCCTTCCGATGTCGGACGCCGCGGTAACAACCGATTTCGATCAGCCGCTTGATGTTCATCGCCACTTCCCGCCGGAGATCGCCTTCCACCTTGAGGTTCTTGTCGATGTACTCCCGGATGCGGGTCAGTTCTTCTTCCGTCAGATCCTTGACGCGGGTGTCGGGATTGACGCCGGTGGCGGCGAGGATCTTTCGGGACGTCGAGCGGCCGATGCCGTAGATATACGTGAGCGCCACCTCGACCCGCTTGTCGCGGGGGATGTCGACGCCGGCGATGCGCGCCATCGTCTCCCTCCTCTGCTTCCAAATCTCGGAACGGCTTCCGGGCGCGGCGCCTTCGGTTCGGACGCCGGAGCGGTCCCGCCGAAAGCGCGGTTTTTAGCCCTGACGCTGCTTGTGCTTCGGGTTTTCGCAGATGACCATGACTTTGCCGTGGCGGCGAATGACCTTGCATTTTTCGCAGATCGGCTTGACCGACGGGCGGACTTTCATCGCCCCGACCTCCTTTCAGCCGGCCGGCTCGAGCGCTTACTTGTAGCGGTAGGTGATCCGGCCGCGGGTGAGATCGTAGGGGGAAAGCTCGACGGTGACGCGATCGCCCGGCAGGATGCGGATGAAATTCATCCGGATCTTGCCGGAGACGTGCGCCAGGATGACGTGGCCGTTTTCGAGCTTCACCCGAAACATCGCGTTCGGCAGCGGCTCGATGACCGTGCCCTGCATTTCGATGACGTCCTCTTTCGCCACAGGCATCCCTCCTCGCGCGCTTCACCGATCGGCTTCGGTCTCGGCGGCAATTTCTCACGGGGCGGCGTACGGCGGCCCGGCTTCGCCGGGAAGCAAGGTCAGAATCTCGGGACCGGACTCGGTGATGGCGACGGTGTGCTCGAAGTGGGCCGCCCGGCCGCCGTCGACGGTGACGACGGTCCAGCCGTCGGAAAGCGTCCGGACGAAGCGGCTCACCTGATTGACCATCGGCTCGATGGCGAGCACCATTCCCGGCCGAAGAAGCGGCCCCCGGCCCGGCGGGCCGTAGTTCGGAAGCTGGGGCGCTTCGTGAAGCGCTCGCCCGATCCCGTGGCCGACGTATTCCCGGACGACGTGGAGGCCCGCCGCCTCGACGACGGTCTGCACGGCGTGGGAGATGTCCGAAAGCCGCCCGCCGGGGACGGCCTTGGCGATGCCGGCAAACAGCGCCCGGCGGGTGACCTCGAGGAGGTGCCGGTCGGCCTCATCGATCTCGCCGACCGGATACGTCCACGCCCCGTCGCCGTGATAGCCGTCGTAGAAGACGCCGACGTCGATCGAGAGGATGTCCCCTTCGGCGAGGCGCCGTTCGGACGGGATGCCGTGGACGAGGGCTTCGTTGACGGACGTACAGATGTTGGCGGGATATCCCTGATATCCTTTGAAGGACGGCACCGCGCCGAAGGAACGGATGAGCCGTTCGGCGATGCGATCCAGTTCAAGCGTCGTGATCCCCGGCTCGATCTTCCGTTCGAGCGCTCGGAGCACTTCGGCGACGATCCGGCCGGCGGTCCGCATCTTGTCGAGCTCCGCCGGCGATTTCAAAACGATCATGTCGGCGATCCCTCGAGGGCCGCCAGAATGCGACGGAAGACGTCGTCGATGGCGCCGAGGCCGTCGATCTCGGCGAGAACGCCCCGGGCACGGTAGAAGTCGATCAGCGGCGCCATCGCCGCCGCGTTCACCCGCAGGCGTTCGGCAACCGTCTCCGGCCGATCGTCGTCCCGCTGGTAGAGTTCCCCGCCGCACCGGTCGCAGACGTCGGGGACCTTCGGCGGATTGAACTCGAGGTGATACGTCGCCCCGCACCGGCGGCAGATCCGGCGACCGGCGAGACGCCGGATGAGGACGTCTTCCGGGACGGCGAGGTAGAGGACGCGGTCGATCGCCCGGCCGGCATCGGCGAGGAGCCGCTCGAGCGCTTCCGCCTGAGGGATCGTCCGGGGAAAGCCGTCGAGGAGGAACCCTTTCGCCGCGTCCGGCTCGGAAAGCCGCTCCCGGACGATGCCGATCGTCACCTCGTCGGGGACGAGGGCGCCGGCGTCCATGTAGCGTTTGGCCTCCAGCCCGAGGGGCGTCCCCTTCGCGACGGCCGCCCGAAACATGTCGCCGGTCGAGATGTGGGGGATGCGGTACGCGTCCCGGATCCGCTCCGCCTGCGTGCCCTTGCCGGCGCCGGGGAGGCCCATCAAGATGAGATTCATGCGCTCCCTCCTTTGCCGCCCATCGCCGCGCCTTCCGTCACCGCCGGATGAAGCCTTCGTAGTGGCGCTTGATGAGCTGGCTTTCGATCTGCTTCATCGTCTCCAGGGCGACACCGACGACGATGAGGAGCGAGGTGCCGCCGATGCGGACCGACGGCGGCAGGCCGAAGACGTCGGTGAAAAAGACGGGCAGGATGGCGACGGCGGCGAGAAAGAGGGCACCGAAGAGGGTGATGCGGTTGATCACCCGGGTCAGGTAGATGTACGTCTGCCGCCCGGGGCGGATGCCGGGGATGAACCCGCCGTGCTTCTGAAGGTTTTCCGTAAGCTGCTGCGGGTTCAGCTGGACGTAGGTGTAAAAGAAGCTAAACGCAATGATGAGGAGCACGTAGAGGAACATCCCCAGCGGAGCGGTGACGGTGAACTGCTCCAGCACCCAGTCGGCGAAGGCGTTGCCGCGGAAAAACTGGGCGATGATCTGCGGGAAGTAAACGATCGACACGGCGAAGATGACCGGGATGACGCCGGCGGAGTTGACCCGGAGCGGAATGTGCGTCGACTGCCCGCCGACGACCCGCCGCCCGACGACCCGCTTGGCGTACTGGACCGGGATCTTCCGGACGCCCTGCTGGACGAAGACGACGCCGGCGATGATGGCGACGACGATCGCCAGCACGATCAGCGCGATGATCCCGGCGAGAAACAGATTGGCGCCCTCGCCGGTGAACTTCGTGACGTAGATCTGCTCCAGGCTGGAGGGAATCGCCGCCACGATGCCGGCGAAAATGAGGATCGAGATGCCGTTCCCGACGCCTTTTTCGGTGATCTGCTCGCCCATCCACATGAGAAACGTCGTCCCCGCGGTGAGCACGACGGCGATGACGACGTACGTGAAGAACGTCGGATGGACGATCATGTGGTACTGCCGCTCAAAGGCGATCGACATGCCGACGGCCTGGATGAAAGCGAGGACGACGGTGGCGTACCGGGTGACCTGAGCGATCTTCCGCCGGCCGCTTTCTCCCTCTTTGGCCCATTCGGCGAGCTTCGGCACGACGTCCATGCTGAGGAGCTGCATGATGATCGAGGCGGTGATGTACGGCATGATCCCCAGGGTGAAGATCGAGAAGTTGGACATCGCCCGGCCGCTGAACGTGTCGAAGAGGCCGAAGAGGTTGCTGTTCATGATCCCCTGGCGGAGAGCTTCGACGTCGATCCCCGGCACCGGGATGAAGCTCCCGATGCGGAAGACGACGAGCATCATGAGCGTGTAGAGCACCCTCCGCCGGAGATCGGCGACGCTGAAGATGTTCCGGACGGCCTTGAACACTCAGATCACCTCGGCCTTGCCGCCGAGGCGTTCGATCTTCTCCACCGCCGACTTGGAAAACTTGTGCGCCCGGACCGTCAGGCGAACGGTGAGCTCGCCGTCGCCGAGGATTTTCACCCCGTCCTTGAGGTCCCGGATGATGCGGGCCTGGAGGAGGTCCTCCGGCGTGACGACGGCGCCGTCCGGGAAGCGGTTTAAGCTTTCGACGTTGACAATGGCATACTCCTTCTTAAACGGCGCGTTGGAAAAACCCCGCTTCGGCACCCGCCGGACGAGGGGGTTCTGCCCGCCTTCAAAGCCGGGACGGACGCCGCCGCCGGAGCGGGCCTTCTGGCCTTTGTGGCCGCGGCCGCTCGTCTTCCCGTGGCCGCTCGAGGTGCCGCGGCCGACGCGCTTTCTCTTCCGCTTCGATCCGGGGGCGGGTTTGAGTTCGTGGAGTTTCACCGGCTCTGGCCTCCCTTCGCCGCCTCCGCGGTGGCCGCTTCCGCCGGACGGACTTCGACGAGGTGGGCCACCTTGGCGATCATGCCGCGGATGCTCGGGGTGTCATCGTGGACGACCGACTGATGAAGTTTCCGAAGCCCGAGGGCGCGAACCGTCCGCTTCTGGTCTTCGGGCCGGCCGATCGGGCTCCGCTTCAGGGTGACGACGATCTTGGCCACCGGCCTCACCCCTTGTGGGAAAGAATCTCGTCGACGGATTTGCCCCGGAGGCGGGCGACCATCTCCGGCGTCTTTAAGGCTTTTAACCCTTCAAACGTCGCCCGGACCATGTTGATCGCGTTGCGGGAACCGAGGGACTTGGTGAGGACGTCCCGGACGCCGGCGAGCTCGAGCACCGCCCGCACCGGCCCGCCGGCGATGACGCCGGTCCCGGGAGCGGCCGGCTTCATGAGGACCTTGCCCGCGCCGAAACGGCCGATGATCTCGTGGGGGATCGTCGTGCCCCGGAGGGGAACGGTGATCATGTTCTTTTTCGCCGCTTCGATCCCTTTCCGGATGGCGTCGGGAACCTCCGTCGCTTTTCCGAGGGCAAAACCGACGCGGCCGTTTTTGTCCCCGACGACGACGAGGGCGCTGAAGTGGAAGCGCCGGCCGCCGGCGACGACCTTGGCCACGCGGTTCACCTGAACGACGCGCTCTTCAAAGGCTTGTTCCCGTTCTCGTTCGCGCCTGGCCATTCCAACCACCTTTCTTCGTGTTGAGGCGCGGCGTCTCGGACGCCGGGCGTCCGACGCGGTGCGCCCTTAGAAGTCGAGGCCGCCCTGCCGGGCCGCCTCGGCGAGGGCCGCGACGCGGCCGTGGTAGCGATAGCCCCCCCGGTCGAAGACGACTTTGTCGATGCCCTTGGCCCTGGCCCGCTTGGCAATGAGCTCGCCCACCTTGGCCGCCGCTTGGACGTTGCCGGTGCCGATCGCTTTGAGCGCCTCCCGGAGCTCGGGGTCGAGCGTCGAGGCGCTGGCCAGGGTCACGCCGCGGGTATCGTCGATGATCTGGGCGTAGATGTGCTTGTTCGAGCGGAAGACCGAAAGGCGCGGCCGTTCGGGCGTGCCGAAGACTTTGCGCCGGATCCGGTAGTGCCGGATCTTCCGCCGTTCGTTGCGACTCGGTTTGACGATCACCGGGCCTCACCCCCTCACTTTTTCTTCGCGCCGGCCTTCCCGACCTTCTGCCGAACGACTTCGCCGGCGTAGCGGATCCCTTTGCCTTTATACGGCTCCGGCTCGCGGAACGACCGGATCTTGGCGGCCACAAGGCCGACTTTTTCTTTGTCGATGCCGCGGACGATGATCTTCGTCGGCTCCGGAACGTCGATCTCGATCCCGTCCTCCGGCTCGTATTCGACCGGATGGGAGTAGCCGAGGGCGATGACCAGCTTTTTGCCCTGTTTCTGGGCGCGGTAACCGACGCCGACGATCTCGAGCGCCCGAACGTACCCTTCGGTGACGCCCTGGATCATGTTGGCGATGAGGCTCCGGGTCGTGCCGTGCAGCGCCCGCATCGCCGGTTCGTCGTTCGGCCGCTCGACGACGACCTGCCCGGCCTCAAGGCGGATCTTCATCTTCGGATGAAACGTCCGGCTCAAGGTCCCCTTCGGGCCGCGAACGGTGACGGTCGTGCCGTCGACGGCGACGTCGACGCCGGACGGGATCGGTACCGGGCGCTTGCCGATGCGGCTCATCGTCTCCCTCCTTCGTCTCACCAGATGTAGGCGATCACTTCGCCGCCGGTCCGTTTGGCCCGGGCTTCCTTGTCCGTGAGCACCCCCTGCGAGGTCGAGAGGATGGCGATGCCGAGGCCGCCCAAGACGCGCGGGACTTCGTAGCTCTTGGCGTACACCCGCCGCCCGGGCTTCGAGATCCGCCGAAGGCCGGTGATGACCCGCTCGCCGTTCGGACCGTACTTGAGAAAGAGGCGGAGGATGCCCTGCTTGTTATCCTCGATGTATTCGTAGTCGCGGATGTAGCCTTCCCGCTTGAGGATCTCGGCGATCTCCCGCTTGAGGCGCGACGCGGGGACTTCCACCTTGTCCTTCTTCGCCATGTTGGCGTTCCGGATGCGGGTGAGCATATCCGCGATCGGATCGGTCATGACCATGTGCGTTCCCCCTTTCGTTCGGGCCGACCGGGCCGTCGGCCTTCGACCGGCCGTCCGCTTACCAGCTGGCTTTCCGCATGCCGGGGATCTGTCCCTTGTGGGCGAGCTCCCTGAGGCAGATGCGGCAGAGGCCGAACTTGCGGTAGACGCTCCGGGGCCGGCCGCAGCGCTTGCATCGGGTGTAGGCCCGAACCTTGAACTTCGGCTTCTTCTGCGCCTTGAGGATGAGCGCCTTGCGCGCCATCGTCGTCCTCCTTTCGCCTCGATCGTTCACCTCAAGCCTTCAGGCCGCCCGAATTGTTCAAGCCGTCCGAAACGGCATGCCGAGGTGCTTGAGGAGCGCGTACGCTTCTTCGTCCGTCTTCGCCGTCGTGACGATCGTGATTTCGATGCCGCGGATCTTCTCCACCTGGTCGTAGTCGACTTCCGGGAAGATGAGCTGCTCGCGGACGCCGAGGTTGAAGTTGCCTCGGCCGTCAAAGCCTTTCGGCGACACGCCCCGGAAGTCCCGCACCCGGGGAAGCGCCACGTTCATCAGCTTGTCGAGAAAATGATACATCCGCTCGCCCCGGAGCGTCACCTTGACGCCGATCGGCATGCCGGCCCGAAGCCGAAAGCCGGCGATCGACTTTTTCGCCCGGGTGACGATCGGCTTCTGGCCGGCGATCACCGTGAGGTCCCGGACGGCGGCGTCGATGAGCTTCGGGTTCTGAACGGCGTCGCCGACCCCGATGTTCAGGACGATCTTTTCGATTTTCGGCACCTGATGCGGGTTTTTGTAGCCGAACTCCTTCATGAGGGCCGGTACGACGTCCTGCTCGTATTTGTCTTTCAGTCGAGCCCCAATGCCCACAGGATTCCCTCCTTTCGGCGCCTTCAGCGGTCGAGCGGCTCGCCGGAGCGCTTGGCGATGCGCACCTTGCGGCCGTCCGGGAGGATCTGGTATCCGACGCGGGTGGGCTTGCCGGTCTTCGGATCGATCGGCATCACCTTGGAGACGTGGATCGGCGCCTCTTTTTCAATGATGCCACCCTGGGGATACTGGGGGCTTGGCTTCTGGTGCTTTTTGACGATGTTGACGCCCTCGACGAGGACCCGGGATTTTTTCGGATAGGCGGCGAGGACGGTGCCGATCTTCCCCTTGTCCTTGCCGCTGATGACCATCACTTTATCGCCTTTTTTAACATGCATTTTAGGCATGTTCAAGCCTCCTTGCGGCCGGAATCAGAGGACTTCCGGCGCGAGGGAGATGATTTTCATGAAGTCTTTCTCTCGGAGCTCCCGGGCGACGGGGCCGAAGATGCGGGTGCCGCGAGGGCTTTTGTCGTCCCGGATGATGACGGCGGCGTTTTCGTCAAAGCGGATGTAGGAGCCGTCGGGCCGCCGGACGCCCTTTTTGGACCGGACGACGACCGCCTTGACGACGTCGCCCTTCTTAACAACTCCGCCGGGCGTTGCTTGCTTGACGGAGCAGACGATGATGTCGCCGATGTTGGCGTAGCGCTGGTTGCCGCGACCGAGGACGCGGATGCACATGAGCTCCTTGGCGCCGGTGTTGTCGGCGGCGACGAGCCGGGTCTGCGGTTGGATCATGGTCTCCCTCCTTTCCGGAGCCGACGTCAGACGTGTTCGGGCCGCTCAAGGATCTTCACGAGGCGAAAACGCTTGTGCCGGGAAAGGGGCCGCGTCTCCATGATCAGGACGAGGTCGCCGACGCGGGCTTCGTTCTTTTCATCGTGGACCTTGTACTTCTTCGAGTATTTGATGCGCTTGCCGTACAGCGGATGGCGCTTGTACGTCTCGACGGTCACGACGATCGTCTTTTGCATTTTATCGCTCGTGACGCGGCCGATGAGCGTGCGGCGTTTGTTCCGCTCCACCTGGATCCCTCCTTGGCGTCACCCGCGGCGGATGCCGAGCTCCCGTTCGCGAAGGATCGTCTTCGCCCGGGCGATGTTTTTCTTGACTTCCTTGAGCCGGTGCGGCTGATCGAGCTGGCCGGTGGCGTGCTGGAAGCGGAGGTTGAAGAGCTCTTCCTTCCAGGCGCGGATCTTCTGTTCGAGCTCTTGGTTCGTGAGCTCCCGAAGTTCTTCAGCCTTCATCGCGCTCACCATCCGTTTCGCTGCGGTGGACGATCTTGGCCTTGACCGGCAGCTTGTGCATCGCCAGCCGCAAAGCTTCCCGGGCGACGTCTTCCGGAACGCCGCCGATCTCGAACATCACCCGGCCGGGTTTGACGACGCTCACCCAGCCTTCGACGCTGCCTTTCCCGCTTCCCATGCGGACTTCGAGCGGTTTTTTCGTCACCGGTTTGTCGGGGAAGATGCGGATCCAGATCTGGCCGCCGCGCCGAACGTGACGGGTGATGGCGATACGCGCCGCTTCGATCTGCCGGTTGGTCACCCATCCCGGCTCGAGGGCGACGAGACCGAAGTCGCCGAAGGCGACGGTCCGCCCGCCCTTGGCGCGGCCTTTCATTCGCCCCCGCTGCTGCTTGCGGTATTTGGTCCGCTTGGGCATGAGCATGCTCGGTCACTCCTTCCGGGCCTTGTCTTTCTTCGGCAGCACTTCGCCGCGGAAGATCCAGACTTTGACCCCGATGACGCCGTACGTCGTGTGGGCTTCGGCGACGGCGAAGTCGATGTCCGCTCGGAGGGTGTGAAGCGGGACGGTGCCTTCGCTGTAGCCTTCGGTGCGGGCGATCTCGGCGCCGGCCAGGCGGCCGCTCACCATGACCCGGACGCCCTTGGCGCCGGCCCTCATGACCCGCTGCATCGCCTGCTTCATCGCCCGCCGGAAGGAGACGCGGCTTTCCAGCTGCCGGGCGATCGATTCGGCGACAAGCTTCGCCTCGAGGTCGGGCTTCTTGACTTCGCTGACGTCGATGTGGACTTTTTTTCCGGTCAGCTTCTCCAGCTCCGCCCGGAGCCTTTCGATCTCGGCGCCGCCCCGGCCGATGACCATGCCGGGCTTGGCGGTGTGGATGGTGACGTTCACCCGGCCGGCGGCCCGCTCGATCTCAATCCGGGCGACGGCGGCGTCCTTGAGCGCCGTTTCGATGTGCTTGCGGATGGCGAGGTCCTCGTGCAAGAGCGCGGCGAAGTCTTTTTCGGCATACCACTTGGCGTCCCAGCCGCGGATGATGCCGACGCGGAGGCCGATCGGGCTCACCTTCTGCCCCACGCCTTATCCCTCCTCTTTTTCTGCCACGATGACGGTGATGTGGCTCGTGCGCTTTAAAATCTGCGCGGCGCGGCCCATGGCGCGGGGGCGGTAGCGCTTCAGGGTCGGCCCCTCGTCGACGTAGCAGGCGCGAACGTAGAGGGCGTCGGGGCGCATGTCGTGGTTGTTCTCGGCGTTGGCGATCGCCGAGCGGAGCACCTTTTCGATGATCGGCGCCGCTTTCTTCGGCGTCTGCCGGAGGATGGCCAGCGCCGTGCCGACGTCTTTGCCGCGAATGAGGTCGATGACGAGCCGGGCCTTTCGCGGCGAGATGCGGACGCCGCGGGCGACGGCGCGGGCGGTCCGGACTTCGGTGTCGGTCGGCATGTTCTCCCTCCTTTGCGGGAAGATCGTTCGGTCGACCGGACGGGGGAAGGCGGGGCGCCGGTTGGGCACAGGCGGACGGCGCCGCGCCTCAGCGGCCGGTCTTCTTGTCGTCGCCGGCGTGGCCGCGGAAGGTGCGGGTGGGAACGAATTCTCCGAGCTTGTGGCCGACCATCTCTTCGGTGACGTAGACGGGGACGTGCTTACGGCCGTCGTAGACGGCAAAGGTGTGGCCGACGAATTCCGGGATGATCGTCGAGCGGCGGGACCACGTCTTGATGACCCGCTTTTCGTTTTTCTCATTGAGCGCCCGGACTTTCTTCAGGAGATGGTCGTCCACGAACGGCCCTTTTTTCACGCTGCGGCCCATGCTGGCCCTCCTTTCGCAGGCGGAATCGGGGACGGGAGCCCCGGCCGCGGTTTACTTCCGGCGATGCAGGATGTATTTGTCGGATGCCTTCCGCTTCTTCCGGGTCTTGTAGCCGAGGGTCGGCTTGCCCCACGGCGTGACGGGCGACGGACGGCCGATCGGCGCTTTGCCCTCACCGCCGCCGTGCGGGTGGTCGACGGGGTTCATCGCGGAACCGCGGACGTGCGGCCGGCGCCCGAGCCACCGGCTCCGCCCGGCTTTCCCGATCGTGATGAGTTCGTGCTCGATGTTCCCGACCTGCCCGATCGTCGCCCGGCATTCCTTGCGGATCTTCCGGATCTCGCCGGAGGCAAGGCGGATGATGGCGTAGTCGCCGTCCCGGCCGATGATCTGCGCCGAAGCGCCGGCGGCCCGGATGAGTTGACCGCCCTTGCCGGGCTTGAGCTCGATGTTGTGAATCGTCGTGCCGACGGGGATGTGCTCAAGCGGGAGGGCGTTCCCGACCTTGATGTCGGCGCCGGGACCGGATTCGATGACGTCGCCGACCCTAAGGCCCTGCGGCGCGAGGATGTAGCGCTTCTCGCCGTCGGCGTAGTGGATGAGGGCGATGCGCGCCGAGCGGTTCGGGTCGTATTCGATCGCCGCGACCTTGCCCGGAACGCCGTCTTTGTCCCGCTTGAAGTCGATGATCCGGTAGAGGCGCTTGTGGCCGCCGCCCCGGAAACGGACGGTGATCCGGCCCTGGTTGTTCCGGCCGGCGTGCTTTTTGAGGGGTTCGACGAGGGATTTTTCCGGCTCCGTCTTCGTGATCTCCTCAAAGGTGTAAACGGTCATCCCCCGCCGACCGGGCGACGTCGGCTTGTAGGTTCGGATGCCCATGGTCTCCCTCCTTGGCGCCGCGGTCCCGGCGGTCACCGAGCCCGCGATCAGACCCCTTCGTAGAATTCGAGCGGCTTGGAGTCGGCCGTGAGCTTCACGTACGCTTTCTTCCAGGCTTTGGTCCGGCCGACGTGGCGACCGACGCGTTTCGTTTTCGGTTTGACGTTCAGGGTGTTGACCTTTTCGACCCTGACGCCGAAAATCTGCTCGACGGCCTGCCGGATCTCGATCTTGTTGGCCCGGGGATCGACTTCAAAGGTGTAGGTCTTGTTTTTCATCAGCTCCGTCGTCTTTTCGGTGATGATCGGCCGGAGGATGATGTCGTGGGGGTTTTTCATGCGTACACCTCCTCGATCTTCCGGGCGGCCGCCTCGGTGAGGATGAGGGCGTCGTGGTTGAGGAGGTCGTAGACATTGATCTCGCCGGTCGTCGTCACCTTGACGCCGGGAAGGTTCCGGGCGGAGAGGAGGACGTTCCGGTCGACCTCCGGCAGGATGACGAGCGCCTTCCGGTCAACGCTCAAGTTTTTGAGCAGCCGGACGACGGCTTTCGTCTTCGGCGCCTCGATGACGAGGCGATCGAGGACCTTGAGGGCCCCTTCTTTCGTCTTGGCGGAAAGGACGGACTTGAGGGCCAGGCGGCGCATCTTCTTCGGAAGCTCCAGGCGGTAGCTCCGGGGCGTCGGGCCGAACACGACGCCGCCGCCGACCCACTGGGGCGCCCGGATGGAGCCCTGCCGGGCGCGGCCGGTCCCCTTTTGCCGCCACGGCTTGCGGCCGCCGCCCCGGACTTCACCGCGGTTTTTGACGTCGTGGGTGCCGAGGCGCTGGTTGGCGAGGTAGGCGACGACGGCCCGGTGGACGACCGCCTCCCGGGGTTCGATGCCGAAGACGCGGTCGTCGAGGTCGATCTCGCCGACGGTGGCGCCGTCCTGATTATAAAGGGGCACTTTGGGCATCGCTGATCCTCCTTTCTCCGGACCGCTTACGCCTCTTGAGGCGCCTTGATCGCCGAGCGGACAATGACGAACCCGCCGCGGGGGCCGGGGACGGCGCCTTTGACGAGGAGGAGGTGTTTGTCCGGGATGACCTTGACGACGAGGAGATTCTGGACGGTGACCCGTTCGTTCCCCATCCGGCCGGGGCCGGGCGTCCCCTTCAAGATGCGGTACGGGCCGGTGGCGCCCCGGGAGCCGATGCCGCGGTGGTAACCGGAACCGTGGGCCATCGGACCGCGGGCCTGGTTGTGCCGCTTGATCGCGCCCTGGGTCCCCTTCCCCTTGCTCGTGCCGGTGACGTCGACGAGCTCGCCGGGGGCAAAGAGGTCGACGGTGAGCGTCTGCCCGACTTCGTAGCGGTCGAGCTCGACGTCCCGGATTTCGCGGACGAAGCGCTTGGGCGCCGTACCGGCCTTGGCGGCGTGGCCTTTTTCCGGTTTCGTCGCCCGCTTCGGCTTTTTGTCGAGAAAGCCGAGCTGTATGGCGACGTAGCCGTCGGTCTCCGGCGTCTTTTTCTGGAGGACGACGTTCGGTCCGGCTTCGATGACCGTCACCGGTACGATGCGACCTTCTTCGTCGAAGATCTGGGTCATGCCGAGCTTGCGGCCGAGGATGCCCTTGCGCGCCATGGTTCAGCCTCCTCCCTCAGCGGCCGCGGGACCGCTTGCCCTTTTCTTCGGGGCCGCCGGTCAGCTTGATGGAGATGTCCACGCCGCTCGGCAGATCGAGCCGCATGAGGGCGTCGACCGTCTTCGGCGTCGGATCGATGATGTCGATGAGCCGTTTGTGGGTGCGGATCTCGAACTGCTCCCGGGAGTCCTTGTACTTGTGCACCGCCCGCAGCACGGTGTAAAGATGCCGCTCCGTCGGAAGCGGCACCGGTCCGGACACCTTGGCGCCGGTGCGCCGGGCGGTCTCGATGATTTTTTCCGCCGACTGGTCGAGGACGCTGTGTTCAAACGCCTTCAGGCGGATGCGGATTTTTTGTTCCGCCATCGTCGGGCCTCCTTTGGCGCCTATTTGGAGCAATAGACTTCTCAGCGAGAATTCCCCGTCCGCCGGGGCGCCCTCCCCGGACGCAAAGCAAATGACCCGGGCGTGCCGGCAACCTCCCGCCTCATCGCTTGCGCCGACCAAACATACAGCATTATATAGAATGCCAGCGCCGAACGCAAGGCGGCGCAATCACTCAGCCAAAATGTAACCGAAGGGGTCCCGGATCACTCACGGAGAAATCTTACCGAAGGGACGTGCTGTGCCGATGTCACTCGCCAGCCGCCGCGAGTATCTCGCCACCATGCGAGAACGGTACTGGGCGGCCCGAACCCGCCGGGAACGCACCGAGATCCTGAACGAAGTCCAGCAAGTCTGTGGTTACCACCGCAAGTACACGATCCGGGTCCTCCGAAAGACCACGCCGCCGGCCCCGACCAAGCGCCGTCGCAAGCGGGCCCTGCGCTACCTCGAGGCCTTGCCGGTCATCGCACGGATCTGGGAAGCGCTGGACTACCCTTGCGCCGAACGGCTTCACCCGGTGCTCTTGCTCATGGCCGAGCACCTGGCCGCCCACGGGGAAGTGGTCCTCACCGGGGCCGTTCGCGACGCCCTTCGGCAGATCAGCCGCGCCACCCTGGCCCGCCGCCTCGCTGCGATGCCCTCGCCCAAGCCGCGCCGTCGGCTTCCTCGTCCGCGACCGGGGCTTCTGCAAAGCCAGATCCCCATGGCCACCTACGACTGGGACGAAGCCCGACCCGGGGCCTTGGAGGTCGATCTGGTTGAACACAACGGCGGCTCGACGGCCGGCCAGTACGCGTACACCCTCAGCATGGTCGACATCGTCACGGGCTGGAGCCGCCGCCGCGCCTTGCTCGGCCGAAGCCAGCGCGCCGTCCACGAAGCCATCCAGGACCTGATCGCCCAATGGCCCTATCCGGTCTGGGGCCTTCATACCGACAACGGCGCGGAGTTCGTCAACCATCACCTGCACCGGTACGCCAAGGTACACCACCTGACGTTCACCCGCAGCCGCCCCTATCGCAAGAACGACAACGCCCACGTCGAGCAGCGCAACCGCCAGCTGGTCCGGGAGATCGTCGGCTACGCCCGCTACGACCGCCCCGAGCAAGTCGAACAGCTCAACCGGCTCTACGCCCGCTTGGACCTCTACGCCAACCTGTTCCTCCCAACCCGGAAGCTCAAGAACAAGGTCCGGGACGGCGCCCGGGTGCGCAAATCCTACGACGCCGCCCGGCCCCCGCTGGATCGCATCCTCGAGCGCGACGTGCTCTCGCCCGAGGAACGGGCGCGCTGGCTGGCCCTACGGCAGTCCCTCAACCCGCTGCAACTCCATCGGGAGTTGGATGAGCTCATCGCGGGCCTGCAGCATCCCCCGGAAACGGCCATGTCCGCCGATTGAGGCGTTCGGTGACATTCTTACGTGAGTGATCAGGACCCGTTGGGTAACATTTTTAGCTGAGTTGACACGGAAAGAACTGGCCGATTTGTGACGAACTTCACATAGTGCGGGAGGCGCGGGGCGCTTCGGCACGGGCGGCACGCGTCTTGGCCGTGGGCCGTTGACGGATCGGGCGCCTTCGGTGCGGCGGGCAGGAGGGCTGCGGAGCCCGCGGTGCAGGCGACCCGGGCGGCTCGGATGCCGGCGCTGCAGGCGATGCCGGTGGCCAGGGAGCCGGCGGCACGGGTCTTCAGGGTGCAGCCGGTACGGGTGCCGCACGACGGGGTACCGGGTGCGGGGTGGATGCACTGTGACGGCCGAATGGACCTTCCTCGACCACACCTTCCGCATCAGCGAGGAGACCCTGCCCTACGTGCGGCAGGGGCTGAACGAGGAAACGGCCCAGAAGATCTGCGAGATCATCCGCGACATCGCCGAGGTTGACGCCGTGGCCATCACGGACCGGCAGACCATCCTGGGCTACGCCGGCCTGGGCTGCCCCTTCATGGTGCGGCACCAGCCCATCCTCACCCGGGCCACGCGCAACGTGCTGGCGACGGGCCGGCTGCGGCTGGTGGCCTCCAAGGCGGACTTCGAATGCCCCATCGCCGGTTGCCCCTGCCCCCTGCAGGCGGCGGTCATCGCACCCCTCAAGGTCCGGGACCAGGTGGTGGGGACGCTGAAGCTGTATCGCACCCACCGCAACGACATCCCCGGCATGGTCCACCGCCTGGGGGCGGGGATCGCCCAGCTGCTCAGCCTGCAGATGGAGCTGGCCGAGGCCGAGCGGCTGCGGGAACTGGCAGCCCGGGCGCGGCTCGAGGCCCTGCAGGCCCAGATCCGCCCGCACTTTCTGTTCAACACCCTGAACACGGTCCTGATGTTCAGCCGCACCGACCCCGACCGAGCCCGCGACCTGCTGGTGAAGCTGGCGGTGTTCCTCCGCCGGGCCCTGACGGTACGGGACGAGTTCATCCGCCTGGAAGACGAGATGGAGTACGTGCAGATGTACCTGGAGATCGAGCAGGCGCGGTTCGGCGACAACCTGCGCTTCCGCGTGCGGATCGACCCCCGGGCCTTCGGTTGCCTGGTGCCGGTGCTGACCATCCAGCCCCTGGTGGAGAACGCGGTGGTCCACGGGCTGGCACCCCGGGAAGGCGGCGGGCGCCTGACGGTGGCGGCCCGGGTGCGCGGCGGCCACTTGCACGTGGTGGTGGCCGATTCAGGGGTCGGCATCCCCCCGGAACTGCGCCAGGAGATCTTCCGGCCCGGGGTCGGCAAGGGCATGGGGTTGGGTCTTTCCAACGTCAACCAGCGGCTGGTGGGCTTGTACGGGGAGGCGTACGGGCTCAAGGTGCGGAGCCGCCCGGGGCGGGGAACCCTGGTGCGCCTGGTGGTCCCCTTGCGGCGCCAGGCCGTGCAGCCGGCCAGGGAGGAACCGGCGCGATAAGGAGGAACCGGCGCCATGACGGTGCCTGCCGAGCGACAGCCAGAGTTGGAACGGCCGGACGAACAGGAACGGGCGGGACGGCAGCGGCCGGAACGGGAAGGGCCTGACGGGCTTGAGCGGCCGCAGGGGTACGAGCGCCGGCCCCGATCCGAGCGGCAGCCGGAAGGGCGGCCAGAAGAAGACCGGGGTGCGGACGCAGCCGCAGGACCGCTGCCCGCCACCGGGACCGGGAGGGGTCCGTCGCCCGCGGGGGAGCCGGGCCGCGGCGGGGCCGCGTTCGACCCGAACGGCGACCCCGAATGGGAGTGGGATCTGGACGGCCCGCCGCCAGGGGACCGGCCCATCCGGGCCCTGATCGTCGACGACGAGTACCCCGCCCGGGCGGAGCTGCGCTACCGGCTGAGCCGGGAACCGGGGGTCGAGATCACCGGCGAGGCGGCCAACGCCCGGGAAGCCCTGCGGCTGATCGGCGCCCTGGACTACGATGTGGTCTTCCTGGATATCGCCATGCCGGGAATTTCCGGTCTGGAACTGGCCGAGCGGCTCAAGCAGCAGCCCGGCGCTCCGTACGTGATCTTCACCACGGCCTATGACGAGTACGCCGTCAAGGCCTTCGAGGCCCGGGCCCTGGATTACCTCCTCAAGCCTTATAGCGACGACCGGCTGCGGGAGACCTTGAGCCGGGTCCGGGAGCGGCTGGCCTTGCGGGGGGTCGCACGGCCGGCAAGGACGCCGGCGACGCCGGTGGCGGGATCCACGGCCGCAGGAGCCGGAGCGCAGGCGGGTTCGCCGGCGCCAGGTGGGGTGGCGGCGCAGGCGGGGCGGCCAGGGCCGGCGGCGGCTGAGCAGGCGGCGGCACCGGGGGGCGCGGAGGGAGCGGGGGGCGGGCCGGCCGGGACGGGCGGTGGCCGTGGGCGGCCCCGGCCACGCTGGGTGATGGGGGTCCGGGATGAGGCCGCGGTGCCCATCCCCGTGGAAGAAGTGGTCTATGCCGAGGCGGAGAACGACCAGGTCTTCGTGTACACGGCGACCCACCGCCTCCCGACCCGTTACACCTTGCGGGAGCTGGAGGACCTGCTCCCGCCGGACCGGTTCTTCCGCTGCCACCGGGGCTACATCGTCAACCTGCGCAAGGTGCGGGAGATCAGCCCGTTCTTCAACGGGACCTACAACCTGACCGTGGTCCACGCCGGCCAGCCGGTGACGATTCCGGTGGCTCGCAGCCGCGTGCCCGAGCTGAAGCGGCACTTCTGGCCCGAGCAGGCCAGTTGACGGCGGGCCCGGGCAGGCCGGTTGACGGCCGTTGCGGAAAGCGAACGGGCACGGGTCCCGTGCGGGGCGGGAAGGGGCTGGGACGAATAGGCCGATGCGGCCCTAGGAAATCCACCCCAGACGGCATCTCGCGGCCCTGACGGCCGGCTAGGTCCGGCTAGGTTTTAAGCAACGGTCATGGGTATGATGGGGACAGGACAGGCCGCTGATGAAGCCAGTAGAGGTTGGTCAGGTTTAGACAGGCACACATAAAGAAGTTCGGACGAACCACCACAAAGTTCGACAGAACCACGACGCCACAAGAAAGCCATGCAGGGAAGGCGGGAGCCACCATCGACCCTGTATTTGTCATCGCCGCGACCAACGCCACCCTCAACGCCATCAGCGCCGTGGTGATCGCCCGGGCGTACCGGCGGATCCGGGCCGGCGACGTGGCGGGGCATCGCCGGGGCATGCTGCTGGCGGCCGGGTTGCAGGCGGTGTTCCTCATCCTGTACCTGACCAAGAGCGTCCTCTACGGGACGACGCCGTTCGAAGGCCAGGCTGCCATTCGGCTGATCTACCTGGTGATCCTGGGCGCCCACAGCCTGGCGGCCAGCGTGACGGCCCCCCTGGTGCTGGTGGCGCTGGTCCTGGGTCTGCGCGGCCGCTACGACCGCCACCGCCGGGTGGCCCGCTGGGCCTATCCCATCTGGTTCTTCACGTCGGTCACGGGGCCGTTGACGTTCCTTTTGCTCTACGGATTCGGCCGGCCCGGCTATGGGGTCCAGGCCCTGGCCGCTCTGGTGCAGGGACTGCCGGGGGCTGTGGCCGCCATCGGCACCACCTGGGGCCCCTTCGCAGGGGCCGGAGGGATCTGGACGGACCCTGGGCTTTTCCTGACCCAGGTCCTTGCAGGGATGGGTCCGACTCTGGCCGCTCTTGTACGGATGGTGACCTGGGCGTGACAGGGGCGGCGGGGCGGACCTTGGCGGCGGCGGGTGGCGGTCCGGGTCCAACGCGGGTACCGGCGATCGAGGTGGAGCACCTGTCCCGGCGTTTCGGCGCCATTGAAGCCGTCCGCGACGTCAGCTTCCGTGTCGAGCAAGGGGAGATCTTCGGCCTGCTGGGCCCCAACGGAGCCGGCAAGACGACCACCATCAACACACTTTATGAATTGGTCAAATTTTGAATCGCTACCTTTCCTTCTCCTATTGCACATTCGTTAACTGGCCTTCCTGAACACTGTAGAGGAAAGAACGTGGAGAACTTCTCGGAGGAAGGAACGTGCTTGCTCTTCGGAGGGGAACGCATACAACGTCTGTCCTAACCACTCACCAGTAAAACCTTTCAACTTCTTCCCAACCTGCAACAGGTGCTCTTTTGCAGTGTCGGTAAGTTCAAACGGTGCTCTGAAACTCACCCCGTAGGTGAGGTTTTTTGTTTCAGGCGGGAGGCTAGACTTGTTCAAACGAACGAGGTAGACCTCTGGCACACCGAGGATTTCACAAACCGTAGCATAGCGACTCATCGCACTATCTCCAGTCTCGAGAGAGTCCACCCACGAGTGCGAACCTGTCTCCAGATACCCGTTCAGCAGCGCGGTAGCCAGCTCCCGAGAGAGCCGTCCTGCGGCTACGTCAAGAGCGATGCGCCGACGCTCCGTGTCCGTCCAACTGATAAACACCGGTTTTTCACCTCCGTCATGGGGTTCATTTACGGTTGACGTCGTTAAACGTTAACTGCAGTGGGAGAGAGCAAAGACACGTCTACTACTGGACCGTCTACAAGGTCGAGAAACTCCTCAAACGACATCGACTTGTACTCCTCCCATGTCAGAGTTGGAACACGTTTCAAACCAAGCTTCCTAGCGCAGGATTCACAAAGCCCGTCCCTTCTTGGAACAGACGTTACATCAGGAGCACGATGTCCATCTGGATAGACTATCCAGCATCGAGTTCTTGGCAGGAAATAACGAAGTGGCTGACCACATCTCTTGCAAAAGTCAAACATTGTCGGACGCTCGTCAACTCTCTGGCTCATTCGGATACCCTCCTTTCCAGAGTTATGATTTAATTATAATGGAAAGAAAAGGAACTTAAAAGGTGAAGAAAAGTGGGAGAGAGTGTGGAAAAAATGAGGAAATGAAGAATTTCCTAAAGTCTGGAATTCCTCATTTCCGGCACAGAGGAGAGTGAGCACTCTGCCGCTCTAGCGAAGCAGAGTGCTCTACTCTGTGTCCCACGGAATTTTAATTCCGAGGAATTTCAAATTTATATATATTGGGGTTTTCCTCGGAATTAAACTCGTTAACACTTGTTAACGTCTTACGTTGTTTATGTGAATGTCCTTGCGGAGATAGACAGTTGTCTTCTTCCCTCTGCCACGTCCCTCATCAACAACAATCTCCTTACCAGCATTCGTCTTCTCCCACTGCTCGTTGAGTACTAGAATGTCCTTCTGGAGAGTATCTCTCGAAGCAGTGATTCCCTTCACCTGGAGCTTTGCTCCTAGCTCATCCCAAGTTAACGGCTCAACTGCTTCCTCCAGCACCTCAACTATCTTACGGTAACGCTCTTGAAGCTCTCGTGTCTTCTTGCTTGCATTCTCTGACTCCTCCCAACGCTTCTCGGTTTCCTGCTTGTCGTAGATGAGTCGTCCACTCTCTGAGCGGATGCAGTAGTACGGTTTTCTACCTGTCTGCTTGACTAGGTTTCCGGATATGCCAATCGTGAAGTAACCGAGAGGGTCTCCAGTTGTCTGTGGTCCGTAGATACCAATTTGGAAACGGCTTGCAGCAACCAGAGCGGTTGTACCGCGTATACCAGACAGCGTTGAGAGCTCGTCAAGCCAGTCTGTACCGGCTGAAGGTTTACGAGTGTGATGGAGGATTATGTCTGTCCTGTGATCAAGTCCAGTATCATGTGTAAATTGCCCTCTTCGGCGAATGAAAGGACAGGTCACTCAGGCATTCACAACGTGCAGCATGGCCGGCTCAGTGGATTTCTGTTGTTCCTTCTTCCACTGCCAATA
>NZ_JXBB01000017.1 GCF_001653195.1 Hydrogenibacillus schlegelii
TGAGCCATCCGGTATCCCTCCTGGTGAAGTGGTTTCTTCTCCGTCTCACATTCTACCAAAGAGGGCCGGATGGCTCATTTTATGTTACCTGGACCATCCGTTTTTACACATGATACCGGACACGACTCGCGTACGGCTTCTAGATACGCGGGATGATGGGTTTTGGGGTAAGGACTCTTTTTTCGCGAAAGGACCGCAGGGGGAAGCACGCCTTCGAGCGCGCGGCGCAGCAACCCTTTTTCTCGCCCCCCGGCCGTTTTCATCTCCCAAGGAACGTTCCAGACATATTTCACCAGCCGGTGATCCAGGAAGGGCACGCGCACTTCCAGCCCCTCGGCCATGCCCATCCGGTCCATCCGATCGAGCAGCACCGGCAACCAGCGGGTCAGGGTGAGATACGCGATTTCCCGTCTTCGGGCTTCGGCGGGTTCCTCCCCTTTCAGGCGCGGCACCTCGGCCAGGGCTTGCCGATAGCGCTCCTCCAGGTAGGCTTGGGGACGGATGAGGTGGACGGCGTCCGGCGACAGGATCTTCAGCCGCGCCTCCGTTTTCACCGACCAGGGAAAGGTGTCCGCTTGCAGCGCCTCGTCCCGAAAGAACCAGGGGTATCCGCCAAAGATTTCGTCCGCTCCCTCTCCTGACAGCGCCACCGTAGTTTCCTTTTTGATCTCCCGGCAAAAGAGGTAGAGGGAGGCATCAATGTCGGCCATTCCGGGCAAATCGCGCGCCTTCACCGCTTTCGACAGCGCTTCGAAGAGGTCGGCCGTGGTGATCCATACCGTTCGATGGTCTGTGCCGTAGGCGCACGAGACCAAACGGGCGTAAGGGGCGTCGATCTCGGGCTGAAAGGCATTGGGACGGAAATAGGGTTCGTTGTCGGCGTAGTCCACCGAGTACGTTCGCAGTGGACCGTTTCCCCGTCGCGCGACGGCCTGTGCCGCAAACGCGGTGATCGCACTGGAGTCCAGGCCGCCCGATAGAAGCGCGCCGATGGGAACGTCGGATACCAGCTGCCGCTCGGTGGCATCGATCAAGAGGGTTCTTACGCGGGCAACGGTGTCCTCGAAGGCATCTTCATGGGGCCGGCTTTCCAGCGCCCAGTAGGCGTTCAGGGAAAGCCCGCCGCGGTCCCAAAGCAGGAAGTGTCCGGGCAACAGCTCGCGGATCTCCTTGAATACGCCGTGGCCGGGGGTCCGTGCCGGACCAAGGGCGAAAATTTCCGCCATGCCCTCGGCATCGACGATCGGCTTCACATCGGGGTGAGCCAGCAGCGCTTTGATCTCGGACGCAAAGAGAAACGCGTGGCCTCTTCGGGTGTAGAACAGGGGCTTGACGCCGAGACGATCTCTGGCCAGGAACAGCCGTTGCTCGCCCTCGTCCCAGATGCCGAAGGCGAAGATGCCGTTGAAGCGTTCGAGGCAGTGGACGCCCCATTCGATAAACGCCACCAGCACCACCTCGGTATCTGAAGAGCTGCGGAACCGGTGTCCCCGGCGCTCAAGCTCGCGGCGCAACTCCTGGATGTTGTAAAGCTCGCCGTTGTAGGTCAGGATGAACCGATGTTTGCCGTGGTCACGGACCATGGGCTGTTCTCCGCCGGCGGGGTCGATGACGATCAGTCGCCGGTGACCGATGGCGGCGTGCCGGGAAACCCAGTAGCCACAATCATCCGGGCCGCGGCAGGCGAGCGTGTTGGTCATGGCTTCCAGCACTGGGCGCTGCCTCGTCAGGTCCTGATTCCAGTCGATCCAGCCCACGACGCCGCACATGAATGGTTCACCCCTCTCGTCAACTGCCCTCGTCGGTCGCCGTCCGACCGGTGAAGAGGCCGACGCTGCCGGCTTCCGATTCCGGTTTGGCCGGGCGACCGCCCAATTTTATCAAGGTATCTTATGTCTTTGACGGAGGGGTCGTGCCTGTCCGTTTGGGCGATGATGGCCTCATTTCTCTCGCGGTCGTGCGGGTTTCGGGGCAACGTGTTCAGAGCGCCGGCGCGTCCGTGTCGGAGATGTTTACGAGTCTCTCAATGTTCGGTTACAATTGATACATTGCGTTAAGGCGCAAGGCAAGCGTGGACGAGGAACGCGAGTTTGACCGAAAAGGAGGCTTTGGCATGCCAAAGGTTGCCCAACGCATTGCGACCGTGCCGCCTTACCTCTTTGCCCAAATCGACAAGAAGAAATCCGAACTGATGTCCAAAGGCGTCGACGTCATCTCTCTCGGCATCGGAGACCCGGACTTGCCCACGCCCGACTTTGTCGTGGAGCGCATGCAGCGGGAAGTGGCGAATTCCCGCTGGCATCAATATCCCGATTATGACGGGCATCTTCTTTTCCGGGAGGCGGTTGCCGACTTCTACAAGCGGCGCTTCGGCGTCGACTTGGACCCGAAACAGGAAGTTCTGACCCTCATTGGTTCCAAAGAGGGTCTGGCTCATCTCATTTGGGCCTACGTCGATCCCGGCGATGTCGTCCTGATTCCGGACCCGGCCTACCCGGTTTATCAAATCCACGCGTCCCTGGCGGGGGGGACCCCGTATTTCTTGCCGCTCACCCGGGAGCGGAACTTCCTGCCCGACCTTTCTCTCGTCCCGGAAGAGGTGGCGCGGCGCGCCAAGCTCCTCTTTCTCAATTATCCAAACAACCCCACCGGGGCCGTGGCCAGCCTCGACTTCTATGAGGAGGTCGTGGCGTTTTGCCAGCGGTATGACATCCTCCTGGTTTCGGACAACGCCTACTCCGAGACGACGTTTGACGGTTACGTCGCCCCGTCGGTGCTGCAGGTGCCGGGGGCCAAGGAGGTTGCCGTCGAGTTCTGGTCGTTCTCCAAGCCTTTCAACATGACGGGGTGGCGGATCGCCGCGGCGGTGGGGAACGCCGACGCCCTCTACAAGGGACTCGGCATTATCAAGACCAACACCGATTCGGGCCAGTTTACGGCCATACAAATGGCGGCCGTTGAAGCGCTCACCCATCCCCAAAGCGAGGCGTTCATCCGGGAGATGAATGCCATCTACCAGCGCCGCCGGGATCTGGCGGTGGAAGGGTTGCGCGCCGCCGGCCTTCAGGTCGAGCCGCCCAAGGGAACGTTCTATCTTTGGGTCCCGGTGCCGAAGGGACACACCAGCACCTCCTTTGCAGAACTGCTCTTGACCGAGGCGGCGGTGGTGGTGACGCCAGGCGTGGGTTACGGACAGTACGGCGAGGGCTATGTGCGCATCAGCCTTAGTCTCAAAGAAGAACGGCTCAAGGAAGCGCTTGACCGAATCCGAAAGGCCTTGAAAGGCTAGATCTTGATGTGAGGGACAGGCCTTTTGGCGTAGAAAGGCCTGTCTTTTTGTTGCACGATGTCCTTTCGTCGGGCGGCGCCCTTCTGTCTGGCCCGGTGAGGACCATCCGTTGACAGCCCGCAGATGGTGCATATACTAGGGAGTGTACCGTGAAAGGGGGGAGCGACAAAAAAGGCACGGCATAAACGGTTTTACCGTGGCAGGGCATGGCCAGGAGAAAGAGGATTCGAGAGAAGAGAGAAAATGGGAAACGGCGGTCAGAATTGAAATTCGGAAAGCGAAGGTGTGCTTCGCTAGCGCCAGGACTCGTCTCCCGCGGCGGAGGCGAGTTGACGAGGATGGGGTGTGTCGAGGGTTCGGCGGATCTCCCCACGGTTGGCCACGACCGTGAGCGGCCTGGCAAATCCCGGGAGCGATCCCGGGGACAATACAGGCCAGGTGGCCTGACGCGCGTTTGGCTTTCCCTCTTTCTTCTGCTCGGATCCTCCCTTGGCCGCTCGGTTGACGCTTGAGTGGAGCAGAAGAGAGAGGAGGTTGACGGCCGTATGTGCGGGATCGTCGGGTATGTGGGAACAAAGCAGGCGGTTCCCATCCTGATTCGCGGTTTGCGCGCCCTGGAGTACCGCGGCTATGATTCGGCCGGCATTGCCGTCTATGACAACGGCGTCGTGCAGGTGCGAAAGCGGAACGGTCGGATCGATCATTTGGAGGCGTTCGTGGGCGAACGGCCTCTGCGAGGAACCCTCGGCATCGGCCATACCCGCTGGGCCACACACGGGCAGCCGTCGAACGAAAATGCCCATCCTCACGCGGACTGCACGGGGGACCACGTGGTGGTGCACAATGGGATCATCGAGAACTACGCCGAGCTGCGCGATGAGCTGAAGGCCCAAGGACACCGCTTTACGTCGGAGACGGACACGGAGGTGGTCGCCCATCTGATCGAGGCCCTTTATGACGGCGATCTGGTGAACACGGTGCGCCGGGCGGCGGCCCGCCTGGAGGGGGCCTACGCCCTGGTGGCGATGAGCCGGCAAGAGCCGGACAAGATCGTGGCCGTCAAGCGGGCATCTCCTTTGATCATCGGCCTCGGTGAGGGAGAGAATTTCCTGGCCTCGGACATCCCGGCGCTTTTGCCCTACACCCGCCGGGTCATTCCTCTGGAAGAAGAAGAGATGGCCGTGTTGACCAGCGACGGCGTCAAGCTCATCCGGCTCGACGGCACGCCGGTAACGCGCGCGCCCATGTGGGTGAACTGGGATCCCGTACAGGCCGAGCGAGGCGGGTACGAACATTTCATGCTCAAAGAGATCCATGAGCAGCCGCAGGCGGTGCGGGATACGCTCTCCGGCCGCATCAACCGGAGCGGTGACGGCGTTTTGTTGGACGGGGTGCACTTGGATCCGGAGTGGGTTCGGGGCCTCCGCAGCGTGTATTTGGTGGCCTGCGGGACGGCTTATCACGCGGGCCTGATTGGAGGACGGCTGATCGAGCGCCTGGCCGGCATCCCGGTTTGGAACGAGGTGGCTTCGGAGTTCCGCAGCCGCGATCCTTTGATTGACGAGCGCACGCTGTTTGTCGCCATCAGCCAGTCGGGCGAAACGGCAGACACCTTGTCCGCTTTGAGGGAGGCCCGACGGCGAGGGGCCCGCATCTTGGCCGTCACCAATGTGGTGGGCAGCTCGGTGGCCCGCGAGGCCGACGATGTGGTTTACACGTGGGCCGGCCCTGAGATTGCCGTCGCTTCGACGAAGGCGTATACCACCCAGGTCGTGGCGCTGGCGCTTTTGGCGCTCCGCCTGGCCGAGATCACGGGACATACCGGCGAGCAGGAGCGGCGCGACTTGCTCGAGGCGCTGCGCTTTCTTTCGGAGGCTTTGGAGCAGGCGTTGGAGCTGGAGGAGGACGTGCGCGCCATCGGGGAACGCACGCGGACGTGGCGCGACGCTTTCTTTATCGGCCGCGGGCTCGATTATTTCTCCGCCCTTGAGGGGCAGCTCAAGCTGAAGGAGATTTCGTACATTCATGCCGAGGCCTATCCCGCTGGCGAACTGAAGCATGGCACGCTGGCGCTCATCGAACCGGGCACGCCGGTGATTGCCCTGATGACGCAGCCTGACCAGAGGGAAAAAATGATCAGCAACATCGAAGAGGTGCGGGCCCGCGGCGCGGACGTGTTGCTCATCGCCCGTCAGGACCTGGCCGGCGTCGATCGTCACGCCCAAACGACGTTGATGTTGCCCGCGGTTCACCCGCTTTTGATGCCGGTGGTGGCGGCGGTGCCTCTACAATTGTTGGCCTACTATGCGGCCGTGACCCGCGGCGCTGACGTGGACAAGCCACGGAATTTGGCCAAGAGCGTCACGGTGGAGTGATGGAGGGAAACCGTTTTGTCCATGTCCGAATCGATCTCCGAAACCGAGCGCGTTGTGGTTTTGGACTTTGGCGGCCAGTACAGCCAGTTGATTGCCCGGCGAATTCGGGAACTTGGCGCCTATTGCGAAATCTGGCCGTATACCACCCCTCCGCATCGTTTTCAAACGCCGTCGGTGCGGGGGCTCATCCTGTCGGGGGGACCTTCTTCGGTGTACGACGCGGATGCCCCTCGCTGCCATCCCGAGGTTTTTGAGTTGGACGTTCCGATTCTGGGTATTTGTTACGGGATGCAGCTGATGGTGCAGGAATTGGGGGGACAAGTGGAGCGGGCCGACCGCGGAGAATACGGAAAAGCGCTGCTCGAGATCCTTGAACCGGACTCTCCGCTGCTTAAGGGGTTGCAGCCACGGACCCAGGTATGGATGAGCCATGTCGATTCGGTCAAGAAGCTGCCCCCCGGATTCCGGGTGCTGGCTTCCACCGAAGCCACGCCCATCGCCGTGATCGGAGACGACGCCCGGCGCCGGTACGGCGTGCAGTTTCACCCTGAGGTCGTGCACACGCTGGAAGGGAACCGCCTCTTGGAGAACTTTCTTTACCGCGTGGTCGGCATGCGGGGAGATTGGAAGCCGGAAAACTTTGTGGCCGCGCAGGTGGAATCGATTCGCCGGGAGATCGGTGCCGGCCGGGCGTTGTGCGCGCTGTCGGGAGGCGTCGATTCCGCGGTGGCCGCGGCCCTCGTTTACCGGGCGATCGGGGATCGCCTGACCTGCCTCTTTGTCGATCACGGTTTTCTTCGCAAAGGTGAAAGGGAAGAGGTGATGCACACCTTTCAGAAACGTCTGGGCGTCCCGCTGGTGCTCGTGAACGCGGCCGACCGTTTTCTGCGGGCGATCCAGGGGGTGGTGGACCCCGAGGAAAAACGGCGGCGCATTGGCCACGAGTTCATTCGGGTGTTTGAAGAGGAAGCTCGGCGATTGGGCCCATTCGAGTTCCTGGTTCAGGGAACCATCTACCCGGATGTCGTGGAATCGGGGGCCACGCCCGGCGCCCCGACGGCCGTCATCAAGACCCATCACAATGTGGGAGGCCTCCCGCCAGATTTGCGATTCCGCCTGGTGGAGCCGTTGCGCTCTCTCTTCAAGGATGAGGTGCGGGCGGTGGGAAGAGAGCTGGGCCTTTCCGAAACCATCGTGACTCGACACCCGTTCCCGGGACCGGGTCTGGCCATCCGGGTGCTGGGCGAAGTGACCGAGGAAAAACTGGCCATTCTGAGGGAAGCCGATGCGATTTTTCTTGAGGAGATCCGGAAGGCCGGCCTCTACGAGGTCATCTGGCAGGCTTTTGCGGTGTTGGTCAATTCCCGGAGCGTGGCCGTCATGGGCGACGAGCGGCGGTACGGGTATACCGTTGCGCTTCGGGCGGTCACGAGCGAAGACGGCATGACGGCCGATTATTTCCGTTTTTCGTGGGATTTTCTGGAGCGGGTTGGACATCGCATCACGCGCGAGGTGCCGAACGTCAGCCGCGTGGTCTACGACATTACCTCCAAGCCCCCGGCCACGATCGAGTGGGAGTAGCCGGTTGACATCCGTTCATTCCTCCGGTAGGATGGGCGTTGGAAAGCAAGGGCCGGGGCGAGGCGTGCAGGGAAAACGTATAAGGGGCGTACGGTGAAAGTGTGCCTAGGGTTCCGCAGGCGAAGAAGGCCTGGTCTGGTCCGAGCGGCACAGGCGGCGAGCGAGGAATTCCAAAGCGGCGCTGTTGCCGTTACACCGTGGGGATAAAAGCCCGGGCGGGGAGGTTTCACGGTGAAATCTCCCCGCCCGGGCTGCGTTTTTTGGAAGAGCACCCCAGGACAGGGGCGGCGGATTCGATACGATTTCCGCGGAAAGGAGCGAGGTCCATGCGATATAAGGCAGAGGTTCGGGTGACCTTGCGGCGTGACGTTTTGGATCCGCAAGGGTCGGCGGTGGAGGGGGCGTTGCGCGCGATGGGCTTCGACGGCGTCGAACGCGTTCGGGTGGGCAAGTGGATCGAGCTTTGGTTGGAGGCGCCGTCGCCCGCGGACGCCCAGTCCCAGGCAGAGGAGATGGCCCGGCGCCTTCTGGCCAACCCGGTGCTGGAGACGTACCAGCTGACGCTCAAAGAGGCGGGCGATGACCGGTGAGCATCGGGAAGGTGTGACGGGCTTGCCCAATCCTCGCGGAGAGGTGAGTGGAATGGCCAAATTCGGCGTTCTGGTCTTTCCGGGAACGAATTGCGAGATCGACGTTTTGCGGGTGCTACGCGATCTTTTGCATCAAGACGCGGAATTGGTGTGGTATGAGGAGCGGGATCTGGAGCGTTACGACGCCGTGATTTTGCCCGGGGGCTTTTCGTACGGTGATTACTTAAGGGCCGGGGCGATGGCGCGGTGGACGCCGGTGATCGAGGCGGTTTATGCCGCCGCGGAAAAAGGGCGGCTCATTTTGGGGATTTGTAACGGTTTTCAGATTCTGACCGAGGCCGGCTTGCTTCCCGGAGCGCTGCAGCGAAACCGCCACCTTCGCTACGTTTGCGGATGGACCCACGTTCGGGTGGAGCGCACCGACACCCCGTTTACCTCCGCCTACCGGAAGGGGCAGGTGCTCCGGATCCCGATTTCCCACGGCGAGGGGAATTTCTATGCGGATCCCGACGCGCTGGCCGAGATCGAAAAGCGGGGACAAGTGCTGTTGCGCTACGCGACCCCGGACGGTCAGCTCACCGAAACGGCCAATCCCAACGGCTCCTTGCATCACATTGCCGGCATCATGAACAAAGCCGGAAACGTGATGGGGCTCATGCCCCATCCGGAGCGGGCCTGTGAGGCCGTTCTCGGATCGGAGGATGGATGCGGGATTTTCGCGTCGATGATTCATTACCTGACCAAGGGGAGGGTGTTCCATGTCGGCTAGCCTCCCGTTGTGGGCCGTTTTAGGGTTGAGGCAGGAAGAATACCTCAAAATTTGCGAGGACCTCGGAAACGAGCCGAGCGAAACGGTGCTCAGGATGTACGCGGTCATGTGGTCCGAGCACTGCGCGTACAAGCACTCGAAACCGGTTCTTCGCCGCCTGCCCACGAAGGGGCCTCATGTTCTGCAGGGTCCCGGGGAAAACGCGGGGGTTGTGGATTTGGGGGATGGTCTGGCGCTTGTCTTCAAGATCGAGTCCCACAACCACCCGTCCGCGATTGAACCTTTTCAGGGCGCCGCCACCGCCGTAGGCGGCATCTTGAGGGACGTGATCGCCATGGGAGCACGGCCGGTCGCCCTTTTGGACTCTTTGCGGTTTGGATGGCCGGACGAGGCCCGGCAGCGGTATCTGTTGTCCGGCGTCGTGGCAGGGATCGGGCACTACGGCAACAGCATGGGCGTTCCCACCGTGGGGGGCGAGGTGTACTTTGACCCCGCGTACAGCGGCAATTGTCTGGTCAACAGCATGGGCTTGGGATTGGCGCGGCGGGAGGAGATCCAGCGCGCCATCGCTCAGGGGCCCGGCAACCCGATTCTGGTGGTGGGGGCCCGCACGGGCCGGGACGGCATCGGCGGGGCCGCGTTCGCGTCCCAGGAGCTTTCCGGGGCGTCGGAAGCGGACCGACCGGCCGTTCAGGTGGGCGATCCCTTCATGGGGAAGCTCTTGATGGAGGCCCTTCATGAACTTTACAAAGCGGGGGGCGTCGTGGGGGTTCAGGATTGCGGTGCCGGTGGCCTCACTTCGGCCTGCGTGGAAATGGCCAATCGGGGCGGTGTGGGCATGGAAATCGATGTCCTTCAAGTGCCGCGCAGGGAAGAGGGGATGCTGCCGTGGGAGGTCATGCTGTCGGAATCCCAAGAGCGCATGGTGGTGTGCCTGGAGCGGGGCCGTGAAGCGGAAGCGGTCCGCATCTTTCGCAAGTGGGGGCTCGAGGCGGCGGTGATCGGCGTGGTCACGGATGACGGCGTTTTTCGGGTCAAGGAAGGCGCTCGGGTGGTGGCGGAAGTTCCGGTTCGGTCCTTGGCCGACGGCGCGCCAGAGTATACGCCGGACGCCCGGGAACCGGCCTATCTTCGGCCGCTTCGGGCGTTTGACTTTGCCCGCCTTCCCGAGCCTGAGGACTACGGAGACGTGCTGCGCAAGCTGATCGCTTCGCCCAACATCGCCAGCCGCCAATGGGTGTACTCGCAGTATGACCACCATGTCCGCCTGGGGACCGTGGTGGGCCCGGGGGGAGACGCAGCGCTGCTGCGATTGCCGGGGACGAAAAAGGGCGTCGCGGTGAAAATTGACGGCAACGGCCGGTACTGCTACTTGAATCCGCGTCGAGGAGCGGCGATCGCGGTGGCGGAAGCGGCCCGCAACGTGGTCTGTGTCGGTGCAAAACCGCAGGCCGTCACCAATAACCTCAATTTTGGCAATCCGGAGAAGCCGGAAGTGTACTGGCAGTTTGTGGAGGCCGTGGAAGGGATGGCGGAGGCGTGTCGGGCCCTCGGCACGCCCGTGACCGGCGGCAACGTGTCCTTCTACAACGAGTTCGAGGGCCGGCCGATCTATCCCACGCCCACCATCGGCATGGTCGGCGTTTCTCCCGATGTCGAGCGCCATGTCCAGCCGGGATTCAAACGCCCGGGGGACGTGATTGTCCTGCTCGGCCAGCCGGAAGGTGCGCATCTCGGCGGAAGCGAGTATTGTTGGGTGATTCACGGGGTGGTGGCGGGGGATGCCCCTGAGCTCGATCTGGATCTGGAGCGCAGGCTTCAGGAGTGCGTGTTCGCCGCCATCCATCAGGGAATCGTCACCGCCGCCCACGATGTGGCCGAGGGAGGACTAGCCGTGGCGCTCGCGGAAATGTGCATCCAGGCCTTACCGGAAGCGAGGGGATGCCGCGTGACCGTGCCCCTCGGACCGGGACGGGCGGACGGCCAGCTTTTTGGGGAAACGCAGTCCCGGGTTTTGGTCACGGTCGGACGAGAGGATGTGGAGCGGTTGCGAAACCTGGCGCTCGAGCACGATGTCCCCATCCGCCTGTTGGGAGAAGTCACGGCCGACGGCCGGTTCCGTCTGGCCGTCCTGCAGCCGTCGCCGAAAGAGGGGGCAGCGCTCGGGCGGTCGCTCATCGATCTTCCCGTTGAGGCGCTTCGGCGGGAGTGGCAGGAGGGGTTGGAACGATGGCTGGTTCCCGGCGGCGCTTAACCACCCTGCCGGGCAGCCGATTTGGGCCGTGATGGGGCAGATGGAGCGCGGCGTGGCCTTCCGGCGGTGCGGTTTTCCGGATGAAAAGGGGGGGTTCTGTGGGTCGGCTGCGCATCGGCATCGCCCAGATTAACGTCACCGTCGGGGATCTCGCTGGAAATGCCGAAAGGATCACGGGCTATGCGGAGCGGGCGTGGAGGATGGGGGCCGACCTGGTCGTCTTTCCTGAACTGGCCCTGACGGGTTATCCTCCGGAAGATCTTGTCTTCCGCAGCGCCTTTGTCGAGGCCAACCTGCGGTGGCTGAAGTGGGTGGCCGGGCGGATTCCGCCGAAACTGACGGCGCTGGTGGGATTTGTCGATCGGGAAGGCGACCTTTACAACGCCGCCGCCGTGATCCGCAACGGGTCCGTGCGGGCGGTGGCCCGGAAACGTTTTCTCCCGAATTACGGGGTATTTGATGAAGAGCGGTATTTCAGCCCCGGCGACCGGGTTCTGGTGATTCGGTTGGCGGGCGTGACCATGGGCGTCACGATATGCGAGGATCTGTGGGCCCCGGTCGGGCCTTATCGCGAGCAGGTGAGGAATGGCGGCGCCGAGGTGATTTTGAATCTTTCAGCCTCTCCCTTTCATGCCGGCAAGTCCACGATTCGGGAAAGCATGCTGCGCACCCGGGCCAGCGACTACGGCGTGGTCATCGTCTTCGCCAATCTGGTCGGGGGGCAGGACGAGCTGATCTTTGACGGCCGTAGCCTCGTGATCGATGCGGGCGGAGAGGTGGTGGCCCGTGGAAAAGCTTTCGAAGAGGATCTGGTGTTGTGTGATCTGGACGTCGGAGAAGCCTTCCCGAGGCGTTTGCACGAACCCCGCTGGCGTCACGTGCCGCCCGGCGCAGAGCAGGCAAGTCCGCTTTGGGCGGTGGACCTCGATGACGAGGGGGACGGCGTTGCAGAAGCGGAAGATCCGGCGTTCGGCGTCCGCCTCTCGGAGGCCGGAAGCGCCGCTCGAGAAAAGCCCCCGCTTGATCGGCGGGAGGTTCCGGTGCTGGAAGGGGAGGCCGAGGTCTATGCGGCCCTCGTCCTGTCGGTGCGGGATTATGCGCGCAAGAACGGGTTTTCTCAGGCGGTGCTGGGCTTAAGCGGCGGGATTGACTCTTCCTTGGTGGCGGCAATCGCCGCTGACGCGTTGGGCCCCGAGCAGGTGATCGGAGTCCGGATGCCTTCGTCTTTCACCTCTGAGGCCAGCATGCGCGATGCGGAGGAACTGGCGGCTTACTTGGGGATTCGTCTGCTCACCATACCCGTTGGGGAAATTTTTGACGCCTATCGCCGCGCCCTCGCGCCCGCCTTCGACGATTCCGCTTTTGTCTCGCTTTCGGGCGACGTGGCGGAAGAAAATCTGCAGGCTCGTATCCGGGGGAGCCTGTTGATGGCGTTGTCCAACAAGTTCGGCTGGCTGGTTCTGGCGACCGGCAACAAAAGTGAAATGGCGGTGGGCTACGCGACGCTTTACGGGGACATGGCGGGCGGCTTTTGTCCACTCAAGGACGTCCCCAAAACTTTTGTCTATCGTCTGGCGGAGTACCGGAACCGCCGGGAGGGTCGGCCGGTGATCCCGTTGTCGGTGCTGAGAAAGGCTCCTTCTGCCGAGCTGCGCCTCGGGCAGAAGGACGAAGACGATTTGCCGCCTTACCCCGTCCTGGATGCTGTTTTGGAGCTCTACATGGAACGAGATCTGCCCGTGTCGGCCGTTGTCGCCCGCGGATATCCGGAAGCGATCGTCCAACAGGTCGCCGAACGGGTGCGTCGGAGCGAATACAAGCGCCGCCAGGGGGCGCCTGGTCCGAAACTGACGCCACGCGCTTTTGGGCGTGACAGACGGTATCCCATTACCCATCATTTCCGCGAGCGTTGACGACCGTTCGGGGGTTATTGACAGCGCCTTGAGGCTGGCGTATACTTTGTTCCGTGGGCAACGGCGCCCCCGCGAATCCGATCGCGGGGGTATTTTCGTTGTTTGAGCCGTTCCAGCGCCTCTCGCCGGAGGAGGTGGTGCGATCGGAGGCGAAGGCAGAACGGCCGTTGCCTTTCGAGGCTTAGGGACCCGGCAATCACGAAAGCGAGGCTCAAGGAGGAGATGTGCGCATGTCGTCCATGAAGCCCGGGGCCGTCAAAACAGCCGAGGACATCAAAGCGGCAATTCGCGACATGAACATCGGCACCATCAGCCTGCAGTTCACCGATATCCTGGGAATGGTCAAGCACGTTGAAATTCCGGCGGATCAGATCGACAAAGCGTTGGCGGGCGAAATGATGTTTGACGGCTCGTCGATTGAAGGGTTCGTCCGCATTGAAGAATCCGACATGTACCTGCGGCCTGATCCCGATACGTTTGTCCTTCTGCCATGGAAGACGCTTGAAGGTCGACGGACGGCGCGCCTGATTTGCGACGTCTACAACTCCGACGGCACTCCCTTTGAGGGCGATCCCCGTTATGTTCTTAAACGGGTGACGGCCGAAGCCGCCGAGATGGGTTACACCATGAACGTCGGTCCGGAGCCGGAGTTTTTCCTATTCAAGCGAACGGAAGCCGAGCAGGGGCAGCCGGTGAGCACCGACCGTGCCGGTTATTTTGACCTGGCGCCGGTCGACACGAGCGAGGAAGTGCGCGCTGAAATCGTGCTTACCTTGCAAGAGATGGGCTTCGAGGTCGAGGCCGCTCACCACGAAGTGGCGCCGTCCCAGCACGAAATCGATTTTAAGTACGCGGATGCCATAACGACGGCGGACAACATCGCCACTTTTCGCTTTGTGGTGCGCACCATCGCCTTAAAGCACGGACTTCATGCAACCTTTATGCCGAAACCGCTCTACGGCGTAAATGGATCGGGCATGCACCTGCACCTGTCGCTCTTTCGCGGCGGCGAAAACGCCTTTTACGATCCCGAAACGCCGGATCAGCTGAGCACGGTGGCGAAACAGTTTATCGCCGGAATCATGGAACACGCCCCGGCGATCACGGCCGTGACCAATCCGCTGGTCAACTCGTACAAGCGTCTCGTGCCGGGGCATGAAGCGCCGGTCTACGTGACGTGGGCACACCGCAACCGCAGCCCGATGATTCGTGTCCCTGCCAAGCGGAAGCTCAGCACGCGGATTGAACTGCGTTCGCCCGATCCTTCCGCCAATCCTTACCTGGCTCTTGCAGTCACGCTTAAGGCGGGGTTGGACGGGATCAAGCGCGGTCTCATGCCCTCTGAGCCTGTGGAGGGGAATCTCTACCGCATGAGCGCCGCCGAGCGGAAAGAGCGGGGCATCGCCAGCCTGCCGGGTTCTCTCGCGGAAGCCATTCAGGCCCTCGAGCAAGATCCCGTGATCCTGGAGGCGCTGGGGCCCCATGTGGCTTCCCGATATCTGGAGGCGAAGAAGATCGAGTGGGAGTTTTATCGCACCCAGATTACGCCGTGGGAGCTGCAGGAGTACCTCATGAAGTATTGAGACGTTCGTCTTGAGGCGTCCAGCGATGAGGCCGGTACCCGGAACCCGTTTCAGGAACCCGCATGGTACCGGCCCCTCGTCGTTTTGCACGGGGTGGTCGCCGCGTCAGCCAGAGGATCCCGATGGACGCGCCACCGACGAACACCGTTGCCGGGGATCATCGGTGAAATGAGAGGCGAGGATGACGAACCGGCCTTGGGGATGGTTTTGGTGGACATGAGGAAAGGTGATCGCGATGACCCAGCTGAAAGTCGTCGCGCTCGGCTTTGATCTCGCGGATGCCGCTGCCCGACTGCCTCGGAGCTTGGTGGAAACGGGGTGGCTGATTCTGGTGCAGCGGGAGTGGCCGTCCGAAGAATGGCTTACGCGGCAGGAAGCGGATCTGTTTGTCCTGCGGATGGAAGGCGTCGACGACGTGGCCGAACGCACGCGAACCCTAGGCCGAGTGACGGGGCGGCCGGTGCTTTGGATTACGGATCCGGTGTCGTCTGAGGTGGGGAGAACCGGCGATGCCATTGCCGGACACGGGCCGGGAACCTCTGGCGAGCCCGTCCGCGGCCTTGAGAATCTGTGGGTGCATTTGGGCTCCGAGGACTGGCCCGTCTGGACCGTGCTCCCGAGGGACGTCCCTCGCTGGCAGATGGTCGCCGTCTGTCGCGTCTTGATGACGACCGCCGAACGCCTGCATGCGGCCAAGCGGAGGGCCGAAGAGGCGCTCCGCAAGCTGGAGGATCGCAAACTCATCGAGCGGGCCAAGGGGATCCTCATGGATCGGTTTGATCTGTCCGAATCATTGGCCTACAAATTCTTGAGGGACACCGCCATGCGGCAGCGAAAGCCGTTGCGCGAGATCGCGCAGAGCATTATCGAGTACGCTTCTCATGATCCGTAATCCTTTGGAAGATGGTCCGTTTTTATGATAGAATAGATTCGATTCACCTCCCCTTTTTTTAGGAGGTTTGAAGAACTGGCCCCGGCCTTTCGCTTTCGAGATTAAGCTTCGCGGAAGGAGAGCCGTTCAGCCATGCGCATCGCGATCGTGGATACCGGCCTTGGCAATCTTCGAAGTGTGCAAAAAGCGCTCATACGGCTCGGGGCCGACGCTCGCTTGACCGTCTTGCCGGAGGAACTGGAGGCCGCCGACGGGGTCGTCCTGCCGGGCGTGGGAGCGTTTCCCGCCGCGATGGATCACCTCAAGCGACACGGCCTTGTGGAATCCTTAAGGGAGCTGGCGGCGCGTCAAACGCCTCTTCTGGGTATTTGCTTGGGGATGCAGATTTTATTTGAAAAAAGCGAAGAGTGGAAATTAACTTTAGGTTTAGGGCTTCTGCCCGGACAGGTGACCCGCCTGCCGGCGGCAGTCAAGTTGCCTCATATCGGGTGGAACACGGTCATGCCACGCCGCTCCCATCCGATATGGGAAGGACTGGAACCGGGCACGTGGTTTTATTTTGTGCACACCTATGCGGTTGAAGCCCAGGAGGCGAGCGACGTCATCGCGGTGACGAAATATGGACGCCCATTTCCCTCCATTGTTGCCCGCGGAAACGTGGTGGGGGTCCAGTTTCACCCGGAGAAGTCTTCGACGGCCGGGCTTCAGCTCTTGGGCAACTGGCTGCGCATCGTCAAGGAGCGGCGCCCACCGTCGCCTTCGGCGTGAGGAGAAGGTGAAAGGGGATAGGGATGAGCGAAGTAACAGCAAAGCGCATCATTCCTTGCTTGGATATCGATCATGGCCGAGTGGTCAAAAACGTGCGCTTTCATGAAAACCGCTGGGACGCCGGTGACCCGGTCGAGCTGGCGAGAAGGTATGATCAAGAGGGCGCCGATGAGGTGGTGCTTCTTGACATTTCGGCTTCGGTAGAGGGTCGCCAGATCATGCTGGATGTGATCGCTCGGGCGGCGGAAGAGGTGTTCATCCCGCTCACCGTGGGCGGGGGCATCCGTTCCACAGAGGACATGCGGGCCGTGCTCCGGGCCGGCGCCGACAAAGTCAGCATCAACACGGCGGCGGTGCAAAATCCGGAGTTGATCCAAGCGGGGGCAGAAGCCTTCGGGAGCCAGTGCATTGTGGTGGCGATTGACGCCAAGCGGCGACCCGACGGCTGGTGGGAGGTTTACGTGCACGGAGGACGGACGCCCACCGGACTGGACGTCTTGCGTTGGGCCGAGCAGGCCGAGCGGCTTGGCGCAGGTGAGCTCCTGGTCACGTCGCTGGATGCCGACGGGACCCGGGCCGGATATGACGTGGAACTGCATCGCCGGCTGGCCGATCGGGTCGGCATCCCGGTGATCGCCTCGGGCGGCGCCGGCACCCTGGAGCATCTGGCGGCGGTGCTCTCAGAAGGAAAGGCCGATGCGGCGCTGGTTGCCTCGATCTTCCATTCCGGCCAGCATACGGTGGCCGAGGCCAAGGCTTACTTGGCGAAGAAGGGGATCCCGGTGCGCTGGCAGGGATGACCGATTAGAATGCAAGGATGTTTTTAGTTCGAAAAGCGCACAGGCCAGATCTATATTGACATCGCTGAAACCGCCGGGTATAATGAAGGCGAAAGGTGGCAACGGAGCCCCTGCGAGCCGTCTGCTCGTAGGGGCTTTCGCGTTTGTCGCGGGCAACGGCGCCCCTGTGAGTGAGTTTTCACTCACAGGGGCTTTTCTATTATTCACTTTACGGAGGGGGAGTCGATATATGTTAACCGGCTTGAAGTGGAAGCGGAACGCGTCCTTGGCGGCTGCCGTGCTGCTGTTCGCGGCCGGTTGCGGCGGGGGGCAGACCGGCCAGCCGGCCGAGACCAAGCCTGCCGAGACCAAGCCGGCGGCCGGCAACCCTTCCGGCGGCCAGGCGAGCGCTGGCGGCGGGGACACCATCAAGGTGGGCATCCTGCACTCGCTCAGCGGCACCATGGCCATCAGCGAGACGTCGCTCCGAGACGCGGAGTTGTTGGCGATTGAGGAGATCAACGCCAGGGGCGGCGTCCTGGGCAAGAAGATCGAGGCCATCGTGGAGGACGGCGCCTCCGACTGGCCCACCTTCGCCGAGAAGGCCCAGAAGCTGATCCAGAAGGACAAGGTGGCGGTGATCTTTGGCGGGTGGACGTCGGCCAGCCGCAAGGCCATGCTGCCGGTGGTGGAGAAGCTGAACGGCCTGCTCTTCTACCCGGTGCAGTACGAGGGCCTGGAGGCCTCCAAGAACATTGTTTACACCGGCGCGGCCCCAAACCAGCAGATTGTCCCGGCGGTGAGCTACCTGCTCAAGCAGGGCAAAAAGAAGTTCTTCCTGCTGGGCTCTGACTATGTATTCCCCCGCACTGCTAATAAGATCATCAAGGCGCAACTGGCGGCCGAGGGCGGTACCGTCGTGGGGGAGGAGTACACGCCCCTGGGGCACACCGACTACAGCACGGTGATCAGCAAAATCAAGGACGCCAAGCCCGATGTGGTCTTCAACACCCTGAACGGCGACAGCAACGTGGCTTTCTTCAAGCAGCTCAAGGACGCGGGCATCTCCGCCAAGGATGTGCTCACCATCTCCGTGAGCATTGCCGAGGAGGAGATCCGGGGCATCGGCGCGGAGAACCTAGTAGGCCATTGGGCGGTGTGGAACTACTTCCAGACCACCGACACCCCCGAGAACAAGGAGTTCGTGCAGAAGTTTAAGGCGAAGTACGGCCCGGACCGGGTGACGGACGATCCCATCGAGGCGGCCTACATCGCCGTGCACCTGTGGGCCAAGGCCGTGGAGAAAGCCGGCAGCACCGAGGTGGACAAGGTGCGGGAGGCGCTGAAGAACCTGGAGTTCAAGGCGCCCGGCGGCCCGGTGAAGGTGCATCCTGGCAACCAGCACATTTCCAAGACGGTGCGCATCGGCGAAGTGCAGCCCGACGGCCAGTTCAAGGAGATCTGGAACTCCGGCGGTCCCGTGGAGCCGGACCCCTTCCTGGAGTCCTACCCGTGGGCCAAGGGTCTGAAGTAAGAGTTGGGGGGCCTGGGGGGCGGGGTCTTTCCCGCCCCCTGCGGTAAAGGAGTCGTCGACCCATGGAGCTGTTGCTTTTGCAGGGTTTCAATGCCCTCAGCGTGGGATCCGTTTTGCTGCTCATCGCCCTAGGGCTGGCCTTTACCTTTGGCCTGATGGGTGTCATCAACATGGCCCATGGCGAGATGATCATGGCCGGGGCCTACGTGACCTACGTGCTACAGCTCGCCTTCACCAAGTACCTGCCGGGGGCGAAGGGGGCGTACTTTCTGGTGGCCCTGCCGGCAGCCTTTCTGGTGGCCGGGCTACTGGGGCTGCTCATGGAGCGCCTCCTGGTGCGGCACCTGTACGGGCGGCCCCTGGACACCTTGCTGGCCACCTGGGGCGTGAGCCTCATGCTGCAGCAGGCGGCGCGGACTATCTTTGGCGCCCCCAACGTGCAGGTGGTCAGCCCACCCTGGCTTAACGGCGGCCTCAAGGTGCTGGGCGCGGTGCTGCCCTACAAGCGCCTGTTCATCCTGGCCCTGGCCGTCCTGTGTGTGGTGGGAATTTCCCTGTACCTGACCCGGACCGCGGGCGGCCGGCGCATCCGGGCGGTGATGCAGAGCCGGCCCATGGCCGCCTGTATGGGCATCGCCACCAGCCGGGTGGATGCCCTGACCTTTGCCCTCGGTTCCGGGCTGGCGGGGGTGGCGGGCGCCGCGCTGACGCTCCTGGGCCCTGTGGGGCCGGCCACGGGGACCTATTACATCGTCGACGCCTTCCTGGTGGTGATCCTGGGCGGCGTGGGCCAGCTTCTGGGCACCGTGGTGGCGGCGCTGGGCATCGGCGCCTTCAACGTGGCCTTCGAGTTGGGCAGCTCTGCCAGCATCGGCAAGGTGCTGGTGCTGCTGGCCATCATCGTCTTCTTGCAGTGGAAGCCTTCCGGCCTCTTTGCCCTGCGCACTCGGGCGCTGGATTGAGGAGGGGGACGCGATGACCGCACGCGCGCCGGGTAGCCGCCTGGCAGGCTGGTTGCCCTTTGCCGGGGCGGCGCTGCTCCTGCTGGTGGTGGCGCCCCTGGTGCTCTCGGACTTTCGCCTGAATCTGCTGGGCAAGTTCCTGTGCTTTGCCATCCTGGCCCTAGGCCTGGACCTGGTGTGGGGCTACACGGGTATGCTCAGCCTGGGTCAGGGGGTGTTCTTTGGCCTGGGCGGCTACGCCATGGCCATGTACCTTAAGCTGGAGGCCTCCCAGGGCGAGCTGCCGGACTTCATGTCCTGGAGCGGCCTTTCCGCGCTGCCCTGGTTCTGGAAGCCCTTCGCCCACGCCTGGTTCGCCATCCCCATGGCCATCCTGATCCCCGGCGCCCTTGCCGGCGCCGTGGGCTACCTGCTCACCCGCAGCCGCATCCGGGGGGCGTACTTTTCCCTTATCACCCAGGCGCTGGCGCTGATCTTCACCATCCTGTTCATCGGCCAGCAGCCCTACACCGGCGGCACCAACGGCATCACCAACCTGACCACCCTGTTCGGCTTTTCCCTGGGCGATCCCCGCACCCAGAAGGTGCTGTACCTCATCACTGCCGTCACCCTTGGGGTGACATACCTGCTGCTGCGGCGGGTCACGGCGTCCCGCTTTGGCCGGCTGCTCATCGCCATCCGCGACGGCGAGAACCGGGTGCGCTTTTGCGGCTACAACCCGGTGGCCGTCAAGGCCCTGGCTTTTGCCGTAGGCGGGGCCCTGGCGGGGCTGGCCGGGGCGCTGTTCGTGCCCCAAGTGGGCATCATCTCGCCAGCCATGATGGGCGTCGTGCCGTCCATCGAGATGGTGGTCTGGGTGGCCTTGGGGGGCCGCGGCACCCTCACCGGGGCGGTGTTGGGGGCACTGCTGGTGAACCTGGCCAAGACCTACCTGAGCGAGTCCTTCCCCGGTGCCTGGACCTTTGGCCTAGGCCTGTTGTTCGTGCTGGTGGTGGTGTACCTGCCCGACGGCCTCGTCGGGCTTGTCCGGCGCGTGGGTCTCATGGGCAAGAGCGGGGAGGAGGGGTTGGCATGACAGGCGGAGCGCTGCGCGTCGAGAACCTGACGGTGGAGTTTGACGGGTTCAAGGCCATCGACGGGCTGAACTTCTCCCTCCAGGAAGGGGAGCTGCGGTTCCTCATCGGCCCTAACGGCGCCGGGAAGACCACCCTCATCGACGTCATCTCGGGCCGGGTGCGGCCCACCGCCGGGCGGGTCTTCTTTGGCCACTCGGACCTCAGCCGTCTGCAGGAGCATGAGATCGTGGCCCTGGGCATCGCCCGCAAGTTCCAGACCCCGTCGGTGTTTCCCCACTTGACGGTGTGGGAAAACCTGGAGCTGGCTCTGGGCTTCCGGGAGCGCCTACCGGCGCTGTTGCGGCCCCTGGGGCGGGAGGGGGAGGAGCGCATCGCCGCCACCCTAGCCACGGTGGGCCTGGAACACCGGGCCGGCCAGCGGGCGGGCACCTTGTCCCACGGCGAGAAGCAGTGGCTGGAGATCGGGATGCTCCTCATCCAGGAGCCGCGCCTTTTGCTCCTGGACGAGCCGGTGGCCGGCATGACCCGGCGGGAGCGGGAGCTGACGGGACAGCTCCTGCACCGTATCGCTCCTGGCCGGATGATCCTGGTGGTAGAACACGACATGGAGTTCCTGCGCCGCTTTGCCCACACCGTCACCGTCATGCACGAGGGCCGCATCCTGAGCGAAGGGACGGTGGAGGCGGTGCAGAGCGACCCCAGGGTGGTGGAGATCTACCTGGGGCGGGGCCGCCAGCGGGGCAAGGGCCAGGCTCTGACGGCCGGGTGAACGCCTGCGGGGAGGAGGAAGTGCATGCTGGCAGTGGAGCGGGTGACCGCCGGCTATGGGGAAGGCCGGGTGCTGAACGGGGTGAGCCTGGCTGTCCCGGAAGGCCGGGTGGTGTGCCTGATGGGGCGCAACGGCGTTGGCAAGACGACCCTCCTGCAGACCATCATAGGGTTGCTCCCGGCCACTTCCGGCGCCATCCGGCTGGGCGACCAGGATCTCACCCGGCTGCCGCCTTGGGAGCGGGCCCGGGCCGGCATCGGCTACGTGCCTCAGGGGCGGGGCATTTTCCCGTTCCTAACCGTGCGGGAGAACCTGCTGGTGGGGCAGGAGGTGGGGCGCCCCGACCCGGTGGCGCTGGAAGAGGTGCTGGAGTTGTTTCCGCGGCTCCGGGACTTGTACCACCGGGCAGGCGGAGCCCTGTCGGGCGGCCAGCAGCAGCAGTTGGCCCTGGCCCGGGCCCTAGTGGGGCGGCCCCGGGTGCTGCTGCTGGACGAGCCCACCGAGGGCATCCAGCCGTCGATCGTCTGGGAGATTGAGGAGGTGCTGCAGATCCTGAAGGCCCGCGGGCAGGTGGCAATTTTGCTGGTGGAACAGTTTGTGGATTTCGCCCTGTCCCTGGGCGACTACTACTACGTCATGGAGCGGGGGACCATCGTGGCCGAGGGCGCCACGGGATCCGCCGACCCGGCTGCGCTACAGGAGTACCTCTCTGTATAAGGAGGGATGGAGATGCACCTGATGCCCCGGGAAGTCGAGAAGATGCTGGTCTACCTGGCCGGCATCATCGCCCGGGATCGCAAGGCCAGGGGCCTGAAGCTCAATTACCCGGAGGCCGTGGCCCTGATCAGCATGGAACTGCAGGAGGGCATCCGTGCCGGCAAGTCGGTGGCGGAGCTCATGGAATACGGCATCCAGATCCTGACCGCCGATGACGTGATGGACGGCGTGGCCGAGATGATCGACGAGATCCAGGTGGAGGGCACCTTCCCGGATGGGACCAAGCTGGTGACGGTGCACCGGCCCATCCGGCCCCGGACGGCCCAGGCGGCCGAGGCAGGGGAGCCGGAGCAGATGGTGCCGGCGGCCGCCGTGCCCGGCGAGGTGCTGGTGGTGGACGAGCCGGTGCTGGCCAACGCCGGTCGGGACACCCGCACGCTGCAGGTGAGCAACACCGGCGACCGGCCGGTTCAGGTGGGGTCCCACTACCACTTCTTCGAGGTCAACCCCGCGCTGCAGTTTGACCGGGCGGCGGCCTTTGGCTACCGGCTCAACATCCCTGCCGGCACCGCGGTGCGCTTCGAGCCCGGCGAGACCAAGACGGTGGAGCTGGTGGAGCTGGGCGGCACCGGCCGCATCGTGGGCTTGAACGGCCTCACGGAGGGCGACCGGCACAGCCCCGAGGTGCGGCAGCGCGCCCTGCGCCGGGCCCGGGAGCTGGGATTTAAGGGGGCGGAGGAGTCGTGAGCCTCAGGATCCCACGCTGGCAATACGCGGCCATGTTCGGCCCCACCACCGGCGACCGGGTGCGGCTGGCGGACACGGGCCTGGTGGTGCAGGTGGAGCGGGACTACACCCGCTACGGCGACGAGGTGAAGTTCGGCGGCGGCAAGGTCATCCGGGACGGCATGGGCCAGTCCGGCGAGGCCACCCGGGCCCAGGGGACTCCGGACGTGGTGATCACCAATGCCCTCATCATTGACTACTGGGGCATCGTCAAGGCCGACGTGGGCATCCGGGACGGCCGCATCTGCGGCATTGGCAAGGCCGGCAACCCGGCCATCATGGACGGGGTGGACAGGAACCTGATCATCGGCCCCGGTACGGAGATCATCGCCGGCGAGGGGCTGATCCTCACCGCCGGCGGCATCGACACCCACGTGCACTTCATCTGCCCCCAGCAGGTGGAGCACGCCCTAGCTTCGGGCATTACCACACTGATCGGCGGCGGCACCGGCCCGGCCACAGGCACCTGCGCCACCACCTGTACCCCGGGCCCCTGGAACATCTACCGCATGCTGGAGGCAGCCGAAGGGCTGCCCGTCAACTTGGGCTTCACGGGCAAGGGCAACGCCTCCCGCCCCGAGGCCCTCATCGAGCAGGTAGAGGCGGGCGCCATTGGGCTGAAGCTGCACGAGGACTGGGGTAGTACCCGGGTGGCCATCGACACCTGCCTCCGGGTGGCCGACGCTTACGACGTGCAGGTGGCCATCCATACCGACACCCTGAACGAGTTCGGCTTTTTGGAGCAGACCCTGGCGGCCATCGACGGGCGTACCATCCACACCTATCACACCGAGGGCGCCGGCGGCGGCCACGCGCCGGACATCATCCGCATCGCCGGCATGCCCAACGTGCTGCCCTCTTCCACCAACCCCACCCGGCCGTACACGGTGAACACCATCGAGGAGCACCTGGACATGCTCATGGTGTGCCACCATCTGGACAAGCGGGTGCCGGAGGACATCGCCTTTGCCGACAGCCGCATCCGCCCCGAGACCATCGCGGCCGAGGACGTGCTGCACGACATGGGCGCCATCAGCATGATGTCCTCCGACTCCCAGGCCATGGGGCGGGTGGGTGAGGTCATCTGCCGGACCTGGCAGACGGCAGCCAAGATGCGGGAGCAGCGGGGCCCCCTGCCGGAGGACCCGCCGGGGGCTGACAATTTCCGGGTGAAGCGCTACATCGCCAAATACACCATCAACCCGGCCATCACCCACGGCATCGCCGACTACGTAGGCTCGGTGGAAGTGGGCAAGGTGGCCGACCTGGTGCTGTGGAAGCCCCGCTTCTTTGGGGTGAAGCCGGAGCTGGTCCTCAAGAGCGGCTTCATCGTCTACGCCGCCATGGGCGATCCCAACGCCTCCATCCCCACACCTCAGCCGGTGCTGCTGCGTCCTATGTTTGCCGCCTACGGCAAGGCCTTGGCCCGCACCTGTCTGACCTTTGTGTCGGGGGCGGCATACGAGGCGGGGGTGGCGGCCCGGCTGGGCCTGGAGCGGGAGGTGCGGCCCGTGCGCCGGTGCCGGATGCTGCAGAAGAAGGACATGGTCCACAACGATGCCACGCCCCGCATCGAGGTGAACCCGGATACCTACGAGGTGCGGGTGGACGGGGAACTGGTGACTTGCGAGCCGGCTCTCCGGGTGGCGCTGGGCCAACTGTACCATCTGTTCTGACCGGGGTGAGGCCATGCTGTACACGGCCATTGTCGCTCGCCGGGGGCAGTATGACCTGGCGGGCCGGGACGCGGAGTTTGTGGAATTGACATGGCAGCAGCGGCAAAAGCGGCGGATCCGGGCGGTGACGGACCGGGGCCGGGAGGTGGGGATCCTCCTGCCCGAGGGTGGACTATTGCAAGACGGCGACCTGCTGGGCCCCGGCGACCCGCCCCTGGTGGTGCGTGCGGCGCCGGAGCTGGTGTTGGTCATCTGGCCCCGTAGCCGGGAGGAGATGGGGCGGGTGGCGCACCAGATTGGCAACCGCCACATCCAGGCGTGGATCACCGAAGAGGCCATCGTGGTCCTGGATGACTCGGTGCTGTCCCAGCAGCTCCAAGCGGCGGGGGTGCCCTACCGGCGGGAGGTGCGGCCCCTGGCGGGTAGTCCGGTGCCGCCGCCGGCCGGAGGACACCATCACCATGATGACCCTTAACCTGGATCCGGAGGCCTGGCTGCGCCTGGCCCTGCTGACGGACAGCTCCCTGCCGGTGGGGTCCTTTTCCCACTCCTATGGTCTTGAGACCTACGTGGCCCAGGGGCTGGTGCGGCGGCCGGAGCAGGTGGCCGCCCTGCTGCTGGCGGTGCTGGAGCAGGGCCTGGCCCGGGCCGATGGCCCCGCGGTGGCTCTGGCCCATCGGGCGGCTGCCGCCGGGGACGTGGCGTGCCTTCTGTACTTGGACGAGCTGGTGGGTGCCCTGCGCCTGCCCCGGGAGTGGCGGGAGGCGGGGGTGCAGGTGGGCCGCCGCCTGCTCAACCTGGCGTCCGGCCTGTGGCCGCATGACCCCGCCCTGGCCGGTTACGCATGGGCGGTGGCCGCCGGGGAGGCTTCCGGCCATCACCCGGTGGCCGCCGGCGCTGTGTACCACGCGGCGGGCGTGCCGGCGGAGGCCGCGGTGCTGTCGTACTTGTACGCCGCGGTGCAGGGGCTGGTGAGCGCCGCGGTGCGGCTGGTGCCTTTGGGGCAGACCCAGGGCCAGCGGCTTCTGGTGGAGCTGATGCCCCATGTCGTAACGGCGGCCCAGCAGGCGCTGGCCGCCAGGGAGGAGGAGCTGGGCGGTTTTCTCCCGGCCCTGGAGGTCCGGGGCATGCAGCACGAACGGCTGTACACGCGCCTGTTCGTATCGTGAGATAGGAGGGAACTCCTATGGCCGTGCAGGGGCCGGTGCGCATTGGTATCGGCGGGCCTGTGGGCGCCGGCAAGACCAAGCTCCTGGAGGAACTGTGCCTGGCCCTGGCCCCCCGCTACAGCATCGGTGTCATCACCAACGACATCTATACCAAGGAAGATGCCGAGTACATGGTGCGAAGCGGCGTGCTGCCACCTGAACGCATCATCGGGGTTGAGACGGGGGGATGCCCCCACACTGCCATCCGGGAAGACGCCTCCCTGAACCTGGAGGCCATCGCCACCCTGTGCCGGCAGTTCCCGGACCTTGAGTTGATCTTTGTCGAAAGCGGAGGCGACAACCTGGCCGCTACCTTCAGCCCGGAGCTGGTGGACGCCTACATATACGTCATCGACGTAGCAGAGGGGGAGAAGATCCCCCGCAAGGGCGGCCCGGGCATTACCCGGTCGGACTTTTTGGTCATCAACAAGATCGACCTGGCCCCCTACGTGGGGGCCAGCCTGGAGGTGATGGAGCGGGACACCCGGCGCATGCGGGGCGACCGGCCCTGGACCTTTACCAACCTCAAGACGGGCCAGGGCCTGGAGGAGGTCATCCGGTGGATCGAACGGGACGTGTTGCTCAGCGACCTACGGTCGGCGGGGAAGCAGGGCGTGTAGCCTGGCTGCGGGCTGCCATCGGACCGGGGAGCCCTGAAGAACTGTACGTGGAAGCACCCTGGAAGATCTTCGGCCCCTTAGGCACCCCAGGCGCCCTACCCACCTATTACGTGACCAACGTGACCGCCGGCATCCTGGCCGGCGACCGGCTGGCCGCCCAGGTGAGCTTGCGGCCCGGAGCCCGGGCCCGGGTGGCGGCTCCGGCGGCCACCCGAGTGCACAGCATGGGGCCGGGTCAAACCGCGCACCAGTCCCTGACATTTCATCTGGCGCCCGGCGCGTACCTCCTGTACTGGCCCCACCAACTGATCCCGTACGCGGGTGCCCGGTACACCCAGGAAACCACCTTCCACTTGGCCCCTGGCGCGGGCCTGGTGGCGGCCGAGTTGGTCGCTCCGGGACGCGTGGCCGCGGGAGAGACCTTTCGCTTTGCGGCCCTGCACATGGTGACACGTTTATACCTGGACGGCCGGTTGGCCGTAGCTGACCAGATGCACCTTGGACCTGAAGTGGCCCACGGGGGGCGGCTGGGCGTCCTTGATGGCCACACCCACGTGGGGACCCTGTACCTGGCTGGCGCGGCGGCCATGGTTGACCTGGACCATCTGGTCGCGCATTTGGAGGCGTTGCCTGGGGTTTTGGCGGGCGTCTCCCGCCCACACTCGCAAGTGGTGGTGGCCAGGGTCTTGGGGCAGGGTGCAGAACCGGTGGCGGCCGCGCTGGCAGCGCTGGTCCCGGAACTCATGTAACCGCGCCGGGCGTGTATGCCTGGCCCTTTTCCAGGGCAGTCTGGGGACGTAGACTGCCCCTGGGAGGGTGCGCAATGGCGGAAGGCGGAAACCGGTTCCCGCGCGGCGGTGGCGGTGGGGCCGGTCGTGGCGGCTAGCCTGGCCGCCAGCGCCGTGTGGGATGTGCTGCTCCAGGCCACGGCGCGCATGGACCGTCTGGCGGCTCTGACGGGCGGAGGAACCGCGCCCCTTGATTTAGACACTTTGTTCGGTCTCCCTATGTGATGTAGACCTTGCTTGTGCTCAGGGCTTCTTTGAGCATTTCTTGGGGCGTTTTGTACCGCAGGCTTGAATGCAGCCGATGCTCGTTGTAGGTCCGGATCCGTTCGGCCAAAAGCGCATCGAGGGCTTCGATGCTCTTTGCTTCAAGCAGAAGATCTTGATGCTCTGCTTTGAAACGCGAGAAGAAGGATTCGACGATGGGATTTTCCTTCGGTCCCCGAAGGCTGTACGACAGCCGCTGCCCTTCTTCAAGCAGGAGATGACCGACCCACGCGTGACTCAAGAAGGCGCCGCCCTGATCGTGGTGTACGATGGCTTTGGGGCGCTCTCTCTTTTGGGTCAGAATGAACGCTTTGGCCCGTTCCCAAGCCTGAAGCGCCGTCCGAACATCCGGCGAGAAAGAGATGGCATATCCGATCACCATGCGGGTCCGATGGTCCAGAATCGGCAAAAACCAAACCTTCCCGCCGCCATAGACGAGTGGGGTGAAATCGGTGTAGAGTACCTCGAAAGCGTCCGGCTCCCGTTCGGAAAGAAGGCCGGCGACGAGATTCGCCCGTTCCTTGGCCAGAACAAGCGTCTCGAGCAGCGGATTGGGCTTCGGTTTTCTCACCTTTCGCGTGAGGGAAAGCTCAAACGTGTGGAGAAGGCGACGGACCCGCTTTCCATTGACGACCATTCCCCGCCGCCGAAGCTCGGCCTCGAGGCGGCGATAGCCGTACTCCGGATGTTCCTGAAGGATGGCTTCGATCTCAGCTTTGAGCGCTTCGTCCGCCAGAGCCCGTCTCTTTTCGGCCTCCTCTCGCTTTTTCTGGTAATACCAGGTTGCCCGCGGAATGCCAAGCGCCTTGAGGAGAACCGGCAGGGGAGCCAGCCGCCTGGCCAGCGCCTCTTGCGCCAGACGGATGCGCTCCTGAAGCGGAAGTTGATCTAGCTCCCCTGCCCGAGGAAGTTTTTTAGGAGCGCGATTTCGACCTCCTTTTTGCCGAGGAGCTGTTCCAAATCACGAATGCGCTTCTGGTATTCCTGCTCTTTGTTCGGGGGTTCAAAGAGCTCAGCGCCTTTTTCCAGGAGGGTTTGCTTCCACTTCAAGAGGGTATTCGGATGAACGCCGTATTCCCGGGAGAGTTCGACGAGCGTTTTTTCGCCTTTGATCAGTTCCAAAGCCGCTTTGAATTTGATGGAGCCGGGGATGGATTTTGTTCGTTTCACAGGTCGCCCCTCCTTTGACAGAAGGATACAACATAGTTTTAGCATTTGTCCAGTCTGAGGGGCGCATGACCCTTCCCGACGAAGCCGAAGGGGAGCCGGGGGATGAAAGGTTCGGGCCCGGATCGGGGGGATGAGGGTCGGACGGAGAGGAGTCGTCTTCGTCTCCGCCGTCGGAAAACGAGCGATCTTCTTCCTCCAGCCGGGCCAAATAAGCGTCGAGCGACTCCACGGGGGCCGGCGCGATGGGCTTTAAGCTGTGGATGGAAGCATGGGCTTGGACAAGCGTACCGTCCACCGCGACATGCACTTCCGGCTGAACGAGCCCTGCGGCGATGCACTGATCCACCACATGGCGCATGGCTTTCTCAAAAATGCCGTGCCTGCGCCAAAGTTTCCGTGTTTTGACCACGGTCGTGCGATCCGGAAGCCTCGGACCCCCGGCCTCCGGATGAAGCACGGATTCGAAATCGAGCCCTAAGAACCACAAATAACCGGCGTGCATGGGGAGCGTTTGAAAGAGTTCCCGCTCAGAGTGATTGAAGAGGTAAGACAGTCAGATGATCCGCATGACGAGTTCCGGATCGACGGCCGGACGGCCGGTGCGTTCCGAATCAAGCGGAGCGACCCACTCATGGATCGCAGAGAAGTCCAAGACGCGATCGATTTGGCGAAGGATGTGATTTTGTGGCACAAGGGCTTCCATATCAATGTGCTGAAACCATTTGGGTTGATGGGAAGTCAATCGTCGGGGCCGCATGTTTGAATCTCCTTTTTGAGAAAGGGATGTTTGCTTGCTTTGATTGAATGAATTCGATCCATGGGTCCGGTTTTCCTTCAAATGAAGGGGTTTTTCACCGGCCTTCTAATGGGATAATCACCAACACCACATCCCAAGGAGGCTCCGACCGCCTATGAAACAGCCTATTGGGCACGCTCTCGGTCTTCAAGGCTGGATCATCTATCGCCTTGAGCAAAATGAGCATCAGGTCGACGTGTATGCCGGGCGGCCGAAAAAAGAAGCGCGCTGTCCTCATTGCCAGGCCATCAGCCGTTCTGTTCGCAGCCGTTCGTCAAATTGGCAGCGTAAACTGCACACGTGGGTGGATCAAAAGCCGGTCTATCTCTGTCTTCGGCCGCGGCGGTTCCGCTGTCCCTCCTGCCGGAAGGTGTTTACGGAGACCTTCCCTGGCATCAAGCCCTGGGCCCGGATGACGGATCGGGCGATGGGCATGCTTTTCGGCCACCTGCGGGACCGAAGCTTTCGTCGCGTGGCCGAAGAGACAAGCAAAGCCCCGGAACGATTCGGCGCCTTTTGCTTCGGGGCGTTCGCTTTCGCCGAGCATCGAGACGCTCCTTGCGGATCTTGAGGAGGTCGTCTTAAGCATCGACGAACACAGCTTTCGCGGACAGGCCGTGTATCACGGTGACCTGCGTTTGGCCCGAGAAGCGACTTTTGACCCTTTTGCCGGACGATCGGCTTAGGACGCTGGAAGCCTTTTTGAAGCGCCTTCCGGAATCCGTCCGGAAAAAGATCCGGGCGGTGACGATCGACCTCAAGGAGAGCTGGAAGAAGCTGATTCAGCGGGTCCTTCCGGAAGCGCGTGTGGTGGCCGATCCGTTTCACGGGCTTCGGGAGGGGAGCCGGCGGGTCGATGAGACCCGGCGGGTAGAAAGACGCACCGGCCACCGTCTTCCCCGCTGGCCGCTTCTCAAAAACGAAGAAGACCTCACCGAGCGTCAGGCGAAAGAGCTGGCCACGATCCGCCAGCATTTCCGGAACGTGGCGCAGTTTCACTGGGTCAAGGAGCAGCTTAGAGACCTCTACCGGGCCGCCTCCCTGGAGGAAGCCAAGGCGATTTTGGACCGTATCCTCTTTGAGGCAGAGGGAGCCAGTGACGCGGCGCTTGTGCAATGGGGCCGAACGCTTAAACGCTGGAAGAACGAAATCCTTACCTATCACACCTGGCGGACGACGAATGGCTACACCGAGGGCGTGCACACGAAGATCAAACTGCTGAAACGGATCAGTTACGGCTTCAAAAACCGCGAAGTGTATGTCCGGAAGATGCTTTTGGCCTTTGTTCCCTTAGCTCTGCTGATCGCCTGATCACACTTCTTGACATGGAGCCAGATCGGTCAAGTCCGAGATCGTGTGTAAAATTGCCCTCTTCGGCGAATGGAGCGGTGAGCGCTTAGGCGCTTTGACACAAGCCTGAGCGGATTCTCTCGAGGCCTGCTGCGCCTTCTTCCATGCCTCCTCCTCGTCCGTGTTGATATATTTCTGCCCCTTAGATCAGGTGCATCGAGGATCGCGCGGACCTCTTGGTCCGCCTCCTCCTCGAACGCCTTGGGCGTGGCGTCCAAGAGATGGCGCATGAAATGAGTCTGGCACCGCTCTTCGTCGAGCCCTGAAATTCGGTCTAAAGCGCCTTGACGAGTCCGCCGTGACGGTCGGACACGACGATGTCCACGCCGCTCAAACCGCGTTGCTTCAGCCAGGCGAAAAACGCACGCCAACTCGATTCCGATTCGCTGCTTTCCAGCATTAAACCGAGCATCTCTCGATGCCCCTCGTCGTTCACCCCCACGGCGATCAAGGCCGCTCGGGAACGAATCCGTCCGTCTTCCCGAATCCGGAGGACCAGGGCATCGACGAGCAGAAACGGATAGCGGTGCTCGGCGAGGCTTCGGTGGTTCCACGCCTGGACGATCGGGTCGAGGCGTTTGCACAGATCCGAAACCGTCGACTTCGAGAAGGACGGGCCACACCACTGCTCCGTGACCTTCGCCCCATCTCGAGTCGACACACCGTTCACCACCATCTCCATCAAAGCGAGGAGGAAGGCTTGCTCGCTACGCCGGTATCGAGCGAAAAGCTCCGTTGAAAACTCGCCATTCCGAACCCTTGGAACGCGCAACACAAGTCGCCCCACCCGTGGGGTGGACGTGCGCGTAACGGTCCCATTGCGGTAACCTCTTCGCGCCTCTGTCCGCTCGTAGGGTGCAGCCTTCAACTGCTCTTGGACCTGCGGATCAAGTCCAGTATCATGTGTAAATTGCCCTCTTCGGCGAATGAAAGGACAGGTCACTCAGGCATTCACAACGTGCAGCATGGCCGGCTCAGTGGATTTCTGTTGTTCCTTCTTCCACTGCCAATACTCATCCATATTCAGGTAGCGGTGCCCAGTGGTCCACGTCTCGTCTATCTCCATGAGTAGCGCTCCAAGCAACCGTAT
>NZ_JXBB01000018.1 GCF_001653195.1 Hydrogenibacillus schlegelii
TTGGCAGTGGAAGAAGGAACAACAGAAATCCACTGAGCCGGCCATGCTGCACGTTGTGAATGCCTGAGTGACCTGTCCTTTCATTCGCCGAAGAGGGCAATTTACACATGATACTGGACTTGATCCGTACGCGCGGGGGTGGAGGAGCTTCTTGAAGATCTTTCCTCTCCGCTACGGCCTCTTTTGAACGTTCCGGCGGTCCGGAAGCTGGCCCGCATGGACGAAGAGTTCGACCTGCCATGGTTTGGCCAGCTCATGCGGCGCCCGCAGCTTTTGGCTTACTTGATCCAGGTGGATGTGTGGATGCGACGTTACCGGGTGTCGATCCTCTGATCTCTCGCGCCGCGACCTTCCGGCAGGCGAAGCAGCGGGAATGAAGAAAGAAGCGGGAACATGAAACAAATAAAGAAAGGGATGGAACATCGCACAAACATTCCATCCCTTTTTTCATTCCCAAAAAGATCACCGGTCGCTTCCGGACGCGACAACCGCCGATTGCCGCTTCGCGACTTCCCCGGCTTGGCCGGCCGTCGCCTCCGCCGCCAGAGGAATCACGCGCCAGAAATGAGGAAGCACCTCGTCCCAGCGATTCAGAAGCTCCTTTGCCCGCGGGCTCCCCGTGCGCTCTGCGTGGGCGACGATCAACGCCCGCAGCTCCTCGACGATCCCTTCTTTCCCGTCTTTCTCGCCGGCGGTGCCGGGAAGGCGCTCGATGCGCACCGAGGGCTGATGATAACGCGTCGACAGCAACCCCTCCGGGTCGTAAACGAAGGCCTTTCCGTTGGTCATGCCGGCGCCGAAATTACGTCCTACGCGTCCCAGCACCACCACCGTGCCGCCCGTCATGTACTCACACCCGTGGTCGCCGACTCCTTCCACAACCGCGACGGCGCCGCTGTTGCGGACAGCAAAACGCTCGCCCGCCGCCCCGGCGCAGAACAAGGCTCCTCCCGTCGCGCCGTAGAGGACGGTGTTGCCTACAATGACGTTCCGTTCCGGCGCGGTCGGTGCGCCTGGCTCGGGGCAGATCACGATCTCACCGCCCGCCATGCCTTTTCCGACGTAATCGTTGGCCCGTCCAACCAACTTCAGGCTCATTCCGCTTACGCAGAAAGCGCCGAATGACTGCCCCGCCACACCGCGGAACTCGAGGCGCACGCTGCCCGGCGGAAGCCCCCGATCCCCGTATCGCCGGGCGATTTCCCAGGCCACCGTCGCGCCCACCGTGCGATCCGTGTTGCGGATCTCGTAGATCCGCTGCACCGGCCGGGCTTCTTCGATCGCGTCACGCAGCTCCTCGGCAATCCGACGGCCCAAGGCGTCTTCCGGCGGCAAGGGGTTGGAGAGCTGCGTGCGGCGCATGACCGCCGTCGCGTCTCCAGCCAAGGACGCCGCCGGCACCAAAAGCGCTCCGAGGTCGATCCGGTCGATTCGCGGAAGGCCGGTGGGCCGCTGAACCAGCAGGTCCGAACGGCCGATCACCTCGTCCAGGCTCCGGTAACCCAGCTTGGCGAGAATCTCCCGAACTTCCTGGGCGACGTTAAGGAAGTACGTGATCACGTGTTCCGGCGTGCCCGGGAACTTCTGACGCAACCTTTCCTGCTGGGTGGCGATGCCCACCGGGCAGGTGTTGGTGTGACACACCCGCGCCATCTGGCATCCCTCGGCCACCATCGCCGAGGTGCCAAAAGAGTATTCATCGGCTCCCAGGAGGGCAGCGATCACCACGTCGCGGCCCGTTTTCAATCCACCGTCTACCCGAACGGTGACCCTCGAACGCAGGCCGTTGGCCACCAGCATGCGCTGGGTCTCCACCAGTCCCAGCTCCCAGGGCAGGCCGGCATGCTTGATGGAACTCAGCGGAGAGGACCCCGTACCGCCGCTGTGCCCGCTGATGACGACGATATCGGCATACCCCTTCGCCACACCGGCCGCAATAATGCCCACGCCTGTCTCCGCGACCAGCTTGACGGAGACCAAGGCTTTGGGGTTGGCCTGCTTGAGGTCATAAATCAGCTGCGCAAGATCTTCAATCGAGTAGATGTCGTGATGAGGCGGCGGCGAAATCAGCGGCACCCCCGGCACCGCATAACGCAGACGGGCAATCAATTCTGTTACTTTATGTCCCGGAATCTGACCGCCCTCACCGGGTTTTGCCCCTTGGGCCATCTTGATCTGGAGCTCGATGGCCGAGGCCAGATAAGCCGGCGTGACGCCGAAGCGGCCCGAGGCCACCTGCTTGACCGCGCTGTTGCGCTCCGTGCCGTAACGAGACGGGTCCTCTCCGCCTTCGCCGGAGTTGGAACGGGCGCCCAACCGGTTCATGGCGATGGCCAACGTTTCATGGGCCTCCGGCGACAGTGCCCCGAGGGACATGGCGCCTGTGGACAGGCGGCGAACGATCTCCTCCACCGGTTCGACCTCGTCCACCGAAATCGGCGGCCGGTCAGAGCGAAAGTCCAGGAGATCCCGGATCTGGCTTGGCGGACCTCCGTGCACCAGCCGGCTGAAATGGCGGTAAAGGTCGCTCGTTTCGGCCATTTTTTCCTCCGGCCGAATCGGCCTTTCCCGCACCGCCCTGTGCAACGCCCGCACAACCTCTGGATTGAACTCGTGGACCTCGCCATCCTTCTTAAACTTGTAGAACCCGTAGCCCTTGACGGCCCCGGCAATCACACTGGAAGAAGCGCCGTCGCCCTCGACCGCGTCCTCCTCCTTCTGAAGCCGATCGGACGCCCCGGCTTCCTCCGAAAAAGCAAGACTGTGCCAGTAGAGGACGTCCTCCGCCAGCTCCCGAAAACCGTTGCCCCCGACCTGGCAAGGCGTTCCGGTAAAGCACCGCTCGAGCACTTCGGGGGCGAGGCCGATGGCCTCAAAGATCTGAGCGCCCATATAGGCATCCAACGTCGAGATGCCCATCTTGGACATGATCTTCTTGAGGCCGCCCTCGACGGCGCGGATAAAGTTCGCCTCGTTTCCCAACTCCCGCGCGGCGGCCAGCGCGAGGTAGGGATTGACGGCGGCGGCGCCGTAACCGATCAGGGTGGCAAAATGGTGAACATCGCGCGGCTCACCGCTTTCCACCACCAGGGAAACTTTCGCCCGCTTGCCCGCCCTCAGCAGGTGGTGATGGACGGCGCCGGTGGCAAGCAGGGACGGAATGGGCGCCTGCCGGTCGCTGATCCCTCGGTCGCTTAAGATCAAGATCGTGCAACCGTTGTCGACGGCCTCTTCGGCCCGCCGGCATAACTCCGCCACCGCCGGCTCAAGCGCGTCGGGACCGACGGCCGGGAAAAGCATCTCCAGGACCGCGCTTCGAAACCGCGGGTCTTGAGCGCCCAAAGCTTTCAAACGAGCCAACTGTTCGTCGGTCAGCACCGGGCTCGAGAGTTCGATCATTCGCGCATGCTCCGGCGCTTCTGTGAGCAGATTGGGCCGAGCGCCTAGGTGGATCGTCAGGGAGAAGACAAGCTCTTCCCGCAAATGATCGAGGGGGGGATTGGTCACCTGCGCGAAACGCTGTTTGAAATAGTGGTGCAAGGGCCGGTGAACCTGCGAAAAGACGGCGTGAGGCGTATCGTCGCCCATGGAGCCGTCCGGTTCCTTGCCGTTTTCCACCATGGGTTGAAAGACGACGGTCAATTCTTCTTTGGTAAAACCGAAGACCGCCATCAGGCGAGAAAGCGGCGTCGAGGAAGCGGAGGCGTTGGCGGTGGCGGACGCGTTCCCGACGGCGCCGGACGCCTTCAAGGTGCGGATGCCGCTCCGCACCCACTCGCCGTACGGCTTTTGTTTGGCGAGCTCCGCTTTGATTTCCTCATCATGGTAGAACCGGCCCGTCTCCAGGTCGACGGCGATCATCTGGCCGGGCCCCAGCTTCCCGTGCTCCCGCACCCGATGCGGATCGACATCGACCACACCGGTCTCCGAAGCGGCCACCACCATCCCATCGTCGAGGACGGTGTAGCGCATGGGCCGCAGCCCATTGCGGTCCAGTCGCGCCCCTACCCAGCGGCCGTCGCTGAAGACGAGCGCGGCCGGCCCGTCCCACGGCTCCGACAGGCAAGCGTGGAAACGGTAAAAATCTTTGAGTTCCTCCGGTAGGTCAGGAACTTTTTCCCAAGCCTCAGGCACCAGCATGAGAAACGCGTGTCGAACGTCGCGGCCCGCAAGGGTCAGCAGCTCGGCCACGTTGTCCAGCATGGCCGAATCGGAACCGCCCGCGTCGATGACAGGCAAGAGCCGTTCTCGCGTGGCCTCCGGCCAATCTGGAACAGACAGGAGCGGTTCCCGCGCGGCAATTCCGTTCACATTGCCTTGGAGGGTGTTGATCTCTCCGTTGTGCGCCAGCAACCGGTACGGCTGAGCCCGCTTCCAGGTGGGCGTCGTGTTGGTGCTGTAGCGCTGATGAAAAAGGATAAAACGCGTCTCGAATTCCGGATTCCGGAGATCGAGATAAAACCGATCCACATCGTCCGCCAAGAGCAAGCCCTTATAGACCACCGTCCTCGAAGACATAGAGACGACGTAAGGGGCGCTCTCTCCTGCGGGGGTCCCCCCGGCCGTGGCATGACCGAACGCGTCCTGGGATCCCCATGGCTGCCGTTCCGCCTCCCGCTCAAATTCCCGCCGAGCCAGGTACAAGGTTCGCTCGAAAGAGCGGCCCGCGGGGACCGAGTCCGGGCGGACGATCACCGCTTGCCACAGGTCAGGTCGGGCGGCGGCGGCGATGGGCCCGAGGACGGACTCGTCCACCGGTACGCTTCGCCAGATTAGGACGGTCAACCCGTAGCGCGCGCAGGCTTCTTCAAACAGACGTTGAGCGCGGGCACGGGCGCTCGCCTCGCGAGGGAAAAAGCAGAACGCCAAAGCGTAGTCGCCTCTTTCCGGGAGACGCAGGGCGTGGCCGGCCAGTTCATGTTGGAGGAGTTTGTGGGGGATTTCCGTCATAACGCCGGCACCGTCGCCGGTCAGACCGTCAGCCGCCACGCCTCCGCGGTGGCGCAAGCGGTACAACGCCGTGAGTCCGAGGCGCACCACTTCATGGGACGGGCGCCCGTCACCGGCGGCAATAAACCCGACGCCGCAGGCGTCATGCTCAGGGAGCGAGATCCGCCCTACGGAATCGTTCGAACGGCGCGCCTCTCGGGCGTCACGGGACGTCTTGTCCGTGACCGAAACGTCACAGCTCGGCTTGCGGGTATGGCAACGCAACATGGTGGGCGGACCCCCTTTGTTTTGAACTCCTCAAGTGAAGGCTCATGCCTGCCCCACGGTTCGCGGCCCTGAAGCCTTGCGCAAAACGCATAAACCCGGCTTTCTCCGATTTGGATCGAATCCCGCGCGTGCCAAATTCGCGCGTCCGACACTTCATGAAGCCGGCGCTGGCCGCCGAAGCCGGAGGACAACGAAGGAATCCCTCCGACGATCCGAGACCCTGGCGCCGGGATGTCGTATCCGAAACCCTCATCGACGCGTGGTTTAAATTTTAGCGAAGCCAATTAATCGAATCAATAGAGATCTTCGATGAAAACAATCGCTAAATGAGATTATTCCCGGAACCGCAAAGCCACAGCCGTCCGCCCATCCTCACTTCCACACCTCTGCCGAGCATCACGCCCTCGAGAACGTCCCCTTCACGACACCGGATTTCCCTTTTGCCGGTTTAAACGGCAGACGCTCAAGTTCGATGGCGGTCGCGACCTGTCCGCCGTATCCGGCGCGAAAGCAATCGCCTTCGGACGCCGCGAAGAGCTCGTTCGCCTTACGTCAACGTGGCCGTCATGGAACGCAGGAACCGACCTTCGCAGATATAGTTGGCCGGTCCCGTCATGTACACATGGCCGTCAGACGCCCACTCGACATGCAGGCTCCCTCCGGGAAGATGCACCGTCGCCGCCCGGTTCGCCAATCCCTTGAGATGGGCGGCCACCAGGACGGCGCAGGCGCCGGTTCCGCACGCAAGGGTAATGCCCGACCCGCGCTCCCAGGTCCGCATGAGAAGATGGCTCGAATCCTGGACCTGGACGAAATGGACGTTGGTCCGCCGCGGAAAAAGCGGATGATGTTCCAGCCGGGGGCCCCAGTACGCCAAGTTCACCGCTTCAACGTCGTCCACAAAGATCACGATGTGCGGATTTCCCATGGACACGGCGGTAAAAACGAACCGGTGCCCTTCCGCTTCCAGCTCTGCGTCCACCACAGGCTCCCGCTCAGGACCCGTCATGGGGATCTTCGTTGAGTGCAGTTGAGGCGGGCCCATGTCGACCTTGACCGCCACAACCTCCCCGTTTTCTCCGAGGAAAAGTTCCGGAATGATGGTCCCCGCCAAGGTTTGGACCGGGAAACGAGTCTTCCGGGTGAGGCCTTTGTCGTAGACGAAACGGGCGAAACAGCGCATCCCATTGCCGCACATCTCCGCTTCTGACCCGTCGGCGTTGAAGATGCGAAAGCGAAAGTCGTGGTCTGGGGAGGTTGGGGGGAGGACCACGATGAGGCCGTCGCTCCCGATGCCAAAGTTCTTGTCGCTGACGAGCTTGGCTAGCTCTGGCAGCCGTTCCTCGGGCACCTGTGTTTCGAAATTATTGATGAAGATGTAGCTATTTCCAAGACCTTCCATCTTTGTGAACGCAATCATCGATTGACTCCTTTCTCGCACATGGATCGGTCATAAACCCATTCGTCTAAATTTCATAACACAGGGTTCCATCGCCTCACCTTTTTCGCCCTCCCGAGGCGAACCCAATCGCGGACGCTTCGCCCCGTTCCGGGGATGACCAGGTCCGGGGCCACCTCGGCCAGGGGCACGAGGAGGAACGCCCGCTCCGCCATCCGTGGGTGCGGGACCTTAAGGCGCGCTGTGGCGATGCGCGCGTCGCCGGACAGGAGCAGAACGAGGTCGAGGGTGCGCGGCCCCGGGTATGGCCGCATTGACGTGAAACTCGTTGCTGACGATCCCCTCGGCCTCCCGCCCGTCGGCCGTCCGCATCAGCCCCTCGGCGTCCCGGTCGCCCAGCTCGCGCCGCGCCAGGACGTTGTTGAGAAAGCCGTGCGCCTTGTACCGCTCCCGCCCCACCGGCCTGTTGCGTGGGAGGGAGACCGTAACGAGAGGTCGCCCTCTTTCCTGCCACGCCTCAAGGGTGGAGGGAAGTGGCTTCTCGTAGGGCGCCGCGGTCAACCCCTACGGCCCTTCGCCGGCGGTTACGGTGAGGCGAATCACGCCCTCATCCAGCCCATTCGCCGCCAGCACGTCGCCGATGGCCCGGGCAATGGCCGCCTCGTCCTATCGCCAGCGGATGCCCGCCGCCTCGATGCCGCGCCGCAGCCGGGCCAGGTGGTCGGCGAGGAGAAAAGGCCGCCCGCCGTAGGTGCGCAGCGTCTCGAAGAAGGACGCCCCGTCCAGAAAGCCGTGATCGAGAGATCGAGCGGCGAGAGGCGCACCGCATCGACCGGTTTCAGAGCGCCGTCGATCCACACGATCACCGCCTCACGCGCCTTTCGCGACGCCGGCGTAAGCGTCGAGGAAGTTGCGCAGCAGATCCATGCCGCTGTCGGTGAGGATGGACTCGGGGTGAAACTGCACCCCTTCGAGGGGCAGCCTCCGGTGGCGCAGCCCCATCAGCTCCCCTTCCACCGTGCGGGCGCTGACTTCAAAGACGTCCGGCAGGCTTTCCTCCTCGACGATGAGCGAGTGGTAGCGCGTGGCCACAAAGGGGGAAGGCAGGCCCTTGTACAACGTCTTACCGTCGTGAACAATTTCCGACGTCTTGCCGTGCATCGGGCGCCGGGCGCGCACCACGCGGCCGCCGAAGGCCTGCGCGATGGCCTGGTGGCCGAGGCAGACGCCCAAAATGGGCACCTTGCCGGCGAAATGGCGGATCATGGCCTGGCTCACCCCCGCCTCGTTCGGGGTGCACGGCCCGGGCGAGATCACAAGGTAGCGTGGGGTGAGGCGCTCCGCTTCCTCGGGGGTGATGGCGTCGTTGCGGAACACCCGGACCTCGGCCCCCAGCGCTCCGAAGTACTGGACCAGGTTGTACGTGAAGGAATCGTAGTTGTCGATGACGAGAACCAGCGCTCATCCCCCTCTCCGGCCCACCTCGGCTCGGCTCTCCTCCACGGCCTGCCACAACGCCTGCGCCTTGTTCAGGCATTCCTCGTACTCGGCGGCGGGCTGCGAGTCGATGACGATGCCCGCGCCGGCCTGCACGTGGGCCCAGCCGTCCTTGGCCACCAGCGTGCGGATGACGATGTTGAGGGTCATGTCGCCCTGGTAACCGAACCAGCCGATCGACCCGGTGTACGGACCGCGGCGGAAGGGTTCCAGCTCCTCGATGATCTCCATCGTCCGCACTTTCGGCGCCCCGGTGATGGTCCCGCCGGGAAAAACGGCGCGCAGAACGTCGACGGCATCGGCGTCGGTCCGTCGCCGGCCGCGCACGTGGGACACCAGGTGCATGACATGGGAATAGCGTTCGACGACCATCAGCTCGTCGACGCGCACCGTGCCGTAGACTGCCACGCGCCCCAGGTCGTTGCGCACGAGGTCGACGAGCATCGCGTGTTCAGCGCGCTCCTTTTCGTTGGCCAAAAGCTCCCGCTCCAGCGCCTCGTCTTCTTCCGACGTCGACCCCCGCCGCCGCGTGCCGGCGATGGGCCGCGTGGCCAATTCCTCGCCCGTGACGCGAACGAGCAGCTCCGGCGAGCCGCAGACGATCTCGAGATCGGGAAAACGCAAATAGCCCATGTACGGCGAGGGGTTGAGCCGGCGCAGGACGCGGTAGACGGCGTAGGGCGGAACCTCAAGGGGCTGGCTGCGGCGCACCGAGAGGTTGACCTGGAACACGTCCCCCGCCGCGATGTAGTCTTGCACGCGGCGCACCGCCGCCTCGAAGCCGGCGCGGGTAAAGGAGTAGCGCGGCTCCGGCGCCTTAGCGGCCGGCCGCCAGGCGTACAGCGCGTCGGCAGCAACCGGCCGTTCCAAGCGCGCGGCCAGCCGCTCCAGGCGCTTGCGGGCGGCGGTCCATCCGCCCGGTTCGGCGGGATCGGCACAGACGATCAGGTAGACGTCGCGCGCCTCATGGTCGACAGCCACCACTTCGCGCGCCTCCATCAGGTACACCTCAGGGAGGGCCAGATCGTCAACGGCCCGCGCGGGAAGGCGCTCGATGGCCCGCGCCGCGTCGTAGGCCACGTACCCGACGAAGCCGCCAAAAAAGGGCGGCAGCCCAGGCCATCTCGGCGCGCGGCGCGCGGCGAGGACCTCCCGCAACCGTGCGAGGAGGTTTCCGCGCCACCGCGCCGCTTTCCCGCCCCGCGTCACCGCCAAGACGTCGCCCTTGCCCACCACGAGAGACGCGCCGCAGCCGAAAAAGGTGTACCGCCCCCGGCTACCGCTTTCGAGGAAAAAACTGGCCGGCGCATCCGCCGCCAGCCGCTCGTACCACACCAGCGGATCGGTCCCGTCCCATGGCAGGCGCCACACCACCGGCACGCAGTCGAACCGTCCGGCATCCAGGTCAACGGTGGTTTCGTCCACAAGCCCCACGCCCACTTCACGCTCCACAAGAATTCACCATGGAGTATGCCGAAAGTCCGGCGACAGCGCAACGGCCTCCCGCCGTCGTCTCCTCGTCTCGGGAACGCGCTTCGGGCCCCGGGGCGACGAACGTCGCCCGCAGGGCAGAGCAGGCGGCCGGCCTTCCGACCGGCGATCAACGCAGAGCACCGGCGACCCACCCTTCGCGTTGCAGTTTCGCGATGCAAGCGGCTACGGCATGCTCGCCGTGAGGGGGGCTGATCCAGTCGGCCACTTCCTTCAGCTTCGGATGGGCATTGCCCACGGCGACGCCGAAACCGGCACGCCGGATCATCTCGTAATCGTTCAGGTTGTCGCCGATGGCCGCCACCGCCGACAACGGGAGGTCAAGTCGCTCGGCCAAGCGCGCCAGGCTGTCCCCTTTCGTCGCGCCTTGCGGAACGCATTCGAGGTAGTCCACATCGGACTGTATGATCTGCACGTCTAACCCCTGTTCCTCAACCCAGCGCTTGAGGGCTTCGATCCGCTCCGGTTCAATGATCCAAAGCACCTTGGTCAGAAGGCCCGGCGCCAAATCGGCCAGTCGGTCAAGAGGCGCGCAGGCGACGCCGTCCTTTCGTTCATGAGCGCCGACACGCGCGGTGTACGGGTAGGCGTAGGCGACGCCGCGGTGATAGAGCACCGTGTTTACGCCGGGGAACGCCTGGCGCACGGCTTCCACCAGCTCGTACGCCTCAAACGGTAAGAACGCCTCCCACAGCACCTCGCGCGTCCGCATGTCGACGATGCGCGCACCGTTGTACAAGATGAGCGGGGCGTTGACCCCAACCCGGTTCAAATACGGCACCACCGCCGCTTCCATGCGCCCCGTGGCGAGCGTAAACCGCCCTCCCTGACGGCAGAACCAGGCGATGGCCTCGCGGTTCTCCTCGCTGATCCGACCCTCTTCGTCCAAAAGCGTCCCGTCCATGTCGCTGACCAGCAGCCGGATCTCCACCGCCTCTCTTCCTCCCTCCGGTCCGGCCCTTCCATTCACCGTCGAACCGCCCCGTCCGACTCCGTCCCCTCCTCTTTCCCGGCCGCAGGCCACACGCCGCTTTCCACCCTCCGGCCGTGCCGGATGAGGTGCGCTCGCAGGCGCGGCGCGGCCTCGTAGACCCAGGCGCACACGGGACGCGCTCGACCCTCGGCGTCCGTCCACCACACCGTGCGCCGCACCCGCTCGTACAAGTTGTTCGCGCAATGGGGGCCGTGATGGTCTTCCCACTCGTCAAGCCGCGCTAGGTCACCCGCCCCGAGGTCGCCGTAAAGCTCGCCGTACACCCATCCGGCCCCAGGCACCAGGGCCGGGTAACCCCACCCCGTGTCCCAGAGCTCGCCGGAGACGCGGGCGGGGCCAAGGTACCGGCCGCGCCCGGCCAGATAGAGCGCGTGGTAGGGGCTGCCTCGCTTCAGCGTGCCATAAACGAACACCCGTTCCCCTTCTCGACGCGGAGACTTCTCCTCCCGGCACGGGTCGACGGCTCGTTTTCGCATCCCGCCACCCCCTTCGGCGCACCCGGAATATTCCGCTTCCTAAGCTTACCATTTCCGGCCCGGCCGCACGACCGTCGGGTTGCGGAGGTCGGGTGAGCGTCCCGACACCGCAAACGACGCAATCGATTGGCCGATACTCCAGAGACGTGCGCCAAAGCCAGTCGTACAGGATGCGGGCATGGTTGTGCTGCGGATCCTTGGCGGCACAAAGCAAAGTGAGCGGCCCTTGTTCGGCCAGCGCGAGGAGCTCACGGACCGCGCGGATTCGCGCACCGTCCGACGCGAGCTCTGCTTCATACCGAGCGCGGAACGCCTCAACACGCGCCGGCCGACGGGCAAACCAGCGGCGAGTTCGGGACTCGGCGCGATGGCTTTGAGCCACACGTCGACGCGCGCCTTTACCTGGGGCAGTCCTCGCGGCCAAAGGCGATCGACGGGCGCACGCGTACCGCTGCATTCCACCGGCGGGTCATAAACGCGCTTCAAGGCGATGCGCAAACTTCTTCCCTTCCTCATCGCCGCAGATTTTACCCACCTCCTGGCGCGGCCGGACAATGCCGGCGGGTTGCGTCACGCGCCGCCTCTTCTTTCTTCCAGCGCCCGTTTGCTGTACCATTGTGGCGGGGGTGTCGGCATGTTTGCGACGATCCTTAAAGGGCTCCTCATCGTGTTTCTCGGCTCGATGGTCCTCGTGGCCCTGGCGTTGATTCTCGGCGTATCGACGATTGGTGGCTTCGTGATGGGATATTTCATAAATGCCTTATTCGGCATACCAAAATGGTTATCGGTCAGTTTCTTCTCGATCTTCTTTTTCATCTATTTTTCCGGTACGCTGCTCGGCAAGTGGGAGGTCAGGCGCCGCCCGTGGGCGTCGACGTTGGCCGCGTTGTGGTTGTTGGGCGCGATCGCGGACCGTTTGCCCGATGCCGAAGACCCATTTAATTCTTGTAATTGAAAAACAAGACCGCCAAGCATCACCTTTTTCTTCCCCGGACGCCGGGACATGAGCCGTCTTCGCACGCTCCTCCGACAAAAACCCTCCGGTTTTCCGCCCACCGGCGGTAGAGCACCGGCCCCAGCCCGAGCCACCGCAACAAGACGGCGAAGGGCAAGAGGGGCCAGAGCGGCGGCAGGTATTTCAAGATGACGAGTACCGCCTCAAAACCGCCGTCAATCTGCAGACGCGTTCCTCGTTGCCTTACCGTATGGATTTCTCGATTCACCGCCTCAAAACTCAGCCCGTAATCCGCAAAGCGCGCATCTTCATGATACGACGTCACCCGGAACAGGCCAAGCCAGTCCAGGCAACGGATCCAGAGGCCCATTCGCCGACATAGAGCGCACTTCCCGTCGACAAACACGGTGATCTGGAAAAACTGCCGCTTCACGGATCGACCCAGCCTTCGCCGTCCTCGCTTCGTCCTCGCTTCCGAACGGTGGGAAGCCCGGCGTCGCCGATCCCTCCGGCCGGACGACGGCAGAGCGCCTCACCTGCCTGGACGCATCAAACGCGCTCCGTCGGATAGTCCCCCGTAAAACAGGCCAAACAGTAGCCTCGCGACAGGCCGGACGGCGGATCCGCCCGGCCAATCGCATCGAGCAGCCCTTCGAGGCTCAAAAAAGCCAGGCTGTCCGCGCCGATCGCTCGCCGCACGGCCTCCACCTCTTTGTCGGCGGCGATCAGCTCCTCCCGCGTAGAGATGTCCACGCCGTAGAAACAGGGGTGCCTGACCATCGGCGAACTGATGCGGACGTGCACCTCTTTTGCGCCGGTATCCCGCAACAGCTGTACGATCCGACGGCTGGTCGTTCCCCGGACGATCGAATCGTCGACCATCACCACGCGTTTGCCCTCGACCACTTTGCGCACCGCCATAAGCTTCATCTTGACGCCGAGCTCGCGCATGGCCTGATCGGGCCGAATGAAGGTCCGACCGACGTATCGATTTTTCACCAGCCCCATTTCATAAGGGATCCCGCTGGCTTCGGCAAAGCCGATGGCCGCCGAAATGCTGGAGTCGGGAACCCCCGTCACGACATCCGCCGTCGCCGGGGCCTCTTCCGCCAGCCGTTTTCCCATCCGCTTGCGCGCCACGTGCACGTTCACGCCTTCAAGGTTGCTGTCCGGACGCGCAAAATAAATGTATTCAAAAGCGCAAATCGCCCGCCTGTCGGCGGGGGCAAAGCGCTGAGCGCGAAGACCATCCCGGTCGACCACGATCAGTTCGCCCGGCTCCACATCCCGGATCCACTCGGCGCCGACCGCATCCAAGGCGCAGGTCTCCGAAGCAAAGACATACGCCTCTCCAAGCCGGCCCAGCGAAAGGGGACGTAGACCGTTGGGATCTCGCGCCACGATCAACTTCTCATTGGTCATGATCAAAAAAGCGTAAGCCCCGATGAGCAGCCGCAGCGATTCTTTGACGGCCTCCACCAGCTCGCCACGGTCGGAACGGGCCATCAAGTGGACCATCACTTCCGTGTCGCTGGAGGACTGAAAAATCGAACCCTGCTGCTCCAAACGATGCCTGAGCGCCTCTGCATTGACCAGCGCGCCGTTGGTGGCCACAGCCAGCTCGCCGCCGCGGTAGTTGAACACCAGAGGCTGAACGTTTTCGAGCCGATTGCCCCCATGCGTCGGGTAGCGGACGTGGCCAACGGCTCGATCCCCGTGAAGCCTCTGCAAATGGTCAGAATGGAACACCTCCGTCACCAGCCCGAGCCCGCGATGGACGGCGAAACGGCGTCCATCGGAGGTGACGATGCCCGCGCCTTCCTGCCCCCGGTGTTGCAGCGCAAGGAGCCCGTAATAGGTCAACTGCGCCGCCTCAGGATGGCCCCAGATCCCGAACACGCCACATTCTTCGCTCAGTTCCCGATCCGCCCCTTCAACGCCCCAGGCGTCCGGTGACCGTTCTCCGATCCGTTCCGTCCGCACGCGCATGATGAAGGTTTATTCCTCCTTACGCAAGGCGAGCCTCTCGTACCCCTCCGTTGGTGACCTCAACCCCACGGCCGTCTGCCGCCGTCCCTTCCGGTCAAAGTGTAACAGGACGACCGAGGAAAGTCAACGAAATATCGAACGTTTTTCTTCTCCTTCTGTCTATTGTTCGGATGTAAAGACCTCGCTTCGTGATTTCCCCTCGATGCCGGACCCGGAATACCAGAAATCGGTAATTGCATAGTTATGAAGTTTATCCTTGACATTATGCAGATGGGTGGTATACTCGTGGGGAGGGCGATGTAATACTTATGCAAGTCCGCCCCGAGCGATCAAGCGCCGAGGAGAATGAGTCGATGAAAGGCTACCTTGTTCTTGAAGACGGCACCGTTTTCCAAGGAGAGGCCTTTGGGGCTCCGCGCGGAAACGTCGGTGAGGTCGTTTTTAACACCAGCATGACCGGCTATCAAGAGATTCTCACGGACCCCTCCTACGCAGGGCAAATCGTTGTCATGACCTACCCCCTCGTGGGGAACTACGGCATCAACCCGGAAGACTTCGAGTCCCGACAACCTTTTGTTCGGGGCTTTGTCGTGAAGGAACTCTGCATGGATCCCAGCCACTGGCAGGCCAACCAGACGCTCAGCGAATACCTCGCCCAAAACGAAATCCCGGGCCTATACGGTATTGACACGCGGGCACTCACGCGACACCTGCGCGTGAAAGGAACCCTGCGGGGCGTGCTGGCGACCGCCAACGAAGGTCCCGCCGAGGCCGACCAAGAGCTCGGGGAGGGCGGCGGGCTCCTCGCCCTTGATGGTCAGTGGCGGATCCCCCATCTCCCCCCTTCCCTTCGGAGGTGGCTGGCGGAACTTCAGCACCAAGCTCAAGCGTTCGTTCTCTCCCGTCCGGTCTTGGAGGTCACCACCCCAACCGCCTACCACCTGGAGCCTGAAGACGGCCGCCGACGGAAACCGCGGGTCGTGGTGGTCGATTTCGGGGTGAAGCGGAACATCCTGCGCATTATGACCGATCTCGGATACCCGGTGACCGTGGTGCCGGCCACCGCCACCGCCGAAGAGATTCTGGCCCTGGAGCCTGCGGGGGTTCTGCTCTCCAACGGCCCCGGCGATCCCCAAGACGTGCGCGAAGGGGTGGCCACCGCTCGGACGCTCATGGAGGCGGGCGTCCCGTTGTTTGGCATTTGCTTGGGCCAGCAGATCATCGGGTTGGCCTTGGGCGGAAAATCCATCAAGCTCAAGTTTGGCCACCGGGGCGCAAACCACCCGGTTAAAGACTGCCTCACGGGCCGGATCTACATCACCTCCCATAACCACGGCTATGCCCTTGAGGAATCCTCGCTCCCCCCGGAGGTCGTCGTCACCCATCGCAGCCTGAACGATCACACCGTGGAGGGGATCATGCACACTCAGCGCCCCATCTGGTCGGTCCAATATCATCCCGAAGCTTCCCCCGGCCCGCAGGAATCCCGTTATCTGCTTGAACGCTTCCTGACGGAGCTGGACCGAAAAAAATAGCGCCAGAGCAGAAGATCCGGCGTGAGGAGGAGATACCGTGCCGAAACGGCAAGAACTCGAGCGGGTCCTGGTGATAGGCTCCGGGCCTATCATCATCGGCCAAGCCGCCGAGTTTGACTACTCCGGTACCCAAGCCCTGCAGGCCATACGGGAAGAAGGTCTTCAGGTGATCCTGGTGAATCCCAACCCGGCGACCATCATGACCGACGCCCAGATGGCGGACCGAACCTATCTCGAACCTCTTACGCCGGAGTTCGTGGAGCGGATCATCGCGCAGGAACGGCCCCAGGGGCTTTTGCCCACCCTCGGCGGCCAGATCGGACTCAACCTGGCCACCCAGCTTTCCGAAGCCGGGGTGCTGCAAAAGTACGGCGTCGAGCTCATCGGAACGCCGCTTCAGGCCATCCGACAGGCGGAAGATCGAGGGGCGTTTAAAGAGCTCATGCGTTCCATAGGCGAACCCGTCCTTGAATCGGCCATCGTGACCAGCGTGAGCGAGGCCCTCTCTTTTGCCGAACAAATCGGCTTTCCCGTCATCGTGCGCCCCGCCTATACCCTGGGGGGGACAGGAGGAGGTTTTGCGCGAAACGCGAAAGAGCTTGCTGAAATCGTGAACCGCGCCCTTAAGCTTTCGCCGATCGGTCAGTGCCTTATTGAGCAAAGCGTTTTCGGCTGGAAAGAAATCGAATACGAAGTCCTGCGAGACAGCGCCGGCAACGCCATCGCCGTCTGCAACATGGAAAACATCGATCCGGTGGGCGTTCACACCGGTGACTCCATCGTGGTGGCGCCGTCCCAGACCCTCACCGACCGGGAATACCAGATGCTCCGCTCTTCCGCGCTCAAAATCATTCACGCCCTTGGCATCCAGGGGGGCTGCAACGTCCAGTTTGCGCTCAATCCCCGCAGCCGGGATTACGTCGTCATCGAAGTCAATCCGCGCGTCAGCCGTTCCTCGGCCTTGGCGTCGAAAGCCACCGGCTACCCGATCGCGAAGATCGCGGCGAAGATCGCCATCGGCCTTACGCTGGACGAAATCAAAAATCCCGTCACGGGAACCACTTATGCCGCTTTCGAACCCGCTCTCGACTACGTCGCGGTCAAGATCCCCCGCTTCCCGTTTGAGAAGTTTTCCGGGATCAGCCGCACGTTGGGCACCCAGATGCAGGCCACCGGCGAAGTGATGGCCATTGACCGCACCTTCCCCGGCGCTTTGCAAAAGGCCATCCGCTCTCTGGAGATCGGACGCGACGGCCTGCGGCATCCGGACATTCAAAAAGCCCCGGACAAAGCGCTGGAGCAAAAGATCGCCACGCCGAACGACGAACGGCTTTTTGCCATCGCCGAAGCCCTTCGCCGGGGTTGGGAATGGAAGGTCATTTCCCAACTTTCCCATATCGACAAATTCTTCATCCAGGAAATCGGCCAAATCGTGGAAATGGAGCGGCGCCTCGCCCAAGCGGGCTACGACGGACTCACCCGAAGCCTTCTCCGGGAAGCCAAGCGATTGGGCTTTTCCGACGCCACCATCGGCCAGCTGGTGGGAAAAGACGCTCTGGCCATCCGCCGGCTCCGCAAGTCTCTCGACGTGCGACCCGTGTACAAGATGGTGGACACGTGCGCGGCCGAATTCGAAGCGACCACGCCCTACTACTACAGCGCTTATGACGGTGAAAACGAGGCGAAGCCCCCGCTCGGGCCGAAAGCCATCGTCCTGGGTTCCGGCCCCATCCGCATCGGCCAGGGCATCGAGTTCGACTACAGCGCCGTGCACGCCGCCTGGGCCCTGCGAGAGGAAGGAATTCAGTCCGTGATGATCAACAATAACCCCGAAACCGTATCCACCGACTTCAACACGTCCGACCGCCTCTATTTCGAGCCGCTCACCGTAGAGGACGTTCTGAACGTCATCGAGCAAGAAGGCGGGGAGTGGACGGACAAACACGACATCGCGGGCGTCGTGGCCCAGTTCGGCGGCCAGACGGCCATTCACCTTTCCGGCCCTCTGGCAAAAGCGGGCGTTCCCTTGCTCGGCACCCCCGTGGAAGAAGTGGACCGGGGGGAGGATCGGGAGAAGTTCGACAAGCTTTTGGCCGAGCTGGGGATTTCCCGACCTCCCGGCGGCGCCGCCGTGACCGTGGACGAGGCGGTACGCATCGCCGACCGAATCGGTTACCCCGTGCTCGTGCGACCCTCGTACGTCCTCGGCGGTCGGGCAATGGAAATCGTCTACCGCGAAGAAGAGCTCCGCGCGTACATGGCCACGGCGGTGGAAGTGTCCGAAACCCGCCCCGTGCTGGTCGACAAGTACCTGCCCGGCAAGGAAATTGAAGTGGACGCCGTCTCCGACGGCCGCCAGGTCCTCATCGGCGGCATCTTGGAACACATTGAACGGGCCGGCGTCCATTCCGGCGATTCGATCGCCGTCTATCCGGCCACGGACGTTCACCGGGAAATCCGGGAACAAGTCCTTGACTACACCACCCGACTCGCCCTCGCTCTCAGCGTAAAAGGCCTGATCAACGTTCAGTACGTGGTCCACGGCGGCAAGGTTTACGTGCTGGAGGTCAATCCCCGGGCGTCGCGAACGGTGCCCTTTCTCGCCAAAGCCGCCGGCATCCCGCTCGCGCACATGGCGACTCGGATCGCCGTTGGCCGTACCTTGGAGGAACTGGGCTACCGCCCCGGCCCCGGTTCGCCGGTCGTTCGGCATCAAGTGAACCTTCCGTCTGGCCAACGCATCGAGGGGTACGGCTGGATCTGGCCCGAGCCCAACCGGGTGTCGGTTAAGGTTCCGGTGTTTTCATGGCAAAAGCTCGGCGGGGTGGACGTGACCCTTTCCCCTGAGATGAAATCTACGGGCGAAGTCATGGGCACCGATCGGGATGTCGCCCGTGCTCTCTACAAAGCGCTGCTGGCCGCGGGATATCGGGTGCCTCGAAAAGGAACGGCGTTGATTTCCGTCGCCGAGCACGACCAGGACGAAATTCTCCCCCTGGCGGCCGCGCTTTCCGCGTTAGGCTTCCGGATTCTGGCCTCCGGCGCCGCGGCCAAGGCCCTCGAGGCCGTCAAGATCCCCCATACCCCGATCCACACGATCTCCGAAGGTTCTCCCCGGATCCTCGATCTTCTTCGAAATGGAGACATCCATCTTGTCATCAGCACTTTGGCCCGTCACGATCGTGGAGAGGACCCGGACGGCTTTCTCATCCGCCGGACAGCCGTTGAACACAACGTCCTCTGCCTCGTCAACCTCGATACGGCTCGGGCAGTGGTGCAGATGTTGGAAACAATCTCTCAAGAAACGCCGTTGGACGTCTCCGCCCTCCAAGACTGGCACAGTCCCGTTTCCCAGGTCTAGGTCGCACCCCAGCCGGCGACAGGGCAAAGCAAAACCCTGGATGAGGGGCCAAAAGAAACCGCCTCATCCAGGGTTTTTTTGTCCGCCTGTCGCCATCTCGATAAACAGGCGATGAATGCGCAGGTCATCCGTCAACTCCGGATGAAACGCCGTGGCCAAATGGCGACCGTAGCGCGCGGCCACCACTTTGTGATCGACCGCCGCAAGCACTTCGACTTCCGGATCCGTCACCTCAAAGTAGGGAGCACGGATGAAAACCGCCCGGAAAGCCGAACCCTCGATGCCCCTGACGCAAATGTCCGCTTCAAAGGAATCCACTTGTCTTCCAAAACCGTTGCGGTTTGCCGTCAGCGGCATAATGCCGAGCCGAGGTTGATCGGGTTTGCCGTTTTTGATCTCCGTGGCCATGAGGATGGCGCCCGCACAGGTGCCGAAGACGGCTCCCCCATCCCGAACCCATTCCCGGAGCGCGTCGAGGAGCCCCCACGTTTGCATGGCATCGCCGATGACCGTCGACTCCCCGCCGGGGATAACGACCCCCTGTAAGCCCTCAAGATCCCGCGGCCACTTGACGGGCAACGCCTCGGCGCCGGCTCGCTCTAAGGCGCGCAGGTGTTCGGACACCGCCCCCTGATAAGCGACAACTCCAATGCGCGCCTTCAACTTTACCAACCCCGTACCGCCAGGCGCTCCTCGTCAGGCATCGTCGAGACGTTGATCCCCACCATCGGTTCTCCTAAGTCCTCAGAGATCTCGGCAAGGAGCTTGGGATCGTCGTAGTGCTGGACCGCCAGCACAATGGCCCTGGCCCGCTTTTCCGGATTGCCGGACTTGAAAATGCCCGAGCCCACGAACACCGCCTCCGCGCCCAATTGCATCAGCAAAGCAGCGTCTGCCGGCGTCGCGACGCCTCCGGCGGCAAAAAGGGGAACCGGCAGCTTTCCGCGTTCCTTTACCTCTTTCACCAATTCCAAAGGAGCCCCCAGTTCCTTGGCGATGGCAGGGAGCTCATCGTCGGGCGCCGCCGCCACCTTCCGGACGTCTCTCAGAATGGAACGAAGGTGTCGCACGGCTTCAACCACGTTGCCCGTCCCCGCTTCCCCTTTCGAGCGGATCATCGCCGCCCCTTCGGCGATGCGCCGCAGAGCCTCTCCCAGGTTGGTGGCTCCGCAGACAAAGGGCACTTTGAAGTCGTGCTTCCAGATGTGATGCTCCTCATCCGCCGGGGTGAGGACCTCCGACTCGTCCACAAAGTCGACTCCGATGGCCTCCAAGATTTGGGCCTCGACGAAGTGACCGATTCGGCTCTTGGCCATGACCGGAATGGTAACGGCTTCCATGATCTCTTTAATGACTTTCGGATCGGACATTCGGGCCACGCCGCCTTGCTGGCGAATGTCGGCGGGCACGCGCTCGAGCGCCATCACGGCGGCGGCGCCGGCCTTTTCCGCGATGATGGCCTGCTCAGGGGTGGTGACATCCATGATCACGCCGCCCTTGAGCATTTCCGCAAGACCGACCTTGTTGCGCCAGGTGACTTGTTCCGTGTTCATCGTGCCTTCCCCCAGTCCGGTATGGTTGCTGGACATTCGGTTGCCCATCACCGAAAGGCACCCCGGCAGGCACCCCGCGGCCGCCCCTTCCCATTCCACCTCGTCGGGCGACCAGCCGGAGATAAAACGAACGCCCCTTCCCTCACGAGAGACGGGGCAACTGAACGCGATGGGCCGCCGGCGATTCCATCCTCCCGCGTCGCCCTTGAACATATTTCTTCGCTGCATGCTTGCTTGCATTATCGTACCACGAGCCGGACACCGTGTCAACAAAGCGCGGGCTCCATGTCAAGAAGTGTGATCCGGCGATCCGATGAGCGAAGGGAATAAAGGCCAAAAGCATCTTCCGGACAACCCCTTCGCGGTTTTTGAAGCCATCACGGATCCGGTTCCGCCGTTTGACCTTCGGGTGCACGCCCTCGATGTCGCCGTTCGTCGTCCGCCAGGGGTGATCGGCAAGGATTTCGTTCTTCCGGCGCTTAAGCGTTCGGCCCCACGGCACGAGCGCCGCGTCACCGGCTTCCTCTGCCTCAAAGCGGATCCGGTCCAAAATCGCCTTGGCTTCCTCTCGTGGCCGGCGCTTTCGCCGGACGCTCGGTGAGGTCTGCTTCGTTTTTGCGCGGAACCGCCGCGGCCGAATCCGGAGAGAGACCGGCTTTTGCTCCACCCCCGTGTGCCGTTTCCGCCGCCCCTTTGCCGAACGGCGGTGAACGTAAGCGGCGGATGGCCCGGCCATAGGAGCAGCGCGCTTCCGGCCAGGGGGCAGCGCGCTTCCTTTTTCGGCCGCCCGGCATAAACGTCGACGCTCTGCTCATTTTGCTCCAGGCGATCGATGACCCGGCCTTGAAGACCGAGCACGTGTCCACAGACGGTTTCATAAAGCGGTCGGAGCCTCCTTGACCGCCTTTTTCCTGCTTAGACAAGCCCACTCCATTGGCTTAGAGCCGTCTGAGGGGCGCATGACCCATTTCATCCTCTTGTGTCCCGCAAGGGCATGGGGGGTTACATGCCCCTGCCGCTCATCCTTGAATACGTTCATCATGCGGGGCGCGCCCCAGGCTTTCCCGGTAGAACATCGCCGCCCGGATGAATTCACGAAACAGCGGATGAGGTCGATTCGGGCGAGAGGTAAATTCCGGGTGAAATTGCGTGGCCACAAACCAGGGGTGATCGGCATACTCCACAATCTCCACCAGGCGGCCATCGGGAGAGAACCCGGTGATCCGCATCCCATGCCGCTCGAACATTTCTTTGTAGCGGAGGTTAAACTCATACCGATGGCGATGCCGCTCCGCCACCTCTTCCGCCTGATAGGCCTCTCGTGCACGGGAGCCCGGCAGCAGTCGACAGGGGTAAGCCCCCAGCCGCATGGTGCCGCCCAGCACCTTCCCGTCCTGATCGGGCAGCAAATCGATAATCGGATGGGGCGTGTTCGGGTCCATCTCCACGCTGTTGGCGTCCGCCAGCTTCAGGACATTGCGCGCAAACTCCACACTGGCCAGCTGCATCCCCAGGCAGATCCCCAAAAAAGGAACGCGCTTTTCTCTCGCATACTGAATGGCCAGGATCTTGCCCTCAATGCCGCGGCGGCCAAATCCCCCCGGCACGAGAATGCCATCCACCCCCCGAAGCCGTTCGACGAGGTTGCCGGGGGTCAGCTCTTCAGAGTTGATCCATTCAATTTCCAGTCTCTTTCCGTGAAAGGTGGCCGCATGATAGAGCGCCTCGTTGACGCTCAGGTAGGCGTCCTTCAGCGAGACATACTTGCCGACGATTGCAATCCTCACCCGGCCATCCAGGCGCTTCATCCGCTCCACCATCTGCCGCCACTCTTCCATCTGGGGCTCGCCGGCCGTCAGCCCGAAATACCGAACCACAAACTCGTCCAGCCCCTGTTGGTGCAGGATCAAAGGAACTTCGTACAAGATTTCCGCATCCCGCGCCTCGATGATCGCTTCCGGATCGATGTCGCTGTACAGCGCCAGCTTTTGCTTGATCTCCTCCGTAAGCGGCCGTTCGGTCCGGCACACGAGCACATTCGGCTGAATGCCGATGCTTCTCAGCTCCTTGACGCTGTGCTGCGTCGGTTTGGTTTTCAATTCGCCCGCCGCCGCCACATAAGGGACGAGCGTGACGTGGATGTACATCACGTTTTCCTGACCGACGTCGGACTTGATTTGCCGGATGGCCTCCAGGAAAGGCAGGCTCTCAATGTCGCCCACCGTGCCGCCGATCTCGGTGATCACCACGTCCGGCTTGTCCTTCTTTTCGGGGAGGCGGATCCGCTCCTTAATTTCGTTGGTGACGTGGGGGATCACCTGGACCGTTCCGCCCAGGTAATCGCCGCGGCGCTCCTTGGCCAGAACAGCGGAGTAAATTTGACCCGTGGTAATGCTGCTGTGTTTCGTCAGATGAATGTCGATAAACCGCTCATAATGCCCCAGATCCAGATCCGTCTCCGCGCCATCGTGCGTGACAAACACTTCCCCATGCTGATACGGGCTCATCGTCCCCGGATCCACGTTGATGTACGGGTCAAGCTTTTGAATCGTGACGTTCAAGCCCCGGCTTTTCAACAGGCGCCCCAGAGAGGCGGCGGTAATCCCTTTTCCAAGCGAGGAAACCACACCGCCCGTCACAAAGATGTACTTGGTCATCCCGGATGCCCCTCTCCAAAAAATAAACAGACCCCCGTGACAGGGGGCTGCGTCTTGCGCCGGCCAAGCGCTAGTGTAGTCAAAACGGGCGCTTTTGTCAACGAAAATCGGGCTCGAGCTTTTTTCGCTGTACCTATATCTCGGCTATCTCGGCCTGATGGGCATCAGGCCATCTTCATTTTTGGGGGATTCCACGATTCTTTTTTAAACCAGATCGGGTTTCATGCATATATTCCCCGTGTTTTTAATAAAAAAGACAATACTCTGCCTCCCTTTTTCCGTCCACGGAAAAAAGGTAAACAAATCTATCCTTCTTTTCCTTCACTACGCTACCTGCACAAACACTACGCTACCTGCACAAAACTCCTCAATTTCCCTGACCATCCCTCGCGCAGGCGTCCAAGCGCCATCCCCAGCATGACCACCAGCGCAAACCCCACCCGCACGCGCATCTTCTTCAGCCCTCGGATGGTGTGCGTCTCAAAGCCGTACATCGTATCCAGACGGGAAAACACGCGCTCCACCGCCGTGCGCTTGCGGTACGCTCGCACCCATCTTGCGCTCCCGCGCGCAATGGGCGGAAACAAACGCCGATCCATGTTCAGCCGAATGCGCAATCCCCTCGCCACGGGGCACCGGGCCACTCCGGCACAGGAGAGGCCGTAGGCCTGGGCCGGACACCGCTTTTTCAGCGTTCCGCGCTTCTCTTCAAAGCCTCCTTCGGCCATGGTCCGCATGGTCCCCGTTTCCGGACACACGCAGAACACGCGGCCATCGCCCACGTACACCACGTTGGTTTGCCCCTCAAGAAGCCGCGTTGCCTCGCCGTCGCGCCAGCTTGCCCGGATGTCGATCACCGGTCGGATGCGATGTTCGTCCCACTGTCGCATGATGAGTTTCGAATCGTCATAGCCTTTGTCCGCCACAAGCACTTCGGCACGCGTGAGCACTTCTGGACGTTTTGCTTGCAGCTTGTCCAAAAGGGCATGGGCTGTGGCGACATCGGCTTTTGAGGCGGGTGTCACGGTGTAGGCCACCGGCAGTTCATGAGTGCTGTCGACGATGAGATGCAGCTTGTATCCAAACCACCGGAGCTTTGTCGTGTTTCCCTCGCGGTCGTGCCCCGTCTTAAACCCATCATCCGCATCCCCGTCTCGCCGCCCGTCGGGTGCGGTGTTTTTCGGCCGGTGACGCGCGTACGACCGAATGGCTTTGCTGTCCAGGGCCAGGCGCTTGCCGTAGTCGGGAAGGGACGCGGCCACAGCCTGCTGGAGCGCGACAAAGAGGGACTCCAGCTCGGCCTCATGGGCTTCAATCCGTTTCCAGAAGCGACTGAAGGCCGCGGCACTTGGCACGCGGTCACCGGAGCCCAAAAGCCAGCGCAACTGTCCGTTTCGGCTCAGTTCGCGTCGCAGGGATTCGACGCTCGGGTGCTGGAACACGACAGGGGCGATATACGCATTCCACATGGCCCGCACGGGATAATCGTCCCGGCCCTTGCCGCGCGCTTTCTCCAGTTTTTGCATGAGCGCTTCGTCCGGGAGATGTTCAAGGACAAGCCTCAGGCGTTCAAGATCGCCGAGTCCGGCAATTTCGTTCCACGAAAACAGGGAGCCTTGTGGTATAATGGCCATACGGATCTTCTCCTTTGAGGCAGGTTCTTCTCCTTTTGAGTTTACCAAAAGGAGGGGCAACCTGCTTTTTTATGTTCAAATTTTGGGTTCCTCTTTTGTGGGGTAAGTATGGTCAGACAACTTTTTCGACATGGCTCTGAACGACCCAGAAAGCGTTTGCCCCCACCTTTTCGGTGGGGGATTGACCGTTTTGTGAAGGTGAAAGCGCATCGAATACAAGGGATTCGGACAGCGAAAAAAGCTCGTTATGAATACACCAGGCTTTTCATGAGATTATCAATCATCCTCAATCCGCCGTCCCCGGAAAGGCTTAAGACGGACTCGGGATGAAACTGCACGGCATAGATCGGCAATTCCCGGTGGCGAAAGGCCATGGGAATCCCATCTTCCGTCTCCGCCAGCAACCTCAAGGACGGCGGCAAGTCCCGCACGTAAAGCGAATGGTAGCGTCCGACAAGCATGGCGTCGCCCAACGAATCAAACAGCGGATCGTTTTCCAGGATGCGGACCACGGATTTTTCCCCATGGGCCGGTTTCGGAAGCACATCCAGCCGGCCGCCGAAGTATTCCGCCAGGCCCTGGAAACCGAGGCAGACGCCGAACAGGGGGAGGCGATGAGAGACCGACAGCGCAATGGTTTCGCTCATCTGGAAGCGTTCCGGCCTTCCAGGCCCCGGCGACAACACGACCAGGTCGTACGACGGATTCTCCGCGATCATCCTTCGCGCCGCCTCGGAACGCGCCGTCAGGACCTCGGCCCCCGTCTGCATGAAATAATTCGCCAAGATATGCACAAATGAACCTTCGTGGTCCACGAGCAGCACCCGTTTTCCCGTTCCGAAACGCGGACGATACGCCCGTTTCTTTTCGTCGTTGCGACCGGACGCCTCCAGTGCCTGCATGAGGACCGCCACCTTGACCAGCGTCTCTTCTTCTTCGGCCTCGGGATCGGAAGCATGAAGGACCGTCGCGCCCACCCGCATTTCTGCCATTCCGCCGGCCAACTTGATGGTCCTGAGCGTCAGTCCTGTGTTCATGTTGCCATTAAAGTTCAGCCATCCGATCGCCCCGCCGTACCATCCGCGCGGCGTTTCCTCATGGGCTTCGATCCACCGCATCGCCTCAAGCTTCGGCGCTCCGGTGACGGTCACCGACCACATGTGGGTCATAAAGGCATCCAGCGCGTCGTAGCCGGGGGCCAATTCACCGACGATGTGATCCACCGTGTGAAACAAGTGCGAATACTGCTCGATTTGCCGCCTTCCGATCACCCGGACGGACCCCGGCAGGCAGATGCGGGACTTGTCGTTGCGATCGACGTCCGTGCACATCGTCAATTCGGCTTCATCCTTGACCGAATTGAGAAGCTTCTTGATGTTCTCGGCGTCTTCCAGGGCGTTGGCTCCCCGTCTGATCGTGCCGGATATCGGGCTGGTCTCCACTTGACGCCCCACCACACGCACGTACATCTCCGGAGAAGATCCGATCAAATGTTGATGGCCGAGATGTATGAAAAAGCCATACGGACTGGGATTGATCCGACTCAGATTTTTAAAAACCTCCGACGGCTTCAGCATGCATCGACGGTAAAACGCTTGTGAAGGAACCACTTCGAACAGATCGCCCTCATAGAACGACGGCATCGCTTTCCGGACAAGGCCGGCGAAGTAACCGGGGCGATCCGGCGGAAGGGGGCGATCACCAGAAGGCTCAAAGGGGTAGAACGCCCCTTCTCGCGGCCATCCTGCGGTCGATTCCGCTCCGACCGCGAAGTCGTACGCGATGCGGAAAGCGTCGCCGGTTTTCCGATCCACCACCCAAATCTCATCTGGCAAAAAAAGATGCATATCCACCTGATCTTCAGGACGCGGCTTCATCGGTTCAAGGGCCTCGAACTGAAAGATGAGGTCGTAACCGAAAGCGCCGTATAACCCCAGAAACACGTCTTCTTCCGCGGAAAAGGCTTTTTGAATGGCGCGAATCACGCTGAAGACGGACGGCTGCTTGGTGCGCTCTTCCTCCACGACAACCTCCGCCCTGCGCTTCACCGTGACCGTCAAATGCGCCTCTCCGAGCCGGACTTCATCCACGGCCGGTTCGCGCGATATCCATCGCTTAAGAACGGGCAAAAGCAAGGCGCCCCGCCGGTTGAGCGCCCGAATCATGACGGTCCGCTCCCGCGAGACGACCTCTAACGGCGGATTCACAAATCCGACGTCCCAGCGCGTGTATCGTCCGGTGTATTCTACCCCGCTGGAAAACAGGGCACCTTTCTCGTGATTCAAGCGATCCGCCAACCGCTCGATCCCTGAGGGGCTCGTCTCTTTGTTCAGCCGCCTTTGAACGGTCACACCGGAAGGGGTCCGATAAACCTTCTCCTTCTCTTCAGAGGCCAGCATCACGGAATCGTACACGGCGTTTCTCCTCCTCGTATACGTCTGGGGTATACAGAGGGGAGCTTCGGATCAGTGAAGCGGTTGACGAAAGACGGGCTCCGCTCTCCTCTGCTCCGCTCTGCCTGAGCTCGGCTCGGCTCGTCATGATGAGATAATATAATCGACATCTCCTTTCGTTGTCAATGAACAAGGCGTCCGTTTGCGGGATCGCCGTGGACAGGCTATCATGAAGCTGGACTTCAGCCGCTGGATGGTAGGGGGTTTTTATGAAAAGTGTCTTACTTGCAGATCTTAAAAACATGGGCCGCGATCGGAACGGCCAAAATGATCAAGCGTCTGCTGGCGGCCTTGGGCCGGAAGGGGACCACCCTGCCGGGGGCGGTGGCGCTCCGCATTAGTCCGGATCTGCTGCGTTATTACGGCCGCAAGCTGGAGGGGCGGGTGGTGTTTGTGACCGGCACCAACGGAAAGACGACGACGAGCAATCTGCTGGCCCATTTCTTGCGAAAAGATGGACGTAAAGTGATTTCGAACGCGCTGGGCGCCAATTTGATGCAGGGAATTGCAACCGCTTTGATCGAAGGATTCTCCCCGTCAAGTCGAAATCAAGTGGCGGTTCTGGAAGTGGATGAGGCGACGATCGGCAAAGCGATCGAGCCGCTGCAACCGGCGGCGGTCGTGGTGACCAATTTTTTTCGGGATCAGCTGGACCGGTACGGGGAACTCGATGCGGTCGTCGGCATGGTCGAACGCGCGCTGGAGCGGACGCCCCCGCAAACGACCGTGGTGTTAAACGCCGACGATCCGCTGGCGTCTTCGGTGGCTCCGCCGGGAAAGAAGACGGTCTACTACGGCGTGGAGTCGACCGAGATGCCGATGGACGAACAAGGAGAGGTTCGGGACGGCAAATTCTGTCGCCGTTGCGGATCGCTGCTGCGGTACCGCCTGTATTATTACGGACAACTCGGATTTTACGATTGTCCCGGCTGCGGTTTTCGCCGTCCGACGCCGGATGTGGCCGCGCGTCGCGTACGCCTCCAGGACGGAGGGATCGTGTTTGAACTGGACGGGGAGACCGGTGTTGTGGACACGCCCGCTTTTTACAACGTCTACAACGCGCTGGCGGCCATTGCCGCGGCCAAGGTGCTGGGAGTACAGCCGCGGCTGATCGCGCGCGAGATGAAGCGCTTGAACATCGGACTTGGCCGGATGGAACGCCTTCGGGTCGACGGCGAACGGGAAACGTGGCTGGCGCTGGTGAAAAATCCCACCGGCTGCAACCAGGTGCTGAAGGTCGTCATCCAGATGGATCGGCCGATGGATCTGGTGTTTATTTTGAACGACCGCCATGCCGACGGCACCGACGTGTCATGGATCTGGGATGCGCATCTGGAGCGGCTGAAGGCGCAAAACCATCTGCGCCGGGTGATCGCGGCCGGAACACGGGCGCACGATATGGCCGTCCGTTTGAAGTACGCCGGCTTGGGGGACATCACGACGATTCAGGAAGGCGACGTCGCGGCGGTGGATGCCGCGCTCAGCGAACTGCCGTTCGGCCATACGCTGGTCGTTTTGTCGACGTACACGTCCTTGTATGCCGTTCGAGATCACCTGTTGAAGAAAGGCGGTGCGGCCGTTGAAGCTTAAAATAGGGCATCTGTATCCGGATGTGCTGGAAGTCTACAGCGACCGAGGCAATGTCACCGTCTTGCAAAAAAGGGCAGAATGGCGCGGAATCGACGTGCAGGTGGACCGCATCGGCATCGGCGACGACGTGAACCTCGCGGAATACGATTTGTTGTTTGCAGGTGGCGGCGAAGACCGGGAACAGATGCGGGCGGCGGAAGATCTGTTGAGAAAACGGGACGCGCTCCTTAAAGCGGTCGCCTCCGGCACCGTCGTTCTGGCGATCTGCGGCAGTTACCAATTGCTCGGCCGCTATTTTGAGACGGTCAACGGCCATCGGATTGAAGGCGTCGGGCTGCTGGACCTTTATACCATCGGCGGCCGGCGGCGGCTGACGGGCAACGTCGTGGGCAAACTGACGATTTTCGATTTTGAGTGCACGGTGGTCGGTTATGAAAATCATTCGGGACGGACGTACCTCGGCTCGGGTGCGGCGCCGTTGGCCACGGTGGTGAGCGGTCACGGCAACAACGGGGAAGACGGTTGGGAAGGCGTGGCGCAGGGCACGGTGTTCGGAACCTACTTGCACGGGCCGGTTCTGGCGAAAAACCCGCTTCTGGCCGATCATCTGCTGCGGTTGGCGCTCAAACGAAGAACCGACCGGCCTCACCTGCCCCCGCTCGACGACGAATGGGAATGGACGGCCCATGAGCGCCTCGTCCGGAGGGTCGCCCACATGGAAGCGGCCTGTCCACGATGAAGCGGCCGAACGGGCGGTCATCGCATCCCGCGACCGGCCCTACGCCCACACGTCGCGCACCTCGATCGTTTGATCGCGGCCGGGGCCTACGGAAAAGAGGGAGAGGGGAATGCCCGTCAGCTGAACGATGCGCTCGAGGTAACGGCGGGCGTTGTCCGGCAGATCTTCCAGAGAACGGACGCCGGTGATGTCTTCCGTCCACCCGGGCATTTCCTCGTACACCGGTTCGCATGCGGACAGAACGCGCAAATTGGCCGGGAAGTGTTCGAGAATCTGCCCCCTGCACCTGTAGGCGACGCCGATTTTCACCGTGGGCAGCCCGGAGAGCACATCGAGGCTGTTGACGGCCAGATCAGTAATGCCGCTCACGCGCCGCGCATGGCGGACGACCACGCTGTCGAACCAGCCGATACGACGCGGCCGGCCGGTCGTCGTCCCGTACTCGTGGCCCCGCTCGCGGATGTAATCGGCGATCTCACCGTGGATCTCCGTCAGGAACGGGCCATCGCCCACGCGCGTCGTGTACGCCTTGGCCACGCCCACTACGCGGTGGATTTTGGTCGGCCCCACCCCCGCGCCGACACACACACCGCCGGCAATGGGGTTGGAGGAGGTGACGTAGGGATACGTGCCGTGATCGATGTCGAGCATCACGCCCTGCGCCCCTTCGAACAACACCCGCCGCCCCCGATCGATGGCCTCGTTCAGCACAACGGAGGTGTCCGTGACGAAGGGACGGAGAACGTCGACGTAACGGCGATATTCCTTATAGATCGTCTGGAGGTCGAACCCTTCCGTCTCATACACCGCCTCCAGGATCCGGTTTTTCTCGGCCAAGTTGCGGTCCAGCCTTTCGCGAAAGACGTCTTCATCGAGCAGATCGGCGACGCGAATGCCCACGCGAGCCGCCTTGTCCACATACGCCGGGCCGATTCCTTTGCGCGTCGTGCCGATTTTATCGTTGCCCTTGCGCTCCTCTTCCGCGATGTCCAGCCTGATGTGATACGGCAGGATCACATGGGCGCGGTCGCTGACGTACAGGTTGGTCACCGGGATCCCGTTTTCCCGCAGGTACGCCAGCTCCTCGGCAAAGACCCTCGGGTCGATGACCATCCCGTTGCCGATCACACACACCTTTTCCGGATAAAAAACGCCCGAGGGAATGAGGTGAAGCTTATATTTCTTCCCCCCGAACGAAATGGTATGTCCCGCATTGTTGCCCCCTTGGTAGCGCGTCACCACTTCCGCTCGCTGGGCCAGAAAATCGGTGACCTTGCCCTTCCCCTCGTCTCCCCACATCGTGCCGACGACGACCACCGTGGACACAATGCGTCACCTCTGCTCTGCTCTCGAATTCACGCGCGACCTTCGCGTGCCATTCCGCGGCGTTTTTCAAGGATACGCGGCCCGCGGCATCGGGGCTAAGGCCTGCTTCGCGCACGGTCAGTGTAACAAGGGGCCCGGGAAGTGTCAACAACTGTATGTTAACAACTGTATGTCAACAACGGCAAATGAACCCATCACACCGGCTTATCGAACCTCATAGGCGACCTGGACGGCCGCTTCCCACTCCGGTCCGCCCGACGATGTTTCCGTCGGCGGAGGCGCTGCTGCTGCCGCCTTCACCACCTCATAGGCGATGCCGGTCATCGGCATCGGCGCCATGGATGACCGGCAAAGCGCCCGTGGACAAGGACGACCCGACGGCGTTTTCGGCCACGTTCGAAGGCAGCGTGCGGGGCAGCAATCGCCTCGCCGCTCCGAGGGAAAAGTGGCGCCACGACAAAAAAAGCCTGTTTGAGGGGCGTGATCCTCAAACAGGCCGGGAACACCGGCGGAAATGGACCTGCCGAATTTAACGGTAACACGATTACAGAAATCCCCGGCGAAAGCCCCGGAATTCATTCCGGGGATGAAGCCGGTTGTACATCCTTGATACTAACGATAAAATATTCATGAAGAACAACGACAGAAAGGAGGGAGCTGATTGCAAACCA
>NZ_JXBB01000019.1 GCF_001653195.1 Hydrogenibacillus schlegelii
GGAGGAGGCATGGAAGAAGGCGCAGCAGGCCTCGAGAGAATCCGCTCAGGCTTGTGTCAAAGCGCCTAAGCGCTCACCGCTCCATTCGCCGAAGAGGGCAATTTTACACACGATCTCGGACTTGACCTGCGAACTGAGCGCCCGAACCGAATCCGAACGGGCGCTTTTTTTTGTGCCGTCGCGCGTGAATCCGTGAACGAAATATGAATGGCGTGCCGAAGGTGAGAAATGTCACTTTCCATTTGGACGGTAAACTTTACGATAACGGTGAGGCGCCATTCCCATGCTGCGAAAACGGGCCGCAGGCCAAACGTCCGGTTCGTACACGCGAGAAAGGGGAGGAGACGATGGGACGGAAACGCTCGCCGATCCTGGAAAAGCTGCGATACTTTTTGCCACGGGAACGGTACGCCGACGGCTGGAGTGAGGTGTCGCCACAGGGGCGGGAGTGGGAGGCGCTGTACCGCCGGCGGTGGCAGCACGACAAGGTGGTGCGCTCCACCCACGGGGTGAACTGCACCGGGTCGTGCAGCTGGAACATCTACGTGAAGGACGGCATCGTGACGTGGGAGGGGCAGCGCACCGACTACCCGTCGACGGGGCCGGACATGCCGGAGTTTGAGCCGCGCGGCTGTCCCCGCGGGGCGAGCTTCTCGTGGTACCTGTACAGCCCGCTGCGCGTCAAGTATCCCTACGTGCGCGGGGCGCTCTTGCGCATGTGGCGGGAGGAACTGGAGCGCACCGGCGATCCCGTTGAGGCGTGGGCGCGCATCGTCGAGGATCCGGAGAAGGCCCGGCGCTACAAGGCGGCGCGGGGCAAGGGCGGCTTCGTTCGCGCCACGTGGGACGAGGCGCTGTCGCTCATTGCGGCGGCGATGATCCACACGATCCGGCGCAACGGTCCCGATCGCATCATCGGCTTCTCGCCGATCCCGGCCATGTCGATGATCAGCTATGCTGCCGGGGCGCGCTTTCTGTCGCTCATCGGCGCGCCGCTGCTCAGCTTTTACGACTGGTATGCCGACCTGCCGCCGGCGTCGCCGCAGATCTGGGGCGATCAGACCGACGTCCCGGAGTCGAGCGACTGGTTCAACGCCGGGTACATCCTGGTGTGGGGCTCCAACATCCCGATGACGCGCACCCCCGACGCCCATTTCCTGACCGAGGTGCGCTACCACGGCACGAAGGTGGCCGCGATCAGCCCCGACTACGCCGAGTTCGTGCGCTTCGCCGACCGTTGGCTGGCGGTCAAGCCGGGAACGGACGGGGCTTTGGCAATGGCCATGGGCCATGTGATCCTGAAGGAGTTCTACGTCGAGCGGGAAGAGCCCTATTTTTTCGCCTACGCGAAACAGTACACCGATCTGCCGTTCCTTGTGACGCTCAAGCGCCAGGACGGGGCCTACGTGGCTGACCGCTTCTTGCGCGCCGCCGACATCGGGCGCGAGACGCCGAATGCCGCGTGGAAGGGCGTCGTCTATGACGAGCGGACGGGGGAGCTGGCCGTCCCCAACGGCTGCATCGGCCACCGCTGGGAGGACGGCGGGAGGTGGAACCTCAGGCTGGAGGACGAGGCGACGGGCGCGCCGATCGATCCGCGGCTCAGCCTCCTCGGCGTCCACGACGAGGTGGTGACGGTGCGCTTGCCCTATTTTGGCGAGCGCGAGCGGAGCGTCATCGAACGGCGCGTGCCGGCGCGGCGCATCGCGCGGGGCGGGGAGGCGTGCCTCGTCACCACGGTATTCGACCTCGTGCTGGCCCAGTACGGGGTGAGCCGCGGGCTGGGTGACGGAGGGCCGACGTCCTACGACGAGGTGGCCCCGTACACGCCGGCATGGCAGGAGGCGGTCACCGGCGTCGACCGGCGGCTCGTCATCCGGGTGGCCCGCGAATTTGCCCGCAATGCTGCGGAGACGAAGGGCCGCTCGATGATCGTCCTCGGCGCGGGCATCAACCACTGGTACAACGGGGACATGATCTACCGCGCCGTGCTCAACCTCGTCCTCCTCACCGGTGCCCAGGGGGTCAACGGCGGGGGATGGGCCCACTACGTGGGGCAGGAGAAGCTCCGCCCGGTGGAGGGCTGGCAGACGGTGGCCTTTGCCCGCGACTGGTCGCTGCCGCCGCGCCTTATGAACGGGACGTCCTTCTTCTACTTCGCCACCGACCAGTGGCGGTACGAGGACGTGTCCGTCGACGCCCTTGTTTCGCCCCTGGCCGGCGCTCCGCGCTACAGGCATCCCGCCGATTACAACGTGCTCGCCGCGCGGCTGGGGTGGCTGCCGTCGTACCCGCAATTCAACGAGAGCCCCATTGCGCTGTACGAACAGGCGCGCCGGGCGGGCGCCACGACGCCGCAGGAGGTGGCCGCCTACGTCGCCCGTCAGCTCAAGAGTGGCGCGCTGCGCTTGGCGATCGAGGATCCCGACGACCCGCGCAACTTCCCGCGGGTGATGGTGGTGTGGCGGGCCAACCTGATCTCCAGCTCCGGGAAGGGACACGAGTACTTCCTCAAGCATCTCCTGGGGACGACGCACGGCCTGCTCAACGACGATGCCCACAGCCTGCGCCCGCAGGAGGTGGTGTGGCGGGATCCGGCGCCGGAAGGGAAGCTCGACCTCCTCGTCAACCTCGACTTCCGCATGGCCGGCACGGCCCTCTACTCCGACGTCGTGCTGCCGGTGGCCACGTGGTACGAGAAGCATGACCTCAGCAGCACCGACATGCACCCGTTCATCCATCCGTTCAACCCGGCGGTGAACCCGCTGTGGGAGGCCCGCTCGGAGTGGGAAGTGTTCAAGGCGCTGGCGCGCATCTTCTCGGAGATGGCCAAGAAGATCTTCCCCGGTCCGGTGCGGGAGATCGTCATCACGCCGATCTTGCATGACACGCCGGATGAGCTGGCCCAGCCCTATGGTCGGGTGGCCGACTGGAAGACGGGTGAGGCCGAGCCCATCCCCGGCAAGACGATGCCCCACGTCCACGTGGTGGAGCGCGACTATGGCGCGGTGTACGAAAAGATGACCGCCCTGGGGCCGCTGGTGGCAGAAAAACCCTTCGGCGTCAAGGGTATTGCCTGGTCGGCACGGGAGGAGTATGAGCTCCTCAAGCGGACACTCGGCATGGCGACCGGAGGTACGGCCGGCGGATGCCCGCGCCTGGCCACCGAGCGTGACGTGGCCGAGGCGATCCTCACCCTGTCGTCGACGACCAACGGCAAGATGGCCATCAAGGCGTGGGCGGCACTGGAGCAAAAGACGGCTCTCCACCTGAGGGACCTGGCCGAGGAGCGGGCCGAGGAACGGTTCACCTTTGATGCCATCACGGCACAGCCCAAACCGGTCATCACCTCGCCGGCCTTCAGCGGTTCGGAAACTGGCGGGCGGCGGTATTCGCCGTTTACCACGAACGTGGAAAAGAAGATTCCGTGGCGCACGCTGACCGGCCGGCAACACTTCTACCTCGACCACGAGCTGCTCCTGGAGTTCGGCGAAATGCTGGCCACGTACAAACCGACCCTGGCCCACACGCCCTTTTTGCCGGGGCAGAGTCGACCTGACGCGCCGCGGGGCAAGGAAGTGGTCCTCCAGTACTTGACGCCGCACAACAAGTGGTCGATTCACAGCATGTTCTTCGACAACCAGCTGATGCTGACGCTGTTCCGCGGCGGACCGACGGTATGGCTCAACCACGAGGACGCGGCGGAAGCGGGCATCGCCGATAACGACTGGATCGAGTGCTTCAACCGCAACGGCGTCGTGGTCGCCCGCGCCGTGGTTTCCCATCGCATTCCGCGTGGCATGGCCTTCATGTACCACGCCCAGGATCGGCACATCTACGTGCCGGCGACGAAGCTGGCCCCAAACCGGGGCGGGACGCACAACAGCCCGACGCGCATCCACGTCAAGCCGACGCACATGATTGGCGGCTACGCCCAGCTCAGCTATGGCTTCAATTACTATGGCCCGACCGGCAACCAGCGCGACATCACCGTGATCGTCCGCAAGCTGCGGGAGGTGGACTGGCATGAGGATTAAGGCGCACGTGGCCATGGTGATGAACCTCGACAAGTGCATCGGCTGCCACACGTGCAGCATCACCTGCAAGAACACGTGGACCAACCGCCCCGGCGCCGAGTACATGTGGTGGAACAACGTCGAGACCAAGCCGGGGGTGGGCTATCCCAGAGAATGGGAGAACCAGGAGAAGTACAAGGGCGGCTGGGAGCTGAAAAACGGCGAACTGGAGCTGCGCTCGGGGAGCCGGGCCCGCCGCCTGGCTCACATTTTCCATAACCCCGACCTGCCGACCCTCGACGACTACTACGAGCCGTGGACGTACGACTACGAGATGCTGACGACAAGCCCCGAGCGGAAGCGCCAGCCGGTGGCCCGACCCAAGTCGATCTTCACGGGATCGTACATGAACCCGGAATGGGGGCCCAACTGGGAGGACGATCTGGCCGGAGCCCCCGAAACCGGACCCCGCGATCCCCTCTTGAAGGGGTTAGAGGAGCGGGTGCAAATGGCGTTTGAGCAGGTGTTCATGTTCCACCTCCCTCGGATTTGCGAGCACTGCCTCAACCCGCCATGCGTCTCTTCTTGCCCCTCGGGGGCGATGTACAAGCGCGACGAGGACGGCATCGTTCTCGTCGACCAAGAGGCCTGCCGGGGCTGGCGCTTTTGCGTCTCCAGCTGCCCGTACAAGAAGGTGTACTTCAACTGGCACACCGGCAAGGCGGAAAAGTGCACGCTGTGCTTCCCGCGCCTGGAAGCGGGGCTGCCGACGATCTGCTCGGAGACGTGCGTCGGGCGGATTCGCTACCTTGGCCTTTTGCTCTACGACGCCGACGCGGTGAAACGGGCCGCCTCCGCCGTGCGGGAACAGGACCTCTACGCGGCGCAGCTTGGCGTTTTTCTCGATCCGCACGATCCCGAGGTGATCGCCCAGGCCCGGCGCGAGGGCATCCCCGACGACTGGATCGCCGCCGCGCAGCGGTCGCCGGTCTACAAGCTGATCGTCGCGTGGAAGGTGGCGCTGCCGCTCCATCCCGAATACCGCACCCTGCCGATGGTGTGGTACATCCCGCCGCTCAGCCCGCTGGTCCACGCGGTGGAAGGCGATGAAGCGGTCGAGGGCGCCGACGTGTTCTTGGCCATCGACCTGATGCGCATCCCGATCGCGTATCTGGCCAATCTGTTGGCAGCCGGCGACGTGGGGGTGGTTCGCGGCGTGCTGAAGAAGCTGGCTGTCCTGCGCGCGGCCATGCGCGCCCGGACCCTGGGGAAGGAGCCGGATGGCGACCTGCTGCGCGAAACCGGCTTGGATGAGGCGACGGTGAACGACATGTACCGGCTTCTGGCGATCGCCAAGTACCACGATCGCTTCGTCCTGCCGACGGCGCACCGCGAGCAGGTGGCCGACCTGTTTGGCGAACAGGGGACGTGCGGCCTGAGCTTCGCCGGCACCCCCGGCGGGTGCGGTTTGTGATGCGACAACGCAAGGGGAGGGTACCGATGGAACCGGCAATGCGGCACGAGGACCGGCAAGCCCTTTTTCGGCTGATCGCGCGGCTGCTTGGGTACCCCGACGCGGCGTGGCAACAGGCGGTACCCGCCTTACGCGACGCGATCCCACACGTTCCCGACCAGCAGATTGCCGCCCACCTGACGCGCTTTCTCGACCTGGCGACGGAAGGGGATCCCGACGCGCTGCGCGATCACTACGTGCAAACCTTTGATTTCGGGCAGGCGACCAGCCTGTACGTCACCTATGGCGCGTACGGGGAACAGCGAGAGCGTGGCCAGGCGCTTCTCGCGCTCAAGCAGCTCTACAAGCGGGCCGGGTTTGTGATGAAAGAAAACGAACTGCCCGATTATCTGCCCCTTATCCTCGAGTTTGCTTCCTGTGCACCGGCCCATGAAGTGGAACCCATCTTTGCTGCCCACCGCCCGGCAATCGCGCGGATCTACGGCGAGCTTCGCAACCTGAAGAGCCCGTATGCCTACGTGTTTGCGGCGCTGCTGCTGGCGCTGGGGCAAGGGGAGCGCGAAGTACACGATGCGGGAGAGGATGAGCCATGCGCGGATGGGACCAGTTCCTGTGGGTGATCTACCCCTACGTCGTGCTCACCGTGTTTGTGGGCGGCCACCTTTACCGAATCCACATCCATCCGTACAGCTGGACGTCGCGCTCCAGCGAGCTGTTGGAGAAGCGCTGGTTGCGGTGGGGGAGCCCGCTCTTTCACTGGGGCATCCTGGCGGTCTTTCTGGGCCATGTGGCCGGCCTCTTGGTACCGAAGTCGGTGCATGAAGCCTTCGGATTGTCCGATACCGTCTACCATTTCCTCGCCGTGACCGCCGGCGGTGTTGCCGGTTTGGCCGCAGCCATCGGCGCGATCCTCTTGCTCGTGCGCCGCGTGGGCGTGCCCCGCGTGCGCCGCACGAGCCGCACGGGTGATTTTGTGGCTATCGCCCTCGTCTGCCTCGTCATCCTCAGCGGGTTATGGGCGACGCTGTGGAATGGCCTTGGCCACGCGGACTTCGACTATCGGGAAACCATTGGCCCGTGGCTGCGCGGCGTACTCACGTTCCAGCCTGATGCGACGCGGATGGCCGCGGTGCCGCTGCCCTTTAAGGTGCATGTGCTGGCCGCGCTCGGCTTGTTCGCCGTGTGGCCCTTCACGCGCCTGGTGCACGTGTTCAGCCTGCCGCTGGCGTACCTGTGGCGCAGCTACGTGCTGTACCGGCGTCGCCAGAGCCGCGCGGTGGTGAAACCATGACCGGCTTTCCGTTTGACATTCGCCTGCGCACCGTCCCGATGGGCAAGGACATCGCCTTTCTGATCACCGGCGGGCAGGCGCACATCGGGGCGGTGGCCACGGCGTATCCGGTGGGGGATCGGGTCAGGGTGGCCGTGCACGCCCTCCCAGGCCACCGGGAAGGGGACCTCGCGGCGGGGGTGGCCCGCATGGCAACCGAAGCGCTGGGCTGCACCGTTGTCGTGGCCATGGGCATCCACGTCGAGGGGGTGACCAAGGAGGAGATCAACACGATCGTGCGGACGGTCCGTCGCCTGATGGAGGACGAATTGGCTCGCATCGCAAGATGGACAGCGCGGCGTACGAGAGCGTAACGACGCGGTCACGGGTGCAAGCAGATGTGAGGCTGTCGCCGTACAGGCATTAAATGAAAGCAAGCGATCTAAGTTATAAGAATTTGATACGTTATCACCTATTCCCGGGAAGGAGCGTTGGGGACGATCATGAAGGGGCGAACCGCTGCGCTCGTCTATTCCACCGTGGCCATGGTCGTTTCGTTTGCCGCGTGGGCCATTCTTTCTCCGATGGCATCCACCCTGCAGGAACTGTACCGGTTGAGTGTCACGGAAAAAAGCCTCCTTGTTGCCACGCCGGTTCTCTTGGGATCGGTGATGCGGATTCCCATGGGAATGTTGACCGATCGCTTGGGCGGAAAAAAGGTTTACACGCTGACGATGTTGTTTTTGATTTTTCCATTGCTGGGGGCCAGTTTTGCGGGATCCTTCGAAACGCTTCTGTTCTTTGCTTTCTTCCTTGGTATGGCCGGAACCACGTTTACCATCGCCATTGCGTATGTGTCCCGGTGGTTTCCTCTTGAAAAGCAAGGCCTGGTATTGGGGATCACCGGGATGGGGAACTTCGGAACGGCTGTTGCGGGATTTACCGTGCCGCTGCTGATTGAGGCTTACGGGGTTTCGGGGACATTCCGGATTTTCGGTGTCGCCATCGCGATCATGGCCCTTCTCTTCTGGTTGGGCACGCGCGAATTCCCCTCTTCTCCCTCAAGCGGCTCTATTCCCTCGGTGCTGGGTGTTTTTCGGTATAAGGAGACGTGGCTGTTGTCGACGTATTATTTCCTCACCTTTGGGAGCTTTATGGCCTTCGGCATTTACCTTCCCACCTTGCTGCAAGACCTGTTCCACTTGACCGCTGTGGATGCGGGATGGCGTGCGGCAGGGTTTGTGGTGGTCGCCACGCTTGCCCGTCCGCTGGGGGGATATTTGGCGGATCGGCTGGGCGCGGAACGAATGTTAACCGTTGTCTTTGCCGGTGTGCTGCTGGGGGCCCTTATCCTCACGGGGCTGTCCGAAGAGATTCGATCTTTCAGTTTTGCATGCTTGAGCATCGCCTTGCTTGTGGGCATGGGAAATGGTGCCGTCTTCAAGCTGGTTCCCGTGGTCGCACGGGGGAGGACAGGAGCCGTTACCGGGGTTGTGGGAGCGGCCGGCGGAATCGGCGGTTTCTTTCCCCCGATTGTGTTGGGAATGGTACGCGACGCAACGGGAAGCTACGCGCTCGGTTTTGGGCTTCTCGCGGTGTTTGTCCTGGCCTGCATTTTGCTCCATAAATGGTATTTTGGGCAGCGGAAGCGGGAGATCATGGCATAACGGCGGCCGGGTGGGATAAAGCGATCCGCAGCCCACTGTGATCGCCGTCACGGTTTCGGCGCGCGTTTTGCCGTACCCTAAGAGCTGGAGCGTCGATACGCAAGCCGTATGTATGCATCGACGGCGACCGGTTGAGGAGGGAATGCCATGGAAGCGATGCCCTTTGGCTGCGGCATGATGGGAATGACCGGCGGTCCGCTGACGCTTTGCGAAGGACTTCAGCGGTTGAAGGAGGAGCATCCGCCGCTTCGCAAGCAGATGGAGGAATTGTTCAAGGAGGCGCAGGCGATCGGCACCAATGCGGGCGTCGAAGACTGGGAGGCGCCCCTGCGCGCGCTGGAAGAAAAGATGAAGATTTTCGTGGCAGAGTTGGATCTCCACTCCAAGCGGGAAGAAGACGTCCTTTTCCCGCTCATGGCCAAGCATATCGGGCGGGAGATGGGCCCCATTGCGGTGATGGAGTACGAACACGAACAAGCCAAAACGCGCCTTTCAGGATTTCTTGCCACGATGGCCAGCCTGACCGGCCCGATCAAGGCCCACACCGCGCGGTGGATCGCCGGCGAGGTGGCGGAAGCGGTGCAGATCCTGTTTGATCACTTCATGAAGGAAGAAAACGTGCTCTTTCCGATGGCCGAGCGCATCCTTTCTGACGCGGAAAAGGAGGAGTTGCTTGCGGGCGTAAAGGCAATTTGAGGGAAACGGCCTCACCCATGATGGACAGCGATGAAGAGGTTCTCGGCGTAGTTGTCGCGCACCGCCTCCACGCCCTGTTCCAGGAGGCGGCGAGAGGTCTCGAGGCGCAGCGGCGAGAAGCTGGCATCGACCGGGTCGAGGATGACGGGCACCCCGTGCCGGCGGGCCTCCTGCTGGGCAGAGAGGAAGTCGACGACATCGCTTACCCGGAGGGAGCCGATGTTGATTACCAGCGCGCCTGCCCGAGGGTGATGTTAGGGAACTCCTCCGGTTCCGGCGTCATGATCGGGGATTTCCCCAACGCCAGGGTGACGTTGGCCGTCCAATGCATGACCACCAGGTTGGTCCGGTGATGGGTCAGGGGCATTGTTTCGCGCACCCGGCGCAGGTGGCGGGTCGCTTCCTCCTCCCAGCCATGGCCCGGGACGGGCCTCCGCCACGGAGCCGAGGGGAGCGTCAGGGGGCGTGCCAAGGGATTGCCATACGTCCATCGCGTTTTCCCTCCTCCCCACAGGCTCAGATCACACATACGTCCGCCGGGCACCGTCCGTCGCAGATGGATAGCATTGCAGAAAGGCGATGGCCAAGTCGGGTTGACGGTAAAACAAAAACTCTAGTTCGCTCTTGCGGATGACCCCGAGGGAAGCGTCGGTCAGGGCGATGCAATTGGTCAAGTTGAGGGCGCCGGACAGCGTGCACAGGTCGCCGACAAGGTCGCCGCCCGAGTTTGATGGGCCGAGTTTGATGGTAAGAAGAATCTCCTCTCCGCTGTCGGTGGTTGAACCTTTTCGCGGTCCGAATCCCTTGTATTCGGTGCATTTTCCCCTTCACAAAACGGTCAATCCCCCACCGAAAAGGTGGGGGCAAACGCTTTCCGGGCCGTTCAAAATTTGACCGTAAAAAGCAGATTGCCCCTCCTTTGGGTAAACTCAAAGACAACTTAAAAGGAAAAAAACTTGCCTCAAAGGAGAAGATCCGTATGGCCATTCTACCACAAGGCTCCCTGTTTTCGTGGAACGAAATTGCCGGACTCGGTGATCTTGAATGCCTGAAGGTTGTCCTTGAACATCTCCCGGACGAAGCGCTCATGCAAAAACTGGAGAAAGCGCGCGGCAAGGGCCGAGATGATGATCCCATGCGGGCTATGGGGAATGCGTATATCGCCCACGTCGTGTTTCAGCCCCCGAGCGTCGAATCCCTGCGGCGCGAACTGAGCCGGAACGGGCAACTCTTTGGTTTTTGGGCTTCGGCGATCGCGTGCCATGTGCCGCGGCCTTCGGTCGCTTCTGGAATCGGATTGAAGCCTATGAAGCCGAGCCGGAGTCCCTCTTTGTCGCGCTCCAGCGGGCCGTGACCATGTCCCTTCCCGACTATGGCAAGCGCCTGCCCCTGGACGGTAAAGCCATCCGGACGTACGCGCGTTAACGGCCGTAAAACCCTGGAGCCGGATCTCGCTTGACTTTCTCCGCTCGTTTTGGTATTGTTTATCCTGGTTTAAAATTCAATCTTATCCCTGCAGACGTTCGACCACTCCGAGCCGCTCGGCCCTTCCGCACGCAGTGCGATGGACGGCGGCCTGAGCGCGGGGCGCGCCTTCGTCCTCAGGCGCCCTGCGCTCACGGGGTATGCCTGGAAACGGGCATGCCTTCCACGAGACCGGTATAAGGAGGTGGGTCGCGTTCACGTGCGCAGAGACGTAGACGCCCCGCCGTCGACCGGTCGGGGTTTTTTTAATGGGTCTTCTCTCCGCAAAGGAGGCCCGTGAAGCGGATGCTTTTGAGGGAGGTCCGTGGATGCTCTTGCTCCGTGTGAAAAAGCGATGGCCCGGCTTCGACCTTGCGATTGAACTGTCGTTTGATCGCGAGGTGACGGTGCTCTTCGGCCCCTCGGGTTCCGGGAAATCGACGATCCTGAACATGATCGCCGGCTTGGTCACGCCGGACGAGGGAGAGATCCGCTTCGGAGAGACGGTCTTTTATGCGACCGGCAGGCGCCCGATGCCGCCGGAGCGGCGGGGCGTCGGTTACGTGTTTCAGGATTATGCGCTGTTTCCCCACATGACGGTGGCCAAAAACATCGCCTACGGCATGCCGCGGGGCAAGACGCTCGACGATCCGAAGACACGCCGGCTGATCGCGATCGCCGGCATCGACCGGCTGCTCGGGCGTTATCCGGGCGATCTTTCCGGCGGGGAGAAGCAGCGCGTCGCGTTCGTCCGCGCCTTGGCGTCGGAGCCGAAGCTGATCCTCCTCGATGAGCCGTTTTCATCGCTCGATCAGGATGTGAAAAATGCCGTGCGCGAGGCGTTCCAAGCGCTTTTGGCCGAGGAACCCGTTCCGGCGATCATCGTCACCCACGACCACGAGGAGGCGGAACGGCTCGCGGATCGGATCGTCTACATTCGCGCCGGGCGCGTTTTGGACGAAAAGCGGATGCGCGTCGCGACGCCGCGTTAGAAACGCTTTAGAAAGGGGAGGAAAACGATGGGGTTGAAAACGCTTCGATCGAAATCGCTCGCCTGGGCGGTCGTCGTCCTGATGCTCGTCGGGCTTCTTTCCGCCTGCGGTTCGGGCAACCCGGCGCCCTCCGGCGGAAGCGGTTCCGATGCGGCAGGCGGTTCAACGGGCGGCCAAACCGAATCCGGAGCGTCTCCAGGCACCGGGCAGAGCGGGGGTCGGGCGGGCTGCAAAGACGCGCCGGAGCTCGTCGTCTCCGCGGCGGTCAGCTTGAAAGACGCGCTGACCGAATATCAGCCGGTGTTTGAGGCGAAGGAATGCGTCAAGCTCCGCTTTAACTTCGGCGCTTCCGGACAGCTGATGCAGCAGATCGAGCAGGGCGCTCCGGCCGACGTCTTCATCTCTGCCGGCGCCAAGCAGGTCGATGAACTCGAGCAAAAGGGGCTGATCGACCCGGCGACGCGCGTCGACGTGGTGAAAAACGCCCTCGTGATGGCCGTGAAAAAAGGGGTGCCTGAGGATCAAAAGCTGACGTTTGAACGGCTCAAATCGGATCATTTGGCGAAACTCGCGATCGGCGAGCCGAAGAGCGTCCCGGCCGGGACGTATGCCAAGGAAGTGCTGGATCATCTCGGCGTCTATGAGGAGATGGAAAAGGCCAAGCGCCTCGTTTTCGGCATGGATGTGCGGCAGGTACTCGCCTACGTGGAAACGGGCGAGGTCGACGGCGGGCTCGTGTACAGGACGGATGCGGCGATTTCCGACCGCGTGGAAGTGTCCGACACGGCCGATCCCTCGTGGCACCGGCCGATCGTCTATCCCGGCGCCGTGGTCAAGGGCAGCCGGCATCCGGACAAGGCTCAGGCGTTCTTGCGCGCGCTCGCCCTCGGGGACGGGCAGGAGGTGCTTCGGCGTTACGGCTTTGAACCGGCGACGAAATGAAGACGCCAGGCGGCCTCCGGCCATGCGGGTCAAGCGCGTCGGCCTCTGTGATCTCTGGCTGCTTCCGCTCGCCGTCTGCGCTCTGTTGAGCGGCCGCTATGATCTTCCGCTTTCGGAGATCATCCGACCCCTCTTCCATCCGGCGCTGGGTTCCGAGGCGGCGATCGTCATCTATCACATCCGCATCCCGCGCATCGCGCTGGCGCTCGTCGTCGGCGGAGCGCTCGCCGCCTCCGGCGCGGCGTATCAAAACATGTTTCATACGTCGAGCAAATCGGGCGGGCCGTCGGCGCCGAACAGGCCGCGGAGCGGCTCGTCGCTTATCTGGAAGGCGCGGCAGGTCTACCGTTTTCCGAGCAACATCACCTCTTGGGACTATCCGTCGCCGAACATCGGTGGCTCGCGAAGCGGCTGCATCCGGAAGCCTTTTTGGACGTCGACCTGACGCAAGAAGCCGATGCGTTTTTTAAACGCTTTTACGGTGTCGGCTTTACCGAACTCGGCGGCCGTCTGGAAGATTGACGCCGGCGGCCTTCTCGGAAGGAGGGAAACGATTGCCTCGTCCGTTTGAAGTCTATGACGCGCTGATCGAACTCGTCCCGCCCGAGCGGACGGCGGATGACGTGCTCGTCGGGCCTTATCGGACGCTCGTGCGAAGCGGCGGCGACATCGGCGTGGCGATCACGGCAAAAGACGGCGGGATCGACATTCCCGATGCCGGAAGCCTGGCCGGGCGGCCGCTCCGCGAGCTCGCCGAACGCGTGCGTTCCTGGAACCTGGCGGAAGCCTCGGTCGGCCTTGCGGCCATCAACGCGGCGCTCAATACGAAAGAAAACGCCGAGCGGCTGACCGGGCGTCCGCTTTCGGCTTTGCCTGCGGAAAGCATCTTCGATGTCATGCGCGAATGCCTGCGCGGCCAAAAGGTGGCGGTCGTCGGCCATTTTCCGGGCCTGGAGAGGCTCGGGGAAGTGGCGACGCTGACCGTCCTCGAGCGCAAGCCGCTTCCGGGCGAATTGCCCGACAGCGCCGCGGAAGTCGTCCTCCCGGATCAAGATGTCGTGTTCCTGACCGCGGCGACGCTCGTCAATAAGACGTTTTCCCGACTCGCGGAGCTGTCCCGAAACGCCCTCGTCGTCCTCGTCGGGCCGAGCACGCCGCTGGCGCCGGTGCTCTTTGACTACGGCGTCGACGTGCTCGCCGGCGCCGTCGTGACCGAAGCGGCGCACGTCTGGCGCGTCGTTCAGGAGGGCGGTCACTACCGCCGCTTTCACGAGGGCGTGCAACGGGTCACGGTGATGAGCGCGCGATCCCGTCCCGAGGGGACGTGCGGATGAACGCGGGCGAACTTCGTGGAGATGTCGTGGAGGTCGCGCGATGAACGAACTCTTCTGGCCGCTTTGGCTTTCGATCCGCGTTTCGCTCGTGGCCACCGCGATCGTGGCCCTCGTCGGGTCGCTGATCGCCTATCTGTTTGCCCGCCGCCGATTTCCCGGGAAAGATATGCTCGAGACGCTGTTCATCCTGCCGATGGTGCTCCCGCCGACGGTGATCGGCTTTATCTTGCTTTCGCTGCTCAGCAAAAACGGTCCGCTCGGCAAATGGCTTTTTCAGTTGTTTCATATCGAGTTCGTCTTTAACTGGCTCGGTGCCGTCGTCGCCTCCAGCGTCGTCGCCTTTCCGCTCATGTATCAAAACGCCGTCGCCGCGTTTTCGGGCGTCGACAAAAAGCTCGAGCTCGCCGCGCGGACGCTCGGCAAATCGCCGTGGACGGTGTTCTGGACGGTGACGCTGCCGCTCGCCTGGCCGACGCTCCTCGCCGGCATCGTCCTCTCGTTCGCCCGGGCGCTCGGGGAATTCGGCGCGACGCTCATGCTCGCCGGCTACATCCCGGGGAAGACGGATACGCTGACGTTGGCCATCTACTTTGCCGTTGCGAACGGGGAGAACGACCGGGCGCTCATCTACGCGCTGATCGTCTTCGCCTTCGGCTTGACCGTGATGTACTGGTTCCTGGCGTTCAGCCGCCGGCGGGTGCTGCGCTACCGGCTGGGAGACGGGGCCGGGGCTCCCGACGACCGGGCGCCTTGAAGCTCCCCGCGTGGGGCAGGCGGAGGGAGCTCATCAAGCTCCTCTCCGACCCGAACGTAACGACCATCGTCGTGGAACATCGGGATCGGCTGACGCGTTTTGGCTTTGAATACATCGAAGCTTCTCTTCGGGCGCAGGGACGCCGCATTCCGGTGGTCGAAGAAGTGCGATCTGTTGCGCTATAAGTCCTACATGAGCAGGACGAAAAGCGCGGGGTGAATCATCACCCTAACTTGCTTCCCGACGGCGAAAATGAGAGGCCCATGCCGCCTCGAAGTCGTCGGCCTGAGACTCCCGCAGGCGCCGGAAGGTACCGGCCTTCCGGGGTCTGAAGCCAGGTGAAGTCGGCGTCAAGGCACCTACAGCCGCAAGGCCATGGTGTATACGCCGGGGCGCCATAAGACCCGCATGGTGAGAATGAGAGGGTGACTCCCTCTCCGACGAAACCGCGAGTGTACGAGTCGTCACGTTTGCTATCTGGAAACGGATAGTTGTCCGAGGACGCTTACCTGCGGTTCCTCAAGGACTTGATGCCCGGCGTGGAGTAAGAATGCCATCTATGAAACACGCCCATCCGGCAATGGGGATGTGTGGGCATCCGGCTCAAAGTGGGCACCTAAACGGGCGTATGGACGGCTAGGGAAGCGGGTACAGGGAAAGCCAGCCACGGCCTAGACTCCTATGGAGTCTACAAACCGCCGGTACGGGGCCGGTCCCTATAAGGCGTACTGCCGAAGTGGGTTCGGGCTGGTGAGAGCGCGGTCACGACCGAGGAAGGTCCTGTAACGGGACTGGAGGAACAGGCCGCAGTCTACGGATCGAGACGAAACCGCGATTTCCGTGCCTGGAGGGTCGAGTAAGAAGATGGGTTGTCCATCGCCAGGGGGCCACGTGCCTAGGAATCGCAAGTTTCCTTCCTCGATCCGTAGATGGAACGCCGTGTAAAGGGAAACTTTCACGCACGGTGTGGACCGGGGGAAAAGGGGGAGGGGCGACAACCCCAAACCCTTACCTATCGGTATAGAGAGGTGGATGACGATCTGGTGCGCGATGTGACCGAGGTCCTCACGTCCCTGGCCGCCCGCTTGTACGGCAAGCGTTCCGCGAGACGACGGGCCAAAAAGGCGCTGGAGGCGCTTGGGCATGAAGATCCATAGAGCTTACCGGTACGAACTCGATCCCAACACGGAACAACGCATCCTCCTTGCCAAGCACGCCGGGGCCGCCCGCTTCGCCTACAACTGGGGCCTCGCGCGATGGATCGAGATCTACGAAAAAGAGGGCCGCACGACAAACGCCATCGAACTCCACCGGGAACTGAACCGCCTGAAGAAGACGGACTTCCCGTGGATGTACGAAGTGTCCAAATGGGCGCCGCAGGAAGCGCTTCGGGATCTGGAAAAGGCGTTCCAAAACTTCTTCCGTGGGCGGAAGACCGGCCGGAAGGTCGGCCATCCGAAGTTCCGGCGGAAACACGACCGGCGGGACAGTTTCCGGCTGGACAACAGCAGCAGAACGATCCGGCTCCTTCTGGACGGGGAAGACCGACGTCATCGGGGAAAGACACGTCATATCGTGCTGCCTCGCATCGGCGCAGTACGCCTCAAGGAAAAGCCCGTTCGGCGAAAGAAAAACGGTGCGGCGAAGACTTACCTGCCGCAAGGCCGAATCCTTCACGCCACCGTGAGCCGCGAGGCCGATCGGTGGTTCGTGAGCCTCACGGTGGAAGAAGAGATTCCCGATCCCCTTCCGCCGGCGGGGCCGCGGGCCGGTATCGACGCCGGTCTGCAAAGCTTCACGACTCAGGTTGATGAAACGGGGGCGATCCGAAAGACCGATGCTCCGAGACCCCTGCGGCGCGCGCTCAAACGTCTGAGAAGACTTCAGCGAAAACTTTCCCGCCGCGGAGTGAGGGACGAAAAGGGAAGGCTCATCGAACGGACGAAGAACTACGAAAAGACGCGTCTCGAGATCGCCAGGCTCCACCGCCGGATTCGAAACATCCGGCTGGACTTCCTCCACAAGCTCACGACCGAACTCGTCCGGACGCATCCGGTGATCGCGATCGAGGATCTGGACGTTCGGAACCTGCTCAAAACAGGCGACTTGCCCGGCACATCGCCGACGTCGGCTGGGGCACCTTCCGGGCGCTCCTCGAAGCGAAAGCCAAGTTTCGAAGCGTGCGGATCGTGAAGGCTGGCCGCTTTGAGCCGACGTCGAAGATGTGCTCTTCCTGCGGATATGTTCTTCCCGAACTTCCGCTTTCCGTCCGGGCGTGGACGTGTCCGGCGTGCGGCACGCATCACGACCGGGACGAAAACGCGGCGAAGAATCTGCTCAGGTTTGCCCTGACCGTGGCGTAAGACGGTCCTACCGCGAGTTCCGCGGGAAGTTAAGCCTGTGGACACCGGAGGTTGCAGGCTCCGGCCGGTGCCGGTGGATGAAGCAGGAAGCAACCGGACAGTATCCCTTCGACGGGAGATTGGTCTATGAGTTGCGGAACGGTTGAAGTCTAACCGACCTCTCATCATGAAGATCGAGCGGATTGAGCGTTTCTAACCGAGCCGTGAGCCTGTGTTTCATTTCCGGTTTTAAGGCGCCGCTTTCGATCCGGCGTTGGAGAAGCGTGCGGCTTGGTCGAAGCGTTTGCGCATGCGCTTGCCTTCGTCGGATTTTTCGACGATCTTGCGGGCGGGCAAAAAGAGATTGACGCAGGGGGCGAGGAGGGCATAGACGGCGTTGAGCCGCTCGACGGCTTGTTGGGTGTCGTAGTGGACGTTGCCCACGATCTCGCGAACGAACCGGCGGTTTTTCTGTTCGACATGGGGTTGTCGTTTTTGCGGTAGGGATGGCTGCGCATAAACGCAATCTCCTTCCGGGATGACTCTTATCAAGCGATGGCGGGTTTGGGGTTTAAAGCGCTTGGGTTTGGGCGAGTCGAATTCCTTTAAGCGACGGGCGAGGGTGGGGCGGCTGATTCGGGCGAGTTGTTGGCGGACGAGCGGAGTTCAGCGAAGTTTTCCGTGGCGTTCCAAATGCTCGGCAGTCGACGGGCAGGTCCGGAGGGAGGCGTTCGGCACAAGGGGAGTCACGGGCTTCCCAAGCGGTTCGGGTGACGGGGGCGCCCTTTGATACCGCTTGGGTCGTTTGCGCCGGGCCGTTTGGGTTTTCGCTCCGGGCCGCCCGGAACTTGGAAGACGTACTTGCGGTGAGACCCCAGCACGCGCGTGACTTCATCGAGAAGGCGAGACTTTTCTTTTCGGAACGAGGCTTTGGCGTACCCGTTCCGGATTTGCGCGAGGTAATCGCGACGGCTTTGGAGCGACAGGGTCACGTCACATCCCCCTCGGAAAGATTTCGAGGCGTGAGATCCCGTCTCTCTTCGGCTAGATTTTAGCTGAGGGAGGGTAGTGGGTTGACAGGATGGGATAATCATATGATAATCAGTATCGAGAAACGCAGGGAGCGACTGGATTCGAAGGCATGATGCGTTGAAAGCGAAGCGGGAAAGCGAACGCCCTGGGGAGGCGCGGGATGACCGGTGCAGGATGAGAAGCTGCGATTCAACGCCCTGTTCGATGCGTGGGCGGCGACGTACGACGCGGTCGTCGCCGGGGCGGATGAAGAATATGCGGACGTGTTCGACGGCTATGACCGCATTTTGGAGCGCGTCGCCGAGGAGGTCGAAGGGCCGCCCGGGGCGCTGGTGGTGGAAATCGGCGTCGGAACGGGCAACTTGACCCGGAAGCTTCTTGCCCGCGGGTACCGGGTGATCGGCGTCGAACCGTCCCAGGCGATGCGCGCCGAAGCGCGGCGCAAGGCGATCGGGGCGGACATCCGCGAAGGAAGTTTTCTCCACCTTCCGCTTGACGATGAACGCGTCTGGGCGTTTGTGAGCACCTATGCCTTTCATCATCTGACCGATGCGGAAAAGGAGGAGGCGGTTCGCCTCATGGCGGCGCGGCTTCAGCCGGAGGGGAAAATCGTCTTCGCCGACACCGCCTTCGTCGATGACGCGGCGCGGCGGGCGGCGGTCGAGGACGCGCGAAGGCGCGGGTTTGTCAGGCTCGTCCGAGATTTGGAAAACGAATATTATCCGCTGGTTTCGGATTTAGAGGGCATGCTCGCTCGGGCCGGATTTCGGGCGTTCTTTGAGCGGATGAACCGCTACGTGTGGCTGTGGAAGGCGGTGCGGGGCTGAACGTGAGCGGCGTTTTGTTCGGAAAAGGCGTTTTCCCGAACGTCCAGGCGCTCATCGGTCGAACGCCCGTGGTGGAGATCACGGCGTTTCCCCTTCCGCGCGGCGTCCGGCTTTTTGCGAAGCTGGAAAGTTTCAACCCCGGCGGGAGCGTGAAGGATCGGCTGGGGCTTGCGCTCATCGAGGCGGGGGAAAAAAGCGGCCTGCTTCGGCCCGGCGGGACGATCGTCGAGCCGACGGCCGGCAACACCGGCATCGGGCTTGCCGTCGCCGCGGCCGGGCGCGGATATCGCCTGATCTGTGTCGTGCCGGAGAAGTTTTCGTGGGAAAAGCAGATGCTCATGCAGGCCCTCGGGGTGGAGATCGTGCACACGCCGTCGGAGCTCGGGATGCAGGGCGCCATCGAGCGCGCCCGGGCGCTCGCCGAGGAGATTCCCGGCGCGTACATGCCGGATCAGTTTTCAAATCCGGCCAATCCCGAGATTCATTACCGCACGACGGGACCGGAGATCTGGCTGCAGCTTGAAGGGCGGGTGCACGTCTTCGTCGCCGGCGTCGGAAGCGGCGGGACGTTCATGGGCTGCGCGCGCTTCTTAAAGGAGCAAAACCCGAACATCCGGACGGTCGTCGTCGAGCCGGAAGGGTCGATTCTGGGCGGCGGTCCCGCGGGACCGCACCGGACGGAAGGGATCGGCGTCGAGTTTGTGCCGCCGTTTTTGGATTTTGCGTACGTGGACCGTGTCCACACCGTCCGCGACGAGGACGCCTTTCACATGGTGGCGGAACTGGCGCGCCGGGAAGGGCTTCTGGTCGGCAGCTCGTCCGGTGCCGCGTTTTATGCCGCGCTCAAGGAAGCGGAGGCGGCGCCGCCGGGGACGAACATCGTCACCATTTTTCCCGATTCGAGCGAGCGCTACCTGACCACGCGGATCTATGAGACGACCGTCGCATGCCGGCGTCGGGAAGATCCGTAAAGTCCGAAGGAATCGGGCGAAAGTCCGAAGGAATCGGGCGGACGCTCCGGGCGGGGCGCCTGCGCCGAGCACCCTGGACCTGAAAGGAGGTGAAGACCCGGTTCGGGGGGCCCGGCCTGAATTCGGATTCAGGAAGGGTCGACGAACCGGGTCGCCTTGGTGCGCCTGAAGACCCGATTGATTCACGGGGGGTGGGCCGGGGATGAGGCGACCGGTGCGGTGAACGTGCCGATCTACCTCTCAAGCACGTTCAGGCAGGACGCCCCTGGCCATCACCGCGGGTATGAATATACCCGGACCGGCAATCCGACGCGGGCAGCGCTGGAGGCGTTCATCGCCGAACTGGAAGGCGGTGCGCGGGGCCTGGCGTTTGCCTCCGGCATGGCCGCGCTGCAGGCGGTGATGATGCTTTTTCGAGCGGGAGATCACCTCATCGTCGGAGACGACGTCTACGGCGGGACGTATCGACTGCTCGCGCGCGTGCTCGATCGGTTTGGCTTGGAGGCGGCGTTCGTCGATGTGACGCGCCTTGACGTTTTGGAAGCCGCTTTGCAAGAAAACACGCGGGCGGTGCTCGTCGAGTCGCCGACCAACCCTCTCCTCCGCATCGTCGATCTCGAGGCGGTGGCGGCCTTCTGCCGGCGGCACGGGCTTCTTTTGATCGTCGACAACACGTTCATGACACCGTACTGGCAGAATCCCCTCCGGCTCGGGGCGGATGTCGTCGTGCACAGCGCGACCAAGTACCTCTCGGGGCACAGCGACGTGCTCGCCGGTCTTGTCGTCGTCAAGGACGTCGAGCTCGGCGAGCGGCTTCACTTTCTGCAAAACGCGACCGGCGGCGTTCTCGGACCGCTCGATGCGTACCTTCTCTTCCGCGGGATCCGGACGCTCGGCGTGCGCATGGAAGCTCACGAGCGAAACGCGGCGAAGATTGCCCGCTTTTTGGCCGAACATCCGGACGTCGTGCGCGTCCATTACCCGGGCTTGGAGGGACACCCGGGGCACCTGGTTGCGCGGCGCCAGGCGCGCGGTTTTGGCGGGATGATCAGTTTTGAAGTGGAAGGCGCCGAGCGGGCCGAACGCCTCGTCCGGTCGGTCCGCCTCTTTGCCCTCGCCGAAAGCCTCGGCGGCGTGGAAAGCTTGATCTCCATCCCGGCGCGGATGACCCACGCTTCGATTCCGCCGGAGCGCCGTCGGGCGCTCGGCATCACCGACGGACTGGTGCGCCTGTCGGTCGGCATCGAGGACGTCGACGATCTCCTTGAGGATCTCGAACACGCGCTCCGGCGTTCGAGATGAACCGCCCGGTTTCGGGCATGTGGAGCGTTGAGGGTGCCCTCATTGAATCGTTTTCCGGGAGATGGGACGGTGCGCGGGCAGACGGCCCTCGTTCTGGCGTGGCTGGTGGCGCTCGCTGCCTCGTCAGGAAGTTTATTTTTGAGCGAAGTGTTGCGCTATCTGCCGTGTGAACTCTGCTGGTACCAGCGGATCTGCATGTTTCCGCTGGCGCTTCTTCTCGGGATCGCCGCCTTTCGAAAAGACGCGGGCATCGTCGTCTATGCGCTGCCGCTTTCCCTGATCGGCGGCGGGGTGGCGCTTTATCACGTCATCTTGCAAAAAATCCCCCGAAAGGGGGGCATATGCGCCTTCGGCGCGTCGTGTGCGGACGATCCGCTCAACGCCTTCGGTTTGGTGACCATCCCGATGCTTTCCTTCGTCGCCTTTGGGCTGATCAGTGCGCTTCTCTTTCGCGCGAAAGCCCCTCAGGCCCTTGACAAAGAACGGCACGGTTGGTAAAATGAGCGCAAGCTTTCGGTCACAACTGAATGGAATCGATCGCGAAGTCAGCGTCGTGGAACCTTCTTATCGAGAGCGGCGGAGGGACTGGCCCGATGAAGCCCGGCAACCGTCTTGCGCGGATGCCTTCGCGACGGCGGAAAAGAGGCCGCTGCGGCGAAGCACGCCGCGCAGGAAAAGGTGCCAACTCCTGCGGGATGGGCGCCTTGCGCAAGAAGCCTTGTGCGCGAGGCCATTCCGAGAGATAAGAAGGGGGAGGTTCGCGGGAGCGAAAATCCCTCTTCTTGATTGAAGAAGAGGGATTTTTTGATGAACGGGCGGAAGCATGCCTGCGCTTGACAAACGAATATCCGACCCTTCTTCTTATCGAGAGCGGCGGAGGGACTGGCCCGATGAAGCCCGGCAACCGTCTTGCGGGGAGGCGTCTCCTCACCCGGGGCATGAGGTGGAACCCGGATAAGAGAACTTCCCCGCGGGATCTGGTGCCAATTCCTGCGGAACGCGCTGAATGCGATGAACGCGGTGAACGCGGGTGACACGCGCGTAGTCGTTCCGAGAGATAAGAAGAGGGCATTTCGACGACGGTTCGAAATCCCTCTTCTTATCCGAAGAGGGATTTTTTCATGGCTTTCGTAAAGGGTGTGGCCAGGCAAGATCGGGGGACAGGGGGCGTCGATGTTGAGGGTGAGCATCAAAACGCGAGAAGTCGGGACGGTGTCCATCGGCGCGCTCCGCCTGGAAAGCGGCCGCGTTCTTCCGGAGGTGCACCTGGCCTACGAGCGGGTCGGGCCGCGAGATGGTCCGACGGTGCTCGTCTGTCACGCGCTCACCGGCAACCACATCGCCGTCGGCACCGACGAGAACCCGGGCTGGTGGGCCGGGCTCATCGGAAGCGGTAAGCCGATCGACACCGACCGCTATCAGGTGGTGACGTTTAACGTCCTGGGCGGATGCGACGGCTCGACCGGCCCGACGTCAATCGATCCCGAGACCGGCCGGCCGTACGGCCCCGAGTTCCCGTTCGTCACCGTGCGCGATATGGTGCGGGCGGAATATCTCGCCTTAAGGCGTCTCGGCATCGACCGCCTGCACGCGGTGATCGGCGGATCGCTCGGCGGAATGCAGGCGCTCGAGTGGGGGGTGATGTATCCCGAGTACATGGATCTCCTCTTTCCGATTGCCGTTACGCCGTGGCTTTCGGATTACGCCATCGCCTTCAACGCCATCGGTCGGCTGGCGATCCTTTCCGATCCGGCGTGGAACGGCGGGTATTACGACCCGGCGCATCCCCCCAAAGCGGGAATGATCATCGCCCGGATGGCCGGGATGATCACCTACCGCAGTGCCGAGCAGTTCAACAACCGTTTTAACCGCGCCGAGCGCGACGGGTGGGGGAACCGCCATGAGGAGGTGAGCTTCCAGGTCGAATCGTATCTCATTCATCACGGTGAAAAGCTCGCCCGGCGCTTCGACGCCAACAGCTACCTGTATTTGCTCAAGGCGATGGACACCCACGACCTCGGCCGCGGCCGCGGGGGGATCGAGGAAGCCATCAAACGCATCCGCGCCCGTGTCGTCGCCATCTCCTATCGCGGCGATCTCTTGTATCCGCCGCAGGAAATCGCCGCGTTTGTCAGGCGCCTTCGGGCAAACGGCGTGGAGGCGAGCTTTTATGAAGTCGACACCCTCTATGGCCATGACGGATTTCTCACCGAGTTTGGGAAGTGGGGCCCCATCGTTCGTGAACAGCTGGAAGGAGCTGAACCGTATCGAGCACCCGTGGCGATGGGCTTTCGTTCCGCGTTCTTATAACTGCCCCGCGATCGCGGAACCGTCGCCGGTCCGGTTTGCCATCGCCGGGGTCGATCGACAAAACCCGGCGGAAGCCCGGGATCCATCGCGAAGGCAAGTGTAGCCAGTCAATGACAGACCCGTTGGTCGTCGACCAAAGCGGAGGAGGAATCGGAGAATGGGCGAAAAACGGCAGTGGGCGCTGGAGACGCTGGCCATCCACGGCGGACTTCAGCCCGATCCGGTCACGGGCGCTCGGGCTCTCCCGATTTACAACACGACGTCGTACGTCTTTCGCGACACCGAGCACGCCGCCAATTTGTTTGCGCTGAAGGAGCTCGGCTACATTTACACCCGCATTCACAATCCGACGGTGACCGCGCTTGAAGAGCGGATGGCGCTTTTGGAGGGCGGCGTCGGGGCGCTGGCGCTTGCGAGCGGTCAGGCGGCGATCACGCTGGCGATCCTGAACATCGCCGGCGCCGGCGACGAGATCGTCGCCGCGAGTCAGCTCTACGGCGGCACGTACAACCTCTTTGCCGTGACGTTTCCGCGCTATGGGATCAAGGTGCGCTTCGTCGACGGGCGCGATCCGGAGAGCTTCCGCCGGGCGATCACCGAGAAGACCAAGGCGATTTTCGCCGAAACGATCGGCAACCCGAGCCTTGACGTGCTCGACATCGAGGCGGTGGCGAAGATCGCCCACGAGCACGGGGTGGCGCTCATCGTCGACAACACGTTCGCCACGCCGGCGCTGCTAAGGCCGTTTGACTACGGCGCCGACGTGACTGTGTACTCGGCGACGAAGTGGCTCACCGGCAACGGCACGACCATCGCCGGGATCATCGTCGACAGCGGACGCTTTGACTGGCCGAAGGAGCGCTATCCGGCCCTCCACGAACCGGACCCGAGCTATCACGGCGTCGTCTACCGCGAGGCGTTCGGTCCGGCGGCGTACATCGTCAAGGCCCGCGTCCAGCTCCTCAGGGACATGGGGCCGGCGATTCACCCGCAAGGCGCGTTCCAGGTCGCGCTGGGCCTGGAGACGCTTCCTCTCCGGATGGCCCGGCACGTGGAAAATGCCCGGCGCATCGTCCGGTACTTAAAGGGCCATCCGGCGGTGGCGTGGGTCAATTATCCGGAACTTCCCGAGCATCCGTCGCACGAACTGGCGAAGAAGTACCTGCCCAAAGGCGCGGGGTCCATCATCACCTTCGGCATCCGCGGCGGCCGGGAGGCGGGGCGGAAATTCATCGAAAGCCTCACGCTCTGGTCGCACCTGGCCAACGTCGGCGACGCGAAAAGCCTCATCATCCATCCGGCGACGACGACGCATTCGCAGCTTTCGGATGAAGAACTCCGCGCCTCCGGGGTGAGCGACGATCTCATCCGCCTGTCGGTCGGCCTGGAAAACGTCGAGGATCTCATCTGGGATCTCGATCAGGCGTTTGCGAAGGTTTCGGTGCCGGTATCCGGCTGACCGCCGGGTGCGCAGCGGACCGGGTGCGCGGCGGACGATGAGGTTCGTCAATCTGCCGGTTCGATGAAAGGGGCTGCCAGCAGCTGAAAATACGATTGATCTTCGTCTCTTTCTCAGGTAAAATATACCCATGAAACTCAGCCAATGGGCCAAAAAGCGCGGCATCCCCTACAAGACGGCGTGGCGCTGGGTCAAAGAGGGCAAGAAGAAAGAGAGGTCGACGATGACCTGGTGCGCGATGTGACCGAGGTCCTCACGTCCCTGGCCGCCCGCTTGTACGGCAAGCGTTTCCCGAGACGTCGGGCAAAAAAGGCGCTGGAGGCGCTTCAGCGTGAAGATCCATAGAGCCTACCGGTACGAACTCGATCCCAACGTCGACCAGCGCATCCTCCTCGCCAAGCACGCCGGGGCCGCCCGCTTCGCCTACAACTGGGGCCTCGCGCGATGGATCGAGATCTACGAAAAAGAAGGCCGCACGACAAATGCGATGGAGCTCCACCGGGAACTGAACCGCCTGAAGAAGACGGACTTCCCGTGGATGTACGAAGTGTCCAAATGGGCACCGCAGGAGGCGCTTCGGGACCTGGAAAAGGCGTTCCAAAACTTCTTTCGCGGGCGGAAGACCGGCCGGAAGATCGGCTATCCGAAGTTCCGGCGGAAACACGACCGGCGGGACAGTTTCCGGCTGGACAACAGTTCCGGCACGATTCGCCTGCTTCTGGACGGGAGTGACAGGCGTTATCCCGGAAAGGCGCGCCACATCGTGCTCCCTCGCATCGGCGCCGTGCGCCTGAAAGAGAAGCCCGTCCGCCGGAAGA
>NZ_JXBB01000020.1 GCF_001653195.1 Hydrogenibacillus schlegelii
GCCTGTGGAGACGGGCTCTGCGGCGGAACGCGGCTGGCCGCGGTCTACGAGCACCCCGCCGAAGAAGCAGGAAGCAACCGGGGCGGTATTCCTTCGATGGAATATTTGTCCATGAGTTGCGGAACGGTGCTGAAGGTAAGGGCGAAGACGAGTCGAAGGAGACGCCTGGTCCAGGTCTCGTTTAAAAGCTGGTTCACCGTCGGCACCCGGCCTTGCCCCACCCGCTGACCATAGCGGGCGGTCCACCACAAAAAGGGAAAGATTTTGGAAAGATAAGCGAGGATCGTCAGGCCAACCCAACCGAGCAGATACGCGCCGATCATAAGCGCGACCCACCGGACGGCGGTCTCGTGTCCCGGCTTTTCCCGGAGGAGCCATCCGGAAAGCACAAGGATCAACAAGCTCAGCGCCGGCAAGAGAACGTTGAGGCGTACGGCCAGTTGAATTCCGGGACCGGGATTGTTCTTATTGCGGGCGCTTTGGATCTGGCGGACATGGAGGGCGTACCCCAGGCTCGCAAGCCCCAAAAGGAGCGGGCCGACAAGCCAGAGGCGGCCCGGCCCGGCGATGAAAAAGGAGAACCCGCCGAAAAAGCCGCTCAAAAACCAGAGCGCGCTCGTCCACCGCCTGATCCCCAAAGGCACCCCATGGGCCAGAAAAAACATGCTGAGCAGCTTGTAACTAAACCCCGAGATCAAAAGCCCGAACCAGCCGACGCCGGCAAACCACATATGGGCGAGCAAAATAGGGGTGAGATGGGGCAGCTTGATCCATCCGGCGAGCGAAAGGCCCATCAGCCAGCCTAAGGTCGCCGCCATGACGAGAAAAAACGTTGCCCCCGCTACGGAAAAAATGACGGCGTCCCACTTCTTTGCCAGCCCCATGGTCATGCCCACATTGACCGCAAACAGGAGGACGCTGATCCAAACGAGTGTCGCAGCTAAAGCGATATCAGGCGGCCGGAAGTTCAAAAAGGCGACGAGGAGCAGGATCGTGCCCAGGGCAAAGAAGGCATAGTGGACAAATCCAAGCTTCCGGCTCCATATTTCCCGGCCGAGCACGACCGACAGCAACTGGTAGGTGGCTCCGAAGGCGATCATCAGCGCCCCGTCGAGCATGAAAAGATGCACGAAATAAAGGGCGCCGGGCGACTGAAGGTCCCTGAAGACCAAGGCCATGAGGGGCGTCCACGTCGAAACGGCATAGATCGCCGCACTCAAAAGACCGCTTACGAGAAACAAGAACGGCAGGGTGTACATGGCGTCCGTCTCCTTGCGTCTCCTTGTTTCACGGGTGGGCGGGGGGTCGTTTGGTGATGATCACGACGGCACTGCCGTCCGGCTGCTCCTCGATTCGATAGGGATAACCCAGCTGATCGAGTTCTTCGAGGAGAAAAACGGGGACGCGGTCGTTATGAATGACGATCTGATCTCCGGGGTCGGTCCGCTCGAGGGCGGCCAGTGTGCGCATCATCGGAAGGGGCGGCTCAAGGCCCCGGTTGTCGAGGCGGATGACCGAAGGCGCTCCGGCCGTCCCCGAAGTCGGCAGCCCGCCTTTCGGATGCTTGACGGTTTCCGCTTCGGAAGCCGTCTCCGCGCCCCCGATCGGCGCTTTCTCGCCGGCTTCCGCGAGCGTTGTTTCGCCATCCGTCCCCGACTTGACGCGCGCCTTGTTTCGACTGAACGCGATCAGCCAGTGATCGCGCGCTTTTTTCTGGACCGAGTAGTGATATCCTTTTGCCCGCATGAGGCCGAGGAGCGGCGTCGGCTTGAACGTCGTATGCAATAGGAGGACATCGTCAGGTTCGAGCCTGGCGACGTGCTCCATGATGAGTTGAAACGGTTCCAGCTTTTTGCGGAGGTAGGGTCGGACGTCGAGCTCGATCGTATTGGCCATCGCGCCCACCTTTTCCACGAACGATTATCGTTCTCTTTAAGTTTACCCGGAACGCTTCCGGAGCTCTGTGACATGGCGCACATTCTTGAGCGTAAGAAGCGTGCGCAAGGGAATGAGGCCGATGACGGCCAGAAGGCCGCTGATGACGGCAAGCATCCCGTTGAGCCGCCCCCCGTCGACCGGGAAACCCGACCAGATGGCGAGCCCCCACAGAAAGAGCAGGAACACCATGGCGAAAGACAGGAACATGTAGGCGTAAACGAAACCGCGCTCCGATGGGGCGGGCGACGTCGATAAGCCGGAGGTCGATCGGGCGGAGGGGGACGATCCGAGACGGTCGGCCACCAGCCCGAACCCAAAGAGGGACAAAAAAATGTAGGATGAGACGACGCCCAGTAAAGTTAAATGCAGGTAACCGATGATGATGGGACGGTTCGTCTCAATCATGGCCGCCACGATAGGGAACGAACCGATCCCTTCCAGCCCATACTTCATCATGATGGCTGCAACAAAATACAGAAACAACATGCGTAGCGAGGGAACAAGGAGCGACCGTAACATATGCGAAAACGTCTCACGCCAAAACAAAAACACGCCTAACCAAGAACCGAACGTTCCCAAGATGCCCAGAGCGATGAGCCATCCGGGCGGGTTCAAAAAGTAAATCTGCGGCAGGTAGGAAGGTAAAAATCCTGACATAAGAAGCAGCCAGGACAGTCTGAGACGCCGTTCATCCGGCGCAATCCCCTGTTCATGCAGGAATAACAGGAGCGTCCCGAGCAGGGAAAAGATCATCCAGCCATTGGATTGACTGTGCAGGTAAAAGTAAACGCCCGCGTGAAATAATCCTTCCCCGCCGATCTTTGCCGCCATCGATAGGGCAACCATGACGAGACCGACGGCTGAACTGACATAGAGAATGACGCCTGTTGATACGAACCGTACCGCCATACGACTCGTTTTTGAAACCGTGTGATGGCGGAAGTAGAGGATCGCAAACCATACGGACAAAACAACGGATAAGGTCGAAAAGGCGATCGAAATCGGGCCATAGGCCTGTGCCAGGAAGGCCAGGACAAGACCGGAATTGATGAACCACAGCGACCAGAAAAAGGGCTTGAATGCATAGAGGCGTTCACCTTGCTCAGGAAAGGAAAAAAAGATGATCAGGGCCATCAAGGCAACATTGGCCCAACCTAAAAAGGCGATGTGAGAGTGTGCATGAAGCAAGTGGATGTATGGAAGATCAGGGAACAGCGGGAAAATGAGTTTGAGGCGGAGGATCGTCCCCAGTGTGCTGAGAACGAGATAGAAAAAAAGCGCCTGAATCATCAACCGTCGCACCATCTGCGATGCCCTCCCTTCCAGCGGCGGGGATTTTGCCGGCCCGGAAGGCCGGCTTTTGACCGGGTCCCGGGATGCGGCGGGCCCCGTCATCCGATCGGAACCGGGGAAGGCCGCATCAGCCCCAGAGGCGCGGCTTTCCGATCATGAAGCCCATGATGAGAAACAGGACACCGAGATAAAGAAAGAGCGCCCGCCGAAGCCGCCGCTCGGCGCGGGCGACGTCGATCTGTCCCGCTTCCAACGCCCTGAGCGTCGGCGAAAACGCCCGGGCGAGGAAGAAGAGCGCGGCAAGCAGAATGGCGACCGAGGCGACGAGCCAGGGAGTGGTGAGCGGAAACCGCCCGACGATCCAAAGGAGCACGCCGGTGGCCACGAGAAGGTGGCCGGCGTGTTTTGAGACGCGGACGGCGAAATGAAAATCGTCGAGCCGCACCCGGCGGGCCTGGGGATCGTCGTCCCGGAGGCGCCGAAGATGCGGGATGAGGACCGCGTACGGACCGATGGAAAAAATGACGCTTGCGATGTGGAGATACAGCAGGATGGCATAGACCGTTCGCATCGGCTCCCCCGTTCCTCCGTGAAGGCCCGTTTGCCGGACGCGCCGTCGATATCGGCATAACTCCCGCCCATAGTATAACTCCGGTTCTATTCGGAAAGTGTGACGACCGTCACTTTCTCGGGGGCGAAAGCCCCGAGCCCGAAACGGCCCGCGCCCGGGGTCGAGCGCCGCCGGGGGCCGGGCGGTCAAGCTCTTTTTCGCCCGCCCCGTTCGCCGCGATTTTCGGGCCCCTTGATCGTCCCCTCCGGTCGTGCTATCATGGGGATGCTGCATGTGCCCGTAGCTCAGTCGGACAGAGCGTCTGACTACGAATCAGAAGGTCGGGGGTTCGAATCCCTCCGGGCACGCCACGGTCGGGATTTAGCTCAGTTTGGTAGAGCGCCTGCTTTGGGAGCAGGAGGCCACAGGTTCGAGTCCTGTAATCCCGACCACCCTGATGAAGACTTTTGAAGACTTTCGCCGCCGCGGCTTCGGCCGCGGTTTTTGCATGGCCGAAAAAACCGCGCCGGCCGAGGGGCCGGGAGTGAATGAATATACCGAGTTCTGCGAGATTGAGCCGCCGCCCCGCGCTTTTTAAACTGGAAAGCGGGCAGGGGGTCAAACCGCCCAAAACGGCGGATCCAAAAACGAGGAGAAGGCCGCTTCAAAAAAGGCGAACCGGCGGCCGATTGCGAAAGGCGCGGAGGGATGACGATGGATGTGGCCATCATCGGCGGGCGCCTCGACCTCGGCGCCGGACGACGCGGGGTCGAGATGGGGCCGGCGGCGATCCGCACCGCCGGCCTTCGAGAACATCTCGTCCGGCTCGGCCACCGGATCGTCGCCGACGAAGACGTCGCGCTGCCGGAGGGGGTGCCGGTCGACGTCGGCGATCCGACGGTGAAGTACGCCGACGCGGTCGCCGCCGTCGCGGCGCGGCTTTCCGAAACGGTGCGGGGACATCTCGTCGCCGGGGCCGTCCCGGTCGTCCTGGGGGGCGATCATTCGCTCGCCATCGGCTCGATCGCCGGCGCCGCGGCCGCCGCCAGCGGCCGCCTCGGGGTCATCTGGATCGACGCCCACGGCGACGTCAACACGCCGGAGACGACGCCGTCGGGCAACATCCACGGCATGCCGCTCGCCGTCGCCCTCGGCTACGGCGATGCGCGCCTCGTCGCCGTCGGCGGGCCGGGCGCCAAGGTGCGCCCGGAGGCGGTCGTGATGCTCGGTTTACGAGATCTCGATCCCGGGGAAAAGGCGTTCATCCGCCGCCTCGGCCTTCAGGCGTACACGATGCACGACATCGACCGCTACGGCATGAGCGCCGTGCTGGAGCGGGCGCTTTCGGCCCTGCCGCCGGTGGAGGCGCTTCACGTGAGCCTCGATCTCGATGCCCTCGACCCGAGCGACGCGCCGGGCGTCGGGACGCCGGTCCCCGGCGGCATCACGTACCGGGAGGCGCACCTCGCGATGGAGATGCTCTATGAGACGGGGCTCGTCCGCTCGGTCGACGTCGTGGAGGTCAACCCCATCCTGGACGAGCGGAACCGGACCGCCATTGCCGCGGTGCGGCTCGTCGGCTCGCTCCTCGGCGATCGCCTGCTGTAACCGGCGGGCGGCCGACATCGCGGCGCCCGAGCGACGGGCGCCGGCCCTTTTGGCCAAAGCGGCGCCCAAACGGCTGCCCGGATCTGCTACAATGCAGTCGTGTCGGAAGTTCGACCCTCGCCGAAGGGCGGGACGATCGCCAGACGGGGCTCTGGGCGGAAGAGACGGTAGGCGAAACCTCGGTGCGCCGGCGTGGCGACGAGCGGCGGGCGCGACCGGCCGGGCGGAGGAGACGGGTGTGTCGATCGGGTGGCTCAAAGATCTCTGGTTCGGGTACGTGAAAGACGCCGTAGACATCGTCCTGGTGGCGGCGGTCATCTACTATCTCATCCTCCTCGTCCGCGGCACCCGGGCGATGCAGCTGGTGAAGGGGCTCGTCGTCATCGTCGGCATCTGGCTTGTAAGCAGCGTCCTCGGGCTATCGACGCTCCGCTGGCTCGTCTCCCAGGCCTTCAGCCTGGGCGTCGTGGCGGTGCTCGTCCTTTTTCAACCGGAACTCCGCCGGGCCCTCGAGCACCTCGGCAGCGGGCAGATGTTTCGCCGGCGGGGCTTTCGCCGGGAAGGCGCCGTCGGCGAGGAGACCGTCGAGGCGATCCTTCAGGCCGCCGACTACCTGTCCAAGCGGCGGATCGGCGCCCTCATCGCCGTCGAACGGGACGTCGGCCTCAAAGAGTACATCGAAACCGGCGTTCCGCTCGGAGCAACGGTGACGAAGGAGCTCTTGATTCAGCTCTTCATCCCCAACACCCCGCTCCACGACGGCGCCGCGATCATCGTCGGCGACGCCGTCGCCGCCGCTTCCTGTTATCTGCCGCTTACGGAAAATCCGGCCATCCACCAATCCCTCGGCACCCGACACCGGGCGGCGATCGGCCTGAGCGAGGCGACCGACGCCGTCGTCGTCGTCGTCTCGGAAGAGACGGGGGACGTCTCGGTCGCCGTCGGCGGCCACCTCGCCCGGGGGCTCGGGGCCGAGGCGCTCAGGGCGCTCCTCATGGAAACGTTTGAGCTGGGCGACGATAAGCGGGCGGAACGCCGCTTTGCGTCCTGGGGCTGGAGGAAACGCGATGGATAAGTGGCTGGCGAACAACACCGTCGCCAAAGGCGTCGCCCTTGCCGTCGCCTTCATGCTTTGGTTTATCCTCCACACCGACTTCGGCGGCCGGACGGCGGAGGCGCCGCCGGTCTACGGCGAGCGGTGGCTGTACGACGTGCCGGTTCGGGTGCTCCATGACGACGGCGCCGAGGCGGAGGCGAAGCCGGAGCGGGTAAAAGTCCGGCTCTTCGGCACCGCCCAGGCGATGGAAGCGGTGCGGGCGGCGGACGTCGTCGCCGTCGCCGACGTCCGGGGCCGATCGACCGGCCGCCACGCCGTTTCGCTCCTCGTGGCGGGCCTTCCGCCGGGCGTCGTCGGGACGAGCGATCCCCGGACGGTGCAGGTGAACGTTGTCCGCCAGGGGGAGGCGCGCCTCCCCGTCGCCGTCCGCCTCGGCCGGCCGGAGGCGCCGGAAGCGTGGAAGGCCCTCCCGCCGGACGCCCGGGTGACGGTGACGCCTTCGGAGGTGCGCCTTTCGGGGCCGGAATCGGCCGTGCGGGCGGCCAAGGGCGCCTATGCGCTCCTTCCGCCGGAGCGGTGGCCGGAAGCCGAGGCCCAAGGGCGGCTTGGCGGGGTGGAGGCGCCGCTCGTCGCGGTCGACGCCGAAGGCCGCCCGCTTTCCCTCCGGCTCGAACCGGCGGCGGTCCGGCTTGACGTCGTCCTCGGGACGGTGACGGCCGTGCTTCCGGTGGAGCTTCAGCTCACCGGGGCGCCGGCGGACGGCTATCAGGTGCTCGCCGTCCGGGTGACGCCGGCGACGGTTCGGGTCAAAGGGTCGCCCGAGGTCCTGGCGAAGCTGAAAACCGTCCCGGCCGGTCCGCTTTCGATCGCCGGCGCCCGCGCGGACGTCGTCGCCAAGGTGCCCCTCCACCTGCCGCCGGGGGTGGCGTCCGCCGACGGGTCTCAAGTGGAGGCGGCGGTCGGCATCGGCCCCCGGGAAGGGGAGGCGACGTTTACCGTTCCGCTCAAGGCGCCGGCGCCGCCGGGCCACACCGTCGTCGTGCAGGGCGACGTCCAGTCGGTGGAGATCGTCGTGCGGGGAGACCCGTCGGCGGTTCAGGCGATCCGGCCGGAGGCGCTTCGGGCGGTCCTCCCGACCGCCGGCCTTTCTGCCGGGTCGTACACGCTGGCGCCGGCGATTGATCTGCCGCCGGGGGTGACGCTCGTCCGGATGACGCCGCCGGCGGTCGACGTCGAGATCCGGCCGGCGCCGGAAGCGGCCGAACCGGCCGTTCCGGCCTCCGGAGAGGGGAGCGACGGATCGCGGCGGCCATAAGCGGGCGGAAGGCGGGGGAGCCGGAAGCGAAACACGGTGAAGGAGTGACGAAAATGGGGCGATATTTTGGCACGGACGGCATCCGGGGCGTCGCCGGGCGGGAGCTTTCGGCGGCCTTTGCCCTGTCCGTCGGTCAGGCGGCGGGGACGGTGCTCGCCGCTCACGGGCGCCGGCCGAAAGTCGTCGTCGGGCGGGATCCCCGTCTTTCCGGGGAGATGCTCGAAGCGGCGCTCGTGGCGGGGCTCATGGCCGCCGGCGCCGACGTCGTCCGCCTCGGCGTCATGCCGACGCCGGGGGTGGCGTACCTCACCAAAGCCCTCGGCGCCGATGCCGGGGCGGTCATTTCCGCCTCTCACAATCCGGTGGAGGACAACGGAATCAAATTTTTCGGTCCCGACGGCTTTAAGCTGTCCGATGAGGACGAAGCGGCGATCGAGGTGCTGTTGGACGGCGATCCGGACCGGCGGGCGGCGCGGTCGGGGCTTGAGATCGGCCGGGCGATCGACCACTTCGAAGGGGGCCAGAAGTACCTCGCCTTTTTAAAAAGCGCCGCCGAGACGTCGCTCGAGGGGCTCACGGTCGTCATCGACTGCGCCAACGGCGCCGCGAGCCCGTACGCCGCCCGGCTGTTCGTGGACCTTGGCGCCGAGGTGAAGACGATCTTTTGCCAGCCGGACGGAACGAACATCAACGTCGGCTGCGGTTCGACGCAGCCGGAGGCGCTGGCGAAGGAGGTCGTCCGACTCGGGGCCGACGTCGGGCTCGCCTTCGACGGCGACGCCGACCGGCTGATCGCCGTCGATGAGACGGGCGAGATCGTCGACGGCGACTACCTCCTGTCGACGTTTGGCCTGCTTTGGAAAGAGGCCGGCCGGCTTTCGGGCGACACGATCGTTTCGACGGTGATGGCGAACTACGGCCTGGTGAAGTTCCTGGAGCGGCACGGGATTCGGCTCCTCATGACGCGCGTCGGCGACCGGTACGTCGTCGAAGCGATGCGGGAAGGCGGATACGTCCTCGGCGGAGAGCAGTCGGGGCACCTCGTCTTTCTCGACCGGGCGACGACCGGCGACGGGCTTTTGACCGCGGTGCTCCTCCTCGGCGCCCTCAAGCGCGCCGGAAAGCCCCTTTCGGCTTTCGCCCGGACATGGGAAAAGTATCCGCAGGTGCTGAAAAACGTCCGCGTCCGGTCGAAAGAGGGCTGGGAGGAGGAGCCGGCGATCCGGGAGGCGATCGCCGCCGCCGAGGCGGCCCTCGCCGGGGCGGGGCGGATCGTCGTCCGGCCGAGCGGGACGGAGCCTCTCATCCGGGTGATGGTCGAGGCGCCGGCGCCGGAGCAGGCCGAGGCGATCGCCGCCCAGGTCGCCGAGGCGATCGCCCGCGTTCGGGGGGAGTCGGTCGGCTGATGGGGCGGCCGGGTCCGGGCCGAGGCGATCGGTGGATTCGGCCGGCCGGGGGGAGGCGGTCGGTTGATTCGGCCGGCCGGGTGTGGTAAGGTGAAGGTACGATCACCGGCGCCTGGGCCGTCCCGCTTCGGCCGCCCGCCCCGGTGCCCCTTTGGGAGGGATGGCGATGAAACTCGATTGGATCGAAGCGAAGCTCAAGGAATGGGGCGAGGTCATCCTCCGCCTGGATTCTGGGGAGACGCTGGAACTTCACCTCGGCGACACGACGTTCGATCACGCGAACAACCTCATCCACTTTCGAAGCGGCGATGCCATCTATTATGTCGACGCTGAAAAGGTGGAAAGTCTCAAGATGCATCTGAGCCATTTTGACGCATAAGGTCGGGCCGGTACCGCGTTCGGCGCGTCGACCTTCGGCCCCTTCGGCCGGGCGCAAAATCGGCCTTCGGGCCGTCGGCCGGGGCGCCGTTCGATCGACCCGTTTTTTCGGCCTCGGTGCTTTATTTGCGCCGGGGTGTTTTTTTGTCGCAGAGGGTTGTCATTCGACCGGGAATGTTTATAATAACGGTGGTCCAGCACGACCGGGGAGGTGAGCCGGGGCGTTGGCCGAACCGATCATCCGCTTCGTCGAGGTGACGAAGCAGTACGACGTCGACCCGCCGGTGTTAAAGGGCGTGAGCTTCGAACTGGAACGCGGAAAATTTTACACCCTCCTCGGCCCGTCCGGCTGCGGCAAGACGACGATCCTTCGCCTGATCGCGGGGTTTACGAAGCCGACGTCGGGCGATATTTATTTTCACGGCCGCCGGATCAACGACGTGCCGCCGAACCGGCGCCGGGTGAACACCGTGTTTCAGGATTACGCCCTCTTTCCGCACCTCGACGTGTTTGAAAACGTCGCCTTCGGCCTTCGGATCCAACGGCTCAAGGCGGCGGAGATCGAGCGAAAGGTCGCCGAGGCGCTCAAATTCGTCAACCTGAGCGGCTATGAGCGGCGGAAGATCTCGGAACTTTCCGGCGGTCAGCGACAGCGGGTGGCCATCGCCCGGGCGATCGTCATGGAGCCGGAGGTGCTCCTGCTGGACGAGCCGCTGTCCGCCCTGGACTTAAAGCTCAGAAAAGCGATGCAGTACGAGCTTCGGGATCTGCAGCGGCGTCTCGGCATCACGTTCGTCTTCGTCACCCACGACCAGGAAGAAGCGCTTACGATGAGCGATGAGATTTTCGTGCTGAACGAAGGCCGGATCGAGCAGCGGGGGACGCCGAAGGAGATCTACGACGAGCCGAAGACGCGCTTCGTCGCGGAGTTCATCGGCGAGTCGAACATCGTTCCGGGGCGGATGGTCGCCGACTACCGGGTCGCCTTTGCCGGGACGGTGTTCGACTGCGTGGACCGGGGCTTTCGGCCTCATGAACCGGTCGACGTCGTTATTCGGCCGGAAGATCTGGAGCTCGTCCCGCCGGAGCGGGGCAAGCTGAAGGTGCGGATCGAATCGGTCCTCTTCCTCGGCGTCCATTACGAGATGATCGGCGTCGACGAGGCGGGGAATCGCTGGCTCGTCCACTCGACCCGGCGGGCCCAGCCCGGCGAGGCGGTCGGCCTCGACTTCGATCCGGAAGACATCCACGTCATGCGCCGGCCGGACGGGGCCCTGCCGGATCGGTCCACAGACGACGGGGCGGACGATCCGGAGCGTCCGGAGCGGGAGGAGCCGGCCTGGACGGCGCCGCCGCGCAAAGGGGCGGCCACGTGATCGGCGCGGGCGGCGTTTTGAACCCGCCCGGCGGCCTTTCCGGCCGCATCCGGCATGCGGCGCCGTCTCGGCGGTCGGTCGCCGGACGGAAGGACGGCGCGTCCGTTAGGGAGGCTCGAGGCGGGGACCGTGCGGGCAAGCCCGAAAAAACACGCGGACGCACCGGGCGGGACACCTGAACCGAGACCCCGGTTCCTGGAAGGAGGTGACGACCTGGTTCGGAGGGGTCCCGGCCTGAGATTCAGGGGGTTTTGCGAACCAGGTCAGAGATGGGCACGGCGCTCCGCTGGCTGCTTTTCGTTCCGTATGGGGCATGGCTTCTTATTTTTGTCCTCCTCCCCCTCGGGCTCGTCGTCGTCACTTCCTTACGCGACATCGACGGCGCCTGGACCCTCGCGAATTATGAGCGGTTTTTGACGCCGACGTATCTCGCCATGGCCGGGACGTCGGTCGGGTATGCGTTTCTCATCACCGTCATCACGCTGGCGGTCGCCTATCCGGCGGCGTATCTCCTCACCCGCACCCGGCAGAAGGCATTCTGGCTCATCTTCCTCATCCTTCCGTCGTGGGTCAATCTGCTCCTGAAGACGTACGCTTTCCTCGGACTCCTGGCCCTTCACGGGCCGGTGAACGCCCTTTTCCTCGCCGCCGGCCTTCCGGAGCGGCCGCTTCTGTTTACGGATTTCAGCTTTCTTCTCGTGAGCATTTATATTTTCATCCCCTTCATGATCCTGCCCATCTTCAACGCCATCGAGGAGATTCCGCCGGGGCTCATCGAGGCGGCTCGGGACCTCGGCGCCGGGCGGTGGGACGTCTTCCGGCGGGTGATCTGGCCGCTTTCGTTAGACGGCGTCCGGGCGGGCGTGCAGGCGGTGTTCATTCCGGCGCTGTCCCTCTTTATGATCACGCGCCTCATCGCCGGAAACCGGGTGATCACCCTCGGGACGGCGATCGAAGAGCATTTTCTCGTCACGCAGGACTGGGGCATGGGGGCGACGATCGCCGTCATGCTCGTCGTGATGATGGCGGCGGTGATGGCCGTCGTCGGCCGGAAGGGGGAACGGACGTGATTCGGGGCGCGCCTCCGGGAAAGCCGCCGGCGCCGGCGGAAGGCGGCCTCGGCTGGCTCGGCCGGCTGTATCTGATCGCCGTCTTCCTCGTGCTGTATGCGCCGATCGGGTATCTTTTTCTCTTTTCCTTCAACGAAGGCGGGCAGATGGTCCGCTTCACCGGCTGGACGCTCGAGTGGTATCGGGCGATCGCCGACGACAAGCGGCTCATCGCCATCGCCCTCACCACCGTCCTCATCGCCCTTCTTTCGTCGGCGGCGGCGACGGCCGTCGGCACCCTCGGGGCCATCGGGCTTTACGAGCTCCGGCGGCGGACGCGAGACGTGCTTTTGGTGCTCAACAACGTCCATCTGGTGAGCTCCGACGTCGTGATCGGCGCTTCGTTTCTCCTCCTCTTTACCGCCCTCGGCCTGCGCCTCGGCTTTACGTCGGTGCTCCTTTCCCACATCGCCTTTTCCATCCCGATCGTCGTGCTCATGGTGCTGCCCAAGCTGTACGAGATGCCGCCGACGCTTCTCGACGCCGCCCGGGACCTCGGGGCGGGGCCGCTGGACGTGCTGCGCCGGGTGATCCTTCCGTACATCTCTCCGGGCGTGCTGGCGGGCTTTTTCATGGCGCTCACGTATTCGCTGGACGATTTTGCGGTGACGTTCTTCGTCACCGGAAGCGGCTTTTCGACCCTGTCGGTCGAGATCTACTCCCGGGCCCGCCGCGGGATTTCGCTCGAGATCAACGCCCTGTCGGTGCTCCTTTTCATCGTGACGCTTCTTTTTGCCGCCGGGTACGCCGTCATCTCCCGGCACGGGGCGAAAATCCGGGGGGTGTTCGTCCGGCGATGAGGGCGATCGCAGGGCTGTACGGGTTTGTCGCCGCCGCGGCGCTTCTTCTCTGGGGCGTCCTCGCCGGCCTCGAGCACGCCGCCGGCGGGCCGGCGGACCGGACGCTCATCGTCTTCAACTGGGGCGATTACCTCGATCCGTCCCTGCTTCAGGCGTTCGAAGCGGAGACGGGCATCCGGGTCGTCCTCGAGACGTTCGACTCCAACGAAGCGATGCTGGCGAAGATCCGCCAGGGCGGGACGCCGTACGACGTCGCCGTGCCGTCGGAGTACGCCTTAAGCCGCATGATCGCCGAAGGGCTCGTCCGACCGCTCGATCCCGCGCTCCTTCCGAATCTGAAGAACCTGGACCCCCGGTTTTTGAACCTGCCGTTCGATCCCGGGAACCGCTATTCGGTGCCGTATTTTTGGGGAACGGTCGGCATCGCCTACAACCGGGAGGCCCTCGGCGAGGGGGCGATCCGAAGCTGGAACGACCTGTGGGACCCGCGCTTTCGGGACAGCATTCTCCTCATCGACGGGGTGCGGGAGGTGATCGGGCTCGGGCTTCAGAGCCTCGGCTACAGCCTGAACGACACCGATCCGGTGCACCTCGCCGAGGCGAAGGCCCGGCTGGACGCCCTGAAGCCGAACGTCCGGGCGATCGTCGGCGACGAGATCAAGTTCCTCCTTGCCGGAGAGGAGGCGCCGATCGGCGTCGTCTGGAGCGGCGATGCAGCGGAGGTGATCGACGAAAACGACGCCTTCGACTACGTCATCCCCGAAGAGGGATCGAACCTCTGGTTCGACAGCCTCGTCATCCCGACGACGGCCCGCAACGTCGCCGGAGCGCACGCGTTCATCAACTTTCTCCTCGATGCCGAGGTGGCGGCGCAAAACACCGAATACATCCTCTACAGCACGCCGAACCGGGCGGCCATGGCGCTCCTTCCGCCGGAGATTCGGGACGATCGACGTTTTTATCCCGACGACGCGACGCTCCGGCGCCTCGAGGTGTACCGGGACCTCGGCCGGCGGACGCTCGCCGCCTACAGCGAGCTCTATATGGCGTTTAAGATGCACCGGAAGTAGGGTCCATCGGGCCCGCGGAAGGGGGCAAGTCCGCCGCGGCGCCGGATGCGGCGCCGGATGAAAATAGGCTGAAAATCAGTGAAAACCCCTTGCCAAGCCGTTCGCGAGGGAGTATGATGAGGATCGACAACCGGCCTAATCCCGGAAGGCAGGGCCTGCCCCCCTTCCGGGAGCGGGGGACCCAACGGATTGGGGTTAATCCGGGGCAACCCGGAGGGGCGTGATCTCTGCCGTCCTACCCGTCAGCTAACCCCGTCGGCCAGGCAGAGAAGCTTCCGGGCGGAAAGGGCCGCTCGGCGCCAGGGTGAGCGTGACCCGCTTGGCCTCGGGTCCACGCCGGGCCCGTCGCCGGTGGCGCCCGTGCCGTCCGCCCGAGCGACCGCGCGAGGACCGATCGGTCGAGACCGGTTCCTTTGAAGCTTCCGAGCTTTGAAGGGCGGGCTTGGCCGATCGTTTTGTTTTGGGGGGATGGAGCGGAAGGGCGCTTTTTTCCATCGCCGGCCATGCTAAGGAGGGGCCGGAATCGACGGTGCGCGGTCCGGCGACCGCATTTTAGAACAAAGCGGCTTTGAGCCCAGAAAGGAGCCGGAAGGCGATGATGGATCTGGGGATGGCCCTCCTTTCCCTCGTCTGGTTCGGGCTGTTTTTGGGCCTCATCCGGTACGCCGACCGGGCTTAGGCGGGCGCCTGGCCGCCGGTCGATCGTTCGGTCCGAAAGGAGCGGATCAGGGTGGTGGCGCTTCTCGCGGTGGCGGTGCTCCTCATGGGATACCTCGTCTACGTGCTCGTGCATCCGGAGCGGTTCTGACGGACGATCCGGACGGATGGCCGCGGTTCATCGTCGAACGGCCACGGACCTCTAAAGGAGGCGCATGTTTCGGTGAAGCCGGATCTTTGGGCCGACCTCGTGCAGCTCGTCGTGTTCGTCGCCTTGGTGACCGGGCTCGCCGTCCCGCTCGGCGGTTACCTGGCCCGCGTGTTCGGCGACGGGCCGGCGCCGGGGGACCGGTTTTTCCTGCCGCTAGAGCGGGCGATCTACCGCGTCGCGGGGATCGATCCGGAGGCCCGGATGGACTGGCGGGCGTACGCGACGGCCCTCGTGGTGACGAACTGGATCATGATGGCGCTCATGTATCTCGTCCTCCGGACCCAGGGGGTTCTCCCGCTCAACCCCGATCGCATCGGCAACATGCCGGCGGATCTCGCCTACAACACCGCGGCTTCGTTCATCACGAACACGAACTGGCAGGCCTACAGCGGTGAGACGGCGATGAGCACGCTGGCCCAGATGCTCGCCATCATCTATCCGATGTTCACCTCGGCGGCGACCGGCATCGTTGCGGCGATCGCCTTCGTCCGGGCCCTCACCGGCGTGCGCCGGGATCTCGGCAACTTCTTCGTCGACCTCGTCCGGGCGCACACGCGGCTTCTCCTTCCGCTCGCCTTCGGCGTGGCGCTCCTCCTCGTCGCGGAAGGGGCGGTGCAGACGTTCGAAGGATCGGTCGTCGCCCGGACGTTCGACGGGGGGACGCAGGTCATCCCCCGGGGCGTCGTCGCCGCCTTCGAGTCGATCAAGCACCTCGGGACGAACGGCGGCGGCTACTTCGGCGCCAACGCCGCCCACCCGTTTGAAAACCCGTCGCCGGTGACGAACCTCGTCCACATGCTGTCGATGATGCTCATCCCCTCGGCCCTGATCTTCGCCTTCGGGCGGATGATCGGAAACCGCCGGCAGGCGTGGGTGCTTTTCATCGCCGTCTTCTTCCTCTTCCTCGTCATGTGGAGCGTCGTCTACGGAAGCGAACGGTACGGCGTCCCGGAGCTGGTCCGGGCGGGGCTCGTCGGCGGCAACATGGAAGGGAAGGAAGTCCGCTTTGGGCTCTTCGGCTCGGCCCTCTTCACGACGGTGACGACGGGCGCCACGACCGGCTCGGTGAACGGCATGCATGATTCGCTCACGCCCCTCGGCGGCTTCGTGCCTCTTTTCCAGATGATGTTGAACAACGTCTTCGGCGGCGACGGGGCGGGGCTTTTGAACATCCTCCTCTACGTCATCCTGGGCGTTTTTCTCACCGGCCTCATGGTCGGCCGGACGCCTGAGCTCTTCGGAAAGAAGATCGAGACGAAGGAGATGAAGCTCGCGGCGATCGCGCTCCTTGCCCATCCGTTCATCATCCTCGTTCCGACGGCGATCGCCCTCGCCCTGCCGGGCCCGCAGGCGTCGATCGCGAACCCCGGCTCCCACGGCGTGAGCGAGGTGCTCTACGCCTACACGTCCGGGGCGGCGAACAACGGCTCGGCGTTCGCCGGCCTCGACGCCGACACGGTGTTTTACAACACGACGATCGGCTCCGTCATGCTGCTCGGCCGCTTCGTGTCGATCATCGCCCTCCTCGGCATCGCCGGATCGCTGGCGAAAAAGACGCCGGTCGCCGCGGGCGCCGGGACGCTTCGGACGGACACGCCGCTCTTTGGCGTCGTCTACCTGCTCACCGTCCTCATCCTCGGCGCGCTGGCCTTCTTTCCGGTGCTCGCCGTCGGGCCGATCGCAGAACAGCTGGCGATGCTGAAGGGGTGAGCGGTCTTGAAAAAAGCGACGGGCAAATCGCCCTATTCGCCGGCGCTCCTCCGCCGGGCCGCCGTCGACGCGTTTCGCAAATTCGATCCCCGTCAGATGGTGAAAAACCCGGTCCTCTTCGTCGTCGAGGTCGGGATGGCGATCGTCTTCCTCCTCGTCCTCCGGCCGGATCTCTTCGGCCCGTCCGGCGCTTCCCGGGGGTATAATCTCGCCGTCTTTCTCATCCTGGCGGCGACGCTCTGGTTCGCCAACTTCGCGGAAGCCGTCGCCGAAGGCCGGGGGAAGGCCCAGGCCGAAACCCTCCGCCGGACGCGGACGGAGACGATGGCCCGCCTCCTTCTGAAGGACGGGACGACGAAGATGGTCCCGTCGTCCGAGCTGAAAAAGGGCGATCTCGTCCGGGTGGAGGCCGGGGAGATCATCCCGGCCGACGGGGAGATCGTCGAGGGGCTCGCCGCCATCGACGAGTCGGCGATCACCGGCGAAAGCGCGCCGGTGATCAAGGAGGCCGGCGGCGATTTTTCCTCCGTCACCGGCGGCACCCGGGTGCTCACCGACTGGATCGTCGTCGAGGTGACCGCCGGAAAGGGCGAGTCGTTCCTCGACAAGATGATCGCCCTCGTCGAGGGGGCGAAGCGGGAAAAATCGCCGAACGAGATCGCCCTCACGACGCTCCTGGCGGTGCTCACCCTCATCTTTCTCGTCGTCATCGTCACCCTCGTCCCGATCGCCCGCTACCTCGGCGCGGACCTCGATGTGGCGACGCTCGTGGCGCTCCTCGTCGCCCTCATCCCGACGACGATCGGGGGGCTCCTTTCGGCGATCGGCATCGCCGGCATGGACCGGGTCGCCCGCTTCAACGTCATCGCCCTGTCGGGGAAGGCCGTCGAGGCGAGCGGCGACGTCGATACGATCATTCTCGACAAGACCGGGACGATCACGTACGGCAACCGAATGGCGAGCGAATTCATTCCGGCGCCGGGGGTCTCCGAGGCGGAGACGGTTGAGGCGGCGTACCTCTCCTCGCTGTATGACGAGACGCCCGAAGGCCGCTCGATCGTCGACCTCGCCCGGAGGAAAGGCGGCGAAAGGCCGGCGCCGGCGGGGAGCACGCCGATTCCTTTCAGCGCCGAGACGCGCCTTTCGGGCCTCGTCCTTCCCGACGGCACCCGCCTCGTCAAGGGCGCCGTCGACGCCGTCCGGCGGGAGCTCGAGCGGGTCGGCGGCCGGGTTCCGGACGCCCTTCTCAAGCGGACCGACGCCATCGCCCGAAGCGGCGGCACGCCGCTCGTCATCGCCGAACTGAAGGCCGACGCCGGCCGGGCCCTCGGGGCCGTCCACCTCAAAGACGTCGTCAAGCCCGGTTTGAAGGAGCGTTTCGCCGAGCTTCGGGCGATGGGCATCCGGACGATCATGGTCACCGGCGACAACCCCCTGACGGCGGCGACGATCGCCCAAGAGGCCGGCGTCGACGACTTTGTCGCCGAAGCCAAACCGGAGGACAAGATCACGATCATCCGGGCCGAACAGGCGAAGGGCCGCCGGGTGGCGATGACCGGCGACGGGACGAACGACGCGCCGGCCCTCGCCCAGGCGGACGTCGGCCTGGCGATGAACTCCGGCACGATGGCCGCCAAGGAGGCGGCGAACATGATCGACCTCGACAATGACCCGACGAAGATCCTCACGGTCATCGCCCTCGGAAAGGAGCTCCTCATCACCCGCGGGGCGCTGACGACATTTTCCATCGCCAACGACATCGCCAAGTACTTCGCCATCCTGCCGGCGATGTTCGCGGAGGCGCTGCCGGAGCTTCAGCCCCTCAACCTCATGCGCCTCGCTTCGCCGACGACGGCGGTCCTTTCGGCCCTCATCTTCAATGCGATCATCATCCCGCTCCTCATCCCGATCGCCCTCCGGGGCGTGACCTTCCGCCCGACGACGGCGGACCGGCTCCTTCGGCGAAACCTCCTCGTCTACGGCCTCGGCGGGATCATCGCGCCGTTTGTCGGCATCAAGCTGATCGACCTCCTGCTCGTCGCCTTCGGCGTCCGGTGAGAAGCCGGCGCGACGCCAAAACACGTGAGGCCGCGCCGGGACGTCCGACGGTGGTTTCGGATGGCGGCCACGACCGGCAAAGCGGCTTGGATCGAAAGGAGATCGGCGATGGTAAGACAGGCGTTCGGCCTCTCCCTCGTCCTCTGGGTCATCACCGGCCTCGTCTACCCGGCGGTGACGACGGTCGTCGCCCGGGCGCTTTTTCCCCACCAGGCGGCCGGGAGCCTCATCGTCGACGCGGACGGGACCGTCCGGGGTTCGTCCCTCATCGCCCAGCCGTACGCCGGCGACGGCTGGTTCCACCCCCGGCCACCGGCGGGCGAAGCGTACGATCCGCTCCACTCCGGCGGGACGAACCTTGCCGTTGCCCGGCCCGACTACCAGGCGGAAGTCCTGCGCCGGATGGACGCCGTCCGGAAAGAGGCCGGCGATCCGGCGCTTCCGGTGCCGGCGGACCTCGTCACCGCCTCCGGCTCGGGCCTCGACCCGGACCTTTCGCTGCCGGCGGCCCGGGCGCAGGTGCCGCGCATAAGCCGCGCCACCGGCATCCCCGAGGCGGAGCTTCTGGCCCTCATCGACCGCGTCGCGCTTCCCCGGGAGCTCGGCCTCTTCGGCGAGCCGCGGGTTAACGTGAACGTCCTGAACGAAGCGCTGCGGGCGCTTCTCGCCGGGCGGCGGTAAGCCCGGCGGCCCCACCGGTGGAACGGGTCGCCGGGACGGCCGTCCCCGTCGCGGGTCGTCGGGACGGCCGCTCCCGCCGTGCGCCGCCTTCGGTACAATAATGAGAGAACCGAAGACGTCCGAAGGCCGGACGCGCGAAGGAGGGGCGGCGGTGGCCGAAGCGGCGGAACGGCGGCGGAAGTCGCCGGAGCAGATTTTGAAAGAGATCGAGCGGTCGAAGCGGGGGTACTTCAAGCTTTACATCGGCGCCGCCCCCGGCGTCGGCAAGACCTACACGATGCTCCGGGAAGCGAACGACATGCTGGCCGAAGGGGTCGACATCGTCGTCGGCGTCGTCGAGACCCACGGCCGGAAGGCGACGGCGGAGCAGATCGGCGCGCTTCCCGTGCTTCCGCTGAAGCCGATCGAATACAAGGGACGAACCTTTTACGAACTCGACGTCGAGGGCGTGATCAAGCGCCGGCCCCAGTTCGTCATCGTCGACGAGCTGGCCCACACCAACGTCCCCGGCTCAAAAAACAAAAAGCGCTATGAGGACGTGCTGGAGATCCTCGACGCCGGCATCAGCGTCCTGTCGACGATGAACATCCAGCACCTCGAAAGCCTGCACGACATCGTCGAAGACCTCACCGGCGTCAAGGTCCGGGAGCGGGTGCCGGACTGGATCCTCGACGTGGCCAACGAAGTCCAGCTCGTCGACCTCCCGCCGGAAAAGCTCCTCGAGCGCCTCAAAGCGGGAAAGATCTACCGACCGGAAAAAATCCCCCAGGCGCTCGAGCATTTCTTCCGACCGACGAACCTCATCGCCCTTCGCGAGCTCGCCCTCCGGGAGCTCGCCGACGACGTCGACGAACGCCTCGAAGAATACCGGGAGGACGACGGCGCGGAAGAAGTCGCCGGCGCGAGCCCGAAAATCCTCGTTCTCGTGAGCGACGGCGGCAACGCCGAGCGGCTCATCCGCCGGGGCTGGCGGATCGCCCAGCGGATGAAGGCGGAGCTTTTTATCCTCCACGTCCCGACGAAGCCGGCGGATCGGCTGTCGGAGGCGGAGCGGAAAAAACTCCGGGAAATCGAGGCGCTGGCGAAGATCCTCGGCGGAAAGTTTTTCATCCGCGCTGCCGGCGGCCGGCCGGTGATCGACGTCATCGTCGAGTTCATCAAGGAAAACGCCATCACCCAGGTCGTCCTCGGCCAGACGGGGATGAGCCGTTGGCAGGAGATCCTTCGCGGTTCCCTGGCCAACCGCATCATGGAGCGAACCCGCTTCGTCGACGTCCTCATCGTCGGAAACGGCCAGGAAAAAACCCGCTGAAGGCGGAAGAACGGCAAAAAGCGACACCCGGGAGGTGCCGCTTCGAGGCGGGAATGGACGATTGCGGAATTTGAACCTTGATTCTTTTGCGCTTTTCGGGTCGGCGTCCTCGCTTACCCGTAGTACGGCGTGATCGGCTGGCCGGTGAGGCGCATGTACCAGACGTTCAGATCGGCGATCCGGCGGGCGACGGCGACGGCTTCGTCCATGGCGGCATAAAACGCCTCGCCTTCCTGTTCCAGCGCCGACCGGTACAGCGTCTCGTACCGGGCCTCCAGAGCCCGGATCCGGTCCGGAATGAGGCCGGCCGCCCGCTCGAGGCGAAGGAGCGTCTCGGCGTCGGCCGTCTCCGGACGAAACTCGTTCGGCGATGCCTCGGGAAGTTCCAGCTCCAGCTCCGGGTCATAGACAAAACTTGCGCTCCGCATGCCCCTCTCCCCTTCCCGCCGCTTTCTGCGGTGTTGCTTTTGTTATATCACAAATCCGAATGAAGTTCAACTGGATTAGAACAGAAACGGACCGGTCTCGTCATCTCACTTTAAGATTGATTTTATCGAGCGGTTCTTTTGTTTCGATGCGTCGTCTTTGATACGATGGGAACGACGCGAACAAAGTCGCCGGCCGCGCCGGGACCGCTTTCGGCCCGGGCCGGCCGGAACAGAGGCCGGCGCCGGAAGACGGGACACGGAACAAGAGAGGCCCTTCGGAGAGAGAAAGACCTCTCAAGGGCGGAAAGCCGAAAAAAGGAGTGGAGGTCATGCTGGAAGGACTGGTCACGACCGCCGATGTGGCGGCGGCGGAGCGGTACGTCGAGGACGTGCTCACCCGGACGATCGAGCGCTCGCCTGGCGAGCCGGAATTCCATCAGGCGCTGACGGAGCTGTTGCCGACGCTCGTTCCCGCCCTGGCCGCTCATCCGGAGTACCGGCGCCTCGGCATCCTTGAGCGGCTCGTCGAACCGGAGCGGATGATCACCTTTCGCGTGCCGTGGGTCGACGACGCCGGCCGGGTGCAGGTGAACCGCGGCTTTCGCGTGCAGTACAACAGCGCCATCGGGCCGTACAAGGGCGGTATCCGCTTTCATCCGACGGTGAACGCGAGCATCATCAAATTTCTCGGCTTTGAGCAGATCTTCAAAAACGCCCTCACCGGCCTCGCCATCGGCGGCGGCAAGGGCGGCGCCGACTTCGACCCGAAGGGGAAGTCGGAGATGGAAGTGATGCGCTTCGCCCAGAGCTTTATGACCGAGTTCTACCGCCACATGGGACCGGACGTCGACGTCCCGGCGGGGGACATCGGCGTCGGCGAACGGGAGGTCGGCTTTTTGTTCGGCCAGTACAAGCGCATCCGGGGCGGTTTTGAGGCCGGCGCCTTCACCGGGAAGGGCTTGGGCTACGGCGGGAGCCTCGTCCGGAAGGAAGCGACCGGCTACGGTTGCGTCTACTTTGTCGAGGAGATGCTCCGGACGCGGAATCGGTCGTTTGCCGGGAGCCGGGTCGTCATCTCGGGATCCGGGAACGTCGCCCTCTACGCCGCCGAAAAGGCGACCCAGCTCGGAGCGACGGTCGTGGCGATGAGCGACTCCGACGGCTACGTCGTCGACCCCGACGGCATCGACGTGGCGCTCATGAAAAAGATCAAAGAAATCCGCCGCGGCCGCGTTCGGGAGTACGCCGAGGCGCGGCCGAACGCCCGCTACGTCCCCCGGAGCGCCGAGATCTGGACCGTGCCGTGCGATATCGCCCTGCCGAGCGCGACGCAAAACGAGCTCGACCTCTCCGGCGCCGAGGCCCTCATCGCCGGAGGCGTCGTCGCCGTCGGCGAGTGCGCCAACATGCCGACGACCCTTGAGGCCATCCGGCGCCTCAAAGAGGCGGACGTCCTCTTCGCGCCCGGGAAGGCGGCCAACGCCGGCGGCGTCGCCGTCTCGGCGCTGGAGATGGCGCAAAACAGCATGCGCCTTTCGTGGACGTTCCAAGAAGTCGAAGAAAACTTAAAGCACATCATGCACTCCATTTTCCGGACGGCGCTCGCGACCGCCGGCCAGTACGGTGTCCCGGGCGACCTCGTCGCCGGCGCGAACATCGCCGGCTTCCTCCGGGTCGCCAAGGCGATGGCGGCGCAGGGGGTCATCTGAGGTGGTCGTTGTCCGAAGAAAACTGCCCGTCGTTCTGAAACTCTGCTTGTCGTTCGCGGAACTCCGCGCGTCGTAAGGAAGGATCGCGGCGCCGGCGCCGGCTTCAGGCGGCCAAAGCCCGGGTCCTTGAGAAGCTCGATCGCCGGATCCGGCCCATGGAGCACGCCTGACGAAAGCGCTGGCCAAACTCGATCTCAAAGAAGGCATCACCGTCGCCGTCCTCGGCGATGTGACCGGCCTGCGCCGCTTTGCCAGAGCCGGGAGGAACGGGAAAACATGCGCTCCACCGCCGTACGCTTGCGGTACCCTCGCGCCCATCTCGCGCTCCCGCGTGCAATCGCGAAAAAAAACGCCGATCGACGTCCATCCGAATGCGCCATCCCCTCGCCACGGGGCACCGGGTCACTCCGGCACAGGAGAGGCCGCAGGCCTTGGCCGGACACCGCATTTTCAGCGATCCGCGCTTCTCTTCCAAGCCTCCTTCGGCCATGGTTCGCAGGGTCCCCGTTTCTGGACCCAGGCAGAACCCGCGGCCCCTTTTGCAAAGGAGATGATCACCATCCGTCTTCTCTGGAGCGGCAAAGATCTCTTCATGCACATGCTCATCATCGGCCCGCCTCGATCGGGGAAGACTTCGATCATTCTCAAGCCCATGATCTATCAGCTCTTTAAACTCAAAGCCCGCGGCGTGCTCCGTTAAAGTCCCAGGTAGAGGAAGCCTCTGGTGACCTCTGATCCAGGATGTGACGTGGCATTTCGTGCGGGCGGTGATGGCGCTCGACGATGCGGTCTCGGCCGGTCTCATCGATGACCTCGGCCACTTTTGAGGAGCGAACGGAACGAGGCTCTGATCCGTAATGATATACAGACGGCTGGTCTATAATTGACGTGTTCGTTCATCGCACAGTCAGACGGAGCTTTGAACCGGAAAACATCCGGTGAAGGGCTCCGTCGTCGTATTTTATTTGCGCTCCTGGTGGGTCTTTTTTCCTATGACTATCTTTTTTCCTATGACTAATGGAGGATTGACTTATGGATGATTGATGGATCGAGCGCTCGAAATCGGCGATTGTAAGCGTTTTACTCGGTGATTATTAAGGGATTGTTAATCCTTTATTAAGGATTTATTAAATTTATAGAGTAGGCTAAATGACCCATTGACAGCCATTTTTTTGCCCTTAAAATCAACTTTAGAAATGGACAAGTCAGGAGCCGAAAAAACGCAAAACGGATGAGGAAAGGTGAAACAAGGATGCTCCCGAGCGAGCGCCGGGCACGAATCCTGCTGCTTTTATCTCTGGTGCTTGCGGGTTTTGCGGCGCTGCGCGTTTATCAGCAGATGCAGGATGTGACGGAACAGCTTGGGGGCCTGGTTCCGATTTACGTCGCGGCCACCGACATTGCGGCCCGAGAGCCGATCACGAAAACGATGGTGATGACGATCAGCATTCCGAAGCGATATGTGCGGGAAGAACACGTGACCGATCTGTCGGAACTTGAGGGAAATACGTCGCTCATTCCGTTGCGCAAAGGAGAATGGATTTCCAAAAGCATGTTGAAGCCGGCTTCATTTCTGGACAATGCCCGTCTGCGCCTCGTGCCGGTGGATGCCAGTGAGAAAGTCTACATCGATCCTTACTTGAAACCGTTCGATCGGGCGGATCTGTTGATTTCCCGGAAAGTCGACGGCGGAAGTCCACAGACGGTCATCTTCCGCACCGACTTGGAGGTGGCCGATGTCACCGAGGGACCAGAAAACAAACCGGCAAAACGGGTTTATATCTCCGTCCCGCTCGAAGTCGTGTCCGGTATCATGTGTAAAAACGGATGGTCCAGGTAACATAAAATGAGCCATCCGGCCCTCTTTGGTAGAATGTGAGACGGAGAAGAAACCACTTCACCAGGAGGGATACCGGATGGCTCA
>NZ_JXBB01000021.1 GCF_001653195.1 Hydrogenibacillus schlegelii
CGGCGGCTACGCCGAGCTCAAGCAGGCCCTCGGCCGCGTCGACGCCCCGCTCAACGCGGAACGACTTCGATCGGATCGACGCCTTTTGAACGCGTGACGGCCATGAACGCGTGACGGCCTTGAACGCGTGACGGCCTTGAACGCGTGACGGCCTTGAACGCATCGATGCCTTTTTGAAGACGGAACGGCAAACAAGGCGCAACGGCTGTGCGACGGGCGTTTCGCCTGCCAGTCCAAAACCGGCCGGTTAAAACGGTCGGTTTTACCTTTATTCGCGATGATTGTGATTCGCGATGATTGCGTCGGGAACATCAAAAAGCGGTCGACCCCATCAAGCGGGAGGCGACGTTCCGCAACCTCGAAAGCGGAGAAACGGTGGCATGCGTTTTGACTTCCTCCACATCGTCCCGCCGATGACGGCCCCGGCCGTCGTGCGGGAAAGCCCTCTCGCCAGCGCCGCCGGCTGGGTCGACGTCGTCAAGCACACCCTGCAGCATCCCCGCTCCCCAAACGTCTTCGCCCTCGGCGACGTCACCGACGGGCCGTCGTCCAAAACCGGCGCCGCCATCCGCAAACAAGCGCCGGTTCTCGTGGAAAACGTCCTTCATTCCGGGGCGAACCGCCCACCGCCCGTTACAACGGCTATTCTTCCTGCCCCTTCGTCACCGGCATCGGCCGTCTGTGCTGGCCGAGTTCGGCTCCGGCAGCGAAATCACGGAATCGTTCCCGTTCGACCAGGCGGCATGCTGAAGGGCGTCCTCTAAGTCGCCTCGGCCAGGGCCGCGCGGAGGGCGTCCGGGTCCGTCACCGGCGCCCGGCAGACCATCCTCCGGCAGACGTACGCCGCCGGCCGGCCGCCGACCAGCCGCATGGCCGCCGTATCCGGAAGCGCCCGGTCCCACGCCTCGGCCTCCGGGCCCGCCGGCGGCCGGACGAGGACGAAGGTGTGGGGCCGGTACCCCTCCCGCGTCGCCCGAACGAGCGCCGCCGTCGCCGGATGCTCCCGCTCGCCGACGATGACGACTTCCGCCCCCGATCCTTCGACGACGAGCCGGGCCGCGAGCAAGAAGGCATGTTCCGCCGGCCGCGCAAAAGCCCGCCCGCCGAAGGCCGTAAACAACGCCTCCAGCGCCTCGGCATCCTCCGGCCGGCCCAAAAGCCGCACAAGATGGGCACGGACGAAGGCGAGGAGGGCGTTTCCCGACGGAATCGCGCCGTCGGCCGCCTTCCGCACCGAAACGCCGCCGGGGCCGGCGGCGGCGGTGTGGCGGTACCCCCCTTCCGGCGCCCGAAACCGGGCGTCGGCGTAAGCGACCCAGCGCCGCGCTTCCTCGAGGTAAGCCGGCGCTTGAGCGGCAAAAAAGAGTTCCAGCGCTCCCCACGCCAGCGCCGCGACGTCGTCGAGCGTCGCGATATTTTTTCGCTCTCCGTCGATATAACGCACGTACAGCGTTCCGTCATCGCCCGTGAGCCACTCGCGGACGAACCGGTACGCCGCCTCGGCCCGCGCCACCCACGTCGGGCGTCCAAGAAGCTCGCCGGCCCGGGCGAGGGCGGCGATCATGAGGCCGTTCGGTCCGGACAAAATTTTCCGATCGACAAACAGCCGGTGCCGCGCCTCCCGGTACGCCCGAAGGCGCTTGCGGGCCGTCTCAAGGCGCTGAAAAAGCGCCGCTTCCGACAGGCCGAATCGATCCTGAAGGGCCTTCGGCTCAAAGCGCATCAGGTTCGGCGCGCTTTTCCCTTCGATCGGCCCCGGCGATCCGATGTCGTACGCCGCGGAAAAAAGGGCGCCGTCCTCCTCTCCGAGCACCGCGCGCACCTCCTCCGGCGTAAAGAGATAGTACGCCCCTTCGACGCCATCGACGTCGGCATCTTCCGCCGTGCAAAACGCCCCCTCCGGCGCCCCGAGCCGCTCGAAGACGTACGCGACCGTCTCCTCGGCGAGATGCCGAAACGTCGCCTCCCCCGTCGCGGCCGCGGCCTCGGCGAGGGCGTAGAGGAGGAGCGCCTGATCGTAGAGCATTTTTTCAAAATGCGGCACCCGCCAGGCGCGGTCCGTCGCGTAGCGCATCCAGCCGCCGCCGAGATGGTCCCGGATCGCCCCGGCGGCCATCTTCCGAAGGGTCTCCGCCGCCATCACCGTCGCCTCGGGCTCCTTTTTCTCTGCGCCGTAGCGCAAGAGAAAAAGGAGCCGGTGCGCCAGCGGAAACTTCGGCGCCGTGCCGAAGCCCCCGTGCACCGGGTCGTACTCCCGCCGGAGCGCCCGGTACGCTTCGTCGACCAGACCCTCCTCGAGGGGCCGCGCCTCAAAGGCAAACAGCGACCGGAGGCCGCGACGAGCATTTTCCGCCACCCGGCGGACGTCCTCCGGCCGCGTCCGCCAGAGCTCCACGATCCGCGGCAAAAGCTCCAAAAGCCCGATGCGGCCGAAGCGGCGCGTCTTCGGAAAATACGTCCCGCCGTAAAAGGGGAGGCCCTCCGGCGTGAGAAAGACCGTAAGCGGCCAGCCGCCCTCCCCCGTCATCGCCTGCACGGCGGTCATATAGAACTCATCGACGTCCGGATGTTCCTCGCGATCGACTTTGATCGGGATGAAATGCTCGTTCAGCCACCGGGCGACGTCGGCATCCAGGAACGACTCCCGATGCATCACATGGCACCAGTGACACGTCGAATAGCCGATCGAAAGAAAGATCGGCTTTCCGGCCTGCCGGGCCTCCTCCAGCGCCGCATCGCCCCACGGTCGCCAGTCGACCGGATCTTCGGCGTGCAGCAAAAGATACGGCGATCGCTCTTCAGCCAACCGGTTTCGCCCCATCCGCTTTCCCTCCCCAGGGCCTCGCCGACGACGTCCGGCCTCCATGACTTCGCACCCCAAAGCGGCTACAATGAATGAAGGGACGAAAGAAACAAACGCCCGGGAGCAATCATCGAACACCGAGGAGAAGAAGGCCATAACCGGAAGAAAAACGGAAGAGAAAGAGAACGCAAACGGCGGAGGGATGTCGATGTCGGCCGAACTGTACCACGCGCTCGGAGGCGAAACGGGGATCCGACGGATCGTCGAGGCCTTCTACCGCCGGGTGGCCGAAGACCCGATCCTCAAGCCGATCTTCCCCGAAGACCTCACGGAAACCGCCCGCAAGCAGTTTCTCTTTCTCACGCAATTTTTCGGCGGACCGGCCCTCTACTCGGCCGAGTTCGGCGCCCCGATGCTTCGGGCGCGGCATCTCCGTTTTCCGATCAGCCCGCGGCGGGCCCGCCGCTGGCTTGAACTCATGCGGGAAGCCTTCGCCGAGGCGGGCATCGACCCGGCCACGACGGAACTCGCCTTTCTCCGGCTGACCAAAACGGCGATGCACATGGTGAACATCGACGACGGCGAAGAAGAAGACCCCGACGCGCCGCGGCGCCGGCCGCGCCTCGATCCGTGATCACAAATACACCATTTTTCTCGTCATCCCGCCGTCAACGATGAGGTGAGCGCCGGTGATGAAACCCGCCTCCCGCGAGGCGAGAAACAAGATCGCATACGCCACGTCTTCCGGCCGGCCTACCCGGCCGACGGGATGCCACGCGTGGTCTTCCGGCGACGGCCGCGCCGCCGGATCCGGATCGTCCGCCCAGTCCGCCGGATCGATCCACCCCGGCGAGACGGCGTTCACCCGGATCCGCGGACCAAGGGTGATCGCGAGGGCGTGTGTCAGGGCGACGAGGCCCCCTTTGGCGGCGCTGTACGGTTCCGTATGCGGTTCGCTCATGAGGGCCCGCGTCGAGGCGACCATGACGACCGCCGATCCGTCGCTAAACGCCGGAAGCAGCGCTTCCGTCAGCCGGTACGGAGCTCTAAGATTCACCGCGAGCACCTCATCCCAGGCCGCAAGCGGCCGCTCTCCGAGGCGACCGGTCCAGCCGATCCCGGCGACGTGCGCGAGCACGTCGATCGCCAAAACGGCGGCCCGGACTTCGGTCGCCACCCGGTCGATCGCTTCCGGATCGCGAAGATCGCCCACCACCGCCCGCCCCAACCCGCCGACCGCTTCGACCTGCGAAAGCGTCCGGAGAAGGCCCGCTTCGTTCCGGTCGATCAGCACAACGCGGGCGCCCTGTCGGGCGAACACGACCGCCGTCGCCCGGCCGATGGCGCCGGCGGCCCCGGTGATGACCGCCGTGCGCCCGTCGAATCGAAATGGCGCCTCTTCCATCGAACTCCTCCCCATCGCGCGCCTCTTTCCGCCGGCGGCCAAACGGATGTACCAGGATTATAATGCATCGATTCGCAAAAGAAAAAGACTGGCCCACGATGGGCCGGCAAAGGCAGGCCGGGTCGCCGCCTTATGCAGAAGGAACAGCACGGCCGGCGTCCCGGACACCTCCCGGCCGTCGTTCCGAGGGGCCGAAATCCGGCCTGAGCCGGGGAAGCCGGTCAACGCCGGCCGTCGAAACGGCGGACGCTATCATCCGGGATTCTGAGACGCCGTCCCTCCGGAACTCCGGAGTTCCTTGCCATCCGATCTGATCCAGCCGTTTGCCACAAATCCACGGGGGAAACCCTTCAAACTTTTTCGCGATTCCTTTCACAAATCGGCGTTCACCGTTTGTCCGTTGACAAGATCCGGACCGGCCGCCTAGAATGAAAAGACGAAAATCGGACTGTTTCTGATTGAAAACGAGGCGAAAGGAGCGGTCTGCCGATGGCCACGCCCGACACCCACACCGCGCCGGCGAAGGCGACCGATCGGCCGCGCGGTCTCCAATATTTTCCGATTGTCCTGTTCGCCAGCGCGATGGGGTTTTCCGGAACGACGATCGCGGCGATGCGGATTGAGCCGCTGCTCGGACTTCCGCCGGCGTTCTCGCTCCTTTTACTCACGCTGACTTCCCTTCTTTTCATAGTGCAGATATTTCTCCTTCTCTATCGCGTATTCGCCTACCCGGAAGAAGTCCGGCGAGACTTCGATCACCCCGTCCGGATGAACTTTTTCGGCGCCGTCTCGATCAGCTTTATGCTCCTCGCCGCCGCTTACCTCGACGTGGCGCCTTCGGTTGCCGCCGTCCTCTGGTGGATCGGCGCGCCGCTTCACCTCCTCATCACCCTCGCCGTGCTCCGCAAGCTCATCGTCCAGTCGCGGTTTGAGATCGTCCACTACAACCCGGCATGGTTCATACCGATCGTCGGCAACCTCATCGCGCCGATCGCCGGCGTCGCCGTCGCGCCGCCGGACGTCAACTGGTTTTTCTTCAGCATCGGCATCGTCATGAGCGTCGTCTACATTCCGATGTTCTTCTACCGGATTTATTTCCACAACCCGATCCCCTTGAAGCTCCTGCCGACGTTCTTCATTTTGATGGCGCCGCCGGCGGTCGGTCTCGTCAGTTACGTCAAACTCACCGGCCAGTTCGACGGCTTCGCCCGGGTCCTGTACGGCTTTGCCTTCTTCATCGGCCTTCTTCTCGTCGTCCTTTTCCCGATGTTCTACCGCGTGCCGTTTTTCCTGTCGTGGTGGGCGTACACTTTCCCGTCGGCGGCGATCACCATCGCGACCGTCCTCATGTACCACGAGACGGGCGTTGAAGCGTACCGGTATCTCGCCTACGTGCAGATGATCGCGCTCCTCATTCTCCTCGTCGACTTCAGCCGCCGGACCCTTGGCCTCATGGCCCGGCGGGAGCTGTGCGTGAAAGAAGACTGATTCAAAAAGCTCCGGCGGCGGTCGACCGGAGGCGTTCCTTCCGGCGGACCGCACGTCCGGAGCTTTTTGCACCTTTTTCGCTTTTCCGCCCTTCATCCAGCGGGCTCGCCCGACGACCGGCGAAGGCGATCGAACGTCCGCGAGCGGCCCCCACCGCCAGAAGATGCCCGGCGTAAGAGGCGTAAGCTCCGCTGACGGAAGAGGCGCCCGCCTTTAAAACGACCGCCGCCGGATGGACCCGCCCCGGCGAACGCTTCTCTCTGCGCTTCGCCCCTCTTTTCGGGCGACGATCCAGACGAGGCCGCCCCGAACCCACGTCCGCTTTTCTTCGATCGAAACATACCACAGCTTCCGCTTTTCGGCCGCCGTCTCGCCGTCAGCCTCTCAGCACGTGCACCGGCTTTCCAAGAAAGACCTCCGCCGCCTCCATCACCGCTTCCGAAAGCGTCGGATGCGCGTGGACGGTGAGGGCGAGATCCTCGACCTGGGCCCCCATCTCCACCGCCAGCGCCAGCTCGGCGATCACCTCCGAGGCCCCGGGGCCGACGGCTTGGGCGCCGAGGAGCGCCCCCGTCTCGGCATCGCCGACGAGGCGGATGAATCCTTCCTTCTCCCCCAGCGTGAGCGCCCGACCGCTCGCCGCCAGGGGAAAGGTTCCCCCCTTCACCCGGTGACCGGCCGCTTCGGCCTCCGCCGCCGTCATGCCGACCGTCGCCACCTCCGGATCGCTGTAGACGACCGTCGGCACGGCCCGGAAATCGGCCTCCGCCCCGGCCACTCCGGCGATTGCTTCCGCCGCGACTTTTCCTTCCGCCGACGCCTTGTGCGCCAGCGCCGGGCCCGGAACGACGTCGCCGATGGCGAAGATTCCGTCCGCGCTCGTCGCCATCCGCCGATCGACGGCGACGAACCCCCGGCCGTCCACCCGGACGCCGGCGGCGTCCAGGCCCAGGTCGTCGGTGTTCGGCCGCCGCCCGACGGTGACGAGGACGTAGTCTGCCGTGAGCGTCCGTTCGCCCTCGGCGGTCTCCACCCGCACGTGCACCCCATCCGGCCCTGCTTCGGCCCCCAGGGCCCGGGCACCTTCCAGAACGGTGACCCCGTCGGCCTGAAGGCGGCGTTTCACCGGCCGGACGAGGTCTGCCTCAAAGGCGGGAAGAATGCGCTCCGCCCCTTCGACGATCGTCACCCGGCTGCCGATCCGGGCATAGGCCTGTCCGAGCTCGATGCCGATGTACCCGCCGCCGATGACGACGAGGCGCTCGGGAAGCGCCGGCAAGGAGAGGGCTTCCGTGGAGGAGAGGATCCGCCCGGCAAGCCCCCCGAACGGAAAGCCCGGAAGCTCGATCGGCCGGGAACCGGTGGCGACGATCGCCGCCCGAAAGCGGTAGTTGATCGCCTCCCCGCCCGCCTCGATGACGCGAATTTCCCGCGGTCCGCGAAAAAAGGCTTCGCCGCGGACGATCTCCACCCCGTTTCCTCGGAGGAGCCTTTCCACGCCGCCGGTAAGCGTCCGAACGACGTCCGCTTTCCAGGCCATGAGCCGCGGAAAATCGAGGGAAAGCTCCCGGGCGGCGAGGCCGAAAGCGGCGCCTTCCCGGAGGCGACGGACGTCGTGGGCGACGGCGATGAGGGCTTTGGAAGGAATGCAGCCGACGTTGAGACACACGCCGCCCAGCGCCTCCCGTTCGATGAGCGTCACCTTCCGGCCGAGCCGGGCGGCGCGGATGGCGGCGACGTACCCGCCGGGCCCGCCGCCGATGACGACGACGTCGGCGTCGATCGTCGTTTCGCCGACGACCATGCTCATCCCTCCATGAAAAGCACCTGGGGATTTTCCAGCAGGCGCTTCACGTGATTCAAAAAGCGCTGGGCCGTCGCCCCGTCCAGCACCCGGTGGTCAAAGCTCAATGACAGGTCGAGCATCTGGCCGACCTGCACGAGGCCGTTTCGGACGACCGGCTTTTCGGCGACGCGGCCGAGGCCGAGGATCGCCGCCTCCGGCGGATTGAGGATCGGCGTGAAATGACCGCCGCCGACGGCGCCGAGGTTGCTGATGGAAAACGTGCTCCCGCGAAGTTCCTGCGGTTTGAGCCGCCCCTCCCGGGCGCGGGAAGCGAGGTTCTGAATTTCCCGGGCAATCTCCCAGCCGTTTTTCCGATCGGCGTCGAAGACAACGGGCACGACGAGGCCCTGCGGAGCGTCGACGGCGATGCCGATGTGGTAGACGCGCTTTTTCACGATCTCTTGCCGCGCTTCGTCCAGATAGGCGTTGACCTCCGGGTAGGCTTTCAAGGCGGCGACGACCGCTTTGACGATGAAGGGGAGGTAGGTGAGCTTGATTCCCCGGGCCTCGGCCTCCGGCAAAAGCGCCCGCCGGAGGGACACCAGCGCCCCGACCTCGGCCTCGTCCAAAAGCGTCACGTGCGGTGCCGAACGCTTGGCCCGCACCATCGCCTCGGCGATCACCCGGCGCACGCCGCGAAGGGGTACCCGTTCTTCCCCGGCGGTCAAAGCCGTATCGGGCGCCCCGGGCGCCGTTTCGTCGACCCATGCCGGCGCTTCCCGCGGCGCGACCGCCGCCGAAGCAGCCGCCGCCGGCTCCGGCGCCGCTTCCCGCTCCGGCGCTTTTTCGGCGCTTGTTTGTTCCACCGCCCGGTCTTGTGCTTTTGCGGCCCGAAGGACGTCCTCCCGGGTGATCCGGCCGCCGGGGCCGGAACCCTTCAGCGTCCGGAGATCGACGCCCCGCTCTCGGGCGAGCCGCCGGACGCTCGGCATCGCCCGGACCGTCGCCGCGGCGCCCGGCGACGGCGGCGCCGCGGCCGCTCCGTCATCCGGCGCCTCCTTCGCCCGCCCGGCTTCAGGCCGGCCGGCCCCGCCCGCCGGCCCCCGTTCCGGCGCCGGGGCGGCCTCCTCCGGCGCGATCGTTTCCCGGACTTCGGCCCCGCCTTCATCGGCGCTCCGCTCTTCGGGCTCGCCCGCGCCCGGCACCGCGATTCGGACGAGCGGCGTGCCGACGGCGACGATCGCCCCTTCGTCCGCCAAAAGCGCCTGCACCGTCCCGGCGACGGGGCTCGGGATTTCCGTTACCGCTTTGTCCGTCTGCACCTCGACCAGCGGCGCATCCTCTTCCACGACGTCACCGGGCCGGACGAGCCATTGGACGATCTCCCCTTCGTGGATGCCTTCGCCGATATCCGGCAGTTTGACGGTGATGACTGCCACGCTCGCACCTCGCTTTCGAACGACGTCCTTTGCGCCCTACGCCTCGGCGACTTCCCGGATGGCCGCGGCGATCGCCTCCGGTGACGGCAGCCAGTCGTCTTCATGCTGGGCCAGGGGATACGGCGTGTTCGGCGCCGCCACGCGCCGCACCGGCGCTTCCAGGAAGTAGACGCCGTGCTCCATGATCTGGGCGATGATCTCCGCCGCCGCCCCGGCCTGCGCCTGCGCCTCCTGCACGACGACGGCGCGATTCGTCTTGGCCACGGAGGCGAGGATCGCCTCCCGGTCGAGCGGCCAGACGGTGCGGAGATCCAGAATCTCCACCGACAGGCCGTCCTCCTCGGCGACGATCGCCGCCGCCTTTTCCGCCGCCTGCACCATCGCACCGTAGGCGATGACGGTGACGTCCTCGCCTTCCCGGACGAGACGGGCTTTTCCCAGCGGCACGGTGTACGCTCCTGCCGGCACTTCCGCCCGGAACGAACGGTAAAGCTTCATGTGCTCCAGAAAGATGACCGGATCGTCGTCCCGGATGGCGCTGATGAGAAGCCCCTTGGCGTCGTACGGGTTGGAAGGGATGACCACCTTGAGCCCCGGCGTTGCGAGCAAAAGCCCTTCCAGGCTGTCCGAGTGGTGCTCCGCCGCCCGGACGCCCCCGCCGAACGGCGCCCGGATGACGATCGGGGCCGGGTGTCGCCCCCGATAACGGAAATTCATTCGCGCGATATGGTTCACCTCGTCGAACATCTTGAGGACAAATCCAAAAAACTGCACTTCTGCCACGGGACGGAAGCCCGTCGCCGCCAGCCCCACGGCCAACCCTCCGATGGCCGACTCCGCCAGCGGCGTGTCGAACACCCGCGTCTCGCCGAACTGCGCCTGCAGCCCTTCGGTGACGCGAAACACCCCCCCGTATCCCCCGACGTCCTCGCCGAAGACGAGCACGTTGGGATCTCGCTCGAGCTCCAGCCGGAGGGCGTCGCGAATGGCCTGGATCATCGTCATCTCCGGCATGATCCTCACCTTTCCTTCCGGTCGTCCGCCCGTCGCCGCTCCCCGGAACCGCTCCCCGGATCGGCGCTGTCTCCCAAAGGCCTGCGGTCCGCCTCTGGCTCCGAACGCCTGAACACCGAGCGAACGAGGTCCGCCACCGTCATCTTCGGATACGCCTCCGCTTCCTTGAGCGCGGCGGCGACCGCTTCCTTGGCCTCGGCGATGGCCCGCCTCTCGTCCGCTTCGCTCCAGAGTCCCCGCTCACGCAGAAACTGCCGAAACCTGAGCAGCGGGTCGAGCCGTTCCCATTCGCCGAGCTCCTCCGCCTGCCGATAGCGCGTCGGATCGTCGCCGGACATCGTATGGGGACCGTAACGATAGGTCAGCGCTTCGATCAGGATCGGACCCTTCCCCTCCCGGGCGTGGTCCAGCGCCGACCGCACCGCTTCGACCACCGCCAGAACGTCCATTCCGTCGACCAGGCGGCCGGGAATGCCGGCGGCCACCCCTTTTTGGGCCAGCGTCCGGGCGCGGGTCTGCTTTTCCACCGGAACGGAGATGGCGTACCGGTTATTCTGGATCACGAATACCGCCGGCACGCCGAAAGCGCCGGCGACGTTCAGCCCTTCGTAAAAATCCCCCTGCGACGTGCCGCCGTCGCCGATGAAGGTGAGCGCCGCCGCTTTTTTCCCTCGGAGCTTAAGCCCCAGGGCCACGCCGGCCGCCTGCACGATCTGAGCGCCGATGATGATCTGCGGCCCGAAAGCGTTCAGATCGTCCGGCACAGCAAAACCGTGCATGTGCCCTCGGGAATACAGGAAAGCCCGAAAAAGCGGATATCCCCGCCAGACGAGGACCGGAAGATCCCGGTAGGTCGGCAAAAGCCAATCTTCCGGCCCGAGGGCAAAAGCCGAGCCGATCATCGTCGCCTCCTGCCCGGCGACCGGCGCGTAAAAGCCGAGGCGCCCCTGGCGGCTTAAGCTCACCGCCCGCTGGTCCCAGACGCGGGTAAACACCATCCGATCCATGAGGGTCCTGAGCGCCTCGTCGGAAAGGTCCGGCAGCCGGGCTTCGTCGACCGGCCGGCCGTCCGGCTCGAGGAGGCGAAACGGCCGGATCGCCTCCGCGTCCGGCAGGGGCACCCACCCCTCTTCCGGCGCAAGGCCCCCCTTCGCTCCGGATCGCTCTCGCGTTCTGGTGGTCATCCGCGCTCCTCCTTTCTCATCACCGTTCCCCGATGATCCCGCGGGCGAGACGATTGGACCGGCGTTTTCCGGTCTATGATGTGGACGAGGCGCTTCCCTGCGCCAAGGCCGGACGACGGAAAACGGCCGTACGGCGAGGTGCCCGCAAAGAGCCATCCGACCGCACAAAAACCGCCGTTCGATCCCAAAGGACCGCGTCTCAACCGAGGAGGGAACGGGCTCATGAACGGCCGATTTCCGGAGGATGCCTACCGGCGCAAAGTCGTCTCCTTCGACGTCCCTTCCGCCTGCCTCGGCCGCCCTGTCACCGTCCGGGTCTTTCTCCCGCCGGGCGATGCCGACGCCGAAGCGCGCCGGGCGCTTCCGGCCGTCTACGCCCAGGACGGGCAGCACGTTTTCCAGTACGGACGGGCGGCGACCCTCGCCCATGCGCTCATCGCCGAAGGCGTCCTTCGCCCGTTCCGCCTCGTCGGCATCGAAGTCAACCTCGCCACGCGCCTGGACGAATACCACCCGGAAGGACGGCGAAACGCCGCCTACCGCTGCTTTTTCTTCGAAGAACTCCTCCCGGCGGCCGAGGCGCGCTATCCGGTGCCGCCTTCCGGCCTCCGGCGGATCGCCGCCGGCGATTCCCTCGGCGGAACCGTCTCCTTCGACCTCGCCCTGGATCGACCGGATCTTTTTCAGGGCGTCATCAGCCTCTCCACGGCCTTCGTCCCGGCGCTCCTCAGGCGCCTTCAGGCGACAAAGACCGAGGCCATCCGCCACCTCCGGGTTTTCCAGTACGTCGGAACGGAAGAGACGGCGGTCCAGACGCGCCTCGGCACCCTGGACATTCTGGCCATGAACCGGGAAGGCCGCCGGCTCCTGGAAGCGAACGGGGTCGACGTCCGTTACGTCGAACGGCCCGGAGCGCACACCTGGGGCGCCTGGCAGAAGATCCTGCCTGAAAGTCTGCGTCATTTTTTCGGTTCCTAGTCCGTCCGTCGCCGTCCGCCTCCCCGCCTTTTCCGCCGACCCCCCATCCGCCGCCGTTCGCCTCCGCGTGTCGGGGCCGCAAAAAATGCGTATCGGGGCCACAAAAAAACCCCGCCGTTTCGGCGGGGTTTTCATCGGCTTCGTTTTTGTTTGCCCGCGGCATAGCGCCTTCGACGGCGGGCACCGCCGCCTGGGGACCGGCCCCTCGTCAGGCGCCCGTCCCCTCCCCGAATCGCCGCCCTTTTCCCGACTCAGCCGCTTGGCCCGGACACTGCCGGTCGCGGCGTCCGGAGATAGCGGATCCCCATCCACACCTGAACGACGGCAAAAATGAGGCGCAGCGCCTGCTCCGTGAGTTCGTGAGCCGTCAGCCCCCCGGCAAAAGACCCGATGAGTATCCCGGGAACGAGGCCGACGAGGACGTCGGGGCGGACGTTGCCCAGCCGCCCGTGGGTATAGGCGCCGACGGCGCCGGAAGGCACCATCGCCAGGAGCGACACCCCCTGGGCCGTGACCTGAGAAAAACCGCCGAGGAAGACCATCGCCGGCACCATGATCGACCCACCGCCGACGCCCATCATCCCGGACAGAAAGCCGGTGAAAAGGCCGGTCAAAAGAAGAAGCGCCGCCTCCCCCGCCGCCGGAAGCCGGGTCGCGACGTGGGGGAGGTACGGCTTCGACACCAGAAGGACGGAGACGAAAAGCAAAAACGCCCCAAAGGCCCGCTTGAGCTTCCATTCCGGAAGCGCGTGGGCATACCGGGCGCCGAAGCGGGCGGTGAACATCGCCGTCGCCGCAAGAAGGAGCGAGGCGACGACATCCACCGATCCCCCCAGCGCATAGGCCAGGGCCCCCGAAAGGCCGGTGAACACGAGCGCCACCAGGCTCGTCCCGTGGGCCTGATGCTGCGTCAATTTCAAAAGCGCCACCATGAGCGGGATCATGATCACCCCGCCGCCCAGCCCCACGAGTCCACCGAAGTAACCGGCGAGAAGCCCGATGCCGACGCCGAGGACCGCCGCCCGCCGCCGGGAATCCGAAGCCACCGTCCATCCCCTCCTTCGGACCGCCTTTTCAGAAGCCGGTGAGAGCGGCGCTGCCCCATCGCCGAAAGACGCCGGCTCATCCCTCGAGCAAAACCGGCAGCGCTCCGGCGAGGGCGACCGCCTCCGGCGACGGCCGGGTGCCGATTGCCCGGATGAAGACGCCCGAACGAGCCGCCGCCCTGAGCTCCGCGGCAAAGGCCGGATCGATCGCCTCCGCCGGCGCCACGCCGGCGACATCGCCCCGCAGGGCGACAAACCATAAAACCCCCGCCTCGCCGGACGCCGCCCGCTCCTGAAGCGCCGCCAAGTGGCGCCGCCCCCGCTCCGTCACGGCATCGGGAAATCGGCCGAGGGCCCCGTCCCGAAGCGTCACCGCCTTCACTTCGATCCAAAGCGGCGGCGCCTCCGGCGCGTCCAGACGAAAATCAAAGCGATGCCGCTTCCACCGCGCCTGTCGCCGGAGCACGGCCCCGGGTACGGACAGGATCGCCGAACGAAGCACCGCCTCGATCACCCGCTCCGCCAGCGTCGGCACGACGGCGACGAACCGCCCCGGCTCCGGTTCGGCGAGCACCGCCCGGTGCGTCGTCCGCGGCCCCACCGACCGCCCGGGTGCCGACGCGCCCGATGGGGCCGGAAAGCCCGCTTCTTTCCCGGGCGCCTCCTCCCCCGACGATCCCGCCCGCCTCTCCTCCCTTGCCGGCGACCCGCCGGCGACCGACGGATGCCGCACCGCCACCCAGACCCGACCGCCCGGCACGAGGACCGTCTCGAGCCGCCCCGGATCGCCGAGATGGGCGCGGAAGAGGACGCCGCTGGCCTCGTCCTCAGCGATCACCACGAAGCGATTTTCCCGGCGAAGAAAGCGGGCCGGGCGAAGCGGCGGCAGCTTCAGCCGGGGCGCCTTTTCCCCCGCTTCGGCGACTTCGGCCAGCGCCGCATCGATCGCGCGAAGAAGCGCTTCGATCGCCGTCCCGCACGCCCCCTTTCGCGGCCGGGCCTTCTCGCCCGGCCATGACGGCTCCGGCCTTGCTCAGCCGGCGGGCGGCCGCGGACCGAAGATCGCCGACCCGACGCGGACGATCGTCGCCCCTTCTTCCACCGCCAGCTCCAGATCCCCCGACATCCCCATCGAAAGCTCAACCGGCGGCGTCTCCCCGAGGCCTAAGGCCAGCGCCCGGTCGCGGATCTCCCGCAGGCGGCGAAAGCTTTCGCGCACCGCCGCCTCATCGTTGGTATGGGCGCCGATCGTCATAAAGCCCCGCACCCGAAGCGCCGGCAAGCGGACGACCTCCTTGTAAAACGGAAGCGCCGCCTCCGGCGCCACGCCGAATTTGCTCTCTTCGCCGGACGTATTCACCTGAAGGAGCACCTCCAGCGTCCGGCCTTCCCGTTCCAGCCGCCGGTTCAGCGCCTCCGCGAGGGTCGGCCGATCGAGCGAATGGAGCAGACGAATGTAAGGCAAGACGTCTTTCACCTTGTTCGTCTGCAGGTGCCCGATAAAATGCCACTCCACCTCGAGGTCCGAAAGGGCCGGCGCCTTGTCCCGAAGCTCCTGCGCCCGGTTTTCCCCAAAAGCCGTCGCCCCGGCCAAGGCGGCCGCCCGAAGCCGCGTCGCCGGCACCGTCTTGGTCGCCAGGACGAGGCGGACCGTCGCCGGGTCGCGCCCACTCCGCTCCGCCGCCTGCCGAATCCGGGCCCGGACCGCCTCGATCCGCGCCCGAAGCTCGGCGACGGCCGCGCCGGCGAAACCCTCCTCGCGCACGGCCATCCCCTCCCCCGACGCCTTCGCTTCGTTGGCTTCATTGTATCGGCCGCCCCGGACGATGGCAAGAAAAATCCCCGAAGCGCCGCTTCGATCGACACTTCGGGGGACGACCTCCGTTATCGGCTTAGGCAAGCGCTCCCGGGCCGTATCGCCCGACCTCAAACCGCGGCAGCCGGTACCGGGCCGCGACGTCCGACCTCGAGCCGCGGCAGCCGGTACCGGGCCGCGACGTCCGACCTCGAGCCGCGACGGCCGGTACCGGACCGCCGTCCGACACACGGGCGCGAAGCGAACGTAAGGCCCGCCCCGCCAGCGCCGAAAGTCGAGCTCTAGCGCGTCTTTTTCGCCAGATACCGGTCGAACACCTCCAGCGACCGATCCTCCAACCGCGCCCGGGCTTCGTCGACCGTCTTCGGGGTCGGCACGATGACCCGATCGTCCGGCCGCCAGTTGGCCGGAAGCGCCACCTGATGCTTGGCGTTCACCCAATGCGCGTCGACGAGGCGGAGGATTTCGTTCATATTCTGTCCGGGTATCATCGGATAGGGATCATCGAAGATCGCCCGGAGGATTTGCCGATCGTCGAGGATGAACCCCGCCTGCACCGCCGACGTGGCGCTCTGGCGCCACCGTCATGCTGAGGTCTTCGATGATCGGAAACTCGATGCGGACGCCGAGCTTTTCTTCGAGGTTCCGCACCCAGGCAATCTGCGCGTACGGGCTGTCGATGCTGAGCCCGAGATGCTCTACGCCCCGCTTCTTCCGTCCCGGAGTTTTCACACGATGACCCGCCTTTGACACGCCGACCCGCCAAATGCCCGCCAAATAGAAGAGAGCCCTGAATGGGCCCGGCGATGACCACGACGTTCAGAACATGATCGACCGAAAGGATCGCGTCCGGTCGCAGCGATCAAATAGCGTTCGGGTTTGTCAGGGCCGCATCCTAAGAAGCCGCGCCGAATTGGCCAGGATGAGCACGTCGGGGATCGACTGCGCCGCCGCCGCCAGCACGGGAGGCAAAATCCCGACGGCGGCCAGCGCAAGCCCGAAAACGCTGTAGCCGACGGTAAAGCCCAGATTGCCCTTGATCACCCGCACGGTCCGGCGCACGAGACGGAAAGCTTCGGCAATGAGGCGAAAATCGTCGCGAAGAAGCACGACATGCGCCGATTCGGCGGCGATGGCCGTCCCCGCCTCGCCCATGGCGATGCCTACGTCGGCCTGGGCCAGGGCCGGGGCATCGTTCACGCCGTCGCCGACAAAGGCCACGCGGCGGCCGCGGTCTTGATACGCTTTGACCGTGCGCTGTTTGTCCGCCGGGAGGAGCCCCGCCCTCACTTCGATCTTAAGCCCGGCGGCCCAAAGCCGGTCGGCAAGGGCGCGGGCGGCCGCCACGTGATCGCCGGTGAGCATTACGATCTCCTCGATGCCGAAGGCTTGCAGCTCGGACAGCGCCTCCAGAACTTCCGGGCGCAGGCGATCCTGAGCCGCGAGCACAGCGCGAAGCCGGCCGTCCACCGCCACGGCAAGCGGCGTCTTGCCCGCGCCGAGAAGGTGCTCCAGCTCCGGCGGAAGATCCACCGAATGGGCGGCGACTTCCTCCATGATCCACTTCGGGCTGCCGACGGCAACGAGCCGGCCCTGTACCCGCGCGCGAACCCCTCTGCCGGGAAGCGCCTCAAACGTTTCCGGCTCCGCCGGAGAAAGGCCGCGTCTGCGGGCCGCCTCCACGACGGCCTGCGCCAGAGGATGTTCGGAATACCGTTCGGCCGAAGCGGCGAGGGACAAGATGTCCTCGATCGCCTTTGCTTCCGACGCAGGCGCCGTCCCTCCCGCCTCCGCCGCATCGTCCGGGCGCCCGGCGTCTGAGGCGCGCTTTCTTTCTGACGTCCGCCCTCCCCCCTCGATCAGGACGACGTCCGTGATCTCCGGCCGCCCGGACGTGAGGGTGCCGGTCTTGTCGAGGAAAAGCACATCGACGGCACCGAGCGCCTCGAGGGCCTCACCGCCCTTGATGACCACGCCGCGCCGGGCGGCGGCTCCGATGCCGGCCAGCACCGCGACGGGCGTGCCAAGAGCAAAGGCGCACGTGCACATCACGACCAGAACGGCGACGGTGGCGGACACATCGTGGCGGATCCAATAGGTGAGCAGGGCCACGGACGCGACGACCGGGAGGGAATAGGCCGAAATGCGATCGGCCAGACGGCCCAGCTGGCCCCGGCTCGACTCCGCCTCTTCGACCAGCCGAACAATCTTTCCATAACTTGTCTCCCGGCCGACGGCCCGCGCCCGCACCTTGAGCGTCCCCTCCACGACGACGGAGCCGGCCAGCACCGGACTGCCGGCCTCGACGTCGACCGGCACGGATTCGCCCGTAATGGCCGCCTGATTGACCGAAGCGCGCCCGAAGCATACCTCCCCGTCGACCGGCACCGGCTCCCCGGGTTTGACCACAACGATCTCGCCCGGCCGGACCGCCTCCGCCTCGACCTCCACAAGACTGTCGTCCCGTTCCACCCGGGCCCGGCGCGGCGCCTGCTCAAGGAGCAGCTTCAACGCTTCACGACCTTTGTCCGTCGTCCGCCGTTCGATGAATGCGCCCAGGCGCATGAAGAAGGCGATGATCGCCGCCGTGGCCCACTCGCCGGCGAAGAGAGCGGCCGCCGCGCCGACGGTCATCAGCGTGTGCGAGGTGATCCGGCGGCGAAGTAGGGCTTTAAGGGCATTGCGAAAGACAGGATACCCGAGCCACACGACCAAAAGAAGGCCGAGGGCAAAAGGGATCCGGGCTGACACCCGATCGATCCACCCCAACCATTCCCCGATGACGACGACGAACAGGACGAGGCCAAACACAACCCCGAGAAGCGCCCATAAAGACCGCCAGAGGGCGGTGACGGAGACGGAATGGTTTTTTGCTGTGATATCCTCTTTTGCCAAAACTTTATCGAAGGGTATTTCTACCTTGTAGCCGGCTTCCTCGACGGCCTTGGCGAGCGTTTCGACGGTGACCCGCTCCGGATCGATGGCGACCTTTGCCTTTTCTGTGGACAAAAAGACCTGGACATGCTGAACGCCGGGCAGGGCCGATAAAGCCGCCTCCACGTTCCGGGCACAGCTGGCGCAGTCCATGCCGCGGACGGTGAGTTCGAGCGTCGGATAAAGAGGCGCAAACTCGGTGGCCGACGGTTGCGCCTTCATCGCCGATCCTCCCTTTCTGCCTCTTGCGTCCAATCGCCGGAGGCGCTCAGCCCCGGTCGAACGTTTTCTTCATCCGCCGCCGCTTTTCATCAACCCCCTCAGGAACGATCCGCTCGGCGGCAAAAGGCCCTTCCGGGCGAAGCGGACCGATCTCGTTGCGGCATTTCCGGCGGCATGAACGTCGGCGCAAAGCCGGGCGCAGAGTGGATGCAACCTCCGCGCTCAGCGATCGCTTTCCAACACACCGCCTTCGGCAAAGGCGCGGATGCGCGCTTCGATTTCGTCCCGCACCTTCCGGAACACCGCCAGGCGCTCCGCGTCCGTCCCCTCTGCCCGGGCCGGGTCGGGAAACTCCCAGTGCAGCCGCCGCACATGGGGCGGCGTCGGCGGACACGTGTCGTAAGCATCGCCGCAGAGGGTGATCACGAGCGCCGCCCGGTTCAAAATCTCGCGATCGATCGTTTTCGAGCGATGGTGGGAAATGTCGATGCCGACCTCGGCCATCGCCTGAACCGCCAGCGGATGGAGCCCGTGGGCCGTCACCCCGGCGCTCAGCACCGTATATCGATCGCCGAGGTACTTTTTGCCAAAGCCTTCGGCCATCTGGGACCGGGCCGAATTGCCGGTGCAGAGGAAATAGAGAATCGGCTTGTCCATCGGCTGATCCATCTTAACCCAGCCTGGTTCGTAAAACCTACCTGAACTTCATTTCAGGCAGGGACCCCGCCGAACCAGGCGTTCACCTCCTTTCGAAAATCGGGGTCTGGGCCCGGGCGTCCCACCCGGGGTGCTCACGGGAAGGTCAATCTTCCCCGTCCCCCGGTCTCGGCAGCACGGACCGACGGGGTGTTTTCCACCCGCAGAACGGAGGGCGCCGGGGTGGAGGCGGCGTAAGCCGCCGCCGCGAGCACCGCTCTGTCAGATTCGCCCGACCGGGTTTGTCCGAACCCCCGGCATAACGGAGTCACCGGAAGGCCAAAGCGAGGATCTTCAGTTCGCGCCAGCAAGAGAAGAAACTTTCCTGCTGCCGGCGGGCAAGCCCGTTGAGCAGAAGAAGCTTCGTCTGGAGGCGTTTGTTTCGACCATTTCCCGCCAAACGCCGAACCTTAAAGCCGACACACCGGCGCCTCGTCCCCGGACATGAGGCGGCCGATCTCATCGGAAAAATCAGGCAAATCCTTCAGAAGACAGATGGCAGAGGCAGGGAGCGCGTCGTTCAAGCGATAAACCACCCACTGTCCCCGGCGCTCTCCGGCGACCAGCCCTGCCTCCCGCAATCGGCGCATGTGCTGCGAAACCGCCGACTGGCTGATCCCGAGGAGCGACACGAGTTCGCAGACGCAAAGGGGACGGACCTGCAAAAGCGCCAGGATTTTAAGCCGCGTCGCATCTCCGAGCGCCCGAAAGAAAACCGCCCGGCGCTTGAAGACATCGAAAGAAGCACCGGCCGCCGGACGCTCTTCGGCGCCGGCGGGACCGTCGGAGTCTCGGCGCCCGCCAAGCGCAAAAGACCCGTCGGCCTGCCCCCGAAAGGCTTCCAGAGCGATGCGCCCCTCCCCGCCGTCCGTCGTTGCTCGCCCCTGTCCTCGGCCGCTCGCCTTCTGCGAAATCAGCCCGCCTTCCCGCGATCGCATCGTCTCCCCCCTTGGGCCCGAAAGGCTGCCTTTCCTCTCTCTGCAAGGAAAAAGCCTTACCGGCTGTTCGATTGCCCATAAGGATATTAGCATATGCTTATGTTTCTCGCAACCAGGGCGGCCGCGCGTCACGAGAGCCATCCGGCCCCCCGCTTGCACGCCGCGAAACGGACGCAGGCCGCAAAAAGCCTCCCTGTCCGCCGGCTCCTTGGATCCGGCGCCACGGGGGCAAGAGGGCGGCCAAGCGGCCCGGCGCCGAAGTTTCCCGCTTTACCGGATGTTCCCCACTTCACCGGAAAAACGAAATTGCGATCGGATAGCGGAACGGCCGCCCGTCCTTTGCCCGAACGGCTCCGACGATCGGGGCGATCAACCAAAGCAAAAAGAGCGCCAGGACGACGGTCGCGTAAATTAAAATGAGTCCCGTTCGAACCGGGACCCCCGTTCCGACCGTCAACCGGCCTTCCCACGACGAGAGCAGCTCCCAAGGAACGGTCTGTTCCATTCCTATGAGCTCCGGCCGGAAGGGAAACATCCACAACATCGAGAGGAAAACCAGCCCTCCGCCCAGGAGAAGGACGGTCAGCTGAAAATTAAGGACGGCTTTGCCGTTCCGATCGATCATCGGATGGGCGTCCTTTTTCCAGAGCCAAAGCCCGAGCGGCACCAGCACGGCAAGAAACGGGACGCTCGGCATCAGGAAAACAAAAAAGGGACTCAGGTGAAGGGCCATCGCCCAGTTGCGGGCTTCCCGTTCGCCCATCTCTCCTGCGGTCATCGCGGCTCTCCTCCTCGACCGTTGTTTGTCGTTTTACGCTGTTTTGCCTTTTTCATTACCTCTTCTTCATTCTACCTTCAATCGCCGGTCGACCGCAAACCGCCCCGCACCCGCAACCGGACGCCGGTGCCCGACGTCTAATCGAACAAGGCAATCCGAATCGAAAGGAACGATGCCGATGAGAACCGACCGAATCGATGTCTCGGCGCCGATGCCCCGGACCCGGCTCGATGCGGCCGCCGGGCGATCGCCCGAACCGGCGCCGGCTTCACCCGATGCGCCCCGATCCCGCCGGGCATATGCCGCCGGCGGCCCGCCCGGCGGAAAGCTGCGCTTCGCTCTTTTCGTTCTCTTCGCTCTGGCGCTCGGCGCCCTTCTTCTTCGCTTTGAAAGCGCCCGGCCGGCCTCCGCCGCCGCGGCTCCCCTCGCGACGCTCCCCGAGCGAAAGGCGGCGGCCGATGCCGCCGCCGCCCGCCTCCGGGATGACGGCTGGATCCGAGGCGATGGCGCCGCCGGGCTCGCGCTCGACCGGCCGATTCGGTACGGCGAGGCGGCCGTCGTCCTGGCCCGTTTCTTTCCCGAGCCGCGCCGCACCGTCTGGCCCGAGACGCCGATCGAGGGGCGCTATCTGAACGTCCGGAAGGAAGCGTGGTACCGATCGGCGCTCGCCGTCCTCGCCGACGCCGGCGTCTTCTTCGACCTTCGGGCCGATTTTGAAGCGCCCATCCCGTACGGAGAACTCGTCGTCGTCCTCGCCCGCACGGCTTCCGCCCTGCACCTCATCGATCCGAACGCGCCGGTCGCCTCCGAACCGACGGCGCCCCCGCCCGCCTCTCCGCCGGAAAGCGTACGCCCCAAACCGCTTCCGATCCCGGAACCGGAGGGGCCGCGCCGCTCCGACGCCGAACTCGCCCTCACCGTCCTCCGCGCGCTCGGCGTCATCGAGGACGGCGATGCGGAGGCCCTCGGTTTCGAAGCGCCGCCGGCTGAAGGACGCCGCGACGATACCGCGACGAGGTCGGAGGAGCGGCGGCGCCACCCCCTCTGGACGGCGCCGGTGGAACGCCGGCTCGCCTTTCTCTGGATCGATCGGCTCCGGGATGCCGCCCGCCTCCACGCTCCCGCCAACTCGGACCCGAGCGCGAGCGCCGAATGGCCGGTCGGAAGCGATCCCGTCGCCGAGGAGGAGTGGAGCGTGCCCGTCACCGTACACGAGACGCGCCTTCATCCCGAAGTCAAGCGGGTCGTCCTGAGCGCCGATCTGCCGAACCCCGGCTACCGGCTCGCCGTCGTCCGGGTGGAGTTTTCCGACGACGGTCGCGGGGCGACGATCGTCTACCGCATCGAAGCCCCCGATCCCGGACGGTTCTACCCGCAAGTCATCACGCGGCGGGAGGCGGTCGCTTACGTCCCGGCCGACGCCGCCGTCGTGGCGGTGCCGGAGCGCTCCGTCCCGCCGAAACCGCCGGGCGTTTCACCGCCCGAAAGACCGCCGTCCGGTGATCTTATAGAACGCCGCGGGAAGACCCGCCTCCTTCAGACGGCGGGATGATAGCGGCGCTTGAACGTTTGTGCGAATTTCGGTATCCTCGCCTTAAAGGAGGTGAAAAGCATGGCCTGGAGTTCCGCCTCCCATCCCGATCGGCTGCTCCTCACCCGGCAGTTTCCGATCGGACCCGACCGCCGGCCGGAGTTCGAACCGATCATGCAGGCGGCCAACCGGATCTGGAATTCGTGCGTCTGGCATTCGCGGGAGATCCGGGAAAAAGAAAACCGGTGGCCGAACGAAGGAGAGCTGAAGGCGAAATTCAAGTTCTTCAAGGTCTGGAAAGAACTCCACTCCCAGTCGGCTCAGGCGGTGGTGGAAGAGTACTTTGAGGCCGTCTCCGGCTACCGGAAGCACCGGGAAAACGGTCACGAGGAAATGCGGCCTCCGGATTTCAAGCCAAAGAAGCATCTTCGGACGGTCACCTGGAAAAAGCAGGGCT
>NZ_JXBB01000022.1 GCF_001653195.1 Hydrogenibacillus schlegelii
TATTGGCAGTGGAAGAAGGAACAACAGAAATCCACTGAGCCGGCCATGCTGCACGTTGTGAATGCCTGAGTGACCTGTCCTTTCATTCGCCGAAGAGGGCAATTTACACATGATACTGGACTTGATCTACAAGGGGGTGGAGGGCATTTGGCCGCCATCTATCGAAGAAGAAGCATTCGGGGCCGTCGGGTGCGCAGGCCTTGATGCAGGTGGTAGAGCCTCGTGCGGTTTTGCTGAAGTTGATTCGGTCAGACGTTTGCGTTCAAGTTCAACCAGGAGCGACGAATTTTCCGCTATGCGCATAAGAGAAACAGTGGATTCTATGCCGATCCGGGCTAAAACGACCGAAATGATGAAGAAAGCGGGAGAAACAATCAACGAAAGGGGGAAAAGAAGAAAGAGCAGGACGAAGGAAAAAAGACCGATGACTACTACGGCCAAGCCATAAAAAATGCCCGAGACTTGAGGCGTGATGAAGCGGCGAAACGAAAAATCAAAGATGCAGCGCAATTGGTTTTTGACTCTATATCAAAATGATCGATGGTTTTATCAAGCGCTCGATGATCGAGCCTTGAAGGCGGAACAACGATGCCGTAAACTGTTTCGCGGGCGGTCAGAGTTTTCCGGGGATGGGGGGATGATGGTGACGATATCGTGAAAATCTTGACTTTCTTTTTGTAACCGAGACTAGGAGGGATGAAAATTGAGAATGCTTTTTGCTGTCATCGCCGTTCAGTTGGCGTTGGCTGTTGGTCTCTCCATCGGGGGGGTCAGAACGGCTCAGGCGGAAACTCGCTTCAGCGACGTCCCGCCCGGCGCCTGGTATGAACGCGCGGTCATGCAGGCTCGAACGCGCGGCATGGTCGACGGATTCCCGGACGGAACGTACCGCCCGGAAAAGGCGCTTACATACGCCGAGTACCTCAGCATGCTGGCAAAGCTCGTTTCGATCGAGCCGGAGAAGCCGGCTCCCGGCGACCACTGGGCGGCCGGAACGATTCGGGCCCTTCAGAACGCCGGCATCCTTGACGGGGCGACGTGGCGACCCGAGTGGATTCAGGCGCCGATCCCGCGGGAAAAAGCGCTCGTCTACGCGCTCCGGGCGCTCGGGATTCCGCCGCGCGATGCCTCTTTCGACTTCTTCGTCGACAGCGACCGGCTCTCCGATGTCGATCGCGGTTACGTCAACACGGCGTATCTCGAATCTCTCACCGACGGCATCGGGCGGGATGCGGCGACGGGGGAACGCCGCTTCGGCGCCGGAGAGATGCTCACCCGGGCTCAGGCGGCGGTCCTGTTGAATCAGCTGTTCGACTACCGCGCCGACGCCCAGGCGTACAGGCAAAAGAAAGCGGCAGAACGGGCAAAGGAAAAGATTCCCGGAAACGATCCGAACAAAACGGTCTGGAACGCCGCTCGGGCGGTCAAAATCGGCGGGAAAACCATAACGGCGCAGATCGTCTATGTCAACCCGAAAAGTCCCAGGGTGAAAATCAAAACCGCCCTCGGCGGCGGCGTGGTCGGCGGGACGGAAGATCTGGCGGCGCTGGCGCGGCGGCACGGGGCCGTCGCCGCCATCAACGGCACGTTTTTCAACGCCTACTCCGACAAACAGCCGCAGGGGAATCTCGAGATCAAGGGGAAGTTCGTGCATCTTTCCAACGTCGGCTCCACGGTCGGCTTCGGCAAAGACGGGACGGTCCGCTTTTCGACCCTGCGCACGTTCGTCGACGGCATGCTCCGGGACAGCTTCGAATGGCCCAACAACTGGTACGCGTGGGGCATCAACCACCTGCGGGACGAACCGGCGGCGATCACCCTCTTCACGCCGGAAAAAGGGACGAAGACCGGGAAAGCGACCGGTCATTCCGTCATCGTGCGCCGGGGGATCGTCCAGGCGATCGTCACGGGCGAAGCGGCGATCCCGCCGGACGGATTCGTCGTCCATATCGGGCCGGATCCGACCAACCGGGACATCCTGAGCCGCTTTGAAGTCGGCGTCAGCGCGGGTTACCGGCTCCGCCACGAAGACCCGGCGAAGCGGCCGATCGACTGGTCGATAATCGACGATGCCGTCGGCGCCGGCCCGCGGCTCGTGATGCACGGGAGGATCGTCGTCGACCCCCGCCGGGAAGGCTTCACCGATCCGAAGATCCTCACCCTGGGCGGCGCCCGAAGCGCAATCGGGACGACGAAAGAAGGCTACGTCATGCTCGTCACCGTGCCGGGCGCCACGATCCCCGAACTCGCCCAGGTGATGAAGGCGCTCGGCGCCGTGCAGGCGATGAACTTAGACGGTGGCGCATCGAGCGGGCTTTATTACCGGGGGCGATACCTCACGGCGCCGGGACGGGCGATCAGCAACGCGATTCTTGTGTTTGAGGATCGCTGATCGGAAGCCTTTGAATGATTCGATCGATGGGCCTGAACACGATGGCCTGAACACGAATCGAAGGTTGAAGGAGGGAATGCCATGCCGCGCGTTTTCGTCTACGGCACTTTGCGTCGCCATGAGCCAAACGCCTTCAGATTGAACGAAGCGGTCTGGCTGGCCCGGCAGGCGTGGGTGTCCGGAAGACTGTACGATACGGGTTACGGCTATCCGGCCCTTGTGCTGGACGTTCGCTCTGATCGTTCTTCGGCTTCTTCGCACACGGGGAGAGTGTACGGAGAGCTCGTGGAAGTCTCCGAGAACGCGCTGGCGGCGCTGGATGCGCTGGAAGGGTACGCCGAAGGAAGACGCGACAACCACTATGATCGCGTGTCCGTCTGCGTTCACACCGATACCGGCGAAACGGAAACGTTTGCCTATGTCTACCCGGTAGAGCGGGCAACCGGGCTCAAGCCGATCGCTTTCGGCGACTGGAAGGTTTACCGTCATCTGCCCGATCCGACCAAAGAGGCGTCGGCCGGATCGGCGACGGATCGTCAGGCCGACGGTTCCGATACCTGGCTGTACTTTGCCTACGGCTCGTGCATGGACGACCGGCGTTTCGAGACGGACGGCGTGCGGGAGCTGTTTCGGGATGTCGTCGGACGGGGGGTGTTACGAGGCCATACGCTGGCGTTTACCCGCCGTTCGCAAGCGGACGGCATGGGGCGGGCCGACATCGTGGAGACGGGGGCGCCCCACGACGTCGTGGAAGGGAAGGTCTACCGGATCGGTCGGGAGGCGCTTCGCTATTTGTACGACCGGGAAGGCGTGCAGAAAGGAGCGTACCGCCCGACGTTTGTCGATCTGGAAATCGGCGGCGAGACGGTGACGGACGTGGTCACGTTTACGGTCGTGGCGAAAGGCCCGGAGACACCCCCGCCTCCCCATTATGCGGAGGAAATGCTCCGCGGCGCCCGCGGGTTCGTCAGCGAAAAGTATTATGAGTTTTTGTTCAATAAATGCAGAATATAGCTCTTTTTCCATGGCCGTCGTCCGCGTCGGGTGAACGCTTTCTCTTCATTTGCGTTACCTGGCGTTTCTTAGCAATACCTGGCGTTTCTTAGCATTACCTGGCGTTTCTTGGCGTGACCGGGCATTACCTTGCGCGATCGGGCGTTCTTTTTGCGTTATCGATCGTTCCTTGGCTTTACCGGGGGTTCCCTCGCGTTACCGAGTGTTCCCGTTCCCGGTGCCGGGATGAACGAAGGGCAGGCGGGTTCGCAAGAGGCGATGGACGGACGAGGGGCTCCCTCACGAAGCGACCAATTCAGAACAAAGGTTCAGCCGATGCAGGCGGTCGAAGCGATCCTCCCGGGCAAGATGCCGTTCTGGCCGGCAATTGAAGGGGGTTCGTACCTTGCAGGAGATTCGGGCCGATGCCAAAAACCTTCGGGCGCTTCTTGGCGGGACCAAGTTCAGCGTGGACTACTATCAGCGCGAGTACGGCTGGCAATCCGAACACGTCACCGAGCTGATCAAAGATCTGGCCGAGGAATTCAAGGAAAGCCATCGCCCGGGAAACGATCGGAGCGCCGTCGAACATTACCACCGTTACTTTCTCGGTTCAATCATCATCAGCAACCGGGACGGGAAAAAATTTATCGTCGACGGTCAGCAACGCCTTACGACGCTCACGCTTCTTCTGATCTTCCTGTACCGGCATCTGAATGATGAGGAGCAGAAAGCGCAGCTCGCTGACCTTATCTTTTCCCGGCGATTCGGCCGGCGCTCCTTCAATCTCGATATCGAGGAACGTTACGCATGCATGGACGCCCTTTTTACCGGGAAACCGTTTGATGAAACCGGGCAGCCTGAGGCGGTCGTCAATATTTATCGACGGTATCAGGACGTGGCCGAATATTTTCCCGAAGAACTTCGAGGAGAGGCGCTCCCGTATTTTGCGGACTGGCTCATCGAGAACGTCTACCTGGTAGAGATCACCGTCTACAGCGATGCGGACGCTTATCGAATCTTTGAGACGATGAACGATCGCGGGCTACGCCTTACGCCCACGGATATGCTCAAAAGCTACCTCCTCGCGAATATCACCGATGAAAGAGAGCGGATCGAGGCAAGCCGCGTCTGGCGCGAACAGGTAAAAAAGCTTCAGGAGATCGGCAAGGGAGAAGAAAGCGACGGAATCAAGGCGTGGTTGCGCAGCCAGTACGCCGAAAGCATTCGCGACCGTAAAAACGGGACCAGGATCGGCGATTTTGAGCTGATCGGCTCACAATTTCACCGTTGGGTACGCGACAAGAAGGAAAGGATGGGCCTCACCAACGGCGCGGCCTTTGCGCGATTGGTCAAGGAAGATTTTTCCTTCTATTCCCGCTGATACGCATATATTCGCGGTGAAGCCGAAAAAAACAAAATCCCAGGGCTCGAAGCGATCTATTACAATGCTCAGCTCAATTTCACGCTCCAGCACCCGGTCCTGCTTGCTCCGCTTCGGGGGGACGATTCCGAAGAGGAGATCCGGGCCAAGCTGAACGCTGTTGCGACTTATCTGGACATCCTGCTGGCCCGCCGCATCTGGAACTGGCGTGCCATCGATTATTCGACCATGCAGGACAGCATGTTTCAGATCATGCGTGAGATCCGGGGTCAGGATCTTCCCGCCCTCATCGATCGGTTGCTGGAGTGGCTGAATGCAGATAAAGAAACGTTTTCCAGCAATCCTGCGTTTCGGCTGCATGGAATGAACGGCCGACAGGTTCATTATCTGTTGGCGCGGATGACGGATTATGTCGAGACGCAATCGGGGCGTCCTTCCCGTTTTCACGAATACATTCAGCGACAGGGGGCGCAGGGATACGAAATCGAGCACATCTGGGCCAATCAGTACGACCGGCACGCCGATGAGTTTTCCCACCCCTCTGATTTCGCGGAATACCGAAATCGCATCGGTGGTCTCCTCCTTCTCCCCAAAAGCTTCAACGCGAGTTACGGGGACCTCCCCTACGAAGAGAAGCGCAAACACTACCTGAAGCAAAATCTTCTGGCTCAGAGCCTTCACGAGGAGGCGTACGAACATGATCCCGGGTTCGTCCGGTTCGTCAAGGAGAGCGGACTCCCGTTTCGTCCTCATGCCGAATTCAAGAAAGCCGATCTTGTCGAACGCCAGGAGCTTTATCGCCTCTTGGCCGAAAAGGTCTGGAGTCCAGAACGGCTGCTTCAGATCGATCCTCTTCTTCAATAATAAGCGAGAGCGTTACGGGCGGGTAGCCCACCTGGCGACAGGAGCGCGGTGATCGGCGACATTCAGAAGAGGTACAATTTGCATCGATGTTTTCGGTAAGCGGAAACCAGAGTGCCACGTTTTGTCACCCTGTCCGTGATAGGATGACGATAAATAAATAAGTCGCTTCAGGGATCGGGCCTACGCCCAAACGTCTGCTGAGAAGCGCGTTCTCGAGCCCGGCGCGCATAAAAAGGGGGATAGACTATGCCCGAGTTTCGCTGCATTTCCATCGATCAGCCGTATGCCTATCTGATCGCCGTGGGAGCAAAGACGATCGAAGTGCGATCGTGGAAGACGCGCCATCGAGGACCGCTCGTCATTGCGGCGACGGCGCGCTCATGGTCCGCCGATACGGAAGAGGGAACGCGCCTTACCCTGCCGGGCGGGATTGCGGTCGGCATCGTCGATCTCGTCGATGTGCGGCCTTTTCTCCGGGAGGATGTGGAAGCGGCCTATATGCTGGAAGAAGATTATGAGGAAGGTTATTTTGCCTGGGTGCTTGAAAATGCGCGCCCGATCCGACCGTTTCCCATCCGTGGCCAGCAAGGGCTGTATCGATGCACATTTGATCCGGAGTACATTACGCCGGATGAGCTGGATGCCCTTCTTGTCAAGGAGACGCCGTCTTCCGGCAAATCGAGATCCCGGTAAAAGCAGTCCGCACTGAACTAGCATAATGTCCTCCTTACAAAGGAGATCGGCGGTTAGAACAGGATCACTAACGTCGCCCTCACCGTCAACCTGAGCTCTTTCCTTGTTTTGAACTGTTTTGAACCGTGACTCAGCGTATGCTTGCCCAGGCGCGACGACCCCGGCATGGGGACGTTTTTGAAGCGCTGATCCGCCCGATCGGATCGAATCCGGACCTCAACTCCTCCGATCCCGTTTCCGGGACCCTGCAGTCGCTTAAAAGGTATCGCGTGGAGCTTCTGCGATAAAGATGGGGCCAAGGGATTTATATTGAGGAATTGATATGTAAGAAGGCCTTTTGGAGGGACCCTGATGTCCATACAACGTTATTCCGTTACTCCTCATCCCATCGAAAATCTTTTAACCTGGGTGAAATCGGGGGAGATCGCCATCCCTGAAATTCAACGCCCCTTCGTCTGGGATGCTATTAAGGTGCGCAACTTCCTGGACTCCCTTTACCGGGGCTATCCGGTGGGATATCTAATAACCTGGCGCAATCCGACGGTGAAGCTTAAAGACGGCACCCTCTCCGCCGGCAAACGGATTCTCATCGATGGCCAGCAACGGATCACGGCGCTCATGGCTGCCCTTTTGGGTTACGAAGTGCTGAACGACGACTATGAATCCGTTCGCATCCGTATTGCTTTTCATCCGGTTGAGGAGCGCTTCGAGGTCAGCAACCCGGCGATCGCTAAGGATAAAGCCTGGATTGAAGATATTTCGGTTCTCTTTAAACCGGAGGGCGATCTCCTCGAACTCACCGATCATTACGTCGAGAACAACCCGGGCACGGATCGTAAAGCCATCGGTAAAGTGCTCCAGAGGCTCAGCAAGATCGTCTACAACCATGTCGGGGTGATTGAGCTGGCCGAAGATCTGGACATCGAGACGGTCACCGAGATCTTCATCCGCGTCAACTCCGCCGGCGGCCCCCTCTCCCAGGCGGACTTCGCCATGTCCAAGATCGCCGTCAACGAAAAATACGGCGGCCATTTGCTTCGCAAGGCCATCGACTACTTCTGCCACCTGGCGAAAGCTCCTGAAGTTGTCTCGACCATCGAAAAGAACGACCCGGAGTTTGCCGGGTCCGAGTTCTGGCCGGCGATGCGCTGGCTTGCAGAAGTCAACGATCCCCTTTACGTTCCCACATACACCGACATGCTGCGCGTGGCGTTTACGTTCGAATTTGGTCGCGGTCGACTGCAAGACTTGGTCGCGCTCCTTTCGGGACGCAATTTTGAGACCAAGCAGTACGAGGAATCGATTGCGGAGGAGTCCTTTGCCAAGCTCAAATCGGGTGTGCACGCATTCATCAAGAAAACCCACTTTGATCGTCTGACCATGATTCTGCGGTCGGCCGGCTTTGTCGCCGCTGACCTCATATCCTCTCAGAATGCCGTCAATGCTGCCTACATTCTGTATCTTCGGGGTCGACGGGAGGGGGTACCGGCAGATGAGCTGGAACGCCTCGTACGCCGCTGGTACGTGATGTCCATCCTCACCGGTCGCTATTCCGGTAACCTAGAGTCGACCTTCGACGTAGACATCCGCCAGATCGAGGCGCAGGGACTCGTTCGTTATGCGGAGACGGTCATCGAAAACGAGATTCCTCCGACGTTTTGGACGGGAATGCTGCCGCAGCTGATGAACACTTCCTCGGGGCAGTCCCCGTACTTTATCGCTTATCTGGCCGCCCAGGCCCGGCTGGGCGACAAAGGATTTCTATCCACCAACATCACGGTTCGCGATCTTTTGCTTAATCGCGGCGACAAGCATCACATTTTCCCGCGCAAGTATCTCCAAAAGCAAGGGCTGAGCCGCAGCCGCTATAACCAGATCGCCAACTTCGTGATGGCGCAAAGCGAGATCAACATCGCCATCGGCGATAAGCCGCCGGAGGTCTACTTTAGGGAAATCCTTGAGCAAGTGAATGGAGGACCCAAGCGGTACGGAGGCATCACCGATCCCGACACCCTGCGGCAAAATTTTGAAGAAAACTGTCTGCCGGTGAGTATGTTGAACGGTGAGGTACCGGACTTTGAAACATTCCTCACCGAACGACGCCGACTTATGGCCCTTCGCATCAAACGCTGGTTCGAGGTGCTGTGATGATCCGATGCGCCCTATGTAAAGTCTGCGAATATTTTGCCACAGTTTTCTAAGGCGTCTCCTTCTCAAAAACGAAAAACCCAATCTCATGGGGATGATCAAGGACGTAGACGTCATGGGGGAGTTTACGCACCTCCCAATCTACAGCCAAATCCCCTCCTGCCGCCCCCAGAAAGACTGCCCCAAACAGGCTTAAGCCCGGACTACCCAGGAAAAGCCCGAGCAGCAGGGGGAAAAGCCCCAGGCCTATCCCCGGAGCCAGTAAGGACAAGCGATACGCCCGGGCGCGGATCGGCTTTTTGAGGTGGGCGTAGGGGGTTAGGTATTTCCAAAGGACGCCGAACTGGATGTCCTTAGGGGAGGCTTTTCCAAAAAGCCAAAAGCCCAAACCGTGAATTCCCTCGTGAAGGACAACGCCGCCGAAATAAATGGCGATGGCCCAGAGAACGTCGACGGGACCGGCGACTAAGGCCCGTAAGGGTTCCGCTCCCCAGAGGATAAGAAAAAGGGCCGTCTCCATCACCAGCGCGCCGACGGTCAAAAGAAGACCGACCTTCTGGGCCCGTTCCACAGGAACAATAACCGGCCGACCCTGAGCGGTTGTCACCAAGACCCTCCTAATCCACTTTTTATGGATTTTGACCGAGATAGCCAAAGGCTTTTCGAGCGGGTTGCCGGTTCCACCGTCGCGTCACTTTCAACACCTGATTTCGCTTCCGTCGGCTTCGGGGCGCTTGCTCCCGGGCCTCCCTGATTCCCGTTTGCGGATTCTTTTCGTTCCCTTCGGCCACGGCTTGCGCCACTCGATCATATCGCTGGACGTTCCGGCAAGCTTGGAGGGGCAGAGTGCCACGTTTTGTCACCCTGGCTGTGATAAGATGACGAAAAGACAATAAGAGTTCCCCACTCCCGCGGGGGAAAAGATCTTCCCTCAGGAAAAGCTGAGCCTTCCTAGGGTCCATCCCCGGGTCCATCCCGAAACCGTCCCAAACGGGCGTGCCGGGGGAAACGCGGCGCATGTTCGCCGGCCCATTTCAAGCTTACATTATCGACGCTCTTGATGACGAGTCAAGAAGCGCGGCGGGGGTCTGAACCCCTTGACATTTCCAGATAATGAGCATTAGAATTAGGATGTCTCAGCTTTAATCCATCCCCATCGAAAACTGGTTGAAGACTCATCCTCACTTTCCTTCTGGCCCTGCTGGACCATGTCCACATATTTGTCCACAAAATATTTAAGAAAGAGGAGGGATGGAACGTGCCATCGGGAGGACCTTCGCCTGGAAATGCTTCCTCGCCCGATAATGAAGTGGATCGTGCCTGCATCTTTTGGGGGAAGCTCAAGCTCGACGCGAATGAGCCTCAAAAAGTTCGCTGCCTTCCTCTCGCGGCTCACAGTCTGGATGTGGCGTACGTGTTGAGGGCGCTTGCGGAACTCCCGGGATTTCGCCGCGCTCTGGAGCGGGCGGCAGGAAGAGCGCTCAGACCGACGGATCTCGATCGGCTGGCGGTGCTGGCAACGTTGCATGACATGGGAAAGGCCAACCTCGACTTTCAGCGTCAAATTGATCCGGGCTACAGACAGAAGGTCGGCCACATTCGGGCGATGGCTGCGATCCTCGATCCCGAAGTCGGTGAAGCGTCGCTCTTCAATCGGTGGCTTGAAGCTTTGCCGCCCGAATTTCAAGATTGGTTCTCGGACGACGAGACGGCGTTTAGTTACTTTTATGCGATCCTGTCCCATCACGGGCGACCGGTAAAGTTCGGCGGGAAGGACGAAGACCGCCGGCGATCCCTCCACGGATGGACCCCCGGTCCGGAAGGGGATCCCTTTGCCGCCATTCGGGAGCTCGTCGCGTGGGCCCGTGGGGTTTTCCCGCTGGCCTTCCAGGAGGATCCGGAGCGCCTTACGCTTCCGGATTCCCCGGCGTTCGTGCACCGGTTTGCCGGCCTCCTCATGCTGGCCGACTGGCTCGGTTCCCACGAACACTGGTTTCCCATCCGCCCGGTCACCTTTGAGGAAAGGCTGGCTCATGCTCGGGATGTCGTGCCGAGGCTGCTTAGGGGCGTGGGGCTCGATGTCCGCTCCCTTCGTCCGCATCTCGGCAGAATCCGCAGTTTTGAGGAGCGCTTTGGGTTTCCCCCCAATTCCGTGCAGGAACGCATCGAGCACCTCGATCCGGAAGATGACCGTACCAGGCTTCTGATCCTCGAATCCGAAACGGGCTCCGGCAAGACGGAGGCGGCGTTGAACTGGTTTTTCAAATTGTTTGCCGCCGGCAAAGTGGACGGGCTGTATTTTGCGCTTCCCACCCGCGTCGCCGCGCGAGAGCTCTACACCCGCGTTCATCGGGCGATGGAGCGCTGGTTCCCGGATCCTTTAGAGCGGCCGGTGACCGTCCTCGCCGTTCCGGGATATGCGCAGGTCGACGGTCTGCCGGTGTCGCAGGTGCTTCCCGCCGAAGGGGAGGGGAACCGCTGGCAGGAGGACGAAGGGCTCCGGCTGCATGAGCGCCGCTGGGCGGCAGAACGGCCGAAGCGCTTCCTGGCCGCGACGGTAGCGGTGGGGACCGTCGATCAGGCGCTCCTTTCGGTGGTCAAGGCGGCCCACGCGCATCTCCGTTCGGTGAGTTTGGACCGGAGCCTGCTGGTCGTCGACGAGGTCCACGCCTCCGATGCGTACATGACCCATTTGCTCGAGGCGCTCGTGCGCCATCACCACCGGATCGGGGGCTACGCGATGCTCATCTCGGCGACGCTCGGCGCCTCGGCGCGCCAGCGTTACCTTCGGGCGGCCGGGGGAGCGGGAGAAAACGTCGGGTGGGCGTCGGCCGTCGAGGCGCCGTATCCCCGCATCACGCTCGCCGATGGCTCGGGGCTTGCTGTCCCGTCCGGGCGGGAAAAACGGGTTCGCTTTACGCTCCTCCCCCTGGCCCAAAAACTCGAGGAAGTCGCGGCGGAAATCATCCGGCACCTCCGGTCCGGCGCCCGGGTCCTCGTCGTTTTGAACACCGTCTCACGGGCCGTATCCCTGCAAAAAATGATCGAAGCGCATCCGGATCTGAATCAGGAGTGGCTCTTTCGCTGCCGGGGCCATCAAGGTCGGGAAGTGGTGACGCTCCACCACGGCCGCTTTGCCCCCGAAGATCGCGTGATCCTCGACGCTTGTGTCTCCAGGCGCCTCGGACGCGGGAGCGAAGGCGGTCCGATTCTCCTCATCGGCACGCAGACGCTGGAACAGAGCCTCGACCTCGATGCCGACGTGCTCATTACGGACCTTGTCCCGGCCGACGTCCTCCTTCAACGCGTCGGCCGGCTGCACCGGCACAACCGGCAAGACCGTCCGGAACCGTACCGGCAACCGGCTTCTTGCTTCGTGCTTGTGCCCGAGGGCGACCTTTCGGCGGCGCTGGACGAGAAGGGCAATGTCCGGACGGCGTACAAGGCGCTCGGTTACGGCAGCGTCTACGAAGATCTGAGGATGCTCGAGCTCACCCGGCGCATGCTTGCCGGCCGCCCGGACGTCGTCATCCCGAGGGACAACCGGCTGCTCGTCGAGTCCGTGACCCATCCGGAACGGCTGGAGCTTCTGGCCGATGAGAGTCTTCCGTGGCGGCGGCACATGGAAGGGCGGGAAGGCGCAGATCTTTCCAAAGGGATTGCCGCCAATTACATCGTGGCCAGTTTTGACGAACATTTCGGGGAGGCGGAATTTAATGTAGACGGTGCAAAAGTCACCACGCGCCTCGGGGCGGATACGTTGCAAGTGCCGCTCAGCCGACCGGTGATCTCGCCGTTCGGCCAGACCCTCCGGGAAATCACCATTCCGGCCCACTGGGCTCCGGAGAATCCGCCGGATGAAGTGATCGTCGAGGCCGCTGAGGAAGGCGTGGAAGCGATCTTGCGCTTTGGAACGCATCTTTATCGTTACAGCCGTTACGGGTTGGAGGTGATCTCCGATGGAAAAGGGAACCGCCCAGAGCCTGAGGTTGTTTAATTTGCTGGAAGATCCGATCTTTCGCGTCCAGACCCGGGAAGGGAGAAGGCGCCTGAGCCTCCCCGGGGTCTTCGAAGCCCTCGGCCGAGATGAGATCGAGCACTTCCTTGGCCTCCAAAAGCATCAGGAAGACCCGTTCCACGTCTTCCTCTCTTACCTTGGAGCGGCCGTCCTGGCCCGGAACGGAGAGGAGGATCCGGTTCGCCCGGCGGATTACTGGCGGGACAAGCTCCGCGCGCTGGCGGGTCCCGCCGGGGACGATGCGTGGACGCTGGTGGTGGAAGAGATGTTGCAGCCGGCGTTTATGCAACCTCCGCTTCCCCATGCAGACCATGCCCGCCTCAAGCCGACCGCGTATACGCCGGACGAACTGGATCTCTTGCCGACGGCCAAAAATCACGATCTCAAAAAAGCGCGGGCCTCCTCCGCCGAAGTCGACGGATGGGTGTACGCCCTCATCAGCTTGCAGACGATGAGCGGATACTATGGCCGAGGAAATCGCGGAATATCCCGCATGAACAGCGGTTACGGTAACCGGCCGATCGCGGAAGTGGTGCGGAGTTTCCGGCCCGGGCGCCGGTGGCAGGACGCCGTGGAGCGCCTGCTCTTGCATCGCCGGGAAGTGCTCCGAAGACCGTTCGGTTATGACCCGCACCAGGGGCTGGTCCTCGTTTGGACAGAAGTATGGGACGGAAAGACAAGCCTTCCGCTCCGTCGACTCGACCCGTTCTACCTCGAGATCTGCCGGCGGATTCGGCTTCGCTCCGACGGGACGTCCATCGTGCAGGCGGACAGCCTCTCGGCGGACAACGACAGAATTGCCGCCAAAGATTTAAAGGGGGTGGTCGGTGACGCCTGGTTGCCGGTGGTGATGCCCAAAGACGCCAAGGACGAGCCGAAAGCTTACACCGTCCCGCCGGAAGGCATAAGCGTCGACACGTTGCGTCGACTCATTTTTGAAGAGGGGTTCGAGCTCGGAGCATTGCAGAAACCGCTCGACCGTTGGCAGGGAGACGTGTATTTCTCAATCTCTGTGCTCGTTCGGGGGGAGGGAAAGACGAACGGCTTTTACCATCAGATCGTCACCATTCCCGAACGCGCTCGTCCCCGACTGTGGAAGAGACAGGAACAACGCGAGACATTCGCAAAGTTGAGTAAACAAGCCGTCGAACGGGCGGGGGAGGTGGAACACCGGATCCTGAAGCCAGCGGTCTACGCTCTGCTCGGCACCCTGGAGCGCAGCGGGCGTGAAAACGTGACGTTTAAAACGTGGTGGGAACGGGCGGCCAGGGAGTATACGGCGGCCTGGGAGGACGCGTTTTTTCCCTGGCTGTGGTCCGTCCCGGAAGACGCGACGCGCGACGAGGCGCTTCAGGAATGGACCCGCAAGCTGTACTCCGTCGCCCTCGAGGTGCTGCGGGAGACGGAACGCCGCCTTCCGAGCAAAGAAGGAAGGAGGTACCAGACGGTTGCAGCGGCAGAACGCATCTTCCTCGGCGCTTTCTACAATCGCTTTTCCGAGCTCTTTCAACCGAGAAAAGAGGAGGTGCTCCCGTGAGCAGCACGCTTCAGAGGCACATCGAACGGCTGGCACGGCATATCGGGGATGATGCCTTTCCGACCGGAGATCGCGCCGCCCTTCGGCGGATGACGCCGACGCAACCGCCGCCGCTTGCCTTTTATCACCTTGCCATCCAGATCTTGCCCGAAGACTGGGACGCCGATCTCGAGCGGCGAAAGGATTGGCAGACTCTGGTTGCGGGAATGGCGCTTATGCATCCTCGCATTCATGAGCCCCGCCGCGGACTTGGGTACGCCCTTGGCGATGCCAAGTATTCCGACCTCCGGCTCGAGCGCCTGCTCGCCGCTCGGGGCGACGGCCGCCGGCTGCTGTTCCTCCGCGCCGTCCGCTTCCTCGCTGCGAAGGGACAGGCGTTCGACTGGACGGAAGCAGCCCGGTTCCTGCTTACGCGAGACGCCGAACGGCGAGAGGACATCCACCGCCAGGTGGCCAAAGATTATTATCGAGCCGTCAATGAATCTCAAAGGGAAAAAGCAACAAATCTTTGATATAAACCAAAGGAGGAATGTAAAATGTTTCTTCAGGTTCACTACCTCACGAGCTATCATGCCAGCCTGCTCAACCGGGATGATACGGGGCTGGCGAAGCGAATTCGGTTTGGCGGCGCGGAGCGGCTGCGCATTTCGAGTCAGGCCCAGAAAAAGCACTGGCGCGACTGGATGATGCAGGTCACTTCTTTGCCGTCCGCCATTCGTTCCCGCCATTTCTTTTCCCGCGTGATCAAACACGAACTCGTCCGGGAAGGCATGGATGATACGCTGGCGCATGAACTGGCCTATCACCTGGCTCAAGAAGTGTTGCGGGCCTCTGGGGAAAAAGACGCGCTGGACAGCAAAACGACTCTGGCGATGAAGCAGCCCGTCTTGTTCGGACGGCCGGAGGCCGAGTACTTTAAAAAGCTGATCCGCGAAGCCGCGGCTCAAGGGAGTGAGGAAGATGCAAAAAAATATTTGACGGAAGCCATCAAAGAGAGCAAGAGCAACATCCAGTCCATGCTCCGTCAGGCCGGTTTGGGCAATCCGGCGGTCGGGTTCGAAGGCGCGCTCTTTGGGCGCTTTGTCACCTCGGATATTCTGGCACGGGTTGACGCACCGGTTCATGTCGCCCATGCCTTTACCACCCATGAGCTCCGGACCGAGATCGACTTCTTTACGGTTGTCGACGATCTCGCCGCCGATGAGGAAACGGGCGCGGCCCACGCGGGGGACATGGAGCTCGGGGCCGGGATCTTCTACGGGTACGTCGCCGTCGACGTGCCGCTCCTCGTGTCGAACCTGGGCGGCCGCGATCGGAAGGAATGGAGGGAAGATCCGGACGGACAGGCGATGGCCCGGGAGCTTTTGGGGCTTCTTATTCAGGCGATCGCGACGGTCACGCCCGGCGCCAAGCTGGGAGCGACCGCGCCGTATGCCCGGGCAGAGTTTGTGTTGCTGGAAGCCGGAGAGGCGCTCCCCCGGAGTCTGGCCAATGCCTTTCTGGAGCCGGTGCCTTTGGACGGGAACGCGAACGGACTTGCCCGTTCCGTCGACCGGCTGTCGGAGTACCTGACGAAGCTAGAGGGGATGTACGGCGATTCGGGCGAGACGCGGTACGTCGCCTCGCTTCATCCCTGGCCGCGGCAACGGGAGCAAAAAAGCGACCTCTCCACCGCCATCGAAGGCACGCTCAGAGCGATCTTCGAAGCCGGCGAAGGGGCAGGCGAAGGAGCATGAAGGCGGTTGTTCTTCGTCTGGACGGTCCGATGCTCGCTTTCGGCACGACCGCCGTCGATCATCACGGGTTTACAGATTATTTTCCGGGGACGGCGCTTTTGACGGGGCTTCTCGGGAATGCGTTAGGCTGGGACCACCGGGATTTTGATCGGCTTCAACGATTGCAAGAGCGCCTCCGGTACGCCGCCCGGTGGGACGTTCGTCCTGTGCGGCTGGTCGACTATCAAACGGTCGACCTTGGTCAGCCCAAAATGGTCGAACCGGGCTGGACGACGCGCGGAAGGCCGGAACACCGAAGCGGCGGTACCGCCAAGAAAGAAATCCATCAACGATTTCGTCATTACTGGACGGATGGTCTGATGACGGTCGTGCTGACGCTGCTCAACGAGGAAGAAGATCCGGGCCTGAATGGGATTTTGGAAGCTCTTCGGCGCCCGTCCCGTCCCCTTTTCATCGGCCGGAAAACATGCCTACCGTCCCGCCCGCTTCTCGACCCGTCCACTCCGCTCGTCGAGGGAGACGATCTGCTCGAACTGCTCCGGCGGATCCCGCGTTGGATCCGCCGGGGGCGGGCGGAGTCTCGCAGGGAAGCGGAAGATCTTCTGCCGGCCTGCTGGCCGGATGAGTTAGGGACTCCTTCGGGGGTGCGCGGCGAATTGAGGCGCGTCTTTGATCTCAGGGATTGGGCCAATCAGCTTCCCGCCGGGAGCCGATGGCGAATGGAAGGTTTGATCGAGGTGAAAGATTCGATCGAGGTGAACTAAGATGGGCGTGCATCTGGTGGAGATCACGCTGGATGTCGGGGCGTTGATGCGGTTTTTAAAGGACGCACGCATGGAGCCGCGCCGGGATGATGAAGATCTCGGTTACGGAATCCACACGTGGCTGGTATCGGCGTTCGGCCCGCTTTCGCCGAAGCCGTGGCGGCTCTTTATGGCCCGCCGGCGTCCCGCCAAGATCCTGGGATACGCGCCACATGACGCGGAGGCTTTGCGAGAACAGCTCAACGTATATGCTACGCCCGGGGCGTATCAAGTTCTCCCGCATTCGGAAAGCAGCATCCTGAGCAAGCCGATGCCCGAATTTACCCGAGGGCGGCTGCTGGCTTTCGAGGTGCTGACGGTTCCCATCGCGCGAAAGTCGTCGGGCGGTGAAGCGGGGGATAAGACAATTGAAAAAGATCTTTTTCTTCATCACGTTGAGCAGAACGGCGGAAAAGCCGAAGCGTCAAGAGCAGAGCTTTATGGGAGGTGGGTCAAAAAGTTGTTGGAAGAAAGGGAGGCGACGGTCGTTCACGCCGCCCGCCTGGAGGGATTCCGGCTTGTTCGGCAGGCCCGGTATACCCACGGGAAGGAGCGAAAGCGCCGCCAGATCGTTCGACCCCAGGCGCTCATCCGCGGAGAACTGACGGTGAACGATCCCGAAGCATTTTCCGCCTTGCTGGCGCATGGCATCGGAAGGCATCGAGCCTTCGGATACGGGATGCTCCTGTTGAGGCCGGTGCGATGAGCAAGGGCTCGTTTTTGTCAGGGCGTCTCGGTCTGGCCGGGGCAAGGATTCCGCACGCGGATCGCCACGGGCTGCTGTGGCTGTCGCGCGGAAAGCTTTACGTCGAAAATGGGACCCTGCTCTTTTTGGCGGCAGGAAGCGATGAGATCGATCCGGGTCTGTACCAGATTCCGTACCAGATGGTCTCGATGATCCTTGCGGGCCCCGGCACGACCATCACCCACGATGTGCTGAGGATTCTGGCGCGACACGGGACGCTGCTCGCGGCCGTCGGCGAAGGTGGGGTGAAGCTCTATACGGCGCCCCCAATGGGGCAAGGGCGCTCCGATGTGGCCCGCGCACACGCCCGGCTCTGGGCTGATGAGAAAGAGCGGAATCGGATCGCGCGAAAAATGTACGCCTGGCGGTTCGGGGAAGTCTTTCCGAATCGGGATATCAGCGTCTTGAGAGGGATGGAAGGCGGCAGGTTGCGAGAGGCGTATCGCTTGATCGCTCAGCGATACGGCGTCGAGTGGAAAGGGCGGCGCTATGATCGGGAAAACCCCGAAGCGGCCGATATTCCCAACCAGGCGATCAACCATGCGGCCACGTTCGTAGAAGCGGCCGCCGACATTGCCGTCGCCGCCGTCGGGGCCCTGCCGCCGCTCGGATTCATCCACGAGGATTCGAGCAATGCGTTTACGCTGGACATCGCCGACCTCTGGCGAGTCGAGGTGACGTTGCCACTTGCTTTTTCGGTGGCTGCCCGCGTCCTCAAGAACAGAGAGCTTTCTCTGGAGCGAGAGATCCGTTATGAGGCGGCGCGCGTGTTTCGTAAAAAGAAGTTGATTCCCAGTATGATCGATCAGATTAAGGAGCTCATCCATGTCGGCGACGATTCTCGTGACGCGTAACGTCTCGGACCGGATTCGAGGGTTTCTGGCATCCTCCATGCTTGAGCTTGCCCCTGGCGTGTATGCCGCCGTTCGTTTTTCACCGGCTGTTCGCGAGCGGGTATGGGAAGTTCTCGAAGAATGGTTTGTAAGAGAGGTCGAGGCGAGTATCGTGATGGTATGGCGCGATCCCGCTCAGCCGGGCGAAATGGCCGTCAGGGTCCTCGGGCTTCCACCGATCGATGTTGTCCAACAAGATGGCATGCTGCTTGCCAGACGCCCCGGAATGTGGGAAGATGAAATAGGGAAGGAAAAGGGCTAAACAAGTCTTTTTGCTCAAGGCCTTTCTAACTCAAGGCCCCTGCGGACAGTAACCGCTGGGTTTGTGTTAAGAGTATATGTTCGTGGTTTCAAAAGTCCTATCTTAATCACAAGAAATAGGTATGTCAAGAGTTTCCCCCGCGCACGCGGGGATGGACCCTGGAGATCAGCCGGGACAGACATCTCCCGGCGGTTTCCCCCGCGCACGCGGGGATGGACCTTCTGCGCTCCAGTTCCGCCTCGACGAAACCGCGTTTCCCCCGCGCACGCGGGGATGGACCTGTAAAGCAGCGTTGGAGCCAACCGCCGACGGAGTTTCCCCCGCGCACGCGGGGATGGACCGTGCCTTGTTCAGCACGTAGATCAGCTTGTCGCGTTTCCCCCGCGCACGCGGGGATGGACCTTCGTCGGGGGTGATGCCGAGCCGCTGGAAGAGGTTTCCCCCGCGCACGCGGGGATGGACCCTTTAGCCTCACTAACTTCTCCACTTACAACGAGTTTCCCCCGCGCACGCGGGGATGGACCTTTGTTCGGAGTCAAAGCGGCTGTGTCGCTAAGGTTTCCCCCGCGCACGCGGGGATGGACCGGAATCGCCGCCGGAGGGAGTGCCTTCTGAAGAGTTTCCCCCGCGCACGCGGGGATGGACCCCCGCTTAATCCGGCCAATTCGGATCAGCGGGAGTTTCCCCCGCGCACGCGGGGATGGACCCTGGCGAGCTGCTGCTATACGGCGAGATCGCTGGTTTCCCCCGCGCACGCGGGGATGGACCCCCGCTTAATCCGGCCAATTCGGATCAGCGGGAGTTTCCCCCGCGCACGCGGGGATGGACCCCGGATCACTGGGCGGTACGTCGACATCTTGGAGTTTCCCCCGCGCACGCGGGGATGGACCTGGTTGAAAAAGACGATAGTGGAAGCAGTTGGAGTTTCCCCCGCGCATGCGGGGATGGACCGTCCTGACCATAGCCCTGCAGTGGCTGTTCGACAACCCGATGAAGGCTATGTTGCTGGACCCTGAGAACATGGCCCTGGCGCTGGGACTTGTGAAAGGAGTTGGGTCGCGGTGAGCGTGACGTGGCGCCTGATCAAGTCCGGCCGCGAGGTCGGCCGCATCGAGCTGGGCGACGACGGCCAGGTCCGGGCCCGCTGGCCGGACGACATGCCGCGCGACAGGCAGCGGTTCATCGAGGAAGGCCGCGAGGCGGTCTGGAACCTGGGCTACTCGGATCACCCTCGGCCCGAGATGTCCGCCTGGCCGATCTACTGGCATGAGGTCTTGACCCTGCTGACGTCTTCCGGCTGGTGGGATCAGGTCGAAACGGACTACAAGCCGCCGGACTTCCCGATCTACGACGAGCAAGATAATCCGATCTACTACTGACGAGGCGTGCCGAGGCGGTTTCCCCCGCGCATGCGGGGATGCACCGTGGATACCCCACGGGGCGCAGCCGATCCCGGCGTTTCCCCCGCGCATGCGGGGATGCACCGTGGATACCCCACGGGGCGCAGCCGATCCCGGCGTTTCCCCCGCGCATGCGGGGATGCACCTTAACAGTACTGGCATGGACGACGGCTGCCATGGTTTCCCCCGCGCATGCGGGGATGCACCGCACGCCATTCTCGGCTTCTCGCACCTGCCTGAGTTTCCCCCGCTCATGCGGGGATGGACCCGAAAAGGCAAGGCTGGTGACCACCTATGTCGATGAATGAAATTGGCGAGCTTGATGTCGTGAGGTTAAAAGATGGGCGGGAGGGAACGGTTGTTGAAGTGTACAATGTTCCCAACTGCCCGCTGGCATATGAGGTTGAATTTGACGATGGCAGATTGGAGACTGTACAGCTCTCACAGATTGACAAAGTGATTTGGAAAAGACGAAGCCTGTGAGATGGAACAACGATAGAAATTAACAAGAAGTTCTAACGCACGGAGGCGTGACGCAGTACTGTGACACCTGCTTCATCTTCAGGTTCAAAGAGAGATTTGGGATTAGCTTCGTGTCGCTAGCAAAGGAGGTTTTTTTACCGTTGATAGACAAAGATCGAAATGAGAGTTTACCGGATAAAATTGTCGCTCGGATCAACTTAAATATGATTCCTCAATTCATCCCACGCATTGAAGGCGAACCTTTGCCCAATCAGTTCCTTGCGCTTATTCTTGACATTGAAACGACAGGTTTAAATCCTAAGACGGATGAAATAATTGAATTTGCCGGCCTTCTTGTTGTTGTAGATGGAGAGAAAGGGACGATTGAAGGTTACTTAGATGCATATGCCGGTTTGCAAGAGCCTTCTCGACAAATACCTAAAAATATTTCGCAAATCAACGGCTTGAAAAAAGCAGATCTCATTGGATTAAAATTTGACTCAGAAAGAATAAGGAGATTAATCGATCGGGCTGATGTAGTGATATCGCACAATGTAAGCTTTGATAAAAAGTTTATAAGTAAAATACATAAAGTCGATAATATTAAAATCATTTGGTTGGATACGTTGATCATTGATTGGCATCGTATTTGTGGGGCACAAAATCACAGATTGGATACACTCAGATCCATTTTTGGTATTGATAACTTAATACCACATTCTGCGCTTGGAGACGTTCTTTCTCTTGTATTAATCTTAAGAAATGTTATTAACGACATTCCTGTTTCAAAGCACATATTCACTGAACGTCTATTTAATATGCTGAGGAAAAGAAAATTTAATTATAAATTATAAATGAGGTTCCGTTCGCCAAAAACGTCGTACGGTGCTCCGTAGCGTGTCGGCACGCTACGGTTTAGGGTAGCGATGGGGGAGCATATAATCAATCGTTTTACCGGCCCCCCGGCGAAAGCCTCGGAATTCATTCCGGGGATGAAGCCGGTCGTGCGTACTTGTAAGGAAGGAGCTGATTGCAAATCGTCACCCTCCGCCTCCGGCTCCATCGCCCGACGCAGGCGAAGATCCGGCGGTATCGGGAACTCGTGGAACGCACGACGGCCTTCGCCAACAATCTCGTCGCCGCCGGGAGGCCAAAGGGACTCACCAGCCGGACGGCGCGGGCGTACTTCGCCGGCGACCTTCCGTCGGCCGTGATCAACCAGGCGCTTCGGGACGTGGCGGCGCATCGGGACGTTCAGAAGTTCCGGGTCCTCTGGCCGTCGTTCAACAACCAGAACCTGCGCTTGGAAAAAGCCGGAGACTTCTGGACTGCCTCGTTTCCGACGCAAGCCGGCCGGGTGCGGGTGCCGCTCGCGGTAACCCGTAAGCAGGCCGCCCTCCTTGAACGCCTCGGCCGGGACGTGAGGCAGGGCGCGGCGAAGCTGTACGAAAAGCGCGGGCGGTGGTTCCTCGCCCTTTCGGTCACGCTGCCCGTCGAGGAGAAGAAGCCCCTTCCCGCGGACAAAATCGCCGGGATCGACATGGGGCTTCGCTACTTGGCCGTGGTCAATTGCGAAGGTGAGACACTGTTTTTCCACGGCAACCAAGCAGCCTACATCCGACGACGCTATCACGCTCTCCGCAAGCGGATGGGGAAAGCCAAAGCGCTCAACGCCATCCGCCAGATGAAAGATAAGGAAGCCCGCTGGATGAAAGACCAGGACCACAAGATCAGCCGGGCCATCGTGGACTGGTGCCTCGCCCGTGGCGTGAGCACCATCCGGATGGAAAAGCTGGAAGGCATTCGCCGGCGGAAAACCCGGA
>NZ_JXBB01000023.1 GCF_001653195.1 Hydrogenibacillus schlegelii
TCTTCCCATCCCCCCCGGTCCCAACAGACGACCAACACCGCCGGCTCCATCCCGGCCCCCTCGGCCGCCCGCCGGTCCCGGAAAGGCCTTCCTCACAGGGCGGGTGCTGTTTAGTTTTCAAGGAACGCGGTGTCGCTCGGATGGGCCGCCTTGCGACGGCAAAGGATAATATATCACGCCCAGCCCGCTTCGTCAAGGGGCACCGTCTATGTATTTTTTTCATATTTCGCTTGGCGTCTCGGCGAAATGGGCGAAGGCCGCGCTGAACGGGCGAAGGCCTCCGCCGAACGGCCTAGCGCCGCCGACGTTCGGTCCGGACGGCAGGCCGGACGATCCCGACCGAAGGCCCGGTTCTCCGGTCGGCGGATGCGCCCTTCGGAACGCCCGATCTAGGCCAAATAGATCATTTTTAAATATAAGGTGGCTTTTTCTTGAATTGTTGCGTATAATGTCGACGACGGCGTTCAACACCATCCGGCGTCCGGCGACCGGAGGCTTCCCCGGCGCCGGCGGCGTCGGACCAGACTCCGAAGGGGGATCGTGATGGCGGCACCGAATTTTGGCCGCGCCGGAAGAGATCGATGGGGAACGTTCCTTTTTGTCTCGGCCTTTGTGTTGGCCGCCCTCCTTTTGGCCTTGGCGATCGACGGCCTCAAACATTCGCTCTTCCCCATCCCGACCGCCGGCCGCGCAGGGACGACGGAAACTCGACCGGCCGAAACGCCGCCGACGGCGGTCAAAAACGGTCGGACCGCCGGCGTCGACGGAGGCGACGCCATTCAGGAGGCTTCGCCCCCATCCGAAGCCGCCCGGCTCCATCCGAGCGAAGGGAACGCCGGGCCGGCACCGGCCGCACGCCCGGCCGTTTCGGCCGGCCCGGGCGAAAGCGCATCATCGCGCGCCCCGGTCAAAGAAACCGGGGCGAACTCGGCGCCAAGCGGCGGCCCGGCGGCGCCCGGCGCCGGCCGGCCGCCCCAAAGCGGCACGCCGAGCGAAGCGCATCGGGCCTCGGCCGCCGGGGAATCGACCGCGCCCCGCCGAACGGAAGACGCCGCGAAGGGCCGGGCCGCCGATGCGGCCAGCGGCAGGGAAACGGCTGATCCGGCGTGGCTTTCGGGCGATCGCTTCCGCCTCTCCCACCGGGTGCAGCCGGGGGAGACGTGGTTTTCCCTCGCGCGGACGTATTACGGATCCGACCGGTTTGCCCGTTATCTGATGGAGCGAAACGGCCGGGCGGACGGCCCCGCCCTTCGCGCCGGCGAGACGGTGCAGATCCCGAACCCGGCGATGTTCTGGCACACGGTCGCCGCCGGGGAGACCCTCGCGGCGATCTCGAAGCGTTACTTCGGCACCGTCGCGTACGCGCCGGACATCGCCCGGGCCAACGGCCTGGCGAATCCCGCCGCCCTTTCTGCCGGAGCGACGCTTCTCCTCCGGCCGCCGAAGCTCCTCGTCCACGTCGTCCGGCCGGGAGAGACGTATGCCGCCTTGAGCCGACGGTACTTCGGCAGCGAGCGGTACGCCGGTGCGCTTCGGGCCGCCCAGGGGGCAGGGAACGAAACGCTCCGGGCCGGCGATGTGCTCATGGTGCCGCTCGACGGGGAGCTCCTTCCGGCGTTCGATCGGACGAGCCGGCCGGACGTCTTCCTCGGGGAAATCGGCGTTCCGCTCCCCCTCCGCCTCGTCGTCAAGCGCGAGGCGAAAGTGCTCTTCGTCTACGAAGGGGACCGGCTCGTCAAAACGTTTCCCATCGCCGTCGGCCGCCTCGGCGATGAGACGCCGGCGGGGGTGTACCGGATCGTCACCAAGCTGGAACACCCGTATTACCGGGCGAAAAACATCCCCGGCGGCGATCCGCGCAATCCCCTCGGCAGCCACTGGCTCGGCCTCAACGTCCCCGGGACGGACGGGTCGATTTACGGCCTGCACGGGACGAACGACCCGAGTTCGATCGGCCATAACGCTTCAAGCGGCTGCATCCGCCTGTACAACGACGACGTCCGATGGCTTTACGAACATCTCCCGCTCGGCACGGAGGTCGAAATCAAATAACGGGTTGTCCTTTGCTTCACGGAGCCGCCCGAAGCGACCGCGTTCACCGTCGTACGCGGTCGCTTTTTTGCATCCGGAACGTTTTTCCCATCGGTCTTGGTGATGGTGATCATCCGCAAAATGTATTTCTCATGAAAACAAAATCCCCCTATCATGAAAACATGGCGCAATCCCCCAAAACGCCAGGAAAAAATTGAAGAGGGAGGTTGGAGATGTTAGAGATGGAACAAAAGACCGCGCCCGCAAACGCCCGTCCCGCCGGCGCCGCGCCGGTCGCCCGCCTCGGATGGCTGAAGGGGGTGATCCTCACCCTGTTCATCGCGTATACGGCGACGTCGCTTGCCCGGCTTCCCGGCGTTTCGGTCATGGGACCGCTCGTCATCGCCATTCTGCTCGGCATGGCCTGGCGCGGCCTGATGGACATCCCCACCGACGCCGCAGCCGGCATTCGATTCGCAAGCCAAAAGCTTCTCCGGGCGGGCATCGTCCTGCTCGGCATGCGCCTTTCGCTTTCCGACATCGCCCGCGCCGGCGTAAAGGTCCCGATCGTCGCGGGGCTTTCGATCGCCGTGGCGATGGGCGTCGCTCTGTGGATCGCCCGGCAGTTGAACGTCGAGCGGCGGCTCGGCATGCTCACCGCCTGCGGCACGGCGATCTGCGGCGCCGCCGCCGTCGTCGCCGTCGCCCCGCAGATCAAGGCCAACGAAAGCGAAACGGCCGCCGCCGCGGCCGCCGTGGCGCTGCTCGGCACGGCGTTTACGCTCCTCGATCTCGCCCTTGTCCCGCTGCTTCCGTGGGGCGCGGCGGCCCAAGGGATGTTTCTCGGCGGCACGCTGCACGAGATCGCCCACGTCGTCGCGGCGAGCTTTCCGTTCGGCGAAAAGACGGCGGATACGGCGCTCATCGTCAAACTGACGCGCGTCGCCTTGCTCGTCCCGGTCGCCCTCGCGATCAGCGCCCTGTGGCGCGATTCGCCCCGCGCCGCCGACCGGACGGAAGGCCGTCGGACGCGTTTGGGGAACGTCCCCGTCCCGTGGTTCATTCTCGGATTTTTGGGCGTCGCGGTCCTCCATACCTGGTTTTCGGTTCCGGAAGGAGTGAAGACGTCGGCCGTGCAGACGGCGTATTTCCTGCTGGCGATGGCCATGGCGGGCCTCGGCCTTTCCGCCGACTGGGTGACGCTTCGGCGGCTAGGCACGCGGGCGCTCGCCGTCGGCGGCGGCGCCTCGCTCGCCCTGTCGCTCTTCGACGCCTTCCTCGTCAGCTTCCTCCGCCCATGAACGGGCATACGAAAAAAGCGCCTCCGCGCGCGGCGTATGGGCGCCGGTGCGCCAGACGAGATCAAACGAGCGGGCGAGATCGGCGCCGGCGATCGGCCGCGCGAGGAGCTCGCCGTGGGCGATTTCGCGCCGGGCGGCGAACCGGGAAAGAAGCGATACGCCCAGCCCGGACATGACCGCTTCCTTGACGGCGGTGTTGCTGCTGAAGACGAGCCGCCGCCGGGGAGAAAGGCCGAATTCGGCGAAGAACCGTTCGACAAAAGCGCGGGTCCCGGAGCCGTGCTCGCGGACGATCCACGTTCGATCCTTCAGATCGGAGACGGGGATCTCGGCCTGATCCGCGAGCGGATCCCCCGGGGCGACGAGGAGGGCGAGCGTATCGCGGAGCCACGGTCGGCGCTCGACCCCGGCGCGCTCCACGCGGCCTTCCACAAATCCGACGTCGAGGGCCCCGACGGCCACCTTTTCCACAATTTCTTCGGTGTTCCCGACCGTCACTTCGATGTCGACGCGCGGGTAGCGGCGCGCGAAGCCGCCGATGAGCCGCGGCAAGACGGACTCCCCGACGGTCAGACTCGCGCCGATGTGGAGCGGACCCAAAAGCGACGCCTGAAAGCGCTCCAGCTCGGCGACCATGGCGTCGTATTCCGCGAGCAACCGTTTGGCCCGAGCGTAAAGCGCCTCGCCGGCGGCGGTGGGAACGACTTTGCGCGGGGAACGGGTAAAGAGCTGAACGCCGAACGTCGATTCGAGCTGTTGGATGTGTCCGCTCACCGCCGGCTGCGTGAGATACAGCCGTTCCGCCGCGCGCGTAAAGTTTTTCAGTTCATAGACGGCCACGAACACTTGAAACGGAAGCATCATATCGTTCTCCACCACGCTTGAAAGGCGGGATGCTCCATGCCAGAGAGCGCGAAGACGATCCGGTCGATGCTCGTCGCCGTCGACGGCAGCGCCCCGTCGCTCGCCGCCGCCCGCTGGGCGCTTGATCTCTCGCGGGCGCTCGGCGCGCGGCTGTATGCCGTGTTCGTCGACGACGACGGCGAAGGCGGCCGGGTGCCGAAAGACGCCTGGCCCGGCCCCGGCGATCCGGCGTATGCGCGCCTTAAGGCCGGCCTTTCGGCCTTAGAGGCGATCGCCGCCGAAGGGCTTCGGGCGGACGTGCCCACGGAAACGCTCCTCTACCGCGGCGCCATCGTGGAGGCGATCTTGACTGCGGCAAGCGACGTCCGTGCCGACGGGATCGTCCTCGGAGACCGCGGCTTAAGCGGGCTTCGGCGGCTCCTTTTGGGCAGCGTCGCGGCGGAGGTCGTCCGCCGGGCGAAGTGTCCGGTGACGGTCGTCAAAGCCGGTGCCTTACCGCAAAACGCGCCGAAGGAAGGTTAACCTTCCTTCGGCGCGTGGCGCATATGCGGGAACAAAAGCACGTCCCGAATCGACGGCTGATCGGCCAGGAGCATCACCAGCCGGTCGACGCCGATGCCGAGGCCGCCGGTCGGCGGCATGCCGACTTCGAGCGCCTCGAGAAAATCTTCGTCCATCCGGTGGGCTTCTTCGTTGCCGAGCTCCCGCTCCTTGAGCTGGGCCAGAAAACGCTCCCGCTGATCAATGGGGTCGTTGAGCTCGGAAAAGGCGTTGGCGTGCTCGCGGCCGGCGATGTAGAGCTCGAACCGGTCGGTAAACCGCGGATCGGCGGCGTTTTTTTTCGCCAGCGGCGAGATCTCCACCGGATGGCCGTAGACGAAGGTCGGCTGGATGAGGGAGGCCTCCACCTTCTGTTCAAAAAATTCGTTGATGATGTGGCCGACCGTCATGTGCGGCGCGACTTCGACGCCATGGGCGCGAGCGAGGGCCCGGGCTTCGTCGACGCTCATCGGCCGGAAGAAGTCGACGCCGGTCGCCTCCCGGATGAGGTCGACCATGTGCGCCCGGCGATAGGGCGGCGTGAGGTCGATCGGCTGGCCCTGATAGACGATGCGGGTCGTGCCGACGGCCTCCTCGGCGACGCGGGCGATGAGCGATTCGGTGAGCGCCATGATGTCCGTAAAGTCGGCGTACGCCTGGTAAAGTTCCAACATCGTGAATTCCGGATTGTGCTTGGTCGAGACGCCCTCGTTCCGGTAGACGCGGCCGATCTCGTACACCTTTTCGATGCCGCCGACGATGAGCCGCTTTAAGTGGAGCTCGATGGCGATGCGAAGGTACATCTCCATGTCGAGGGCGTTGTGGTAGGTAACGAAGGGCCGGGCGGCGGCGCCGCCGGGAATCGGCTGCAAGGTCGGCGTTTCGACCTCGACAAACCCCTCGGCGTCGAGGATCGACCGGAGCGCCCGGACGATCTTGCTCCTTAAGAGAAACGTCCTTAAGACGTCGGGGTTCATAATGAGGTCGAGATACCGCTTTCGGTAGCGGAGCTCGACGTCCTTGAGGCCGTGGAATTTCTCCGGAAGCGGCCGGAGCGACTTCGCCAGAAGGACAAACTGCCGGACGAGGACGGTGAGCTCGCCGGTCTTCGTCCGGAACACCGTCCCCTCAACGCCGAAGATGTCGCCGATGTCGGCGAGTTTGTAGACCTCGTAGGCGGTATCGCCGAGGACGTCTTGCCGGAGGTAGATCTGAAACCGGCCGGTCATATCCTGCAGGTGGGCGAAGCCCGCCTTCCCCTGCCGGCGCTTCTGCATCATCCGCCCGGCCATCCGCACGGCGATCGGCCGGGCCTCGAGCGCCTCCGCGCTCATCCCGCCGAATTGTTCGTGAAACCGGGCCGCGGTGTGCGTCCGTTCGAAGCGGCCGCCGTACGGCTCGACGCCGAGGGCCCGGAGCGCCTCGAGTTTTTCACGGCGGACGCGTTCCTGATCGCTCAACGCCGCCGTCCGACCGGCCATCGATTCGTCCACCCGTGTCACCTCGTCGTCATTCGCCTTTTTGGATGTCGATGATCTGATACCGGATGACGCCGGCCGGCGCGTTCACCTCGACGATGGCGCCGCGCTTTTTGCCGAGGAGGGCCATGCCGACCGGCGATTCGTTCGAGATTTTGTTGCCCTCGGGATCGGATTCGACCGAACCGACAATCGTAAACGTCATTTCTTCGTCGAATTCGAGGTCTTTCACCACGACGGTCGAGCCGACGGTGACGACGTCGGTGCCGACCTCCTCGTCGTTGATCACCTTGGCGTTCCGGAGCATTTTCTCGATCGTCGCGATCCGCCCTTCGATGAACGCCTGCTCGTTTTTGGCGTCCTCATACTCCGAGTTTTCGCTGAGGTCGCCGTAGCCGATGGCGATCTTGATCCGCTCGGCGACTTCCTTCCGCTTGACCGTCTTTAAGTATTCCAGTTCTTCCTCCAGCTTTTTCAGGCCGGAGCGGGTGAGAATGACCTCTTTGTCGCTCATGCCCATCCCCCTCACCGATCGACGGCGCGCCGGGACGAAAAAAAGAAGCGCACGGAGCGGTCGGCCCGCGGCGCGCCGGGCATTCCTTTGTCCGGAATTATCGGTATTATATTGGAGGCCTCCGAGGATGTCAACGGAAGCTCGCCGCCACCGCTTCGGCCGGCGCCGCGTCCCGGATCCGCTCCAGGATCGCCCGGAGCGCCGCCGCCGACTCGGCGCGGTTCACCTCGGCCCGAAGGGCCGCGCCGCCCCGGATCCCCCGCAGATACCAGGCAGCGTGTTTGCGCATCTCCCGCACCGCGACCGCTTCCCCCCTGAGCTCGACAAGCGCCCGGAAGTGCTCGAGGGCCATCGTCGCCTTTTCTCCCGGCGTCGGCTCCGGGATCAGCTCGCCGGTCTCGAGATAGCGAACGGTCCGGTAGATGAGCCACGGATTGCCGAGGGCCGCCCGGCCGATCATCACCGCGTCGACACCGGTCGTCCGCAGCATTTCGGCGGCCTTTTCCGGCGTGTCGACATCGCCGTTTCCGATGACCGGAATGCCGTACGGCCTAAGCACGTCTTTGACTTCGGCGATCGCCTCCCAGTCGGCCCGCCCTTCGTACATCTGGGCCCGGGTGCGGCCGTGGACGGCGACCGCCTTTCCGCCGCCTTCGGCGATGGCGAGGGCGACCTCCCGGTAGGTGAGGCGATCGGCGTCCCAGCCGAGGCGGATTTTCGCCGTCACCGGGCGCCGGACGGCGGACGTGACCGCCCGGTAAAGGTTGTAGACCCGATCCGGCGAAAGGAGCCACCTGGCGCCGGCGTCGAGGCGGTTGATCTTCGGCGCTGGGCAGCCGAGGTTGATGTCGATGATGTCGGCGTCGGTCTCCGCCTCCACGATCCGGGCCGCCTCAGCGAGCGTGCGGGCGTCGCCGCCGAAGAGCTGGATCGCCACCGGATGTTCTTCCGGGTCGAGGGTGAGCATCGCCCGCGTCTGGGCGTTCCCGTGAATCAGCCCCACGTCGCTCACCATCTCCGTGTAAATGAGGCCGGCGCCGAACCGTTTCACGATGCGGCGGAAGGCGAGATTCGTCACGCCGGCCATCGGTGCGAGAACGACGCGATTCGGGATGGTGACGTCGCCGATCATCCACATGGTGGTTCCCCTCCCAGCACGCGGCGGATCCGCTGCGTCCGGACGCCGAAAAGCGCCTCCCGAAGCGGCCGGCCCGTCTTCGGGTGGACCAGATCCGGAGCCAGCTCGACGAGCGGCACGAGGGCGAACGCCCGTTCCAAAAGCCGCGGATGCGGCACCGTAAGCGACGCCGTCTCGATGACGGCGTCGCCCCAGAGCAGAAGATCGAGATCGATCGTCCGGGGACCGTTCGGCCGCATCCGCACACGGCCGAGCCCGGCCTCGATGCGAAGGAGCCGCTCGAGCATCGCCGGCGGCGCCTCCGCCGCCGGCACGGCGACGACCTGGTTCCAATACGGCGGCTGATCGACGTCGTAAAGCGGCGCCGTCTCGTAGATCGACGAACAGCGGATGCGGCCGTACGCCGCCCGGAGCGCCGCCCGGGCCCGGGCGAGGGCCGCCTTCCGGTCGCCGACGTTGGCGCCGAGGCCGATGTACGCCCACCTCATCGGTCGATCCCGGGCTACGGCGCTCCGACGCCGGGAATCGGCCCTTCCCCGGAGCCGGTTGCCGCCGCATCGGCCGCTTCGATCGCCGCGACCATCTTGAGCGCCTGGACGGTTTCACAGACGTCATGCGCCCGGACGATCGTGACGCCCCGAAGAACGCCGTAGACGGCGACGGCGAGCGAGCCGGCGAGCCGCCGGTCAACCGGGAGGTCGAGGGTAAGCCCGATGACGGACTTCCGGGAGGCGCCGAGGAGGACGGGGTGGCCGAGGTCGACGATCGCCGGCAGGTGCTTGAGGACGGCGAGGTTTTGCGCATACGTCTTCCCGAAGCCGATCCCCGGATCGAGGATGACCTGTTCGTCCCGCCCGCCGGCCTGAAGGAGCCGATCAACGCCCCGCAGCAGGTCGGCGCGGATGTCCCCCAGGAGATCGGAATACTCCGGCTCCCGGCGGTTGTGCATGATGACGACCGGCACCTTCGCCTCCGCGGCGAGGCGGGCCATCGCCGGATCCTGAAGGCCCCAGATGTCGTTGAGGATGTCCGCCCCGGCGGCGAGGGCCGCTTCGGCGACGGCGGGCTTGGACGTGTCGATCGAGATCGGGACGTCGAGCGCCGCCCGGAGCGCCCGAAGGACCGGAAGCACCCGCCGGAGCTCTTCCTCCGCCGGCACCGGGGTATGCCCCGGCCGGGTCGACTCGCCGCCGAGGTCGATGATCGCGGCGCCGCAGGCGACCATCGCCCGGGCGTGCTCGAGCGCCCGCTCGACGGTCGTGTACCGGCCGCCGTCGGAAAACGAATCGGGCGTCACGTTTAAAATCCCCATCACGATCGGGCGGTCGAGCAAAAGGCGCCGACCGCCGGGCAGCGAAAGCGCCTTCGAGCGCATCACGTTTCATCCCTTCCTTCCTCGGCCCCCGACCGAACCGCTTCAGCCAGGCGGCGAAGCGCCGCCGGCGGAAAGGTGTAACGCCGCCGGCAAAAGCCGCAGCGCACCTCGAGGGGCCGGCCGCGGGCGGCTTCCTCCACCAGGGCCTTCGGGCCGAGGAGGCGAAGCGTCCGGGCGGCCTTCGCTTCCGAGCAGGTGCAGTAAAACCGCACCGGCTCGACCGTCTCCCAATGCCCCGCCTCGCCGACGAGCGCCTGGGCGGCCGCCTCGGGAAACGGCGTCCGCCGAAGAAGCGTCGTCACCGGCGGCGCCTCCCGAAGCCGCGCTTCGAGAACCTCCAGAATCTCCCCTTCCGCCCCGGGGAGCGGATGCAGCCAGAAGCCGCCGGCCGCCTCGACGGTGTGGTCGCCGGCGACGAGCACGCCGAGGCCGACCGCCGACGGGATCTGCTCGGACGTCAGGAGATAGAAAGCGAAGTCTTCCCCGATCTCGCCGCTCACGAGCGGCGCCGTCCCCCGGTACGGCGGTCCGCCGGCGAGCTCCCGGGCGACGACGAGCGTCCCCCGGCGGCCGACGGCGCCGCCGACGTCGAGCTTGCCGTCAGACCGGGGCGGGAGGTCGATCTCCGGCCGCTCGACGAGTCCCCGGGCGCCGAGGGCGCCGTCCGGCAGGCGAAAGGCATCGGCGACGACCCGTCCGAGGGGGCCGTCGCCGGCGATGAGGAGGTGGATCGCGTCGGCCGTTTTCGTCCCGGCGGCGTAGAGTACCGCCGCCGCCATCGCCCGGCCGAGGGCGGCCGACGCCGTCGGCCGGGTCTCGACGTGCCGCGCCGCCTCCCGCACCGTCTCCGTCAGGCGGAGAACGAAGAGGCGCACCCGGCCGTCCAGGGCCAGTCCGCGGTAGAGGGCATCCATCGTCCGTCTCCTTACGGCGAACCTCCCGGCGGCGACGACGCCGCATTGAGGTCGTAGATGCGTTTGAGTCCTTTGAGGGTGAGCTGCGGATCGTAGACGTCGATCCGCTTCGTCGAACGGGCAAACGGCTCCGCCAGCCCGCCGGTGGCGACGACGGTCGGCGGCACCGAAAAGCGCCGCTTCAGCCGTTCGATCATCCCTTCGACGAGGGAGAGGTAGCCGTAGAAGAGCCCCGACTGAAGCGCCTCGACGGTGTTTTTCCCGACGACGTCCGGCGGCGGCACCAGCTCGACCTTCGGCAGTTTGGCGGCATTCTGGACGAGGGCCTCCATCGCCACCATCACCCCCGGCGCGATGACGCCGCCGCGGTACGTGCCGGTTTCGTCGATCAAACAAAAGGTCGTCGCCGTGCCGAAGTCGACGACGATGAGCGGGGGACCGTAGTGGTGCACCGCCGCGACGGCGTTCGTCACCCGGTCGGCGCCGAGCTCCCGGGGGTTGTCGATCTGGATCTTGAGCCCCGTCCGGATGCCCGGGCCGACGATGAGGGGCGCGACGCCGAAGGCGCGGACGATGAACCGCTCGATCTCCGGCATGACCGGCGGCACGACGCTCGAGACGATGACGCCGGTGACGTCCTCCGAGCGAAGCCCCGCTTCGGCAAAAAGCTGGCGAAAGAGGAGGCCCCATTCGTCGGCCGTCCGGCGCCGGTCCGTCTGAAGGCGCCACTGGTGTCGAAGGGCTTCGCCGTCGAAAACGCCGGCGACGACGTTCGTGTTGCCGATGTCGAGGGCAAGGAGCATCCGCGTCCCACCTCCGGCAAGCTTGGGCGCATCCGCCACCCGGCGTCACGCCGGCGACGGCGCCTCGGCGACGCGGATGCGGACTTCCGTCGGCGAGATCGGCTCGGCGACGATCCGGTCGCCTTCCGTCCGGCCCTTTTCGATGAGGTCCCGAATCTCCTGGCTGGTGAGCGTCTCGACCCGAAGGAGCGCCTGGGCGATCGTCTCGAGCTTCTCCCGCTTGTCCGTAAGCAGCTGCCGGCAGCGCTCGTACTGCTCCCGGATGATCCGCTGGATCTCGAGGTCGATCTCGTAGGCGATGGCGTCGGAGTAGTTCTGCTCGTGGCCGAGGTCCCGGCCGAGGAAGACCTCTCCCTGCCGGCGGCCGAACTGCATCGGCCCGAGCTTTTCGCTCATGCCGTATTCCATGACCATCCGGCGGGCGATGTCCGTCGCCTGCTTAAAGTCGCTGTAGGCGCCGGTCGACACGTCGCCGAAGACGATCTCCTCCGCCACCCGTCCGGCGAGGAGAATGAGGATCCGGTCGAGGAGGTAGCTTTTCGTCGGCAGGTTGGTGTCGTCCTTCGGCAGCGTCACGGCGTAGCCGCCGGCCTGACCGCGGGGGATGATCGTCACCTTGTGCACTTCGTCGCCGTTCGTCGCGTAATACCCGGCGATGACGTGCCCCGATTCGTGGTAGGCGACGATCTGCTTTTCCCGCTCGCTGATCACCCGGCTCGTCTTCGCCGGGCCGGCGATCACCCGGTCGATCGCCTCGTCGATCTCGGCGAGGCCGATCGCCTTTTTGTTCCGCCGGGCGGCGAGAAGCGCCGCCTCGTTCAGCAGGTTTTCCAGGTCGGCGCCGGTAAAGCCGGGCGTCCGGCGGGCGATCTTCTTCAGGTCGACCTCCGGTTCGAGGGGCTTGTTCCGGGCGTGCACCTTGAGGATCTCCTCCCGGCCCTTTACGTCCGGCCGGTCGACGGTGATCTGCCGGTCGAACCGGCCGGGGCGAAGGAGCGCCGGGTCGAGGATGTCCGGCCGGTTCGTCGCCGCCATGACAATGATTCCTTCATTGGGCTGAAACCCGTCCATCTCGACGAGAAGCTGGTTCAAGGTCTGTTCCCGCTCGTCGTGGCCGCCGCCGAGGCCGGCGCCCCGCATGCGGCCGACGGCGTCGATCTCGTCGATGAAGACGATGCAGGGGGCGTTTTTCTTCGCCGTCTCAAACAGGTCCCGCACGCGGGAGGCACCGACGCCGACGAACATCTCGACGAAGTCGGAGCCGCTGATGCTGAAAAAGGGCACGCCCGCTTCGCCGGCGACGGCCCGGGCGAGGAGGGTCTTCCCCGTTCCCGGGGGCCCGACGAGAAGCACGCCTTTCGGAATCCGGGCGCCCAGCGCGGCGTACTTCCGGGGGTCCTTCAAAAAATCGACGATTTCGACCAGCTCCGCTTTCTCCTCGTCGGCGCCGGCGACGTCCTTAAACGTCACCTTGCGCTTGTCGTCGGTGAACTGGCGGATGCGGGCCTTGCCGAAATTCATCACCCGATTGCCGCCGCCCTGGGCCTGGTTGATGAGGAAGAAGAAAAGGATAAAGATGAGCACGAACGGAACGACCGAGATGAGAAAATTCACCCACGACGTATCCCGGACCCGTTCCTGGACGACGGTGAGCTTCGACTGGTCGATCTTCTCGTCGATCAGCCGCATGAGCTCACCGGTGAGGGGCGCCCGGGTGATGAAGTGCTCCTGCCCGGCCGGCGCCGCCTTGAGCGTCGCCTCGATGACGACGGTCTGCCCCGTCGGTCCCTCTTCCCGGAGGCTGAGCGACTTGATCTGATCCGCGAGGAGCATCTCGCGGAAATAGCTGTACGGCTTCTCGTTCGGCGCCCGTCCCTGGGTGGCCAGCATGTTGATGAGCCCCACCAGGACGATGACGACGAGCATATAAAAAAGGATATTGCGGACGAGCTTGGGCATGCCCGACCTCCTTCCATCCCCGGGGCACTTCCTCTATTTTACCACAGCCAACATCGGCCGCCAATCAGGCGCGCCCGGCGTACACGCGGGATTTGAGAATGCCGATGAACGGCAGGTTGCGGTATTTTTCCGCGTAGTCGAGGCCGTACCCGACGACGAATTCATCGGGAGCAACGAAGCCGACGATGTCGGGCCGAATGTCCACCCGCCGGTTGTGCGGTTTGTCCAGCAAGGTGACGATCCGAAGCGACCGCGGGTTCCGCCGGAGGAGGAGGTCGGCGAGATAGCGGAGCGTAAGCCCCGTGTCGATGATGTCCTCGACGATGATCACGTCCCGGCCTTCGATCTCAAAATCGAGGTCCTTGATGATCTTCACCACGCCGGACGTCTTCGTCGCCTGGCCGTAGCTGGAGACGACCATGTAATCGAGCTCGAGGGGAAGATCCATGCGCCGGACGAGGTCGGCCATAAACGGCGCCGCCCCTTTGAGGACGCCGACGACGAGCGGCGCCTTTCCGGCATACGCTTCCGTCAGTTCCGCCCCGATCTCCCGCACCCGCCGCTGGATGTCTTCTTCCGGATAAAGGACGCTCTGGATGTCGTCTAAAAGGGACATGGCCAAACCCCCGCATCGATGGCTTCGGTACGCGCCTCAATCGCCGCCTCGCCCGGCCGGGGGAGAAGGGCTTCGGCCTGAACCCACCCCGGGACCCAGAGGACGTCCCGGCCAGCGGCCCACACCGGGACGATCCGGCGGAGCGGCCGAGGCACGCCGAGCTCGGCGAGAACGTCCTTGAGCTTCGGGCCCCGGCCGTCCGGCCGATAGAGCCGGTCTCCCGGCCGGCGCCGGCGGTAGACGAGCGGGGTCCCGGCGGCGAGGCGGAAGACGGCCGCCGCGCCGAATCGCGCCGCGGCGGTCGGCGCAGGGCCGGCCGGCGGCGCCGCGGCGGGGCCGACGGCCGGCCGGAGGAAAAAACTCACCCGTTCGCGGGCTTCGGGCCAGAAGAACGCCGCCGGCGGCCGGACGGTCCAATGCGGCCCGGGATCTTTCGGTAAAAAATAAAGATCCGCCCCGTCCAGGACGGCGCGAAACGGCCCCTCCAGCTCCACCGCCGCCGGAGCGCCGCGGCCGATCGCCTGGAGGACGCCGTCCAGCCCTTCGAGGCCGAGGGCCGCGTCCGGCCGGTCCCGGAGCTTAAGAAGGCACTTCCATATTAGATGAATCGCCCGCCGTTGTAAAGGCGGCGGCGCGCCGGCGAGGGCGGACACCGGCACGATCGCGGCGCCGTATCGCCACCGCACCGACCCAAGGACGGGGCGGACGGCGGCGTCCCAGTGGGCCGCCTCTTCGGCGGCAAGCCGGCTTAAGCGGTCGAGGTGCCGTCCGACCGCCGGCGACAGCTCCCGGAGCGCCGGATAGAGCTCGTGCCGGATCCGATTGCGGAAAAAGCGCAGGTCTTCGTTCGACCGGTCGTGGCGATAAGAAAGCCCCCGCGCCCGGGCGTAGGCGGCAAGGGCCGTCCGCTCGACGAAAAGAAACGGCCGGACGAGGCGGACGCCGGCCGCAAGGGGCCGCTCCGCCGGCATGCCGGCGAGCCCCATCGGGCTCGTCCCCCGAAGGAGTTTGAGAAGGAGCGTCTCCCGCTGATCGTCCGCCGTATGGGCCACGGCGACCGCCTGAGCCCGGATGCGCCGGGCGACGGCGGCGAGGGCCCGGTAGCGGCGGGCCCGAAGCACCGCCTCGACGTTGGCCGCCGGGGCGTCTTTCGCGAGGCGGACGAGATAAAACGGCAATCCCCGGGCCTGCGCCTCGGCGGCGACGAACGCCGCGTCGGCGTCCGCCTCGGGGCCCCGAAGGCCGTGGTGCACGTGGGCGACGGCGAGGCGGAGCGAAAGCGCCGAGCGAAGGTCATCGAGCCAGGCGAGCAGCGCCATCGAATCGAGGCCCCCGGAGACGGCGGCGACGACCGTCTCCCCCGGCCGGAAAAGGTCCGCCGCCGGCCGAAACGGCGGCGCCTCCGGCCGCATCTTTCCGTCCATCGCAACCCTCCCCGGTCCGGGCGGCGGTGCCGGGCGGCGCCGGCCTCAGGCGATGCGGGCGCCTTCGGCCGGCCGGGCGCTCGCCCAGGCCCCGCCTTCTTCTTCGAGCGTCATCACCGCCACCGTGATGTCATCCGAGAGGGAAAACTCCGTCTCGTGCACGATCGCATCGAGCAGAAGGTCGGCAAAGGCCTGCGGCTCGTCGGCGTCGATCTCCCGGATGAGGCGCCGGATCCACCGCTCCCGCTGCTCCGGGTGGCGCTTCGCTTCATAGGCGCCGTCGGTGAGCATGACGACGACATCGCCCGGTCGGAGGGAAACTTCCACAGCGTCGAACTCCGCCTCCGGAAAGACGCCGGCCGGCGGGTTTTGCGCTTCGACGCGGATCACCGCATCGCCGCGGCGGATGTAGCTCGGCGCCGCGCCGACTTTGATGAATTTCGCCCGGCCGCTCATCCGGTCGACGAAGGCGAGGTCGACGGTGGCGAACCGTTCGTCGAGCCCCCGGAGCGCAAGGAGCGCGTTGACCGACCGGACCGCGACCGCCCCGTCGAAGCCGGCGGCGAGGATCGCCCGGAGCATCTCCACCGCCGCCCGCGACTCCCGCCGGGCGTGCTCGCCGCTTCCCATGCCGTCGCTCAAGACGAGGGCAAAGGCCTGCCGACCGAGGTCGAGGCCGACGGCGGAATCGCCGGAGATGAGCCCGCCGCCCTTCGCCGCCTGGGCGTAACCGAAGTGGACCCGGTAACGGGCCCCGGACACCAGCCGGATGAGGTGGCCCCCGGGCACCGGCTCCATCCGCTCGACGACGATCCGCTCCCCGAGGAGCGACTGAAAGAGCGCCTCCAGCTCCCGCACGGCCTGAAACCCGTCCGCCGCGACGACGAGCTCCACCGCGACCTCTCCCGGCACGAGGCTCAGGGCATCCAGCGACTGCACCCAGAGGCCGGCCTGCTCGACCGCCCGGAGGAGATTGGCCTCCCGATGGCGGCTTAAGGGGCCGTCGCGGCGGATCTCCGCGGCCATCTCCTCCATCACCCGGGCGAGGCCGAGGAGCTGATCCCGGAGGAGACGCCGAGCCGCCCGGAGCCGGGCCGCCGCCTGAAGCGCCTCCTTCTCCCGGGAGTATTCCCGCTCCAGCGCCCGCTCCAGCTTTTCCGGCTTGATGCACCGATCGGCCCACGTCCGGCCGAGCCGCCACGCCGGCGCCTTATCCCCGTCCAGCCGCTCGAGGACGGCACGAAGGCCGCTCGCCGTCTCTTCGCCGTATTTGCCCCAGCAGACGTCTTTTTTCCAGCACTTCCCGCAGATCGCCTCCTCCACCCGCCGCACCGCAGCCTCTCGGGGATCGGCCGGCGGCTCCTCCCCCACCGGGTCGAACGGCTGCGCGAGGGCGGCGAACATTTCGGCAAAACCGCCGAACCGGGTCTCCACCGCCCGGCGCACGTTCGCCCATCGGGCCTCCTGATCCCGAAGGTGGGCCCGCGTCCCCGGAACCACCCGCCGGAGCGCCTCGAGCGACCCTTCCGGGACGGCAAGGAAGAGACCGGCTCCGAGGAGCGCCTCGAGCAAAACGAAGCCGAGTTCCTTCGTCCCCGGCGCGTAGACGGCGATGAGGGCGAGGCCCAGAAGCCCGCCGAAGGCGGCGGCGAAGCGGCCGGCGGGCCGGAAGAGGCCGGCGATCAGGCCGGACAGGCCGAGGGCGCTCATCTCGACCAGTTCCCGGCTTTCGGCGAGGCCGAGCAGAAAGCCGCTCAGCACCCCCGCCGTCGCCCCGAACGCCCCGCCGCCGACGGTCGCCAGCGTAAATACGACGGCGCGGCTCAGGACGGCGTGGACGTCGAGCCCGAAGAGCGAGATCCCCATCGTGCCGGAAAGGAGCGTCGCGATGACGATGAAAAGCGCGATCAGTTCCTCCTGCCGAAGGCCGGACCACAGGCGGCGGTTGAACAGCAGAGGAAACGACTGCACGAAAATGATGAAAAGGACGAAGGCCAAAAGCGCCTCCACCGCGCTCATCGCCCAGGCGTACGGCGAAAGCGGGAAAAAGAGTTTCCGCCAGACGATCGCCGCCCCGCCCTGGGCCACCGCGACGACGAGCGGGGTGTACGCCGCCGGCAGGCCCACCCGGCGGCTGAATCGATACAGCAGGCCGTACAGCCCGGCCGCCACCGCCGCCGCCGGAACGTGCGGCACCGGCGACAGGGCCGCCCCCAGCATCCAGCCGGCGAAGGCCACGTGGGCCCACGCCGGCCAGAGGATGAGGGACGCCGCCCAGAAGGCGAGCCCGAACGGAGAAAGCTCCCCCAAGACGAGCGCCCGGCCCAGGAGGACGGCAAAGAAGAAGACGGCGAACGGGCGGCTCGGCGCGACCCGTCGCCGAAACGCCTCGAGCGTCCACAGCACCCGACCGAGCGGCCGCCCGGCCGCCGGGCCCCAGTCGAGCGTCTTCACGGGCTCCACCCCTTCCGCGCCTCGAAGACTCGTCCCCGCGAGGACTTGTCCCCTAGTATAGCCGGAAGGAGAGGAGCAACTTGTCAAAACCCGCTCTCGGTCGGCCGGGTTTTTCCGGCGCCTTTTGTCGCTTTTGTCGAAGGGAGGTAACCGAAACGCGCCTTCACTTCCGCGAGCGTCGCCTCCGCCACCGCTCGGGCCCGCTCGGCCCCGTCGGCGAGCACCCGCTCGATCGCGTCGTCGGAAAGGGCCGCATAAGCCGCCTGAATCGGCCGGAGCGCCTCGACGACCGCCTGGGCGACGTCCCTTTTAAACGCCCCGTAGCCGACGCCGGCGTAGCGCCGCTCGAGTTCGGCGATCGGGATGCCGGACGAAAGGCTTAAGATCGCGAGCAGGTTGGAGATGCCGGGCTTTTCCTCCGGCGCGTAGCGGACGGTCCCTTCGCTGTCCGTCACCGCCCGCATGATCTTCCGTTCGATGAGCTCCGGCGGGTCCAGGAGGCCGATCCGGCTGTTCGGGTTCGGGTTGGACTTCGACATTTTTTTCGTCGGATCGTCGAGGGCCATGATCCGGGCGCCGACGTCCGGAATGAGCGGCTCCGGCAGGACGAACGTTTCTCCGTACGTCCGGTTAAACCGCTCGGCGAGGTCCCGGGTGAGCTCCAAATGCTGCTTCTGGTCCTCCCCGACCGGCACGTGGGTCGTCCGGTAGAGCAGGATGTCGGCGGCCATGAGGACCGGATAGGTGTACAGGCCGACGGCGACCGACTCCGACCCCCGGCCCTTTTCCTTAAACTGCGTCATCCGGTTCAGTTCCCCGGTCCGGGCGAGGCACATGAGAATCCACGCCAGCTCGCTGTGGGCCGGCACGTGCGACTGGACAAAGATCACCGATCGCTCCGGGTCGATGCCGCTGGCGACGTACAGCTTGGCGACCATCCGGGTGTACTCCGCCAGCCGCCGGGGATCGTGCTCAACGGTCGTGGCGTGCAGGTCGACGACGCTGTAATAGGCGGCGGCGCCCCGGTTCTGCAGGTCGACGAACTGCCGGATGGCGCCGAGATAATTCCCGAGGGTGAGCTCGCCGGACGGCTGCACGCCGGAAAAGATGATCACGGTCGTCACCTCTCTCTCCCCGCCCGACAGGCCGGCCGCTTCGCGGCCAAAGAAAAAGGCCCATCCGCGTCGGGAAGGGCTTCGATCCCGTCGGCCGATCGTTCGGCTCAGCCGATCCGAGGTTACCGCCGGGCTTAAGGCCGGCGCGAGCCGCGGCCTCCGCGCTTCGGATCGAGGGAGCGCCGAAGCGATCTCAACCGCTCTTCGCTGTCCTTCAAAAACCGGTTCAGCTTATCCTCAAAGCCGAGCTGGCGGTCGCCTTTTCGCCCCCGCGGGCGCTGGGACGAGGCTCCGGGCTTTGCCTGCCGGATCGAAAGCGCGATCTTGCCGCCGGGTTCGACTCTGAGCACCTTCACCTTGACGACATCGCCGACCTTCAGAAAATCGTGGATGTCCACGACGTACGCGTCATCCACCTCGGAAATATGCACCAGGCCGGTGACGCCTTCCGCCAGCTCCACAAAGGCGCCGAAGCGGGTGATCCCGGTCACCCGGCCTTCCAGCAGGCTGCCCACTTCGATGGCCATCGGCCGCTCGCATCCTGGTTCGCCGGACCGGCCAAAGCGGACCGAAGTCCCATTCGGCGATCAAGCGCCGAACCAGGGCGCACCTCCCTTCCCCTCGGGTCCTCTAACCGGAGTATAGCGCCCCGCCCGAACGCTGTAAAGGGGGAAGGCGGCCTTCGCGTTTCGCTTCAGCGGCCGCCCTCCGCCGGCCGGCCGGGCTCCGGCTCCTTCGCCAGCCGGATGATGATCTCGCCGTCCTTCGACCAGAACCACGCCGTCCGGGCGAGATCGGCGACGTACGCCGGATCGTTCAGGCGGGCCTTTTCCAACCGAAGCCGGTCCGCCTCCGCCTGAAGCGCCCGAAGCCGCTCGGTCTGGTCGGCGTAAGACCGCTCGACGAGGCGGACCTTCGCCTCCGTCCGCAGCCAGAGCCCGAGCGCCAAGGCCAAAAAGGCGGCGAACAGCATCGTCGCCAGCCGGCGCCGGCGGACGGCGCCGACCGAACCGCTCCCCCGCGCCACGGTTTTGCCTCCTCACCGGAGATGCCGCCGGAACAGGCGGCGGATCGCTTTTCCCATTGTAGCAAGGGGCCGAAGGGGAAACAAGCCCCCCGCCGTCCGAAGCCCGCGCCAAATCCACCGGACGAACGGCCGAAACGGCGCGCCGACGAAAAACGCCGCCGCCCCAAGCCCCCACCGCCCGACGGCGGCGAGCGCCCGGAGGACGCGCCCGATGAGGGTCGCCGCCGGGCGGAGGAGGCGCCGCCTCCCCCACCCGGCGGCCCGGTGAACCGGCCGGGCGAGGATCGCCTCATAGCCGACCGCCCCGAGGAGGGCAAACGGCAGAAGCGCCACCCGCACCTTCGGCACCTCGCTCAGGGCGACGGCGGCAAAGACGAGGATCGCCCCCGCGGCCCAGGCGAGCGCCTCCATGAGGGCCCGGACCGGCGCCGACCGCATCCGCCGGAAGAGGGCCCCGGCACCGTCGTAGAAGAGGCCGAAGGCGGCGCCGGCGAGAAGCGCCCGGGCGACGAGCTCCGCTTCCGCCTGCACGCTCATCGAAACAGCTTCCCCAGCCAGCCCTTCGTCCGGCCGTCCGGCGCCTCGACGTACTGAAGGGCGTCGATGCGGCCTTCGATCGCCACCTCACCGGCCTCGACATCAAAATTTTTCAGCTCCAGCTGGGCGCCGGTGATGACGAGCGGACCGCCGTCCGTCTCGAGGACGAACCGCTCCCGATCGAACCGCTCGATGCGGACGACGCCGGAGATGGCGAGCGCCTTCCGGTCGACGAGGCCGACCTCATGCCGAGGCTTTGTTTCCGCCATCGTCACTCCCCCTCGGCCAGCGGCGTTTGTCTCATCGTACGCCGGAGGGGGCCCGGTTTAGAACGCCGAGGACCGGCGCCGGCCGTCCGCATCGGACGCCTTACCCTTCGTCGTCGAGGCGCTCGACGAGCTCCGCGGGGTCGGCCGCCTTCGACGCCGGGACCGCCTTCACCCGCACCCGGAGGGTCCGCTCGCCGAAACGAACGGCGATCGTCTGCCCCGGCTGAACGACGGCGCCGGCCTTCGCCGGCCGGCCGTCGATGAACACCCGCCCCTCATCGCAGAGGGCCTTCGCCACCGCCCGACGGCGGACGAGGCGGGCCGTCTTCAGAAACAGATCGAGCCGCACGGATCCTCCCCCTTTCCGACCGCACCCTCCCTCGCGACGCCGGACCCGCCGGCCCGAACCGCACCGGCCGACGCCGGCCGCTTTTCGCTTTATTCTACCACAGGATGCAGGCGACCGCCTTCGAGCCGAAGCGCCCGATCTCCCTCCCGGGCCGTCGCCTCGTCGTGGCTCACGACGAGAAGCGCCGTCCCGGCGGCGCGAAGCGCTCGAAACAGATCGAGGACGATCGCCCGGTTCTCCCGGTCGAGGTCGTTGGTCGGCTCGTCGGCCAGAACGATCGGCGGGTTCAAAAAAAGCGCCCGGGCGACCGCGAGGCGGCGCCGCCCGCCGTGGGAAAGGGTGTGGGGAAGGGCATTTCGCGCCTCATACAGCCCCACCCGCCGGAGGAGCGCCTCCGCCCGGGCTTCTTCTTCCGGACCGGGTCGCCGTCCGCCGGCGGCGAGCATCGCCGGCAGGAGGACGTTTTCTCGCACCGTCAGGCTGTGGACGGTGTAAAGCCCCTGAAAGACGAGCCCCATCCGGCGGAGGCGATAGGCGGCGAGGGCCGCTCCGTGAAGGGGCTTCCCCTCATACCGGATCGTCCCCCCGTCCCGAGGGAGAAGGCCGGCGACGGCAAAAAGGAGCGTCGTCTTCCCGGCGCCGCTCTCTCCGACGAGGCTCACCCACTCGCCGGGCGAAAGGGAAAACGTAACGTCCCGGAGGACCTCCCGGCCCGGCCGGCCGACCCGGACCGAAAGCCCTTCGACCTCAAGGACCGCCGTCACAATCCTCCCTCCTCTTTCAGCACCTCGCCGACCGGCCGCCGGACGGCGTCGCCGACCGCCCACAGGGCGACCAAAAGCTGAACCGCCCAGGCGAGCGCGACGAAGACGGCGGCGCCGAGGACCACCGCCGCCGGGGGCGGCGCCACAAACGGCTGCCCCTGCCCGCCCAAGAACGCGTCCCGGAGGAAAGGCCAGGCGAGGGCGCCGGCGACCGCCGCCAGCAAGGCGGCGCCGAAGGCCGTGTACATCGTCTCCCAGAAGAGCCAGGCGTAAACCCGCCGCCGCGGCGCCCCGAGGGCGACGATCAGGGCGAAGTCGTTTTGCCGCCGCCGGACGTCCGCCGCCACGCGGCCGAACACCGCCAGCGCGCCGAAACCAAAGGCAAATCCGCCGAATACCCCGAGGAGCCGCCCCATCCAGCTGAGCGTCTCCCGGGCGCCGGTGATGACGTCGCTCGTCCGGATGACCGTGACCTCCGGCAGCCGGCTGAGCTGGTAGGCGAGGAGATCCGGATTGTAGCGCGCTTCGGCCCGGATGAAAATCGCCGAAAGGCTCCTGGCCGGGTCGTGCCGGCCCCAGAGCTCGACGACGGTGTCCGACGCGGCGACGAGCGCCCGGGCGACGTCGAGCGGGACGAAAATCGTCTGATCCATCGCCGTCCCCGTCGGCCGGAGGCGGGCGACGACGCGAAACGGCGCGCCGAGGATCTCGATCTCGTCCTCGTAGCCCGGCACGCCGCCGCCGAGGATCGCCACATTCCCGTCAAAACGATCCGGCGGCACCCCCCGCACCCACGGTTTGACGAGAAAATCGCTCGCCCAGTCGATGCCGACGAGGCGGTTTTCCCCTTCCACCGAACAGCAGTCGGCGTTCAGCGTTTGGGCAAAAAATTGCGGCGTCCAGGCGGCGACGCCAGGCATCGACCGGAGCGCCGCCTCGACCGGCGCCGCCTCGAAGTACGCGTTGATCGGCTGCGGCGAAAAGAGGACGGCGCTTCCGTCGACCGGCGCTTCCTTGGCAAACAGGACGACGTCCGCCCCGAGGCGGGCTTCCGACAGAGAAAGCCCGCCGGCGTAACCGGCGAGCGTGTAGGCGAACAACATCGCCAGGAGGAGCACCAGGGCGAGGAGCGCCACCGTCAGGCCCGACTCTTTCTTGCGGCGCCAAAAGGCGCGCCAGGCGATCCCCCGCATTCCGCTCCCTCCTTAGCGCCTGCGTTCTCAGGGCGGGGGCGCATCGCCCGCTCACGGCTTCCCGCCGCCCTCCCCGTGGCCGGATCCCGCTTCCGTCCCGGCGTCCCCCTGCGAGGCGCCGCTTTCGTCGCCTCCGAGATCCATCGCGCCCGACCCCGACGCGTGGTCCCGGTCGCCGGGGCCATCGGCCGCCCCCGGCTTCCAGCCTTCCGGAAGCTCGCCCTGTTCGTCGGCGTTGTACCCTTTCATGAACGCATGGACCATCTTGCCTTCGGCGCGCACCGTATAGCCGGTAAAGGTCTTCGTCTTCCCGCCGGCGGTCACCGTCACCTCCGCATACCACTCGCCGGCCATCGCAAGCGGCAAGCGGAGCTCATACGTCCCCGGCCCGACGTGGCGCATCGTCCCCTCCGTCGGGTGATGCATGCCTTCCATATTGGTGAAAAGATACACCTTCTCGACGTCGACCGGCTGCCCCCGTTCGTCTTCCACCCGGACGCGAAACGGCGTCGCCGCCCCCGTCTCGACGACGTCCGCCGGCGCCTCGAGCTTCACGGTGAGCGCCTCGACGTCCGGCGCCGGCTTCTCGCCCGTCCCTTCCGGGGCCTTGTCGCCGAAACCGCAGGCCTGAAGGGCGAAGAGAAGGCCCACGCCGAGAAAAAGCGCCCACCCCCGCTTGCTCCGCATCCCCGATCGCATGCCGTTCCCCCTTCCGCACGGTTTTTCCCCTGGCGATCCGGCCGGTGTGAAGGCGTTTCCACCGCGCCTGTTACATTATAATCCAATTTAACAACCGTTCACAGATCGTCATCCTGTGAATTCTTGAACATTGTGTGTCCGAACCGGCCGAAAAAAAAAAAAGCGCCGTTCGGCGCTTTTTACGCTTTGACCGCTTCTTTGAGCTTGTTTCCCGCCTTGAACACCGGCACGACCGACGCGGCGATCCGGATCTCTTCGCCCGTCTGGGGATTGCGGCCGGTGCGGGCTTCCCGCTTCCGCGTCTCGAACGTGCCGAAGCCGACGAACTGCACCCGTTCGCCCCGCTTCAGCGCCTCGGTGATCTCGTCAAGCACGGCGTTCAAAACGGCTTCGACGTCCTTCTTCGTCATCTGCGTCCGCTCGGCGACGGCCGCGATAAATTCCTGCTTGTTCATCGGGAGACCTCCTTTTGGGCTTCGATCGATCCGTATCGACGTATTCGACTGAAGCCGCTAAAATCCTGCCGGCTCCGGCAAATTTCTTTCCGCGCCGTCGATCGTCTTTCGTTTTAGCCAAAAAAGCGCCCGGCCAAACGCCGTCGCGCCGTGGCCGGGCCGCGGTCAGTCTTCCATCTGCTTGGCCAAAAATCCGGCCGTCGTCTCCAGCACCTTGAGGTCCAGTTCGCCGATCTGCGCCAGCTCGCCCCGGGCGATCGCGACGACGGCGCCGATCGGGTCGCCGGCGGCGACGATCGGGACGACGACGAACTGCACCGCCGGCTCCCGCTCCCCGGCGACGAACTCGTATTCCCCGGCGTTCGTCTCCCGGATCATCCGGCGCTCGTCCATGCTCTGCTCCACCAGGGGACCGATCGGCTTTTCCAAAAAGGCCTTTTTGCCGCTCCCGGCGGCGGCGACGTACCGATCCCGATCGCTGATGAGGATGAGGTGCCCGAGGCTTTCATGGAGCGCCTCCGCGTATTCCCGGACGGCGCCGCTCAGTTCGCCGATGGGCGAATACTTCTTCAGGATGATTTCGCCGTCCTGATCGACGTAAATCTCCAGCGGGTCGCCCTCGCGGATGCGGAGCGTGCGGCGGATCTCTTTCGGGATGACGACGCGCCCCAGATCGTCGATCCGGCGGACGATGCCCGTAGCCTTCATGGTGCGCCCTCGCTTTCCTCGCAGGTTGGGTCGCGCGGCCTGGGCATAGTATACATCCGCCGGTTTTTTCTATGCGGCGCGGTCTCGGCGGCGCGGCCTTACGACGCCTTCGGGGTCGGGACGTGCCGCTCTTTGAGCACCTGCTTGAGCTCCTCGTCCATGAAGCGCCGGTATGCCTCCTGAGCCGCCCGGGCGGCCAGCTCTTCCTTGACCGCCTCGAACGGCTGGGGCGTCCGCTTTTCGACCCGGATGACGTGGTAGCCGTAGTCGGTCTTGACCGGATCTCCGACGGCGCCGATCGGCTGAGAGAGCACCGCCCGTTTGAACGGCTCGACCCACTGGCCGGCCGGAACGTCCGCGTACAGACCGCCGTTTTTGCTGCCGTCGGGGTTGGTGTTGCCCGGATCTTCCGAATACCGATCGGCGAGCCCGGCAAAGTCCTCCCCTTGCCGGGCCCGTTCGGCGAGCTCGGCGGCCAGCTTTCTTGCCTCCGCGTCGCTCCGCCCCTCCCCGACCCGGATGAGGATGTGCCGCACGGTGGTGAGGGTATAATCGTCCTTTTGCGCCTCGTAGCGCGCCTTGAGATCCGTCCGGCCGGCCTCATGGGCGAGGTAGGCGTCGGCCTTGGCGAACAGGCCGATATAGCGCTCGATGGCCGCCTCGGTCAGGCCGAGGGCCTTCAGCTCGTCGGCGTAGCCTTTTTCCCCGAGGTGATCTTTGAGGGACCGGATGAACGACTGCGCCGCCTCTTTCGGCGCCTCCGGCCCCGACGTCGGGACGACGCCGCCGGCGTCCGCCCGCTCGGCGAGGAGGGTGAGCCCGACGTACTCGTCGAGGAGCGTTCCCCAGAACGTCTGATCGGCGCTCAGCGGATCGAACAGCTGGCGGAAGTTGAGGTATTCCTGAAAATCCCCGGCGGTGACGACGCCCCCGTCGTAACGGGCGACGACGGCATCCGGCGCCTCGGCCAATTCGATCCGCTTGACGCCCGGGGCGGCCTCTTCCTGGGCCGGCCCCTCGGACTGGGGCGCGGATCCTTTGCCGCCGCACGCCCCGAGGGCGACGACCAAAAACAACGCGACGATCCCCGCCCCAAAGCGGCGAACGCGGTCAGCGGACGTGTTCTTCATCGCGCAGGACTCCCTTCCCTTCGCTTGCCGAAAGCGCCTCGGCGAGGCGGACGAAAAGCGCCTCCAGCCGGCGGAGCGCCGCTTCGGCGCTTTCGGCCTTGAAAAAGAAACCGAGGGCCGTTCCGACCGAAAGGCCCAGCCGTTCGCCGGCGCGGGCGAGCCGGAGAAGATCGTCGGCCTTCACCCGGGCTTCCGGCCGAAAGCGGACCGAAAGCTGCCCCCCTTCCCAGTCGATCCGCTCCACCTGAAGCGCCGTCCCGAGGGCCCGCACCCGGGCGACGAGGAGGAGGCGTTCCGCCGGCGCCGGAAGCGGGCCGAACCGGTCCCGAAGCTCCGCCCGCACGTCCTCCACGTCGCCGGGGTCCCGGACGGCGGCGAGGCGCTTGTAATACCCGATCTTCTGGGGCGGAAGCGGGATGTAGTCTTCCGGCAGGTACGCATCGATCTGGACGTTCAGCTCCGGCGCCTTCGGCGCCTCCTCGACCGGCTCCCCTTTGAGCTTCTGCACCGCTTCCCGGAGCATCTCGTTGTAGAGATCGAAACCGACGGCGGCGATGAAGCCGTGCTGCTCCGGCCCGAGGAGGTTTCCGGCGCCCCGGATGGCGAGGTCCCGCATGGCGATCTTGAAGCCGGAGCCGAGTTCCGTGAACTCCTTGATCGCTTCGAGCCGCCGTTCGGCCTCCTCGGAAAAGACCTTCCCCTTTTGATACGTCAAATACGCGTACGCGATGCGGCCGGAACGGCCGACGCGGCCCCGCAACTGGTACAGCTGCGCCAGCCCGAATCGGTCGGCGTCGTAGACGATGAGCGTGTTGGCGTTCGGAATGTCGACGCCCGTCTCGATGATCGTCGTCGTCACGAGGACGTCGATCTCGCCGTGCATGAAGTCGAGCATCGTCCGCTCGAGCTCGTCCTCCGGCATCTTGCCGTGGGCGACCGCGACCGTGGCTTCGGGGACGAGGGCGCGGATCTCCTCCGCCATGCGGTAGATCGATTCCACGTAATTATACAGGAAAAAGACCTGGCCGCCCCGGGCGAGCTCCCGTTCGATCGCCTCCCGGACCAGGGTCGGCGAGTATTCGGCGACGATCGTCTGGACCGGATAGCGGTTTTCCGGCGGCGTCTCGATGAGGCTGAGGTCGCGGAGGCCGATGAGCGCCATGTTGAGCGTCCGGGGGATCGGCGTCGCGGTCAGGGTGAGGACGTCGACGTTGGCCTTGAGCTCCTTGAGCCGCTCTTTGTGCCGGACGCCGAAGCGCTGCTCCTCGTCGACGATGAGGAGGCCGAGGTCGTGAAAGACGACGTCTTTGGAAAGCAGCCGGTGGGTGCCGACGATGATGTCGATCTCGCCGCGCTTCAAGCGGGCGAGAATGTCTTTTTGCTCCGCCCGGGTGCGAAAGCGGCTTAAGACCTCGACGGTGACGGGAAAATCCGCCATCCGCTCCTTGATCGTCTGATAGTGCTGCTCGGCGAGGATCGTCGTCGGCACGAGAAAGGCGACCTGCTTCCCGGCCATGACCGCCTTGAAGGCCGCCCGGAGGGCGACTTCCGTCTTGCCGTAGCCGACGTCGCCGCAAAGGAGCCGGTCCATCGGCCGGGGCGACTCCATGTCCCGCTTGATCTCCTCGATCGCCCGGAGCTGATCCGGTGTCGGTTCGTACGGAAAGAGCGCCTCGAACTCCTTCTGCAGCGCATCGTCCGGCGGAAAGGCAAACCCCGGCGACGCCGCCCGACGGGCGTACAGCTCGAGGAGCTTTCGCGCCATCTCCTCGACCGCCTGCCGGACCTTCTGCTTCGTCTTTTTCCACTCGCCGGAGCCGAGCTTGGAGAGCTTCGGTTCCCGATCGTCGGCGGCGGCGTACTTTTGGATGAGGCCGAGTTGATCGACGGGCACGTACAGCTGGTCGCCGCCGGCGTACTGGATGCGGAGATAATCCCGGTGCACGCCGTCCACTTCCAGCGTCTCCAGGCCGACGAACCGGCCGATGCCGTGGTGGACGTGGACGACGTAGTTGCCCGGCTTGAGATCCTGATAGCGGGCGATCCGCTCGGTTCCTTCGACCTCGATCGCGGGCCGGACCCGCCGCTTCCGCTGGGTAAAAAGCTCCCCTTCGGTGACGACGACGAGGCGGGCGCTCGGCCACTCGAAGCCGGTCTCCAGGTGGCCGATCGCGATCGCCGGCGCTTCCGGCAGCGCCACGAGCTCCGGCCGGACGTCCACCGCCATGCCGGCATCTTCAAGCATTTTTTGCAGTCTCTCTGCCCGGTCTCGGTCGCCGGCGAGAAACAGGACCCGGTAGCCGAGACGGCGCCAGCGGTCAAACTCGGTTTTGAGGACGCCGAACTGGCCGTGGAACGCCTGGCCGCTCCGGGAGACAAAGCCCGTCGTATGGCTCACCTTCATCCCTTTGAGCGTCCGGGCAAAAAACGAAAAGTAGACGATCGGCGCCCGGGCGGGAGAGAGGGCCGCCTCCCGGGAAAAGAAGCGCTCGCCGCTTCCGACGAGGCGTCCCCGGGCCTTCGCTTCGATGATCCATTCCGCCTCCTCCCGGGCGTACTGGGCCGCGGCGTCCCAGACCCGGGACGGTTCGTCGACGGCAAGGACCGGTGCCTCGAGAAAGTCGAGGAGCGTCGCCGGCTCCGGACAGGCGCGCCTGAGATAGAGGGCCGCCTCCGGCGGAAGCCCTCCCGCTTTAAGCTCGGCGATGAGCCGGTCGAGGTGCGCCTCCGCTTCGGCCCGCCGCTCCGGATCGCCGATCTTGAGCGTCTCCTCGGTCCGGAGCGCCCCGAGCGCCTGAAGCAGCCGGTCCCGGGCTTCCGACGCCAGGAGGAATGTCGAGGCCGGAAGAAGGCGCACCGCCGGCAGTTCTCCCCGGGAGCGACCGTCCTCAGGATCGTAGGCCCGGATCGACTCCAGGGCGTCAAACCCCCATTCGAGGCGAACCGGCGCCCCCCCGGCGAGCGGATAGACGTCGACGATGCCGCCCCGGACGGCCACCGTCCCCGGCACAAGCGCCTCCGCTTCCCGGCGGTACCCGGCTCGGACGAGGACGCGGACGATGTCTTCCGGCGTCCGTTCGTCCCCCGGCTTTAGCTCAAGCGTATGGGCCCGAAACACCGCCGGCGGCGGCAGGGGCCGCATGAGAGCGGCGTATCCGGTGACGAGAAACCGCGGCCGGCGAAAGAGGAGGGCGTAAAGCGCCTCCAGGCGCGCCGCGAGCTCCGCCGACGGGCGCTCCTCGACGAAGGCGACGAGCTCCTCGCCGGGGTAAAAGACGACGCCGTCTTCCCCGACAATTTCGACAATATCCTCGTAATTTTTCTGTGCTTGATAATTATTAGACGATAAAATCACGAGCGGCCGCCCGAGGGCTTCTTGCAAGGCCGCCCAGACGATGGCGCGGGTCGAACCGGCCAGGCCGGTGACCAGCTGTTCCCGCACGCCGCTTCGGATCCGATCGGCGATCGCCAAAAGATCCGGATGGCCGCGAATGGCGCCAAGAAGCGCACCGAGCACCTTCGACCCCCTCTTCTCCCGCCGGCCGCCTTTGCCCGACGTCTTGGCCCACCGTCACTGAAGCGGGCTGTCCAGCTCATAAAGCTCCGGATGGGCGTCGTACGCCGCCTGGCAGTGCTCGCACACGACCCAGACGCGCGTCGCCTCGCCCGTCTCTTCGACCAGGGCGGCCCGGTCCTCCGGCGCGAGCCGCTCGAGCGTGAGCAAAAGGCGCGGCTCGTCGTGATAAAAGACCCCCAGGACGCTCCGGCAGATGCGGCACTGGTAGACGAGGGCCATGTCGATCCCCGCTTTCGGTCCGTCATCGCTAAGAGCTTGACCGAAACGGAGCGGCCGTATACTTGCCGGCCAAAGCCTTGCGGCCGGAGCTTTGCCGGCGCCGGCCGAGCTTCCTACCGTCCGGCCTCCGGGCCGTCGACGTTGAACCGGTTCATCGCCGCGAGAAAGTCCCGCGCGATCGCCAGGCGAAGCGCCTCCCGCGCCCGCTCGACCGCCGCCTCCAGCGCCGCCCGCTCCTCCGGCCGGGGCGGGGCGAGGACGTAGTCGGCGACCGACCCCGCAGGCGGCCGGCCGATGCCGATTCGAAGCCGCGGCACCTTTTCCGTCCCCAGGGCGGCGAGGACCGAGCGCATGCCGTTGTGGCCGCCGTGACCCCCCTGCAGACGAAGGCGGATCTTCCCCACCGGAAGGTCGAGATCGTCGTAGACGACGACGATCGCCTCGGGCGCGATGCCGAAGTACCGGGCCACCGCGCCGACGGCATCGCCGGCGCGATTCATGTAGGTGAGGGGCTTCAAAAGCCACACCCGCTGCCCCCCGAAACGGACGTCCCGGAGCTCGCCGCCCCATTTTTCGTCCCGGCGGACGACGACCCCGTCGGCGGCGAGGGCGTCAACGACCCAAAAGCCGGCGTTGTGCCGCGTCCGGGCATACTCGGGCCCCGGATTGCCGAGGCCGACGACGAGACGGATCATCCCGTTACCCCGCCTTCAGTCGAACAGCCGGCTGACGGACAGCTGTTCGTGGACGCGGACGATCGCCTCGGCGATGAGCGGCGCCACCGAAAGGATGACGAGGTTGGAAAGCCGCTTTTCCTCCGGCACGTGGATCGTGTTCGTGACGACGATCTCGCGGATCGGCGAGGAGCGGAGCCGCTCGATCGCCGGCCCCGAGAGGACGGCGTGGGTGCCGCTCGCGTAAACCGCTTTCGCCCCGGCTTTGAGGAGCGCCTCGGCGCCCAGAGTGATCGTTCCGGCGGTGTCGATGATGTCGTCGATGAGGATCGCCGTCCGGCCCTCGACCTGGCCGACGATATTCATCACCTGGGCGACGTTCGGCTCCGGGCGCCGTTTGTCGATGATGGCGATCGGCGCCCCGAGGCGGTCGGCGAGGCGCCGGGCCCGGGTCACGCCGCCGTGGTCCGGCGAGACGACGACGACATCGTCGAGCCCCTTTTCCCGAAAATACGCCGCCAGGATCGGGATGCCGAGCAGGTGATCGACCGGGATGTCGAAAAAGCCCTGGATCTGCATCGCGTGCAAGTCCATGGCGATGACCCGATCGGCGCCGGCGGTTTCGATCAGGTTGGCGACCAGTTTGGCCGTGATCGGGTCCCGGGCCCGGGCCTTCCGGTCCTGCCGGGCGTACCCGTAGTACGGCATGACGACGTTGATCCGGCCGGCGGACGCCCGCTTCAAGGCGTCGATCATGACGAGCATTTCCATGAGGTGGTCGTTCACCGGATAACTCGTCGACTGGATGACAAAAACGTCCGCGCCGCGGACGCTTTCGTTCAGCCGGACCTGGATTTCGCCGTCGCTGAAGGTGGAGATCTCCGCATCGCCCAAAGACACGCCGATATGCCGGGCGATCTCCTCGGCGAGCGCCCGGTTCGAGTTGCCGCTGAAGACCTTCAGTTTCGAGTCGCGATAGCTCATCCCTCGTTCCCTTCTCCGCCGTGATGGGAGACGGCTTCCCCGGCCGACCGGCCGGAGCGATCCCGGAACTTGGCCCGAAGCCGCGCGGCATAACCGGGTTTGTTCGTCTGCCTCGCCCGGGCGATCGCCAGCGCTCCGTCCGGGACGTCGTCGGTGATCGTCGAGCCGGCGGCGACGTAGGCGCCGGCGCCGACGCGGACCGGCGCGATCAGGTTCGTGTTGCAGCCGATGAAGGCGCCGTCCTCGATCATCGTCCGGTGCTTGGCCACGCCGTCGTAGTTGACCGTGATCGTCCCGCAGCCGACGTTCACGCCGGAACCGACCGTCGCATCGCCGATGTACGTCAGATGCGGAAGCTTCGTCCCGTCTCCGACGGTGCTGTTTTTCACTTCCACGAAGTTCCCGACGCGCACCGTCCGGCCGAGGCGGGCGCCGGGCCGGAGATGGGCATAGGGCCCGACGTCGGATCCGGCGCCGATCGCCGCCCCTTCGGCGACGGTGTACCGGACGCGGGCGCCGGCGCCGACCTCGGTGTCCGTCAGGTCGGCATACGGCCCCACGTCCGCCCCCTCGCCGACGCGCGTCCGGCCCATCAGGCGGCTTCCGGCCCGGATGATCGCATCGGCGGCGATCTCGACGTCGGGCCCGATCCACGTCGACGCCGGATCCTCGACCGTCACCCCGGCGAGGAGATGCCGCTCGATGATCCGCCGCCGGAGGATCGCCTCCGCCTCGGCGAGTTCCCGGCGATCGTTCACCCCCCGGGCCTCCGTCGGATCGGAGAGGGGAAAGACCTCGACCGCCGCTCCGCGGGCGAGGAGATGCCCGACGGCGTCCGTGAGATAGTATTCCTGCTGCGCGTTGTCCGGCCGGAGGGCGGAAAGCGCCTCCGCGAGCGCCGGGCCGAAAAACGCGTACAGCCCGGCGTTCACTTCCCGGATGGCCCGAACGGCCGGCGTGGCGTCCTTTTCTTCGACGATGCCGACGAGGCGGCCGTCGTCGTCCCGGACGAGGCGCCCGTACCCCGTCGGATCGTCCAGACGGGCCGCGGCGACGGTCGCCGCGGCGGAAGCGGCCTCATGCGCCTCGACGAGGCGGCGGATCGTCTCGGCCCGAAGGAGGGGCGCATCGCCGTTTAAGACGACGAGGGTCTCCGGCGGTGCCCCCGCCTGCTTGAGGGCCGTTTTTACCGCGTCGCCGGTCCCGAGCGGCGGATCCTGGACGACGAAGGACGCGGCGCCGGCAAACGCCGCTTCCACCCATTCCCGCCGATGGCCGACGACGACGAAGACGCCGTCCCACCGGACGGCGCCGAGCGCTTCCAGGACGTACCCCAGCATCGGCTTTCCGAGGAGCGGATGGAGCACCTTCGGCCGTTCCGAGCGCATTCGGGTCCCCTTGCCGGCCGCCAGCACGACGGCAACCCGTTTCATCCGGATCCTTCCTCTCCCTCCGGCGTTCCCCGCCCGGCAAATCATCCCCATGATACAGAAAGGCCGGCGCCGGCGCAAGGGGCACCGGCGGACAAAAAAGCGGCGAAAGCGCCTTACGCGCCTTCGCCGACGAGGTCGCCGTCGGTCGGTCCGGCCGTTTCGGCCGCCTCCCGGGCGGCGTTTTGGGCCACGTGCCGGCGGTAGACGTCGAGGACGGCCCGCTGGATCTTTTCGCGCGTCGACGAAGAGATCGGGTGGGCGATGTCCCGAAACGCCCCGTCGGGCATCCGTTTGCTCGGCATGGCGACGAAGAGGCCGTTCGTCCCGTCGATGATGCGGATGTCGTGGACGACGAACTCGCCGTCAAAGGTGACGGACGCCACGGCCTTCATCTTGCCCTCGCCCTGCACCGTCCGGATGCGGACATCGGTCACTTCCATCGGGTTCACCACCTTGCGCCGAAGTGTCGGACTAGTCTACGCTTTCGACGCAGGGCGGCCGATTCCTTCCGCGGATCAAAGTTATTTTTGCATGAATCGGCGGTCCTCACCGCGGCCGGACGGCGATCGCTTCGATCTCGACCGCCGCGCCCCGGGGGAGCGCCGCCACCTGGACCGTCGAGCGGGCCGGCCGGTGATCGCCGAAAAAGCGGCCGTACACTTCGTTCACCGCCTGAAAATGCGAAAGGTCGGTAAGAAAGATCGTCGTCTTGACGACGTCCCGTTTGGAAAGGCCGGCCGCCTCGAGCACGGCCTCCAGATTTTTGAGCACCTGTTCCGCCTGCTCCGCCGGCGGTCCGTCGACGAGCGTCCCGTCCGGCCGAAGCGGAATTTGGCCGGAGAGAAAGACCCAGCCGCCGGTTTCGACCGCCTGGGAATACGGGCCGATGGCCGCCGGCGCCCGGTCGGCGTTAATCGACCGCATCGCGCCGCTCCCTCCTTTTTCCGTCTGCGGCGCCGTCGTCCGGCCGACCCTCCGGGTCGACGAGCGCCGCGTCCTCTTTTTTCAGCTCCCCTTCGATCTTTAAAAGCGCCGCCCGGTAGTCGTGCATCAGGTCCCCCGGCTCGGCCACGAGAACCCCCGCCTCGGCGTCGAGCCGCGTCAGCCGGACGGCGGCCCGCACCCCGTCGACGAGGCGGGGCGCTCCGGGCGGCGTCTCGACGAGGACGACGCTCGCCGCTGCCGTCGCCTGGAACTCGTCGAGAAGCGACCAAAGCCCCCGGATCGTCCCCCCGCCCCGCAAAAAATCGTCCACGATGAGCACCCGCGCTCCCGACGGGATCGCCCGGCGGGAGAGGGACATCGTCTGAATCCGCCGGGTCGTCCCGGAGACGTAACTCACCGTGACGACCGACCCTTCGGTGATCTGGCTCGCCTTGCGGGCGACGGCGACCGGCCGGTTGAGCCAGAACCCGACGGCGGTCGCCAGGGGGATGCCCTTCGTCTCGACGGTGAGGATCCAGTCGATCTCCTCGCCCCCGTAGGCGGTCGCCACCAGCCGGCCGAACCGGGAGAGGACGTCCGGCCGGCCGAGAAGATCGGTGATGTAGACGAACCCCCCCGCCAGAAGCCGCTCCGGCCGCTCCATCTCCGCTCGAAGCGCTTCGCCGAACGCCTCGGCCTCCGGCCGGGGAAGCCAAGGCTCGTACCGGACCCCGCCGGCGGCGCCGGGGAAGGTCCGGAGCGTTCCCCGGCCGGAGGCCTCCAGCACGTCCTTGATGAGGGCCAGGTCTTCGCTGATGGACGATTTGGCGGCGCCGTACGCCTCGGCGAAGGCGGTCAGCGAAAAATGTCCGTACGGCGCCGCCACCAGGCGCGCGGCGAGGTCGACGAGCCGTCCGGCGCGTTTCGGCTTCTTGGCCACTCCGGTTTCACCCTTTCGAGACCGCCGTCATGCCCCGGGGAGAAGACCGGGCGCCGAGGGTCTGCACGAGATAGACGTCCCGGAGAAACCCCCGCAGGCTGTGGACGACCCGGCGGGCGCGGCGGCCGTCGGGAAAGACGCCGTAGACGACCGGGCCGCTGCCGGACATGAGCGCGTATTCGGCGCCGAAAGCGTAAAATTTCTCCTTCAGGCGGCGCACCTCCGGGTACAGCCGAAACGTCACCGCTTCGAGATCGTTCCGGAGGTGCCGGAGCACCGCCTCCCGCCGGCCGGCCTGAAGGGCCGCCACCGCCGCCGCCGTCTCTCCCGGCGGCGGCAGCCGATCGACCGCGAGCGCCCGAAACACATCCGCCGTCGACACATAAAGCGGCGGCCGGGCGATGACGATCGTCCAGGGACCGACGTCGGGAAGCGGCTCCACCCGCTCTCCCCGGCCCTGCACCCGGGCGGTCCCGCCGTGGAAAAAAAAGGGCACGTCGGAGCCGATCTCGGCGCCGAGCGTCTGAAGCCGTTCCCGGTCGTAGCCGAGCCCCCAGAGAGCGTTGAGCCCCATGAGGACCGCCGCGGCGTTCGACGACCCGCCGCCGAGGCCGGCGGAGATCGGGATCCGCTTCTCGATCTCGATGTGCACGCCGGCCCGGACGCCGCTTGCGGCCTGAAGCTTCCGGGCGGCGGCCACCGCCAGGTTCTTCTCGCCGAGGGGGAGCGTTCCGTTCGACGACGACAGGGTGATCGCTCCGTCGTCCCGAAGCACGAGGCGCAGCCGGTCGGCCAGATCGACGGCGACGACGAGCATGTCGAGCTCGTGATATCCGTCCGGCCTCCGGCCGAGCACTTCCAGCGTCAAGTTGATCTTGGCCGGCGAGGTGATCCACAGTTCGCGCATTTTCGTCTCCATCCCGTCCGCCTGCCGCTGCCCACCGACGCCCGCGTTCCGTCCCATTGTAACACGCAAAGCACGGCAAAAAAAGGCAGGCAAAAGAGGCCGGTCGCCCAGCCTCTTCTGCCCCCTCACCGCCGGTCAGACGGCGCTTCGCCCGCCCGAAGGATCGCCTCCGCCTTGGCGATCGCCTGGCGGACCAGGTTCCCCGCCTCCCGGGCGGTGATGTCGCCCCAGTCTCCGGCACGGACTTTGTCGTAAAAGCCGAGTTCCTTCGCCAGTTCCGCCTTCAGCGCCTCCGACATGACCCGTCGCCGTCGGGCCACCGCCATCCCTCCCGGCGCCTCGGCCGCCCCCTTCGTAATCTGCGCCGTCCGTCCGAGGCTATGCGGCGCAAAGCGGCGTCACGGCGCCGGCGACACGGTGATCTTTTGCGGTCCCTTTTCGTCGAGAACCGTAAGCTCGACCGCCTCCGTCAAGATGTCGGCGTAACTGTAGGACACCCGCCGGACCGGTCGAGCCGTTTCGTCCAATTTGACGATGAACACGAGCGGATACGTCTCCTCTAAGATGCCGACATGTTCGACCGTTTTTTTGCGGCCGCCGTTTGCCTTCAGTCGAATCCGCTGTCCGACATACCCGTCGAGAAGCGTTTTGATCTCCGCCAGGGCATTTTTCGCCACGTGTTCATCACCTCGCCGGCCCTAGTATAACATTTTTCGTATAGCGTGTCAAACGAAAACAACCATTATAGCAGGGCCGGCAAAAGGCTGTCAACGGGCGTTTTCCGGAAAACCGAGGCGAAGCGTCCCGCGGGTTTCGATGCCGCCGAACCCCCGGGCGCCGCCGGTCACGCCGGCGATCGCCGCATCGGGCGCGACGATGTCCCGGACCGAGGCGGTCGCAAGCCGGGAGACGACCCGGACCGGATCGAGGGCGTGGATGTTCATCCGGGCCGGAGAACTGGCAAAGTTCGCTCCGGCGGCCATCAGCCCGTCGTAATCCGACTGACAAGCCCCGGCGACGATGATGAGGGCGTCCTTGTGCCGCTCGATTTCCCGGGCGTGGCGCACGGCGTCGATAAAGTACCGCGAGTGCCGGTAGGTGTCCCGGCCCCGCTGGTAGGCGTCGTGCCCCGTGAGGACGAGGATGTCGGGCTGCATCCGACGGAGGAGGGTCGAGACCTTCTTCGGCATCTCCCGCTCCGGAAGGTTCAGCCCGACGGCCGGAAGCCCGAGGCGCTCGTACTCCGCCATCGACAGGGCGAGGTACCGGGCGTCGCCGTCGAGATGGAGGACCTTCCCCGGGTACGGCACCGCCCGCGTCCCGAGGATTTTCCCGCGGGGCGCCGGCGGAGGCGGCGCCGGTCGGGCCGTTTTGCCCGAAGCGCCATCGTCCGCCTCCTCCCCCGCGTCGTCCACCGGCTCCAGATCGTCCAGCGGCGCATCGGCCAGGAGGCGGACGTCCTTCCCCTGCAAAAGCGCCTTTCGGGCGGCGTGATCGATCTGGATGACGCGAAAGACGATGTCCCGGCCGTACGATTTTCGGCCGACGAGCATGCCGACGGTGATCATCGCCGCGCCCCCTTCCGCCATAGCCTATGGCCGGCGACGTCCGGGAGTGAGGCGGCCTTACTTGGTGTAACGATCGGCGACGGCGCTCGCACCGTACGATTGGGGTTTGATTTTGACCGTGTAGCCGACCGACGTCACCCAGCCGACGATCTCCTGGATCATCGACCGCGTGGCGCCGGTCGTCCCGATGTCGACGTGGATCTCGATCGGGAGATCGATGATCCGCTGAAAGGCCGGATCGCGCTGCATCCGCTGAACCGTCTCGAGGGAAGCCGCCGTCTCGAGATACACCCGCTGCCGGAGATCCTGGACCGGCGGCCGGCTCTGGCGATGGAAAAAAAAGCGGGCGCCCTTCCCGATCCGGTGCACGATGACGGCGGTGACGAACAGCGTCTCGCCGTGATGCGTCTGGGAATCGGTGCCGATGATGAGCTTGTAGCGGCCTGCCTCGTCGACGGCGATGAACCGTTCGATCGCGGCCAGCATCTCGGCGATCGAGAGCCGGCCGTCCGTCGGGCTTATGAAGAGCATCGCGTCACCCCGTTCGGGCCTGAAGGAGCGTCCAGAGCGCCGCGCCGAGGCGGCAGAAATCGTCGGGCGCGAGCATTTCGCCGCGGATTTTTGCGTCATAGCCGTGGGCCTCGAGCCAGGCGCCCCAATCGATCGGAAGCGCCGGATGGGCCTGGCGCAGATTGTTGGCGAGCGTCTTCCGGCGGCTTTTGAAGGCGACGGCGACGAGGTGCCCGTAGCCTTCGCGGCAGCCGGCGTACGGCGAAGGGCGGTGCGGCACGAGGCGGACGACGCGGGACGCCACCGCCGGCGGCGGGAAAAACGCTCCCGCCGGGACGTCGAGGCACTTTTCGACGCGGGCGAAGCGGGCCACCGACGCCGTCAGGGCGCCGTACGCCTTCGTTCCCGGCGTCGCGACGAGGCGATCGGCCACCTCTTTTTGCACCATGATCGTGATCGCCCGGAAGCGATCGCCGTGCTCGAGCAGGCGAAAGAGGATCGGCGTCGTGATGTAATACGGGAGGTTGGCCACGACGTGGACCGGCGTCTCCGGCGCAAAGTGACGGTTCAGAAGCTCCGGAAGGTCCACCGCCAGCACGTCCCCTTCCACGATGTGGACCGAGGGCCGATCGGCGAAGAGCTCGTTCAGGGCGGCGACGAGCCGCCGGTCGATCTCCACCGCCACGACGCGGCGCACCCGTTCGGCGAGGGCCGCCGTGAGGGCGCCGAGGCCGGGGCCGATTTCCAGCACGCCGTCTTCCGGCCCGACGCCGGCGCAGGTGACGATCCCGTCGACGATGGGCGGGGCGGTGAGGAAATGCTGCCCGCGGGATTTGACCGGCCGAAGATCCAGCGCCCGGGCAAGCGCTTTCGTGCGCCGGGGATCGACGTTCACCGGCGGTCCGCCTCCTTCCCCTCGGGACCGCCGGCGCCGGAGGTCGGGCCGCCTTCCCGGGCGTCCGACCCGAGAGCCGCCCGAACGGCGGCCTCCGGGATGCAAAAGAGGTTCAGGCGTTCGTAAAACGCCTTGGCGCCGGCGGGGCCGATGCCGAGGCGAGCGGCGACGCGGGCCCGCCGGAAGGACGCCTCCGGTTGAAAGGCAAGGCCGAGGGCGACGTACGCCTGCCACGACAACGCCGGCGGCCCCTTTCGCTCGGCTTTGCGGAGGCGGCCGAGGGCCGCCCGGATCGCCTCCGGTCGAGCGTGCTCGACGCCGTAGCGGCCGTTTTTTTTCGCCGCCTCCGGAGGAAGGTAGGCGTGCAGAAGCCCCGGAACCATCCGATCGAGGGCCCGGCGCAGTTTTTCTCCGACCCGGTCGGGATCGGTCAGGACGACGACGTCCCGCACGCGGGCAAGGCGCCGGAGGGCGGCGATCTTCTCCGGGGTAAGGGCGTCGCCGCCGAGGACGAAGACGTCGACCTCGGCCGCCTCTCGAACGCGGGCGGCATCCCGCCGCCCTTCGACGACGACGACCGCCTCGAGGTGCGGCTTCGCTTCGGTCAACCCGGCATCACCTCGCTTATTATACACCTTCACCCACCGGGACTTTTTTCAGGACCATCGCCCCTCAGCCCATAAAAAACCGGAAGGGTCACAGCCCTTCCGGTCGATGGGGTCCGATCACGTAGACGGTGTTTCCCCGCCGGTAGCCGAACGCGTCGGCCTTCCGGTCGTCCTCGAAAAAGAGGTCGATCATCCGACCGCGGACGCCGCCGCCCGTGTCTTCCGCCCGGTAAAGGCCGTAGCCTTCGATGTACACCCAGCTTCCGAGGGGGATGACCGTCGGGTCGACGGCGATCGTCCGGCCTTCTTTGGCCCGAACGCCGATGGCCGTCATTCCGTAACCGGGATCGCCCGGCCGCTTGCCGGTGTGGGCCGGGCCCGGGCCGTAGGCGGTCAGCACGACACCGGTCAGGGCCTTTTGCACGGGGAGGCGCTGCCCGTTGATCGCAAGGACCGCCGGTTCCGACGAGGCGGCGCGGGCCCCGGAGCCGGCCTCCGGGACCGGTGCGACCTCCGGCGAGGGCACCCGGGCGCCCACGCGAACGATCTTCGGCATCGGCGCTTCGACGATGCGGCTTACGAGCGGCCGCACGTCGGTGAGGACGCCGTTGACGTAGACGGCGCGGTAAAAGTCGAGGGCCCGCCCGTCCCGGCCGGGGGAGGCGGTCTTTTCCACCCCCCGCGGCAGGGCGAGATCCGCCTTTTTGACCGTTTCGGCCTTGATCGTCCGGCTCTCGGCGACGACGGCCGCATCGATCCGCTCGATCCGCACCGTCTCTCCGCCCCGAAGCGGCATCTCCGGCGCCGGCGTGACGACGTGCGCCGGCCGCAGGCCGAAGCCCAGCTCGGCGATGAGGCCGCCGACGGTCTCCGCTGTCGTCCGGACGAGGGCGGGCTGGCCGCGGCCGACGATCAGGCGGACCGCCTTAGCCCGCCGGACGACGACGGCATCACCGTCCCGAAGGGTCGCGTCCGGAAGCGGAAACACCCGGTCGCCGTCCTCGAGCCGGAGGCCGAGGCGGACGAGGAGCGCCCCGACCGACCGGTCGGGGACGCTGAGCGTCCGGACCGCGGTTCCGTCGTCGACGGTGACCGTCTTGGAACCGAATCCGATGGCGGCCGCAAGGAGCGCGCCCCAGACGAACGTCCAGGCGAGCGCTCCGGCGAGCCGCCGGCGACTTGACGCCATCGCTTCACCTCAACCCATCCCGTGGTCCGGTGGGGCGTCCGGCGACGGAAGGCGAAACAGCCGTTTCGCGTTGTCGGTCGAAAGGTGCGCGATCTCTTCCACCGAACGCCCGGCAAGGCGCGCCACCGCCTCGGCGACGAGGCGCACGTGGGCGCTTTCGTTCCGCCTCCCCCGATAAGGGTGGGGCGCCAGATACGGCGCGTCGGTTTCGATGACGAGGCGATCCAGCGGGATGCGGGGCACGAGCGCCTGAAGCGCCCGGGCATTTTTAAACGTCACCGGACCACCCAGGGAAAGATAAAAACCGAGGGCGACGGCGGCCTCGACGTGAGCCTCCGAGCCGGAAAAGGCATGCATCACGCCCCCGATCGCCCCGGCGTCGGCCTCCCGGAGGAGGGCATACACGTCATCGTGGGCGTCCCGGTTGTGGATGATGACCGGAAGGCCGAGCTCCCGGGCGAGGTCGAGCTGCGCCCGAAACGCCCGGACCTGCGCCTCCCGGGACGCCGTCTGATGGTGATAGTCCAGGCCGATCTCGCCGATGGCGACGACCTTCGGGTGCCGGGCCGCCTCCCGGATCGCCGCCAAAACGTCCGGGCTTAAGCGCTCCGCTTCCGTCGGATGAAGCCCAACGGCGGCGTAGACGATCGGCTCCGCCTCGGTGAGCGCGAGCGTCGTCCGGATGCGCTCCGGATTGTAGCCGACGTTGACGATCGCCCGGACGCCGGCGGCCTTTGCCCGCGCCAGCACCTCCGCCCGATCGGCATCAAACGCCGGATCGTCGAGGTGGGCATGGGTGTCGACCAGCGGGGCGCTCATCGGATCCGGGTGCCGTTCGGCACCTCGGCCGGCACCTCGATCACCCTGAGGGCGCCGTCGTACGACGCCGCGAGGATCATGCCGTACGAGTCGACCCCCCGGAAGCGGGCCGGCTTTAAGTTCGTGACGCAAATGAGTTTCTTCCCGACGAGCGCCTCCGGCGCGTAATGCTCGGCGATGCCGGAGACGACCTGCCGCCGCTCATCGCCGAGGTCGAGGATGAGCCGAAGGAGCCGGTCGGCGCCCGGCACCCGCTCTGCCGCGACGACTTCCGCCGCCCGAAGCTCGACCTTGCCGAACGTCTCGAGGTCGATCGGCGTGACGCCTTCCGGCGCTTTCGGCGGGCTTTCGGCCACGCGGTTTTCTCCTCCTTCGGACGGGATGCGGTTCGCCGTATTTTTTGCCGGACCGGCGCCGGCCGGAGCGCTCCCCTCGCCGGCCGGCCCGTTCGCCCTGCCGGCCGAACGGGACCGGAGGTTGGCCTCCGCCTGCGCCCGGGCGGCGGCGGTGTGAGCGTCGATCGCCGCGATCTCCGCCGCGAGGTCGAGCCGCGGGAACAGCGGTGGCCCTTTTTCCACCCGCCGGCCCGGCGTAAGCACCCCCCACGTCTCCAGCCGGCCGTAGTCCCGGGCCGGGTCATCCGGTCCGACGGAAAACATCGCGAAGATGCGCTCCGGCGTCCGGGGCATGAAGGGACCGAGGAGGACGGCGAGGATGCGGATTCCTTCGGCGAGCTGATACAGCACGGTGCCGAGTCGGGAGCGGGCCGCCGGATCCTTGGCCAGCGCCCACGGCGCCGTCTCGTCGATGTACTGGTTCGCCCGATGGACGAAAGCGAAGATTTCTCCGAGGGCAACGTTCAGGTGGAAGCGGTCCATCGCCGCCTTCACCTTGGCCCGAAGCCCGAGCGCCTCCGCCCGAAACGCCTCGTCGGCCGGCGCCTCCTCCCCCGGCGCCGGGAGCCGCCCGTCGAAGTACCGCTCGATCATCGCCGCCGTCCGGTGGACGAGGTTGCCGAGGTCGTTGGCGAGGTCGCTGTTCGTCCGGCGGATGAACGCCTCCGGCGTAAAGACGCCGTCCTGACCGAACGGGACCTCCCGAAGGAGGAAGTAGCGGACGGCGTCGGAGCCGTACCGGTCGATGAGGAACTTCGGATCGATCGCGTTCCCCTTCGATTTCGACATCTTCCCGTCCGGCATGAGCAGCCAGCCGTGGCCGAAGACCGTCTTCGGGAGCGGGAGACCGAGCGCCATGAGGATGGCCGGCCAGATGATCGTGTGGAAGCGAAGGATGTCTTTGCCGACGAGGTGGACGTCCGCCGGCCAGTAGCGCTCGAACTTCGACGGGTCGTCGGATCCGTAGCCGAGGGCGGTGATGTAGTTCGACAGGGCGTCGACCCAGACGTAGAGGACGTGCTCCGGATCGTGGGGAAGCGGGATCCCCCAGTCGAAGTTCGTCCGGGAGATGGAAAGATCCTCAAGCCCCGGCCGGATGAAGTTGTTCAGCATCTCATGCTTCCGGGACTCCGGCAGGATGAACTCCGGATGGCGCTCGATGTGTTCTTCGAGCCGATCGGCGTACTTGGACAGGCGGAAGAAATAGCTTTTTTCCTTGACGCGACTGATGGGCCGGCCGCAGTCGGGGCAGAAATAGCCGTCGTCCCGCTTCGCCTGAAACTCCGTCCAGTAGGCCTCGCACTCGACGCAGTAGTAGCCTTCGTATTCGCCGAGGTAGATGTCGCCGGAGGCGAGGAGGCGCTCGACGATCTTCTGCACCGCCGCCTTATGCCGCGGCTCCGTCGTCCGGATGAAGTCGTCGTACGAAATGTCGAGGCGCGCCCAGAGATCCTTGATCCACACGACGATCGGCTCAATGTACTCGAGCGGCGCCTTGCCGTGCCGGGCGGCCGTCTTGGCGAGCTTCTGGCCGTGCTCGTCGGTGCCGGTGAGGAAGAAGACGTCGTCCCCTTCGAGCCGCCGGAAGCGGGCGATCGCGTCGGCGGCCACGGTCGTGTAGGCGTTCCCGATGTGGAGCGTCGCGCTCGGGTAGTAGATCGGCGTCGTAATGTAAAACTTTCCCATCCCCGGTCCCTCAGTCGCGCTGGATGATTTTTGTCCATCTTAGCGCCGATTCCCGGCTCTGTCAAGAAAGTTGACGCTCCCTGGCAGGAGCTGGTATGCTAAAGAGGGAGCCTGGCGTCACGTGCGGCGCCGTCGGGGGGGAGAGCCGTGAAAGCGACCGGCATCGTCCGCAAAGTCGACGAACTCGGCCGCGTCGTCATCCCGATCGAGCTCCGGCGGACCCTCGGCATCGGCGAGCGGGACGCCCTGGAGATCTACGTCGACGGTGATCGGATCGTGCTGAGAAAACTCGAAGCGCGATGCGTCTTTTGCCGTTCGTCATCGGATTTGATCGAATTTAGAGATAAAAAGGTCTGCCGGCGGTGCGCCGCCGAGCTCGGCGACGCCGTGCGTCCGGCCGGCGCTCCGGAACCGGGCGACGGGCGCTGATTCCCGCGTCTGTTGGCGCCCCCGGCGGCCCTCGTCGAAAAGAGAACGGCCCCAAAAGGCTTCGATCATTCGCTATGGCGCGGCGGGCGCCAGACGGTTCGACGGGTCCGGAACGGCCGGACCCGTTTTCGATGCCGACCGCTTGGGGGCCGGGGGCCCGCCTCTTTGCCCCGCCCCGGGAAGCCGGCCCGGCGACGAACCGGTGCCGCTAGTCTTCGTCTTCCCGGATCAAGGCGCCGGACCGGTCCAGGTCGGCAAGGAGGCGGTAGGCCGTCCGGCGGGAGAGGCCGAAGCGCTCCGCCACCGCCCGGGCCGCGTCGCGGCCGCTGAAACCGGCGGCCAGAAGCGCCCGGAGCGCCTCGGCGGGCGTCTCCGCGCCGGGGCTTTCCTCGCCGGCCGGCGCCCCGCCCGCCGGCGCGGCCCTCCGGCCGTCGGCCGCCTCCGCGCCTTCGACGACGAGGGTGATCTCCCCGCGGGGCGGTTCTTTTTCCGCGAGCGCCCAAAGGTCCGGAAGCTTGCCCCGCCAGAACGTCTCGTGCCGCTTGGTCATCTCCCGGGCAACGACCGCCGACCGCGGGCCGAAGACGTCCGCAAGATCCCGGAGCGTCGCCGAAAGTCGGTGCGGCGCCTCGTAAAAGACGAGCGTAAAAGGAAGCGGCTTTAATGCGGTCAGGCGCTCCCGGCGCTCCGCCGGCCGCCGCGGAAGGAAGCCGACGAACAAAAAGGGCGTCGCCGGAAGCCCGGAGACCGAAAGGGCCGCGATCGCCGCCGATGGGCCGGGGATCGGCACGACGGGGATGCCGGCGCGGATCGCCGCCCGGACGAGGACTTCGCCGGGATCGGAGATGGCCGGCATGCCGGCGTCGGTGACCAGAGCCACCGAGGCGCCGGAGACGAGCCGCTCAACGAGCGCCTGAAGGCGGCCGGGGCCGCTGTGGGCGTGGAAGCTGACGAGCGGCGTCCGAATGCCGTATGCCTGCAACAATTTTCGCGTCACCCGCGTATCTTCGGCGGCGATGAGGTCGACCGAGGCCAGGACGCTCTGGGCCCGTCGGGTGAAATCGTCGAGGTGGCCGATCGGCGTCCCGACGACGTACAGCACGCCGCCGGTCGCCGCAAAACTTTTTTGCACGTGGACGTCAGCCATCGGCGCCTCCGCTCATCCGGTAGATGGCCATCATGGCCTCGGAATAGCCGTCGCCGGTGGCGACGAAAAGCGGCGGCTCCACCGCAAGGGGAGCCGCCGGCCCTTTGACCGCTTCCACGAGGACGAGAACGGCGCGGGCCTCGGGCCGGGGATGGACCCAGCGCAGCCGCACGGGGTGAAGCCGGGCCTTTTGCAGGGCGGAAAACAGGTCCGCCAGCCGCTCCGGCCGGTACACCCAGGCGGCGCGGCCCCGCGGCTTGAGGAGCCGGGCGGCGGCCCGGGCAAAATCGTCGATCGTCGCCGTCGTCTCGTGGCGGGCGATGTGCCGGGTCGCGTTCGGGCTCGGGGTGCCGCCGCCGCGACGCCAATAGGGCGGATTCGACGTCGCGTAGTCGAATCGATCGGCGCCGAGGACGTCGGCGGCTTCCCGAACGTCCGAGAGCACGAACCGAAACCGGTCCTGAAGGCCGTTCAGTTCGGCGCTCCGGCGGGCCATGTCGAGGAGCTCCGGCTGGATGTCGACCAGCGTGAACCGGGCGCCCGTCCGGTCGGCCAAAAGGAGCGGCACCGCCCCATTTCCGGCGCCGAGGTCGACGATCTCCCCCTCGGCCGGGACCCGGGCAAAGGCGGCGAGCAGGACCGCGTCGATGCCGAAGCGGAAGGCATCGTCCCGCTGGATGATCACCCGATGCCCGAGGCCCAGACGATCGAGCCGCTCCCCCGGCTTAAGGGGCGCCGCGGACGGAGGAAGTTCGCCTGGACTCCGCATCGCCGCCCTCCTCCCGGCCCTTTCGGGTCGCTTTGTGCAGCAGATCGAGGCAGAAGAGGCAGTCGCCGCCGGCCCGGAGCGTGCCGAACGCGTGATGGCAGACGTGAAAGCCTTCGTAATACAGCCGGGCGAGGTTTTCCACCCCTTCGCCGACGCCGACTTCCGTTGCGGCCCCCGACCCGGCAGGCGCCCGGTCGGAGCCGGCCAGCGATCGCCGAAGCCGTTCGTTTTCCAGCGCCAGGCGAAGCTCCGACTCGACCAGCGCCTGCAAGTCCCGCTTCAGTTCTCCGAGAGCTTCGTACAGTTCCCCGAGTTTGGCCTCCATCGCCTCCAGGCGATGAAAGAGCGCCTTTTTTTCCACGGCCGGCCCACCCCCTCGCCTCGCCGTCCGCCCGTCATTGCCAGCGCTCTTGCCAGTAGGCAACCAATGACTCCCACGGGAGCTCCACCGTCTGGCCGCCGGAGAGGGCGATCTGGACGATCCGGTCGAGGAGATTGAGGCCGACGACCCGCCCCGACCCGTACGGCGTCTCGATCTCCTCGCCGAGATCCGGGAGCATCTCCCGGGCCGATTCGTACTGATCGTTTTCGTAGGTCAGGCAGCACATCAGCCGGCCACAGAGTCCCGAGATTTTCGTCGGATTCAAGACCAGGTTTTGATCTTTGGCCATCTTGATCGTGACCGGCTCAAATTCACCGAGAAACGACGAGCAGCAAAGCACCCGCCCGCACGGGCCGATGCCGCCGATGAGCTTCGCCTGATCCCGCACGCCGATCTGCCGGAGCTCGATCCGGGTGCGGAAGACCGCCGCAAGATCCCGGACGAGGGCCCGGAAATCGACGCGGCCGTCCGCGGCGAAATAAAAAATGAGCTTCGCCCGGTCAAACGTATATTCCGCATCGATGAGCCGCATCGGCAGCCCGTGGGCGGCGATGAGTTCCCGGGCGACGGGGATCGCCCGATTGGCGTCCTCGCGGTTTTGGGCGACGACCGCCTCGTCCGCCGCGTCGGCCCGCCGGATCAGCGGGCGGAGCGGAAGGACGACGTCTTCCTCCGGCACCAGACGCCGGCCGATGACGACGCGACCGTACTCGATGCCGCGGATCGTCTCCACGATGACGCCGTCGCCGACGGACACTTCCGCCTCCCCGGGGTCAAAATAATAGATCCGCCCGGCCTTTTTGAAGCGGACGCCGATGATCTCGACCATGTCAAACCCCTTCCAGCTCCGTCACCAGCGCTTCCGCCCAAGCCGGCGATCGGTGCTCCCGCACGGCCGCCAGCGCCTCCATCAGGCGCACGACGACCCGCGCAGCGCCGGCCGGACCGAGGCGGGCGGCAAGGCGCTCCAGGCACGGCCGCGCCGACGCCAGGACGAGGGACGCCTCGCCGCCGGTCGCGAGCACCAGGACGTCCCGGTACGCGACGAGAAGCCGACCGAGGACCGCCGCCGGATCGGCGCCGGCCTTGCGGACGAGGGCGGCGTACGCCTGAAGCCGCCGGCCGGGCGTCGCCGGGAGGTGACATAAGAAGTGTAGCACGTCGTCCCATCCCTCGCCAGACGCCGCCCCGGCCGCCGTCTTTTCGCCGGCGCCGGCCGATCCGTCCCTGCCTTCGCCGGCAACGAAAAGACCGCCTTCGGCCAGCGCCGAAAGCAAGCGGGCGCCGGAGTCCGCCGCGGAAAACGGCACCGGGTAGAGCCGGGAGCGCACCGTCGGTAAAAGCCGCCCCGGCCGAGCCGTAAGCAGCACGAAGTGGGCGGTCGCCGGTGGCTCCTCCAGCACCTTGAGCAGCGCATTTTGCGCCTCTCGGGTCAGCCGCTCCGCCTGCTCGACGACGACGACCCGGCGGGCCCCCGCAAGGGGCGCCCGGTGCACCCACTCGATCCACGCCCGCACGTCATCGATGCCGACCAGAGGCCCGTCCGCTTCGACCCAGCGGACGTCGGTCGCCGCCTCGGCGAGGGGGCGGCCGAGGAGCAGAGCGGCGAGGCGGCGGGCCGCCTCCCGCTTCCCGCTCCCCGGCGGCCCGTAAAACAAATAGGCATGGGCGGCCCGCCCACTCGCCGCGATGCGCTCAATGAGCCGTCCCGCCCGGGGCTCCCGCGCCGGATCAAAAGTGGACGAACCGTTCCACATGGAGGACGAACACCGTCGCGCCGCCGACCTGAACTTCGACCGGGTACGGGACGTAATTCGTCGCCGCCCCGCCCAGGGGCGCCACCGGAGCGATCATCTGCTCGCGGGACTGGCAGCTGTCCCGGATGATGTCGAGCACCCGATCGACGTCGTCGTCCTCGACGCCGATGAGAAATGTCGTGTTCCCGGCCCGGAGGAAACCGCCGGTGCTGGCGAGCTTGGTCGCGCGAAAGTTGGCCTGGATGAGGGCCTGGGAGAGCTTTTGGCTGTCCTGGTCCTGAACGACCGCGATGATCATCTTCATCGGCGATTCTCCTCCGACGTCCGTTTTCTTCATTCTACCATAAATCGCACATTATCCGGTCAACCGCCGCCTTCACCCTTCCGCTTCCTCAAACACCGACACCGTCCCGTCCGGAAAGACGCCGTGGATGGAGGCGCCCGCCGCGAGGGCAGCCGCGAGCGCGGCCGCGTCCTCGGCCGAAAGCCGGTCACCGGGAAACCGCCACGGAATCCCCGGCGGATAGGGGACGAGGGCGTCGGCGAGCGGCCGGCCGACGGCTTCGGCGAGGCATTGCCGACGGCGCCGGCCGGCGCCCAGGGCAAAGCGCCGGCGCTCTTCGGCCGCCGGAACAAAAAGCGGCACCGCCGGTCGGCGCCCGACCGCTCCCCGGGCTGGATGCGCCTTCGGCCGCACCGCCCAAAACGACCGCCACGCCGCCTCGAGCCGGTCGCCGTCTTCCGGCCGGACGCCGAGCGGCACGATCGCCAGGGCGAGGTCGCCGAAGGCGAGCTCCAGGTCGATCCCCGCCGCCGCAAAGTGCGAAAGGAGCGCCGGCCCTTCGCCGGGAGGGGCGAGGAGCGAAAAACGAAGCGGGTCGTCTGACGGGAGGACCGCGTCCGGCCGCACTGCCTGAAGCCGCCTCATCAGGGGTCGGGCGACGTCGATCGCCTGGCGAAGGCGGTTCGGAAGCGCCCCCGATCGGACGGACTGCTGCACGAGGTCGAGGGAGGCCAGAAGCAGGTAGGAGGGGCTGGACGACTGGAGCTTCACCAGCGCTCCGTCGACGGCGTCGTCGAGAGCGGCGTCCCCGACGAGGTGAAGCATCGCCGCCATCGTCAGCGCCCCGAGCGATTTGTGCGACGAATGGACGACGAGGTCGGCCCCTTCGGCGACCGCCGACGGCGGGAGGCGCGGATCGAGGCCGAAATGCCCGCCGTGGGCCTGATCGACGACGAGCGGGATCCCTCGCCGGCGCAGGCAACGGACGAGCGCCTCGAGGGGGCGGTGCCGACCGAAGTACGTCGGCGTCGTCACGAACACCCCCTGCACCGGGATCCGCTCGACCCAGGCGCAAAATCGCGCCCAATCGTATCCGTCCGGCCGACCGTAGGCGTCCACCTCCGGCGCGATGAGGATCGCCTCGGCGCCGGCCAGCATGAGAGCGTGGTAAAACGACCGGTGCGCGTCGCGCCCCGCCAGCCACACTCCGTTCGGGCGGCTTTCCCGGACGGCCAGCACCGCTGCCATCACGCCGGCGGACGCCCCGCCGACGAGAAACCGCGTCCGGCGAGCGCCGAACGCCCGGGCGGCGAGGGCTTCCGCCTCCCGGATGACGCCCGTCGCCCGGTGCAGATCGTCGAGCGCCCCGACTTCCGTCTGGTCGAACCGAAGCGCCGGGCCGAGCAGGGCAGCGACCTCCGGCCCGAAGGGGCGACCGCCGTGGGCCGGAACGTGAAAGCGGACGCGATCGGCGTAGGTCTGGAGGGCTTCCACGATCGGCGCTTCGGCGCCCCGCCCGGCTTCCCATTCCTCGCCGCAGGTTTCGGGCTTTCTCCCGTCAGACATCCCGTCGCCCCTCCAACGCCCGCGCCAGCGTCACCTCGTCGGCGTACTCGAGATCGCCGCCGACGGGGAGCCCGGAGGCGATGCGCGTCACCCGAATGCCCGACGGCTTGATCAGCCGGGCGAGGTAGACCGCCGTCGCCTCGCCTTCGACGGACGGGTTGGTGGCGATGATCACTTCTTCCACCGTCTCATCCTGAAGCCGCTCGAGGAGCGACTTGATCTTCAGCTCCTCCGGGCCGATGCCGTCGAGGGGAGAGAGAACGCCGCCGAGCACGTGATAAAGGCCCCGGTACCCTTTCATCTTTTCCATCGCCGCGACGTCTTTCGGCTCCTCGACGACGCAGATCGTCCGCCGATCCCGGGTCGGATCGCTGCAGATCGCGCAGGGATCCCGGTCGGTGACGTTATGGCAGATCGAACACGTCTTCAGATCCCTTTTGACCGCCTGAAGGGCCTCGGCGAGCGCCCGAACGTCCTCATCGGGCAGTTTGAGCACGTAAAAGGCAAGCCGCGTCGCCGTCTTCGGCCCGATCCCCGGCAGCTTCTGAAACGCCTCGATCAGTCGGGCCAGCGGTTCCGGATAGTGCATCGGGACGCCCCCGTCAGAACAGGCCCGGAATCCGGAGGCCGCCGGTGATCCGGCCGAGATCTTCCTGCGCCAGCGCCTCCGCCGCCCGGAGGGCCTCGGCCACCGCCGCCTGCACGAGGTCTTCCAGCAGGCCGACGTCGTCCGGGTCGACGACGCTCGGGTCGATCTTGACGCCGAGGATCTCTTTGTGCCCGTTCATCGTGACGACGACGGCGCCCCCACCGGCGCTGCCTTCCACCGTCTTCGCTTTGAGCGCCGCCTGGGCCTTTTCCATCTGTTCTTGCATTTTTTTGAGCTGCTTCATCATCTGCTGCATGTTCATCCCGTTCGCCTCCTGTCGCCGGCGGGCCGGCTCTTTTCCGCCGCGCCGGCTTACGCTTCCGCTTCGTCTTCCTCCCCGTAGCGAACCTCGACCCGCTCGGGCCCGACGAGCTCCACGGCCGCCCGGACGATCGGCGGGTCGCCGGCGGCGCCTCGGGCCCGATCCCACGCGTCGGCCATCGCCGTTCGAAACGACCGGATCTCCCCGCCGGTCGCCTCGGCCAGCGCCGCCTCGACGTGCCGCCGGTTGTCGCTCTGTTCGGTCATCTGCCGGTGAAGAGGGACGGTAAAGACGAGGAGCGCGACCTCCCCCCGGACCGCCGCCGGCCGGCCGCGCTTCAGCCACGCTTCGGCGCGAATATCCCGGCCCTTGACCGCGGCAAGCACCTTGGCCCACCGTTCTTCGAGCACCTTAAGGCGCGCCGGATCGTTCTCCCGAGCGAAGGCCGAAAGCTCCGCCGCGCTCGGCCCCGGCCGGGCCGCCGCGCCGGCGGGGGCGTCCGCCGGTGCGCCTGCGGACGGGAAAGGCGATGCGCCGGGCGCCGTGGCGACCGCCGCCGGCGTCGGTCGCCGGCTTCCCTCTGAGGTCGGGGCCGGCGCCTTCGCATCGTCCGCGCCGGCGGCCGACCGTTCCGGCCGCCGCAAGCGGTCCTCCAGCGCCCGAAGGCGCGCCTCGAGCTCGGCGATCCGCCCAAGGAGCGCCTCGGAAGCCTGTTCCCCGGCCTTCTCGGCGCCCCCTTCGGCGAGGAGGCCGATGAGCTCTGCCTCCAGCCTGAGGTGAGGATCGACGCTCAGACGAAGGGCCGCCTCCACCTCCATGAGCGCCCTCAGCCGCCGGGCGAGCGCCGCCTCGCCTTTCGCCGGACCGCCCGCTTCTTTCCGCCGCCGGTAAAACCGCTCTCGAAGCGCCCGGGCGAGGCTCCTGGCGAGCCGCTCCGGCTCCCGTCCGGCCCCGTACGCCGCTTCGAGCGCCCGATGGAGCCCGGCGGCGTCCCCTTCCTCGAGAGCGGCGAGGATCGCCTCGATCTCCTCCGCCTCCGGGAGCCCCGCCACGTTCCGAACGTCCGCGGCGGCGATGCGGTCGCCGGCATACGCCCGAACCTGATCGAGGAGCGCCAGGGCGTCCCGGAGTCCGCCGTCGGCGAACTCGACGATGAGCCGGAGGGCTTCCGGCTCCAGGGCGATCCCTTCCCGGCCGGCGATCTCCTCGACCCTGGCCCGGAGCGCCTCCGGCGCAAGGCGGCGAAAGTCGAACCGCTGCGCCCGGGAACGGATCGTCGCCGGCATCTTGTCCGGGTCGGTCGTCGCGAGGATGAAGACGACGTGCTCCGGCGGCTCTTCGAGCGTCTTTAAAAGGGCATTGGCCGCCTCGTGGGTCAGCATGTGCGCTTCGTCGATGATGTACACCTTGGTCTGAAGGGCGGCCGGCTTCAGCCACGTCGCGTCACGGATCGACCGCATTTCGTCGATGCCGCGGTTGGACGCCGCGTCGAGTTCGACGACGTCCAGCGCCTCGCCGGCGTCGATCGCGCGGCAGTGGGTGCACCGGCCGCACGGTTCTCCGTCTTCCGGCGCCAGGCAGTTGATCGCCTTGGCGAGGATCTTGGCCGCGCTCGTCTTTCCCGTCCCCCGAGGGCCGGCAAACAGATACGCGTGAGCCACCCGCCCACTTTTGACCGCCTGGCGAAGCGTCGTCGTTACGTGTTCCTGACCGACGAGCTCTTGAAATCGCTTCGGACGATAGGCCCGGTAGAGCGCCTGATAGCCGATCGTGATCCCCTCCTGCGCCGCAGGCGATCATCCCGATTGTACCACATCGGCGCTCCCGGGGAGCCGGCCGGCGCCTATCGAATCGAATCCGGAGCCGGGCCGTTCGGATCTTCGGTGTCCCGCTTCCGGCCGCGCGCCTCCGCCGCACCGCTTTCCGTATCGTCGACGTAAGGCAGGACGATCTGCATCGTCGTCCCGAAGCCTTTGCTGATGACGCGGATCTGCCCGCCGAGATCTTGGATGATCCGCTGGCAGACGGCCAGTCCGAGACCGGTTCCGTCTTTTTTGGTCGTAAAAAAAGGGTCGAAAATGCGGTCGACAAGGTACGGCGGAATGCCGGGTCCGGTGTCATGCACGTTCAGATGGACCGTCCGCATCTCCGGGTCGACATCGACCGTCAGGGTGATCGTCCCCTGCCGTTCAACGGCTTCGATGGCGTTTTTGACGATGTTGAGGAGCACCTGTTTGATGAGTTCGGGATCGCCGATGATCGGCGGAAGCGGCTCCTGGACGCGATTTTCAAGGACGATATCGTGGAGCATCGCCTCCCCGGCAAGCACCGGGACGATCTCCGCCACCACCGCTGGCAGGCGAAGCTTTCGGTAACGGACCGCCTGCGGCTTGCCGAGAAGCAAAAATTGGTCGACCAGGGCGTTGATCCGGAGAATTTCCTTCAACATGAGGTGGACGTATTCCCGTTCCTTCTCCAATCCGTGCTCCGCCAGCGAAGTCTCGAGCAGCTGCAAAAAACCTCTGAGAGACGTCAGCGGGTTCCGGATCTCGTGGGCGGTCCCGGCGGCCATCTGCCCGATCGTCGCCAGCCGGTCGGCCCGCAAGATCTTGTCGTCGATGTTCGCGTAACGCCCGATCTCTTTGAACGCGAGGAGGACGGCGCCGATGTCTCCGAGGGCGTAGCTGTCCCGGACGAGATGGAGCGGTTTTCCGTTTCTCATCCACGTAAACGGCTCTTCCCGAACTTCTCCCCCGGCGATCAGCCGCTTAGGCGCCGGCGTCTGTTCCTCCGGAAGGTGACGAAACACGTCCGCGATCGGCCGCCCGACGGCCGCCGCCGGGACGAAAAACCAGCGGCGGAACAGCGCGTTCATCCATAAGATGCGGCCTTTGCGATCGAGGACGAGAAAAGCCGCATGATATCGCTCAAACGCCTCCTCCAGCGCCCGCCGGCGCACATCTTTTTCGCCCTCGCCGGAGGCGGCCGCCGGGCGGATGGCGAGGTATGTACGGAAGCGGTCGGCCGTCTCCAGCGGGAGCCAAAACATCTGATCCTCGCGTGGCTGCGGAGCCGGCCATGAAGCCGGCGGCTCCCGGACGAAGTCGGCGGAAGAAGCGGCGGCCGCCTCGGTCCAAGCCGTATTTTTCACCAGCAGCCGGCCGGTTTCATCGATGACCGCCGCCGGCAAGGGGAGGTGGTCGACAAACCGCTGCAGCGCCGAATTGAACACACCCCGTTCGCTCATTTTGGCGCTCCCTTCACCGGGTGTCTTTCTCACTTCCTTAGTAAAGATGTATTCGACCCGCTCAGACATATTCCTTCAACGGGCCCTTGCCCGGAGGCGGTTTTAAGCGAAGAGATCGAAAAACGAAGACTATATTTAATAAATATTCAGTCATAATAGGCTCCAAAAAATGGTGGAGGCGAGAGGATTCGAACCTCCGCGACGGTTGCCCGTCCTAGCTGATTTCGAGTCAGCCCCCTTCGTCCACTTGGGTACGCCTCCACGCGCACCGTTTATCATAACACGTCATGCTCTCCGGAGCAAGGCCCCACTTTTTTCAACGCCGCGACGAGTGTCTGCGCCCCGGTACCGATCCAGATCGACCGGCCCCGCGATGCCCGGTACCGTCCTCCGATCGTCATGCCGCCAGAAGGTCCACGGCGGCCAACCGGCCAACCGGCCACCGCCGGCGGTTCTGAGCGGCGATAGGCGGCCATCCAGAGCGGATCGTGGTCCAAAAGCGCAGGGTCGAGAGGAATTCGCAAAGCGAAGAAGAAGGCCGTTTCCGTGCGCCGACAGGGAGACGCGCGTGCGGTGGCGTCCTGAAAGCAGCGTGCCCGTTTTTCTTCTTCGCGGGTGCCGCCTCGGCGTTTGCTCCTATAGGTTGTCCGCCCGTTTTTTCCGAAGTCGAGCAAAAAACGCCTTTAAGAGCGCCGCCGCTTCCGCCTCGAGGACGCCGCCGCGCACTTCGGCCCGGTGGTTGAAACGGGGATCCCGCACGAGGTTGAGGAGCGTTCCGGCGCTTCCGGCCTTCGGGTCGGCGGCGCCGAAGACAAGCCGGTCGATGCGGCTTTGCACGATCGCCCCGGCGCACATCGGACACGGCTCCAATGTGACGTATAAGGTCGTGCCGCCCAGCCGCCACCCACCGAGCGTCCGTGCCGCTTCCCGAATGGCGATCAGTTCGGCGTGGCCGAGGGGGTCCCGTTTCGTCTCCCGGACGTTGTGCCCGCGGCCGACGACCACGCCGTCTTTGACAACGACGGCGCCGACCGGAACTTCGCCCTTTTCCAATGCCTTTTTCGCCTCTTCCAGGGCGAGCCGCATCCAGCGTACGTCTTCGTCTTCGTCCTCGGACCCGGCGATGTCTTCTTGTTCCTTAGGATCGACAGGAGCGATTTTCCCGGATTCTCCGCGGTCCAACGCGCCCACCTCCGCCCATCGGCATTCTTCACCGTGACGGCGGCCCGAGCGGAACCGTTCGGCGCCCCCCGGTCTTGCTCCGGCGCAACGGTCAGCGAAATGTGCGAAAAAGAAAAAGGGGCAACTGCGACTGCCCCTTCTTCGCTCCCATGGCTTTCCCGCTTTTTCCGATGCGGCCAACGGGATACACTCTATCGACCAATCGTCCGCCTTTCCCGTCGGGATTCCCACGTCCCGGACGATCCCCGACCCGATCGGCGGTCCGTTCGGTTTCGTTCCTGGAGCGGACGACGGGATTCGAACCCGCGACCTCAACCTTGGCAAGGTTGCGTTCTACCCCTGAACTACGTCCGCATCGTCTGTCGGGCTTCGGCCGCCCCCTCAGCGCATCCCTTCTCCGGGAAAAGACATCGGCATCATAGCACGAATCGACGCGAATTGCAAGCCCCCAAGGGCCGGTAAAAAAGAACACCTTCGGAGAGCAATCCCCCGGAGGCCTTGATTTTCGCAATATGTACTGGTGGGCCATGAGGGACTCGAACCCCCGACACCCTGATTAAGAGTCAGGTGCTCTACCAACTGAGCTAATGGCCCACGATCGATTCGCTTGAACGTATTTCATCTTATCACCGATGAGCGGAATACGCAAGATGTATAAATCGCACTATCCGGAACGGCCTTTGCCTTTACCAAAACTTAACATAAATGTTACATTTTCTTAATCCGATCTTCAATCTCCTTTTACACTGGGCTTGTACAATGGCAGCGGATAGGGCATTGAACCCTGTCAAGAGGAGGGTAGGCGAATGCCGTTCAGCTCGATCATGCGCCTCTTGCTGGCCGGAGCCGTGCTTCTCGCTCCTTTCGCCGGAAGCGTGGGCGCCAAAGCCGCCGAAAAGGCGGAGACGGTCCGTACCGCCGCCGAATTGAGCGGCAAAATCACTTTGGCGGGATCGACCGCCATGCAGCCCCTCGTCGAAGAAGCGGCGAAGCGGTTTATGGCCAAGCACCCGAAGGTTCAGATCACCGTTCAGGGGGGAGGCAGCGGTACCGGCCTGTCCCAGGTCGCTCAAGGAAGCGTCGACATCGGCAATTCCGACCTGTACGCCGAAGAAAAGCTCAAGCCCGAACAGGCGAAAGATCTCGTCGACCACCAGGTGGCGGTCGTCGCCATGGCGGCCGTCGCGCACCCGGACGTCGGCGTCGACAACCTGACGAAAAAGCAGCTCATCGACATCTTCACCGGCAAGATCACGAACTGGAAGGACGTCGGCGGCAAGAACCAGAAGATTGTCCTCGTCAACCGGCCGGCAAGCTCCGGCACCCGGGCGACGTTCAAGAAATACGCCCTGGACGGCGCTGAGGAGGCCTCCGGCATCGAAGAGGATTCTTCCGGCACGGTGCGGAAGATCGTCGCCGAAACGCCCGGCGCGATCGGCTACCTCGCCCTGTCTTACCTCGACGGAAGCGTCAAGGCCCTGAAGATCGACGGCGTCGCTCCAACTAAGGAAAACGTCGTGACGAACCGCTACAAGGTCTGGGCCTACCAGCACATGTACACCAAAGGCAAACCGACCGGCGTCGTCGCCGCGTTCCTCGATTTCATGCTGAACGATCCGGAGGTCCAAGGTCCAAGCGGCCTCGTGGTCAAATCCGGCTACATCCCGACGACCGACATGCATGTCATGCGCGACCATGCCGGAAACGTGAAAAAGATCGTCGTCTTCCAGGTGGGCAGCCAGACGTACACGGTCGGCGGCGAGCGGTACTCGATGGAAACGGCACCGTTCGTCGATCAAAACCGCACGTTCGTGCCCATCAGCTTCGCCGCGACGGCCCTCGGCGTGCCGAAGAACAACATCGTCTGGGATCCAAAGGCAAAGACCGTGACGATCACCAAAGGAAATCAGAAGGTGGTCATCAAAATCGACGCCAGGACGATGTCGGTCAACGGGGTCAACCGCCCGCTTGATGCGCCAGCGAAAATCGTAAACGGTCGGACGATGGTGCCCATCGCCCAGGTCGCCGAAGCGCTCGATGTCGAATACAAGTGGGTTCCGGAGACGAAATCGGTCCGGTTCTGGTGAGCGATCCGAAAAAAAGCAGCGATCCAAAAAGCGGGCTCTCGGAAGCCCGCCTTTTTTCGTTTTGACGGCGGTCCCGAGCGGACCCGAATCTCCGATCCATAACCGGGAAACCCGCCGAGCCCGGGTTTGAGCGAAAGATCGACGGAAGCGGCGAACGCCGGGATGAGCGCGGAGGCGGGCGCCGCCCAAGACCAAGCGGTCCGCATCGGCGAAACGAGCCAAAATGCGAGGCGCTGCGATGAGTTTATGACGTCAAAATGGCGGCAAACGACCAGAAAAAAGACCATCCCCCATCGGGGCATGGCCTGCAAAGCCAGTAAATACGCGGTATGTATGGCGGTCCCGAGAGGACTCGAACCTCCGACCCACAGCTTAGGAGGCTGCGGCTCTATCCACCTGAGCTACGGGACCGCGTGAACATCTCCGGCGGATCGTCGGAATCGGAGCGGCGGCCGCCGGTTTTTCCGTTGTGGAGGGCCTTTTGATTATAACACAAACCAAAGCGGCTTGCCAAAAGGAAAGCGCCGGATTGGGCGCTCTAGCGCCCGATGAAGACCCGGCCCCCCATGTACGGGCGAAGCGCCTCGGGGATGCGAATCGAGCCGTCCTCTTGCTGGTGATTTTCCACGAGGGCGATCAGAATCCGCGGCGAGGCGATCGCCGTATTGTTGAGGGTATGGCAGTACGCCAAGGATCCGTCCGCTTTGCGATACCGGAGTTTGAGACGCCGGGCCTGGAAATCGTGAAACGTCGAACAGGAGTGGGTCTCGCCATAGCCGCCTCGAGACGGCATCCACGTTTCGATGTCGTGCTTCCGCACCTGCCCCTGTCCCATCTCCCCGGTGCACACCTGCACGACGCGATACGGAAGCTCCAGGCGCTGCAAAATGAGCTCGGCGTTTTCCAGGAGTTCGTCGTGGAGGCGTCGGGACATCGCTTCGTCGTTCGGACCGATGATCACCTGCTCCACCTTGGAAAACTGGTGCACCCGGTAAAGCCCAAACGTGTCCCGTCCGGCGGATCCGACCTCCCGGCGAAAGCATTCGGACACGCCGACGTACCGCTTCGGGAGCTCCTCTTCCCGAAGGATCTCGTCGTAGTGATAGGCGGCCAGAGAGACTTCCGCCGTCCCAATGAGGTACTTGTCATCGGTTTCACAGTGGTACGCCTGTTCTTCGCCGAGGGGGAAATACCCCGTCCCTTCCAGGGCAAAGCCGTTGACGAGGACTGGCACGGCCATCGGCGTAAAGCCCCGTTCGGCCAGAAGATCGAGCGCCAGCTGCTGCACGGCCAGATGCAGGCGCAGTCCATCGCCGATCAGGTAGTACGACCGGCTGCCGGCCACCTTGACGCCCCGCTCGACGTCGACCATGCCGTGCAGCGTCATGAGCTCGATGTGGTTTTTCGGCGGAAAGGAAAAGGCAGGCGGCGTTCCGACGCGGCGGATTTCGACGTTGTCTTCCTCCGACGTCCCGATCGGCGTATCCGGCGACGGAACGTTGGGCACCCGGAGCATCAGCGCCCGCCACTCCGCCAAAACCGCATCGAGTCGGCCCTCAAGCGCTTTGATCTCTTCCCCGATCGCCCGCGTCCGTTCGATCAGCTTTGTCTTTTCTTCGCCGGCCAAGGATTTGACCCGCTTCGAATTTTCGTTGCGTTCGTGTTTCAACCGTTCGACGGCCTGGATGAGGGACCGCCGCTCGTTGTCGACGTGAATCAAGCGATCGATGTCGACGTCGATCCCTTTCATCCGCGCCGCTTCTTTGACCGCATCGACGTTTTCCCGGATGAACTGGATATCCAGCAATCGCCTTCCGCCCCTTGACCGCTATGGTCTTTCTGGCGCCCCGCCCGCCGGGACAACATCGCCCTCCGATCCGAAGACGCCGCCGCCTGGGCCCGCCGGACGGCCCACCGCTTCGGCCCGGTCCGCGTTAGCCGATCCGCGCGCCGGCCTCGAGCTCCCGCACGAAGGCCACAAACGGCGCCGGATCGTCGGCCCACTCCGGGGAAAACGCCGTCAGCCAAAAACCATCCCAGTCGAGAAAGACGATGTGCTCGCCCCACTTGCCGATGCGGCGAAGCTTTCCGGCCTCGTCGCGATAGGCCTCCGCCGGAAAGGCCGGCGCCCGCAAAAACGGCGCCAGATAGTCCTCCGCCACCCCCGGCAGGCTCAGGCGGACGAAGAAACAGACCGAGCGGTCTGCCGGCGATCGAAGCGGCTCCGGCCGGGCCACCAGGGGAAAATGGCGCCAGAGCGGCGGGACGGTCCCGCCGCCGAGCGCCCCGATCGGTGCGGGCCCGGAGGATCCGCCGGCGGCAACGCCGGTGTCGTCGCCGGAAGCCGCTTTGCCGCCGGAAACGAAAAGGAGGGTCGACGGCCCCATCGCCCAAAGCCGTCCGCCCGAAGCCCAATACCGCTCGAGCACCGCTGGCCATTCCCTTTCCATCGTGACCCGAAGCAGGTGCGGCTCGGCGCTCGGGATGACGAGAGCATCGACGTCCGAAAGCGCCTCCGGTCGGCGGATGAGCCGCACCGACGCGCCGGCGGCCAAAAGCCGCGCCGCCGCCGTTCCGAACGCGCCCGCCAGTGCCAGAACGCCGACGGCGACCATGTCGATCCCCCCAGCGTCGCCGGTCTTCCGGGCGGAAAGCCTGTCCCGTTCCCGCCAGCCTGCCGTGGGCTTCCTTCCCGGGATGCGCTTCGCGGTTATTGTAGCAGATGGGGAAGCGAGGCGGCAAGAGACGGCTCGGCGCCGGAGGCTCCCAGCCCGCCGGTGATGCGGTCAAAGAGGCGGCCGATCCAGTCGAAGATCGCCCGGAAGAAAAGCTGGAACGCGCCGGCCCGGGGCACGTCCGCTTCGGCGACGAGCGAAACGGCCGCCGCTTCGGCGTAGGCGGCGGCGAGGTACGGGAGATCCGGCTGCTCGGGGCGAACGATCCCGACCCGATCGCCGGCCTTGACCGGCGCTTCCGGCGGCGGGCCGAGCTCGGCGCTGAGCTTCGGCCCATCGCCGCCGTCGGCGACGACGTCGACGACGTCCTCGCCGAGGACGACCGGCACCGAAGAACTTTTACCTTTTTGCACTTCGATGGCCGGCGCCGCCGGAAGCCGATCGCCCTTTCGGGCCACCGTCTCGTATCGAAAATGGGAAAAGCCGTAATCGAACAGCTTCCGGGCGGCTTCAAAGCGGTCCTTTTCCGATTCGGCGCCGATGACGACGGCGACGAGGCGCATGTCTCCCCGCTTGGCCGTCGCGGTGATGGAAAATTTGGCCGCGTCGGTGTGGCCGGTCTTGAGCCCGTCGGTGCCCTCGTAAGCGTACGGGAGCCCCGGCAGCAGCCAGTTCCAGTTGATCATCTCCAGGGGATTGGCTTCCCCTGCGCGAAACGTCTTTTTCGGAATGGAGGTAAATTGAAGCACTTCCGGATGGTCCCGAAGGAGCGCCAGCCCCAGGAGGGCGGCGTCCCGCGCCGACATCGTCTGTTCGCCCGGGACGTTCGGCCGATACGGGCCGAGCTCATCTTCCGGGTACCCGGTGGCGGTGACGAAGTGGGTGTGGGTAAGGCCCAGGGCCCGCGCTTTTTCGTTCATCCGCTCGACGAACGCCGTCTCCGTTCCGGCGACCGCCTCCGCCAGGGCGACCGTCGCGTCGTTGGCCGAATAGATGGCCATCGCCTCAAACAGTTCTCGGACCGTCCGCTTCTCGCCGGCGTTCAAAAACACGCGGCTCCCGGCATGTTTTCCCAGGAAATAAACGGTGTCGCTGGCGGTGATGACGTCGTCCCAGCGGAGCTTCCCCGCCCCGATCGCCTCGAGGACGAGGTACTCGGTCATCATCTTGGTCATGCTGGCCGGCGGATAGGGCGTGTCGATGTTCGCGTCGGCGTACAGCACCCGCCCCGTCTTCGCGTCGACGAGGAGGGCCGAGCGAACGTCGAGCTTCAGGTCGTCCTGACGGGCCTGGGCGGGCACGCCCATCTGGACCCAGAGGATGAGGCCGACGAGAACGGCAAGGGCCAACCGTCGGGCCGTGCGCACTGCTCTCCCTCGCTTTCCCAGTCGATCGCTTCGATGCATCCCCGGCGGCTTCGAGACCGACAAAACCGCCGCGGCACCAGCCGCGGCGGTCCGTCGCCGCCGTTAGCGCAGACTGTAGTTCGGCGCTTCTTTCGTGATGACGATGTCGTGGGGATGGCTTTCGATCAGGCCGGCGTGCGTGATCTGGACGAATTGGGTCTCTTCTTTGAGCGTCCGGAGATCCGGCGCGCCGGCATAGCCCATGCCGGACCTAAGCCCGCCGACGAGCTGGTAGAGGATGTCCGCCACCGGCCCTTTGTACGGCACCCGTCCTTCGACGCCTTCCGGGACGTACTTCGACATGCCGCCTTGGAAATACCGCTCCGCGCCGCCGGCCTTCATCGCGCCGAGCGACCCCATGCCCCGGTACGTCTTAAAGCGCCGGCCCTGGTAGATCTCTTCCTCGCCGGGGCTTTCGGCGGCTCCGGCGAGAAGCGAACCGAGCATGACGGCGTCGGCGCCGGCGGCGATGGCTTTGACGATGTCGCCGGAATATTTGATGCCGCCGTCGGCGATGATCTGCTTGCCGAGACGCCGGGCAACGGTCGCCGCCTGGTAGACGGCGGTGATCTGCGGCACGCCGACGCCGGCAACGACCCGGGTCGTGCAGATGGAGCCCGGGCCGACGCCGACCTTGACGACGTCGGCGCCGGCCCGAAAGAGCGCTTCGGCGCCCTCGGCGGTGGCGATGTTGCCGGCGATGAGCGTCACCTCCGGAAAGGCCTCCTTGAGCATCCGGACCGTCTCCAGCACCGCCTGGGCGTGGCCGTGCGCCGTGTCGACGACGAGGGCATCGGCGCCGCTTGCGACCAGGGCTTCCGCCCGTTCGAAGGCGGATTTCCCGACGCCGACGGCGGCGGCGACGAGGAGCCGACCGGCGGCGTCTTTAGCGGCGTTCGGATACTGGATCGCTTTTTCGATGTCTTTGATCGTGATGAGCCCCTTGAGCCGCCCTTCGGCGTCCACGAGGGGCAGTTTTTCGATCTTATGCCGTCGGAGGATCCCCTCCGCCTCGGCGAGGGTCGTTCCGACCGGAGCGGTGATGAGGGGCTCCTTCGTCATCACTTCGGCGACGGGACGATCCATGTTCCGCTCGAAGCGGAGGTCCCGGTTGGTGATGATGCCGACGAGCTTCCCCGACCGCTCGACGATCGGCACGCCGGAGATGCGATATTTGCTCATAATCGCTTCGGCGTCGGCGAGCGTCGCGTCCGGGTAGAGGTAAAACGGGTCCGTGATGACGCCGGCTTCCGAGCGCTTGACCCGATCGACTTCTTCCGCCTGCCGCTCGATCGACATGTTTTTGTGGATGACGCCAAGGCCCCCCTCCCGGGCCATGGCGATGGCCATCGCCGACTCCGTCACCGTGTCCATCGCCGCGCTCAGGATCGGGATCGAAAGCTTGAGCTTCCCGAGCTCGGTCGACGTGTCGACCTCGGACGGGAGGACGCTCGAGGCGCGGGGGACGACGAGGACGTCATCGAACGTGAGGGCGACGGAACCGAATTTGGCTTCCCACACGGAGTCGTCCTCCTTTTGGTTCGGGGCCTCGCTTTCGGGCGAACGGCGTTCGTTCGCCCTTCTTCCGTTGCCCTTTTCGCCCTTTCCCCTCCGCCGGAGACGCTCAGATACCCGTTCGCACGGAGGATCCTCCGGACGGACCTTCGGATTTGGCGCCAGTGTATCACCGGCCCGTCCGAGCGTCAAGCCGAAGAAAAGCGAAAAAAGGCGAAAAAGCTGATGTCCCTGCGGTTCAGCGGAACCGCGGGGGCAAGGCACCGCGACCTTAGCGGAAATACGCCGCCTCGTAGCGGTTGGCCGGGTCCCAGAGGAGGTACGAACGGATGCCGGCCGCCTCGCCGGCGGTGATCTGGGACTTGACCTCGGCGGGACCGTACGGCATCCAGTTCCCTGTTCCGAGCCATGGCGCGGAAAACGCCTGGTACCACGGCCGGATGGCGGCGGGACGGTAACCCGCGGCGCGCACGGCGGCATCTTTTCGGGCGGCATCTTGGAGTCCGGCGGCGATGATCGCCGCCGGGGCGAGATCCGGCTTCGGCACGCCGTACGACCCCGGCGCATAATGCGACGGGTACATCATCGGCGAGATGACGTCGACCCGCGGCGAGATGAGCTCCCATTTTTGCCCGATGTTCATGTCGTCGGCGACCGTCGTCACGAGGCCGAAAACGTCGGCGGAAAGAAACACGGGGTACGGTCGGAGCCGCTCCCGGACGGTGGCGATGTAGTCGGCGATCCCCTCCGCCTTCGACCGGCCATCCGGGTTGGCGTAGCGGACGAGCCGGTCGACGACGGATCCGTTTTCCGTCGACGACGGATCCGTTTTCCGGAAAACGGACGTAGTCGAGCTGGATTTCCTGAACGCCTTTTTCGGCGAGTTCGACGGCGATGTCGGCATTGTACGCCCAGACCGGCTGCTGGTAGGCGTCGATCCAGGCGACGCCTTTGGCATCGCGATAGAGGCCCCCGTCTTTCAGCCGAAGCGCCCACTCGGGCCGCGCCGTCGCCAGAAGCGGGTCCTTAAACGAGACGAGCCGGGCGATGACGTAGACGTTCCGCTCGTGGAGGGCGTCCAAAAGGCCGTCGAGGTCGGGAATCATCCGCTCTCGGTCGGCGCCGACCGTCCGGGCCAGGGGGACGTCGGTCCGGTACGTGATCCGGCCGCGATCTTCCTTGACGTCGATGACGACGGCATTCACGAGCCCCTGGTCGATCAGGGCGAGGATGTCGGCCATCTTCGGGCCGCCGGCGGTCCAGCCGGTGACGTAGACCCCCCGGACGGCGTACGGGATGCGAAGACGCCGGATCGTCTCGAAATTTTCGCCGTTCCAGGCGCTGGCCGTAACCGGCGCCGGCGACGGGCCGGCGGTCGGCGGCCGATCGGGCGCAAGCGCCGGCAAACTCGGCGCCTCATGGGCCGATTTCGAATCGATTTCGGCCGCCGCCCGCCCGCCCGAAACATTAAGGGCCGTCAGGGCGGCCGGGATGCCCGCGGCGGCGAAAACGAGGACGATGAGCCGGATGCGCCGGATGGCGCGACCAATCGAACCGCCTTCCATCGGAGCCCCTCCTCGTTTGACCTTCCCCATGCCGACGCGAAGGGGATGGATCTTTCGCCGGCGAAACGCCCGACGCTCCGCCGTTCGCGGGGCCCGTTTCGGCCGGCGCCCTCGCCTCAACCGCCCGCCTCGTCCGGCGGATCGACCGCGACGACGTCCGGGAGCGCCGACAGGGGGAGGAGGGCTCCGTCCGCCTCCAGCTCCCAAAGGAGCGGACGAGCGGCGTCGACGCGCAAAAGCCGGGCCGACCGCCCGTCGGCGAACCGCACCGTGGTGCCGGCCGGAAGCCGGCGGATCGACTCGAGCATCGCCTGCCGGAGGGCGAGGTCGTAGGCGGCGCTGGCGGCGATCTCCGACACGATCGTCCACCACGATTTGGCCGGCCGGTACGGCCGGGCGCTCGCCCCGGCGGCGAGGCTGTCGGCGGCGGCGACGATCCGGACGAGGAGCGGAATGCGCTCGCCGGGCAGGCCGGACGGATAGCCGGAGCCGTTCATCCGCTCGTGATGGAGAAGCGCCGCAAGGGCCGCTTCCGGAGACAGGCCGAGGCGGCCCTTCAGCCGCTCGTAGCCGAGGGCGGTGTGCCGCTCCATGTCTCGGCGCTCCTCCGGCGCATAGACGCCCGGATGCCGGAGAAGGCGCGGCGGGAGGCGCCACATGCCGACATCGGCCAATAGCCCGGCGAGCGCCACCTGCATCACCTCGCCGTCGGCCAGGCCGAGGAGCCGGGCGAGCGCGGCGGCCAGCCGGCCGACCGAAAGGGCGTGGACGGCAAGCCGCTCCGCCGGGTCTTCCGCCGCTTCCGGGCGAACCCGAACGAGGCGAACCCAGGCCGTTGGCCGGGCGTCTTCCGCGAACCACGACCGGACGATCGCCCGGAGGTCGGCGATCGGCGGCGGCGCCCCGAGGGCCGTCCGCCGGAGGGCGCCTTCGACCGCCGCCCGCCACGCGCCTTCGTGCGCCGGCGCCGGGGGCCGCGGCGTCTCCGGCGGCCGGTCCGCCGGGGGACGGACGCCCTCCGCCGTTCGGACCGAGGCCGACGCCGGCCGGCCGGCGGCAGCCCGATCTGGCGCCGCCCCGGGCTCTTCATCGACCTCGACGGCGGTGACGCCGAAAGCGCGGAGATAAGCAACGTCGCTTTCTTCAAGGCGTCGGCCGGCGGAAAGGAGCCGGCCGCCGTCCGGGAGCTCCACCGGCCGGGCGAGCACCCGGCCGACGATCTCCGGCCCGACGACAAGGCGCATCGTCTCCCCTCCCGTCTCCGATCACGTCTCGTCGGCGGCGTCGTCCGCGACCCGGGCAAACGCCGCCACCTTCCCGCCGCCGTCCAGGCGCATGAGGCGGACGCCTTGGGCGTCCCGGCCCATGACGGGGATCTCCGCCGCCGGCACCCGGATGACGACGCCTCCTTCATCGACGATGAGGAGGTCGTCGTCGTCCCGGACGACGGCGACGCCGACGACCCGGCCCGTCTTCGGGCCCCGGCGGATCGTCCGCACGCCGCGGCCCCCCCGGGCCTGCAGGCGAAACTCCGAAAGCGGCGTCCGCTTGCCGTAGCCGTGCTCCGTGACGACGAGGAGCGTCCCTTCCTCCGCGCCGGCGGGGAGGACGGCGGCGCCGACGACGGCGTCGCCGTCCACCAGGTCGATCCCCTTGACGCCGGCGGCGGTTCGCCCCATCGGCCGGACGTCGGCGACGGAAAAGCGGATGCCGAGGCCGTTTTGCGTGCCGAGGATCACCTCGTCCCGGTCGTCGGCCGGCCGGACGGCGACGAGGGCGTCGTCCTCCCGGAGGGTGAGGGCGATGAGGCCGCCGCGGCGAATGGTCTGAAATTCCCGAAGCGGCGTCCGTTTGACGAGGCCGTCCCGGGTGACGAACAAAAGCGCCCGCTCTTCTTCCGCGTCGGTCCGAAGGCCGACGACGGCGGCGACTTTCTCCTCAGGGAGGAGCGGGAGCAGATTCACGAGGGCGGTCCCGCGGGCCGTCCGGCCGGCTTCGGGGACGTCGTACGCCCGCAGGCGGTAGACCCGGCCGCGGTCGGTGAAAAAGAGCACCGTGTCGTGCGCCCGGACGGTGACGACGTGTCGGACGACGTCGTCGGCCTTCATGCCCATGCCGATGACGCCCCGGCCGCCCCGGCGCTGGCTCCGGTACGTCGCCGCCGGCACCCGCTTGATGTAGCCGCCGTCGGTGAGGCTGATGACGACCGGCGCGTCGTCGACGAGATCTTCGTCGGAGATCCCGCCGTCTTCGTCGACGATCTTCGTCCGGCGCTCGTCGCCGTAGCGGGCTTTGATCTCAAGGAGTTCCTCCCGGATGACGCCGTCTAGGGCCTTCGGATCGGCGAGGATGTGCCGGTGGCGGGCGACGTCCGCTTCGAGCCTCTCCCGCTCCTCGGCGAGCCGCTCGATCGAAAGACCCGTGAGCTGCTCGAGGCGCATGTCGAGGATCGCCTTGGCCTGGGCTTCGGTAAAGCCCATCGGCACGTCCCGGTCGCCCAGCCGATAGGTCGGCGCCATGAGATTCCGAAGCGCCTCCTCCCGGGTCCGGGCGGCGCGAATCGGGCCGCGGCGGTCGACGAGATCGTCGACGATGTCGATCGCCTTCATCAGGCCGTGGACGACCTCCAGCCGGGCTTCGGCCTTGGCGAGGTCATGGGCCGTCCGGCGCCGGACGACGTCCCGCTGGTGAGCGAGGTAGGAGAGAAGCGCCTCCTTGAGCGTGAGCACCTCCGGCCGGCCATCGACGAGGGCAAGCATGAGGACGCCGAACGACGTCTGAAGGGCGGTGTGCTTAAAGAGGTGGTTCAGGACGACGTGGGGGTTTGCGTCCCGCCGAAGCTCGATGACGATCCGGACGCCTTCCCGGTCCGACTCGTCCCGGAGGTCGCTGATGCCCTCGAGCCGCTTGTCCCGGACGAGCTCGGCGATCCGCTCGATGAGGCGCGCCTTGTTGACGAGGTACGGGATCTCCTGGACGATGAGCCGCGTCCGGCCTCCCTCGACATCGATGGCGACCTTCGCCCGGACGACGATCGAGCCTTTGCCGGTGAGGTAAGCTTCTTCGATGCCCTTTCGGCCGAGGATGAGGCCGCCGGTCGGAAAGTCCGGCCCCTTCACGAAGCGAAGGAGCGCCCGGCCGTCGGCCTCCGGATGATCGAGGAGAAAGACGGCGGCGTCGATGAGCTCTCCCAGGTTGTGCGGCGGAATGTTCGTCGCCATGCCGACGGCGATGCCGCTCGCGCCGTTGGCGAGGAGATGCGGAAAGCGGGCCGGGAGGACGACCGGCTCCCTGTGGCGGCCGTCGTAGTTGTCCTGAAAGTCGACGGTGTCCTTTTGAATGTCCCGAAGGAGCTCCATCGCCAGCGGCGAGAGGCGCGCCTCGGTGTAGCGCATCGCCGCGGCGCCGTCGCCGTCGATCGAGCCGAAGTTCCCCTGGCCGTCGACGAGGGGGTAACGGTAGGAAAAATCTTGCGCCATCCGCACCATCGCCTCGTAGACGGCGGCGTCGCCGTGGGGGTGATATTTTCCGAGGACGTCGCCGACGATGGCGGCGGACTTCCGGTACGGATGGTCCGGCGTCATGCCGGCTTCAAGCATCGCGTAGAGGATCCGCCGGTGGACGGGCTTGAGCCCGTCCCGGACGTCGGGGAGCGCCCGGCTGACGATGACGCTCATCGCGTAATCGATGAAGGCGCTCTTCATCTCTTCGGTGATGTTCACTTCGCGGATGCGCTCCGGCAGCATCGGTGGCCTCCTCGGTGCCGTTTACACGTCCAGGTTCCGGACGAAGGCGGCGTGTTCCTGGATGAACTGTCTCCGGGGTTCGACCCGCTCGCCCATGAGAAGCTCAAACACCCGCTCCGCTTCCCGGGCGTCGGTGAGCTCGACCTTGAGGAGAATCCGCGCCTTGGGGTCCATCGTCGTCTCCCAGAGCTGTTCGGCGTTCATCTCGCCCAACCCTTTATAGCGCTGAATCGTGATCTCGCCCCGGCCTCCGAGCTCCCGCTTGATCCGCTCCATTTCGGCGTCGTCGTAGGCGTAGCGGACCGTCTTTCCCCGCTGCAGCCGGTAGAGGGGGGGCTGGGCGATGAAGATGTGCCCCCGCTCGATGAGGGGCCGCATGTGCCGGTAGAAAAACGTCAGGAGAAGCGTCCGGATGTGGCTTCCGTCGACGTCGGCGTCGGTCATGATGATGATCTTGTGGTAGCGAAGCTTGCCGAGGTCGAGGTGCTCGCCGATGCCGGTGCCGATCGCCGTGACGAGGGCGCGGATCTCTTCGTTGGCGAACACCTTCTCGTCCCGGGCTTTCTCGACGTTGATGATCTTTCCCCGGATGGGAAGGATCGCCTGGATCCGGCGGTCCCGGCCGAGCTTCGCGGAGCCGCCGGCGGAGTCGCCCTCGACGATAAACAGTTCGCTTTCCTCCGGGTCGCGGCTCGCGCAGTCGGCGAGCTTTCCGGGGAGGCTCGTGATCTCGAGGGCGCCTTTCCGCCGGGTGAGCTCCCGGGCCCGGCGGGCCGCCTCCCGGGCCCGGGCGGCGAGGAGGGCTTTTTCCACGATCCGGCGGGCGACGGCCGGGTGTTCTTCCAGGTACGTGGCGAGCTTTTCGTAGATGAAGGCCTCGACCTGGGTCCGGGCCTCGCTGTTCCCGAGGCGGGTCTTCGTCTGGCCTTCGAACTGCGGCTCGATGAGGCGCAGGCTCAAGACCGCCACCAGCCCTTCCCGGACGTCTTCGCCGATGAAGTTCGCCTCGTTGTCCTTAAGAAACCCCCCGCGGCGGGCGTAATCGTTGATCGCCCGGGTGAGGGCGGCCTTGAGGCCGCTTTCGTGGGTACCCCCTTCGGTCGTCGGGATGTTGTTCACGTACGATCGGAGGATCGTCTGGTCGCCCTCGACGTACAGGAGGGCGGCTTCAATTTCCATTTTCTCCCTGGCGCCTGCGAAGTGGAGCGGCGGCGTAAGCGCCGTCTGGCCTTCCGCAAGGCGCTCGACGAAGGCCGCCAGGCCGCCGGCGTAGACGAACGTCTCGTCCCGGCCGGTCCGCTCGTCGACGAGGCGGAACGTGACGCCGCGGTTCAAAAAGGCGAGTTCCTCGAGCCGTTCGGCAAGGACGTCGGCGTCGAAGGCGACCGTCTCTTTGAAAATCTCCGGGTCCGGAAGGATCGTCACCCGGGTCCCGGTCTCCCCCGGCGGGACGTCGCCGATCCGCTCGAGGGGCCCTTGAGGGACGCCGCGGCGGTAGCGCTGGCGGTAGCGGCCGCCGTCTTTTTTCACTTCGACCTCGAGCTCGAGCGAAAGCGCATTGACGACGGAGATACCGACGCCGTGGAGGCCGCCGGACACCTTGTAACCGCCGCTTCCGAATTTGCCGCCGGCGTGCAGGACGGTGAGCACCGTCTCGACGGTGGACTTTCCCGTCTGGGGATGGATGCCGACCGGGATGCCGCGGCCGTTGTCGACGACGGTGAGACGGCCGTCCCGGTGGACGGTCACCTCGATCCGGTCGGCGTGGCCGTTCATCGCCTCGTCGACGGAGTTGTCGACGATCTCCCAGACGAGGTGGTGGAGTCCCCGGGCGTTCGTCGAACCGATGTACATCCCGGGGCGCCGCCGGACGGCGTCCAGGCCTTCCAGCACTTGAATGTCCGCTTCGGTGTAACGAAGGCCGGCATCGTGGCTCGTCATCCGCGTTCCTCCTGCCCGTTTCCATCGGCCGCGCCGCCCGGCGGTGCCGGCCGGACGGCGCCGGCGGTGACGGAAAAAAGTTGCGCCCCCGGCCGGAGGGCTTCAAGCCCCCGGCGATCGGCGACGGTGAGAAACGCCTGGCCCTGTTCACCGAGGAGGGTGAGAAACGCCCGCTGCCGCCGCTCGTCTAGTTCCGAAAGGACGTCGTCCAAGAGGACGACCGGGGCCTCGCCGGTCCACGCCTCGGCGACCCGGGCGGCGGCGAGCTTGAGGGCCAGGGCGATGCTCCGGCGCTGCCCCTGGGAGGCGTGACCTTCCGCCGGGTGGCCGTCCAAGGCGATGGTGAGGTCGTCCCGGTGAGGGCCGGTGAGCGTCTGCCGGCGGCGGACGTCCGTCGCCCGCCCCGCCTCGAAGCGCTTGAGGAGGGCTGCCCGAAGGGCCGCCTCTTCGCCGGCGAGCGAGGCGCCGGCGAGGCCGCTTCCGCTGACGTATTCCAGGCGAAGCGCTTCCCGGCCTCCGGCGAGGGCCCGATAGGCCGCCTCGGCGTAGGGCCGGAGGTGGTCGACGAAGCGGGCCCGCGCCCGGACGATCGGGGCGGCGCTTTCGGCGAGGAGCGGGTCATACGCCTCGAGGAGGCGCCCAAGGGTCGCCGGATCGCCGTCGCTTTTCAGCAGCCGATTGCGCTGCAGCAATATTTTATGATAACGCGATAAATGATACAAATAACGCGGCCACCGTTGGCTGAGCTCGAGATCAAAAAACCGCCGGCGGACGGCCGGCGGGCCGCCGACGAGCTCGACGTCGTCGGGGACGAAGAGGACGATCCCCAGCCGGCCGACGAAGTCCGCGAGGCGCGGAACGGGCAGGCCGCCGGCCCGGGCGGTCTTTTCCTCGCCGACGAGGCGGAGCTCCAGCGTCTCCCGGCCCCGGGCCGTCTCTACCTCCGCCCGGAGCAAGGTTTCCTCGGTGCCCCACATCCGCCACGCGGCGTCCCGGGCGGCGCGGAACGACTTGCCGAGGGCGAGGAGGGCGATCGCTTCGATGAGGTTCGTCTTGCCGGCGCCGTTTTCGCCGTAGAAGATGACCGTCCCCGGCCCGAAGGCGAGGTCGGCGCTTCGGATGTTGCGAAACTGTCGGAGGATGAGCCGCCGGACGAGCACGCCGAATCCCCGCTCAGCCGGTTTTGACCGGCACGATGAGATTCAAGGGATGCGAGGCGCCGGCCGCCCGGACGACGAACGGCGACAGCGCGCCGTTGGCGCCGAATTCGACGGCATCGGCCGGGAGGTGTTTGAGGGCGTCCAGGAGGAAGCGGGCGTTGAACCAGAGGGTGATCGGCTCGCCGCTTCGCTCGCGCACGGCGAGCCGTTCGCTGAAGCGGCCGAGCTCCGGGTGGACGGTAAACAGTTCCGCCTCCGGCCCGTCGCCCAGGGTCAGGCGGACCGTCTGGTTGCGGTTGTACTGGGCGATGACGTACGCCCGGTCGAGGGCTTCCACGAGCGCCGCCCGGTCGAAGACGGCCCGCGTTTTCGTCGCGTCCGGGATGAGCATCCGCGTATCCGGGTAGGCGCCGGCCAGGAGCCGAAAGTAGACGGTGTAGCGGGAAGCTTCGACGATGAGGGTCCGCTCGCCGAGGGCGAGGCGGAGGGGGGCGTCTTCGTCTTCGTCTTCGAAAAGGCCGAGGACGTCCTGCACGCTTTTCCCCGGGACGACGAGGCGGCCTTCGGCGCCGGCCTCGGCGAGGACCAGGCGGCTTTGGGCCAGCCGGTGGCTGTCGGTGGCGGTGGCGGTGATCACGCCGCCTTCGGCGACGAGCTCGACGCCCTTTAGGATCGGACGCGTCTGGTCGGTGGCGACGGCGAAGAGGACCTGGCGGAAGAGGGCCGCCAGCCGCTCGCCGGTGAGGTGCCACTTCGTTTCCGCCGGCTCATCGGGAAGCCGGGGGAATTCTTCGTGCGGAAAGCCGTGGACGGTGACTTCCAGGGCGCCGGCGCGAAAGACGGCGCTCGCGCCCTCCGCCTCGACGTCGATCGGCCCCGACGGAAGCTTCCGGATGAGCTCGTGGGCGAGCTTCGCCGGGAGGACGACGGCGCCGGGAGCGTAGACGGCGTTTTTTTCCGCCTCGAGGGGAAGGCGCTGGACGAGGGTGTAGTCGTCGTTCGTCGTGATGAGTTCCAGCGTTTCGCCGAGGCGGATGAGGACGCCGGAGAGGATCGGCATCGTCGTCCGCGTCTCGATGCTCCGGGCGGCCGTCTGCAGCCCGTCGAGGAGGGTGCGGTGGTCGATCGTGGCGCGCATCGCGATCCTCGCTTTCTCTTTCTTTGGGGTACCGGTGTCGTCGCCGTCGTCTTCATCAGGACTGTGGATATGTGGAAAAGGGCCGTGGATAACCGATTCGCCCGGCGACGGGCTGTGGATTCAGCCGTCGACCGGCTTGGGGCGGGCTGTGAATACGCTCAGGCGCTCGTGGATTTCCCGGAGCGCCCGGGCCAGTTCGACGTCCGTTTCTTTTTGGGCGGCGATCTTTTCGCACGCATGGAGCACCGTCGTGTGGTCGCGGCCGCCGAATTCCTGGCCGATCTTCGGCAGCGACAGGGCGGTGAGCTCCCGGGTGAGGTACATCGCCACCTGTCGGGGCAGGACGACATCCTTGCTGCGCTTTTTGCTTTTCAGCGCCTCCGGCGGGACGCCGTAATAGTCGGCGACGACCTTTTGGATGTCGAAGACGGTGAGCGGTTTGGTATTTTTTTGCGCGATCAGGTCTTTGAGCGCCTCTTCCGCCAGCGGCACGTCGATGTCCCGGCGGACGAGGGAGGCGTAGGCGATGACGCGGATGAGGGCGCCCTCAAGCTCCCGAATGTTGGTGCTTACCTGGGCGGCGATGTACGTGAGCACGTCGGGGTCAAGGGAAAGCCCTTCGGCCCGGGCCTTCCGGTGAAGAATGGCGATGCGGGTCTCGAGGTCCGGCGGCTGGATGTCGGTGATGAGCCCCCACTCGAAGCGGGAGCGGAGGCGGTCTTCGAGCGTCGGGATGCTTTTCGGCGGCCGGTCGCTCGTGATGACGATCTGCTTGTTCGCTTCGTGGAGCGTATTGAAGGTGTGAAAGAATTCTTCCTGCGTCTGTTCTTTGTTGGCGAGAAACTGAATGTCGTCGATGAGGAGGAGGTCGACGCTCCGGTATTTCTGGCGAAACGCTTCCGGGGAGTTGTCCCGGATGGCGTAGATGAACTCGTTGGTGAATTTTTCCGCCGAGAGGTAGACGACCTTGAGGTGGGGGTGGTGGCGCCGGACGTAGTGGCCGATGGCGTGCATGAGGTGGGTTTTGCCGAGGCCGACGCCGCCGTAGATGAAGAGCGGGTTGTAGGATCGGGCCGGCCGCTCGGCGACGGCGAGGGCGGCGGCGTGGGCGAAGCGGTTGCCGTTGCCGACGACGAACGTCTCGAAGACGTACTTCGGATTGAGGGGATCGGAGGCGCCGGCGGAAGGGGCCGGCGGGGCGGCCGGCGGGGCGGTCCACTCGTCTTCGGTGACGATGGTGAGGCGGTACGGCCGGCCGGCGACGTCCGCGAGGAGGTCGGCGAGGTAGCCGGTGTAGTGATCCTGGAGCCAGCCTTTGATGAACGCATTTGGCGTGATGATTATGAAATGATCGTCATCTTTGGCCGCGGCACGCGTCTCGCCGAACCACGTGTCGAAACTCGGTTTGCTGATTCGGGCCTTCAGGCGCTCGAGGACGCGATTCCACAGTTCTTGCGCCCGGACCGACGTCTCTGGCGGCATGGCGGTCACCTCGCGGGACAAAAAAAAATCCACAACATCGGTTCTCCACAGCTGTGGACGGAGCTGTGGATAACGAGGCGCCATCCACAACCCGAGGCATCGATTATCTTAGCAAAAATCGACGCCGACCGCAATGATCCGCCGGCCCGTCGACGGTTTTCCACCGTTTCCCTGTGGATGGCGATCGGGCGCCTGTGCGCTGTGGATCGGATGGGGGAGACCGGTGGACAGGCCGTGGAAAACACCGTTCGTGGCCGGGGAAAAACCGCCGCCGGCCGGGCGGTTTGACAGCGGCGGCGCGGGTTTTTATAATGCAGAAAAGATCGGGTGGGGAAGGAGGAAGACGATGGCGCAGCCGACGTATCATCCGAACAAGCGGTATCGAAAAAAGGTCCACGGCTTTCGCAAGCGGATGAAAACGAAAAGCGGCCGGAAAATCATCAAGGCCCGGCGGAAAAAGGGCCGGAAGCGCCTCACGGCTTGACGACCACCGCGGGTGGTCTTTTTTTTCGCGGAGGAGGGGGTGGGGTGGCGGTCGAGCGGCTCAGAAAAAGCGACGACTTTGCCCGGGTGATCGAAAACGGCCGCTCGGTTGCGGACGGGCGGCTCGTTCTTTATTATTTAAGGCGAGATGACGGCGGCCCGGTGCGGATCGGCTTTTCCGTCGGCAAAAAGGTCGGCAAGGCGGTCGTCCGCAACTATTACAAACGGGTCCTCCGGGAGATCGCGCGGAAGATCGCCGACCGCTTTCCGCCGGGGGTCGACGTCGTCGTCATCGCCCGCCCGTCGATCCGGGGGAGCGATTTTTGGGCGGTGGACGCCTCCTTTCGCCGTCTCGCCGTACGGGCGCGGCTCGCGGAGGCGGCGGCGCTTTTTCCTCCCCCGGGTGGCCCGGACGGCTGAGCGGGTTCCGGCGTTGAGGCGGGAAAGTCAAAGGAGGAATGGCGGTGTCGCGGGGAATGCGCCGCCGGATGGGCGTCGCCCTGGCGCTCGTGCCGGCGCTGGGGCTCGCCGGCTGTGCGCCGGTCGACGTGCCGCCGGATCCGCGGAACGGCTTTTTCGATGCGTTTTTCGTCTATCCGATATCGCTCCTCATCGACTGGTTCGGCGCGCTGAGCGGCTCGTACGCCGTCGCCATCCTGGCGGTGACGGTGATCGTGCGGGTGCTCATTCTCCCTCTCGTCTTCAATCAGTATAAAAACATGGCGAAGATGCAAAAGCTCCAGCCGGAAGTGCAGAAGATCCGGGAAAAATACCAGAAGGACCCGGAGAAAATGCAGCGGGAGCTTTTGAAGCTTTTTCAGGCCCATGACGTGAGCCCGATGGGCGGCTTCTGGCCGCTCATCGTTCAGATGCCGGTGTTCATTGCCCTCTACGATGCCGTCCGGCGCAGCCCGCACATCAAAAGCGCCCATTTTCTCTGGCTCGAGCTCGGGAGCCGGGATCCGACCTTCGTCCTGCCCCTCGTGGCGGCGCTGGCGCAGCTTCTTACGGTGTACGTGACGCAAAAGATCAATCCGATGCCGCAGGGGGCGCCCCAGATGCGGCTCATGCTCATCCTGTTTCCGCTGATGACGTTCTTTATCACGCTGTCGCTCCCGGCGGCGCTTCCCCTCTACTGGACGTTTTCCAGCCTGTTTACCCTCGTGCAGACGTTTTTGTTTAAAGATCTGCTTCGGGCGGGCCGGATGGGGTCCGAAGAGCCGTCGGTCCGCCGGTAGCGGAGGGATGCGATGCGGGACGATACGATTGCGGCGATCGCCACGCCGCCGGGGGAGGGCGGCGTGGCGATCGTGCGCCTGAGCGGCCCGGAGGCGATTGCGATCGCCGATCGGGTTTTTCGCGGCCGCACGCCCCTTCGGTCGATCGAAAGCCACCGGCTCGTCTACGGCCACCTCGTCGACCCGGCGACGGAGGCCGTCTTGGACGAGGTCCTCGTCGGCGTCATGCGCCGGCCCCGGAGCTTTACCCGCGAGGACGTCGTCGAGCTGAACGTCCACGGCGGCCGGCTCGTCGCCCGGCGGGCGCTGGAGCTCGTTCTCAAGGAAGGCGCCCGCCTCGCGGAGCCGGGGGAGTTTACCTTGCGGGCGTTTTTAAACGGACGAATCGACCTCGCCCAGGCGGAAGCGACCCTCGACGTCATCCGGGCCGAGACGGAGGCGGCGCTCCTGGCGGCCGGCCGCGCCCTCCGCGGGGCGTTCGGCGAGGCGGTCCGCGCGGTGCGGGCGGCGCTCCTTCGCCTCGTCACCCGGCTGGAGGTGGCCGTCGACTACCCGGAGTACGACGAGCCGGACGTGACCCGGGCCGAGATCGCCGCTGAGCTGGAAGCGCTCGTCGGGCGCCTTCGGGCGCTTCGGGGCGAAGCCGCGCTGGGGCGCCTCCTTCGCGACGGCGTCCCGACGGCGATCGTCGGCCGGCCGAACGCCGGCAAATCGTCCCTGTTTAACGCCCTCGCCGGAGAAGAGCGGGCGATCGTCACCGACGTCCCGGGGACGACTCGGGACGTCCTCGAGGTGCGCCTCGTCGTCGGCGACGTCGTCCTCCGCCTCGTCGATACGGCGGGGATCCGCCGGAGCGACGACCCGGTGGAGGCGATCGGCATCGAGCGGGCCCGGAAGGCGCTCCGGGAGGCGTCCCTCGTCCTTGCCGTCGTCGACGGCGCCCGCCCTCTGTCGCCGGAAGACGCGGCGCTCTTGGCCGAGCTTCGGGAGCGGTCGGCGATCGTCGTCCTGAATAAGAGCGACCTGCCTTCGGTCGTCACGCCGGAGGCGGTGGCGGCGCATCTTCCGAGCGCCCCGGTCGTTCGGGTGAGCGCCCGAACGGGCGCCGGGCTTCCGGCGCTTCGGGCGGCGATCCTCCGGGTGCTCGGCCTTTCGCCGGAGGCGCGACCGGAGGCGATGGCGACGGCGAACGCCCGGCACCTCGCGGCCCTCGACGCGGCGCTCGAGGCGGTAGAGGCCGCCCGCCGGGCCGCCGGCGCCGGAGCGCCGGAGGATGCCGTCCTCGTCGACCTCCGGCAGGCCCTCCGGCATCTCGGCGCCATTCTCGGAGAGGACGTCGACGAAACGGTCATCCGCACGATTTTTTCCGATTTCTGCGTCGGGAAGTAAGCGGCCGCCGGTCGATCGGCGATCCGCCGAACGGGCCGGTGCCGGACGGCGGAAAGGGGGGAGACGATGTACGAAGCCGGGCGGTACGACGTCATCGTCGTCGGCGCCGGGCACGCCGGAAGCGAGGCGGCTTTGGCGGCGGCGCGGCTCGGGGCGAGGACGCTCGTTCTCGCCGTCAGCCTCGATCATGTCGCGTTCATGTTCTGCAACCCGTCGATCGGCGGACCGGCCAAGGGGCAGGTCGTCCGGGAGATCGACGCGTTGGGCGGCGAGATGGGAAAAAACATCGATGCGACCTACGTTCAGATCCGGATGCTCAACGTCGGCAAGGGGCCGGCGGTGCGGGCGCTCCGGGCGCAGGCGGATAAGTTCGCCTACAGCCGGCGGATGAAGGCGGTCTTGGAGGGGACCCCGGGGCTTTTGCTCCGGCAGGCGATGGTGACGGACCTTCTCGTCGAGAAGGGGCGCGTGCACGGGGTCGTCACCGAGACCGGGGCGGTCTACCGGGCGCCGGCGGTCGTCTTGACGACCGGGACGTACCTTCGGGGCCGGGTTCACATCGGGGAGCTGTCGTTTCCTTCGGGGCCAAATCACACCCGGCCGGCCGAGGCGTTGGGCGCTCGGCTCGAGGCCCTCGGCTTTCATCTGCTCCGCTTCAAGACCGGGACCCCGCCTCGGATCGACGGAAAGACGATCGACGTCTCCCGGATGGAGGAGCAGCCCGGCGATCCGGAGCCCAACTTTTTTTCGTACGAAACCGAGGGGCCGCTTCCGGAGCCTCAGCTTTCTTGCTGGCTCACCTACACGACGCCGGAGACGCACGAACTGATCGCGGCCAACCTCGGCCGGTCGGCGATGTTCTCCGGGGCGATCGAGGCGGTGGGCCCCCGGTATTGCCCGTCGATCGAGGATAAGATCGTCCGCTTCCACGACAAGCCGCGCCATCAGGTGTTTTTGGAGCCGGAAGGCCGGCAGACCGACGAGGTGTACGTTCAGGGGCTCTACACGAGCCTGCCGGAGGACGTCCAGGTCGCGATGCTCCGGACGATTCCGGGCCTCGAACGGGCGGAGATGATGCGGCCCGGCTACGCGATCGAATACGACGTCATCGATCCGACGGAGCTCTGGCCGAGCCTCATGACGAAGCGGATCGAGGGGCTGTTTACCGCCGGGCAGCTGAACGGCACCTCGGGCTACGAAGAGGCGGCGGGGCAAGGGCTCATCGCCGGCATCAACGCCGCCCGATACGTCGCCGGCAAGGAACCGGTCGTCCTTCGGCGGGACGAGGCGTACATCGGCGTCATGATCGACGACCTCGTCACCCGGGGCGTCGACGAGCCGTACCGGCTGCTTTCGTCCCGGGCGGAGTACCGGCTGCTTCTTAGGCACGACAACGCCGACCGGCGGCTTTTGCCGATCGGCTACGCCGTCGGCCTCATCGGGGAGGCGCGGTACCGGCGCTTTCAGGAAAAAGTGCGGCGGATCGAAGCGGAAAGGCGGCGCCTCGAGGAGACGCGCCTTCGCCCCGACGCCGAAACGAATCGGCGCCTCGAGGCGGTCGGCCTCGGGCCGCTTCAGGGGCCGGCAACGCTCGCGGAGCTCCTCCGGCGGCCGGAGGTGACGTATGCGGCCCTCGCGTCGGCCTTCCCGCCGGATGCGCCGGTGCCGCCGGAAGTCGCCGAGGCGGTCGAGATCGACGTGAAGTACGAAGGGTACATCAAGAAAATGCTGGCCGAGGTGGAGCGGATGAAGCGCCTTGAGCACAAGCGCCTCTCCCCGTCTTTCGACTACGGGGCGGTCTACGGCCTCTCGCGCGAAGGCCGGGAGAAGCTCGAGCGCATCCGCCCGCTCACCGTCGGTCAGGCGGCCCGCATTCCTGGCGTCAAGCCGTCGGACATCGCCGCGCTCCTCGTTCATCTCGAAGGGCGTCGGCCGGTCGAGGTCGCCGGCGATGGTTGACATCTTCGCCGCGCTCGAAAACCGGGGGCTTCCGATCGACGCCGCGGCCCGGGCGCGCCTTGGCCGCTACATCGAACTCCTGCTCGCCTGGAATGAACGGATGAACCTCACGGCGATCACGGAGCCGGAGGCGATCTGGGTCAAGCACATCTACGACTCTCTGACCGTTTTCCTGTCGCCGCACGATCCGTCCCCGCGGTCGGTGATCGACGTCGGGACCGGCGCCGGTTTTCCGGGGCTTCCGATGAAGATCGTCCGCCCGGAGCTCTCCCTCGTCCTCCTCGACGCCCGAGAAAAACGCCTCCGGTTTCTCGAGGCGGTCGTCGCCGACCTCGGCCTTCAGGACGTGCGCCTCGTCCACGGTCGGGCCGAGGTCCTCGGCCGGGATCCGGCGTACCGGGACCGGTTCGATCTGGCCGTCGCCCGGGCGGTGGCGCCGCTTTCGGTGCTCGCTGAGCTCTTTTTGCCGTTCGTCCGGCCCGGCGGACTGGCGGTCGCCTGGAAGGGGGAGCGGGGCCGGGAGGAGCTTGCCGGCGCCGGGCGGGCGATCACCGCCCTCGGCGCCGAGGTGGCGGCGGTGGAACCGCTGGCGCTTCCCGGAGCCTACGGTTCGCGGGTCCTGCTCTGGTTTCGGAAGGTTCATCCGACGCCGGAGCGCTACCCCCGGCGTCCCGGCGAACCGGAACGCCGACCCCTCCGCTGACGATGTTTCACGTGAAACAGGAAGGATTTTAACCGCCGGCGGCGAATCTGTTGGGGGAGCGGATATCCGGCGCGACGGTCCGGCCGCTTTTGGGACGGCCGCGTTCGGGAAACGGAGGGGCGACGGTGAAAGGGTATGTCTCCAGATGGTTGGGCCTGGGGGGAGATGCCGACAAAGGGGAGGCGGTCGTCCGCCTGCCGGTGGATCGGATCGTGCCGAACCGCCATCAGCCCCGGCAGGTGTTTGACCCGGAGGCGATCGCCGAGCTCGCCCGGACGATCGCCGAACACGGCATCATTCAGCCGATCGTCGTCCGGCCTCTGGACGACGGCCGCTATGAGCTGATCGCCGGTGAGCGGCGGCTTCGGGCCGTTCAGGCCCTCGGGCAGGGGGACATTCCGGCGATCGTGCGGTCGCTGACGGACCTCGAGGCGGCGACCCTGGCCCTCATCGAAAACCTTCACCGGGAAAATCTGACGCCGATCGAAGAGGCCGAGGCGTACGCCCGCCTGATGGAGCTCCACGCCTTGACGCAGGAGGCCCTCGCCCAGCGCCTCGGCAAGGGTCAGTCGACGGTGGCCAACAAGCTCCGGCTCCTCGCCCTGCCGGAGTCGGTCAAAAGGGCGCTCCGGGAACGGAAGATCACGGAGCGGCACGCCCGGGCGCTTCTTCCGCTCAAAGACGCGGCGGCGATCGAGGGGGTGCTTTCGCGGATTCTCGCCGAGGGGTGGACGGTCCAGCGGACGGAAGCGGAAGTGGCGCGGTTTTTGGGCGGACAAAATCAACAAAAACAAAAAAAGAAGCCGCATCTCCGCGGCGTGTCTCGGGACGTGCGCATCGCCCTCAACACGATCCGGCGGTCGATCGCCATGGTCCGGGAGGCGGGCATTCCCCTCGACGTGGACGAAGCGGATGAAGAGGGCGCGTATCGGGTGACGATCCGCATTCCGAAGGGATGAGGGCTTTTTTTTTCGCCGGCAGAAGGAAGGGTGACCCGCGTGGGGAAAATCATCGCCATCGCCAACCAAAAAGGGGGCGTCGGCAAGACGACGACGGCCGTCAACCTCGGGGCGGCCCTCGCCCTCCTGGGAAAGCGGGTGCTCCTCGTCGACATGGACCCTCAGGGCAACACGACGAGCGGCATCGGCGTGAGCAAGGCGGACGTCGTCTACGACGTCTACGATCTTTTGATCAACGATGTGCCCGCGGCAAACGTCGTCCGGCCGACCAACGTCCCGAACCTCGATCTGCTTCCGTCGACGATCCAGCTGGCCGGCGCGGAGATCGAACTCGTGCCGACGTTAAGCCGGGAGGTGCGCCTTCGGCGGGCTCTGGAGCCGATCCGATCGGCGTACGATTTTATCCTCATCGACTGTCCGCCGTCGCTCGGGCTCTTGACGATCAACGCCCTCACCGCCGCCGATTCCGTCCTCATCCCGATCCAGGCGGAGTACTACGCCCTCGAAGGCTTGAGCCAGCTTCTCAACACGATCCGCCTCGTGCAAAAACACCTGAACGGGGCGCTCACGATCGAAGGGGTGCTGCTTACGATGTACGACGCCCGGACGAACTTGAGCCTCCAGGTGGCGGAAGAAGTGAAAAAGTATTTTAAGGACAAAGTCTACCGGGCCATCATTCCGCGAAACGTCCGCCTGAGCGAGGCGCCAAGCCACGGCCAGGCCGTCGTCACCTACGATCCGAAGTCCCGGGGCGCCGATCTGTACATGGAGCTGGCCCGGGAAGTGCTCGGCATCGAAAAGGCGGCCGAAGCGTAGCCCGAGGAGGGGAGACGATGGCCAAAAAAGGCGGCCTCGGGCGGGGGCTCGATGCCCTCATCCCGGGTCTTTCGATTTCCGACGACGACCGCATTCAGGAGATCCCCCTCGCCGACCTCCGGCCGAACCCGTACCAGCCGCGGAAGACGTTCGATCCGGAGGCGCTCAAGGAGCTCGCCGAGTCGATCCGGACCCACGGCGTCCTCACGCCGATCCTCGTCCGGCGGGCGGTGCACGGCTATGAGATCATCGCCGGCGAGCGGCGCGTCCGGGCGGCGGAGATGGCCGGCCTGAAGACCGTTCCGGCCGTCGAGCGGAAAATGTCCGATGCCGAAATGATGGAAGTCGCCCTGATCGAAAACATCCAGCGGGAGGACTTAAACCCGCTGGAGATTGCCGAGGCGTACCGGGCGGTCATGGAACGGTTCGCCCTGACGCAGGAAGAGCTGGCCCGCCGGATGGGGAAAAGCCGCTCTCAGGTGGCCAACACCTTGCGCCTTCTCACCCTCCCGGAGGAAGTCCGGGCGTATGTTTCACGTGGAACATTGACCATGGGGCATGCGAAGATCCTCGCCGGCGTCGCCGACGAGCGTCGGCTCGTCGCCGTCGCCCGACAGGCGGCGGAAGAAGGATGGAGCGTCCGCAAGCTTGAAGAAGCGCTCCGGGCCGCCCGGCCGAAACCGGCGGCCGGGCGGCCGGCGCGATCGGACCGATCGCCGGAGGCGGCCCGCCGGCGGGCGCTCGAAAGCCGGCTCAGGGAGCGCTTCGGTACGCCGGTGACGATCCGCGGGGAAAAAAGGGGCCGGATCGAGATCGCCTTCGTCGATGAGGAGGATCTCCGGCGGCTCGTCGATCTCCTCCTCGGGCCGGAAGCGGCCGCGGAGGTCCCATGATCCTCGCCGGCACGTTGGTCAACGGGCTGGCGATCGTCGCCGGCACGCTGATCGGCCTCGCCGTCGGTCGCGCGGTGGCGCCGCTTCGGGACGCGATCTTTCAGACCCTCGGCCTGGCGGTCGTCGTGATCGGCCTGAAGATGGCCCTCGCCGGCGACGACGTCCTCGGCATGACGGCGAGCCTCGCCGCCGGGGCGGCCGTCGGCCGGTGGGCGGACCTCGAAGGGCGGCTGAACCGTTGCTCCGAACGGCTCACCGCCCGTTTCGGCGGCGGGTCCCGGACGGCGGAAGGGTTTCTGGCGGCGACGCTTCTTTTCGGCGTCGGCTCGATGAGCATCCTCGGCGCCCTTCAGAGCGGGCTGGAACACGATCACCGCTTGCTTTACCTGAAGGCGCTCCTCGACGGGGTGACGTCGGTCCTCTTCGCCGGGACGTTCGGCGCCGGGGTGGCCCTTTCGGCGGCGCCGATCGTCCTCTTCCAGGGATCGATCGCCCTCACCGCCGGCGGCATCACCGCCCTCGTCCCGGAAGCGTCCCTGACGGCAGCGATCGACCTCATCGGCGCCACCGGCGGTGTCCTCATCGCCGCGATCGGCCTCAACATGATCGGCCTGGGCCGTTTCCGCGTCGCGGACCTTTTGCCGGCGGTCGCCTTTGCCGCTCTCTGGGCCGGAAGCGGGATCCATCTCGCGCTCTGATCAGCCGGTCGCCCGGTCGCCGGAGGCGTCTTCGGCCTCGGGCCACGGCAGGACCGTGCGGAGCCAGGCGCCGTGGATCGCTTGGGCCGCCGCTTCCGCCAGGCGCCAGACGAGGGAGAGGCGGGTGTTTTGCAGCACCCAAAACGGCATCCAGCCGGCCGGCCCGACGATGCCGACGAGGTGGGCGTCGCCGACCGGGGCGAGGGCTTTGTTCACGCCCCGGCCCGGGTAAACCGGCCCCGGGCCGACGGAGAGCGCCCCGACGTCGTCCGGATTTCCGAGGGAGGCGTCGACGGCGAACAGCCGGGCGCCGGGATGATGCCGGCGGATCGCCCGAAGGGCGTCGTCGAGGTTGACGGCGTGGATCGTCTCTTCCAGCGTGCCGTAGACGGGCGCCGGGAAGCCCCGGGCCCGGAGAAACCGCCCGACGAGCGGGCCGAAGCTGTCGCCGGTGGACCGATCGCTGCCGATGCAGAGGAAGACCCACGGACCGTCGGCCCCCTGAAGCACTTCGGCGATCGCGGCTTCCAGGCGGCTCCGCCCACCGGGTCGGTCGGGATGGATGGCGGGCACGGCTCGGCCTCCTTTTATCCGCCCCGCGGCGCATGGTATCATCTAGTATAGCGACGGCCGGGCGTCGGCATACGCCCGGCGTGGAAAGCGGGGAGGGCCATGCTGTACGTTCTCCTCAAACCGATCGCCGTCGGGCTCATCAAACTGTATCACCGGGTGGAAGTCTACGGCCGCGAGCACGTCGACCCGAAGCGCCCCCACATCGTCGTAAGCAACCACGTGAGCAATCTCGACCCGATTTACCTCGCGGCCTTCTACCCGCGGCCGCTTTCTTTCATGGCCAAAAAAGAGCTGTTCCAAAACCCGTGGCTCGCCTGGCTCATCCGCGCCCTGGGGGCCTTTCCCGTCGATCGGGCCGGCCGGGATCTGACGGCCATTCGGACGGCGCTTCGCCGCCTGAAGGAGGGGCGGTCGATCGGCCTCTTTCCGGAGGGGACCCGCTCCCGCTCGTTTGCCGAGTCGGCGTTCAAAGAGGGGGCGGCGTACTTTTCCATCAAAAGCGGCGTCCCGGTGCTGCCGGCGGCCCTTTTCGGCACCGGCGAAGCGATGCCGAAGGGGAAGCGGGGGATCCGGCCGGCCAAGGTGCGGATCGTCTTCGGGTCGCCGCTTCTCCCCCGGCCGGGCGAGGCGCCGGCGGCGTTCGCCGAGCGGATCAAGGCGGCGCTTCAGGCGCTCCTTCAGGACGGCGCCGCCCGAGGGTGGAAGAGCTATCCGGAAGAAGGTCGGGAGGCGCCGTCCGGAGGGGGGACGCGGGATGCGGAAGGACTATGACCTGGGCGACGTCGTCGAGCTCAAAAAGCCCCACCCGTGCGGGACGAACGCCTGGACGATCGTCCGGATGGGGATGGACATCCGCCTGAAGTGCACCGGATGCGGTGCGACGGTCTTGTTCGTCCGCTCGGAATTCGAGCGCCGGCTCCGGCGCGTCCTCAAAAAGGCGACGCCCGGCGCGTGAGGGAGCGATGCGATGGAACGCCTTTCGGCCTGTCCCCTGAACTGCTTTGACGGCTGCAGCTTGCTCGCGACGGTCGCCGGGGGGCGTCTCGTCGACCTGCGGGGCAATCCCGACCACCCGATCACCCGTGGACAGATCTGCGGCCGCGGCCGGGGGCTTCTTCTCCGCCACCGGCATCCGAAACGGCTCACCCGGCCCTTAAAGCGCGTGGGAGACCGGTTCGTTCCCGTCCCGTGGGAGACGGCGCTCGACGAGATCGCCGAACGGATTCGGGCGGCGATCGACCGCTTCGGCCCGACGGCGATCCTCTACAGTTACGACTACGCAAGCGGCGGCCTTCTCACCCTCCTGGAGGAGCGCCTCTGGAACCGCCTCGGCGGGATGACCGAGACGGTGAGCACCCTTTGCTGGTCCGCCGGCCTCGAAGCGCAGCGGCTGGACCTGGGCGGCGCCCGCACGAGCGACCCGGCGCTCCTTCCCCTGGCGAAGGGGATCGTCCTCTGGGGGCGGAACGCCGCGACGACCAACGTTCACCTCCTCCCGTTCCTCCGGCAGGCCCGCGCCCAGGGAAGCCGCCTCGTCCACATCAACCCGATGCCGAGCCCGCTCGATCGGGAGGCCGATCTCGTCGTCCGCGTCCGTCCGGGCGGCGACGGGCCCCTCGCCGTCGCCGCCGCCCAGGCGCTCCTCGAGCGGGGGGCGTTCGACCGGACGTTCGTGACGCATCACGCCGCCGGTTTTGAGGCGTACCGGGCGGCGGTCCTCGCGGCCGACCGGGCGGCGCTCCTTCGGGCGGCGGACGTCGACGAGGAGACGTTTGCCCGCCTCGTCGACGTCTTTGCGACGCCGCCGGTGCGGGCGATCCTCGGCTACGGCCTCCAGCGCTACCGCCTCGGCGGCGCGACGGTCCGGGCGATCGACGCCCTCATCGCCCTGACCGGGAGCGTCGGGCGCCCCGGCGGCGGCGTCGACTACGCCCACACGGCTTTAGGCGAAAGCATCGCCGCTCATCGGATCACCCGGCCCGACTGGCGGCGGGCGTACCGGACCGTCACCCGGGCCGGGCAGGCGGACGAGATTCCCCGCCTCGACCCGCCGCCGGCAATCCTCTACGTCGCCCGGGCGAATCCGCTCGCCCAGGCGCCTCAGGCGGACCGTCTGCGGGACGTCTACCGGTCGATCCCGACGAAGATCGTCGTTGATTTTTTCCTCACCGAGACGGCGGCCGTCGCCGACTACGTCCTTCCCGCGGCGGACAACTTTGAGCAGGCGGACATCTACGTGAGCTCGATGTGGCACGGCTACATCCAGTACGGGGAAGCCCTCGTCCCGCCGCCCGGCGAGGCAAAACCGGAGCGGTGGATCGTCCGGGAGCTTGCCCGGCGCCTCGGCGCAGCCGACGCCTTTCGGGAAAGCGACGAAGCCTTCTGGCGCCTCGCCCTGGATGACCGGATGACGGAGGCGGACTGGCAGGCGCTCTTCACCCGGGGCTTCGTCCGCCTCGTGCCGGAGCGGATCGCCTGGGAGAAGCGGACGTTTGCGACGCCCGACGGCCGGTTTCACTTCGCCGTCCCGCCGTGGGCGGAGCGGACGGCCTTGGCGGCGGAGGCGCCGGAGGCCGGTGGGCCGCGGCGCTACCGGCTCCTTTCCGTTCATCCCCGACGTTCGCTCCACGGCCAGCACCGGTTTTTTGCCGCGCGGCCGCCGGCGCCGGTCGCCTACCTCGCGCCGGAGGCGCTGGCCCGGGAAGGGATCGCGCCGGGAGCGCGGGTCGTCCTCACCGACGGCCGCGCCCGCGTCGAGGTGGCGGCCGCGGCGCTGCCGGGGCTTCACCCGGAGGCGATCGTCGTCGAGGAAGGCGTCACCCCGGGGATCAACGCCCTGACGCCGTCCGGGCTCGCCGATCTCGGCCGGGGCAGCACCCAGTACGAGGCGTTCGTCCGGATCGCGCCGCTTCGGCCGGACGAACGGGACAAGACGATACGCGAGGAGGCGCTGGGATGAGCCGGTCCGCCGGCATCGTCGGGCTGCCCAACGTCGGCAAGTCGACGCTCTTCAACGCGCTGACGGGCGCCGGCGCCGAGGCAGCCAATTATCCGTTTTGCACCATCGAACCGAACGTCGGCATCGCCGCGGTGCCGGATCCCCGGCTGGACGCCCTGGCGGCGTTGTTCCGGCCCGAAAAGACGACGCCGGCGGTGTTCCGCTTCGTCGACATCGCCGGCCTCGTCGAAGGGGCGAGCCGCGGCGAGGGCCTGGGGAACCAGTTTTTGCATCACATTCGGGAGGTCGACGCCATCCTCCACGTCGTCCGGGCGTTTGACGACCCGAACGTCACCCATGTCTTCGGGAGCGTCGATCCGGTCCGGGACATCGACGTCATCGAGACGGAGCTCATCCTCGCCGACCTGGAGACGGTCGGACGCCGGCTGGAGCGGACCGCCCGCCAGGCGAAAAGCGGCGATGAAGCGGCGAAAAAGGCCCTCGAGGGGCTGGAACGCTTAAAGGCTCACCTCGACGCCGGCCGGCCCGCCCGGACGTTCCCGGCCGGCGAAGAGGAACAGGCCCTGCTTCGGGAATTGTTTTTGCTCAGCCAAAAGCCGGTTCTCTACATCGCCAACGTCGACGAGGCGAGTTATCTCGACGGCACGCCGACTTCCCACGTTCGGGCCATCGAAGCGCGGGCCGAAGCGGAAGGGGCGGAGGTGATCGTCCTTTCGGCGGCCCTCGAGGCGGAACTCCGAGCGCTTCCGCCGGAGGAGCGGTCGGCGTATCTCGCCGCCTACGGCCTCGAGGAGACGGCCCTCGACCGGGTGATCCGGTCGGCGTACCGCCTCCTCGGCTGGCGGACGTTTTTCACCGCCGGCGAGAAGGAGGTCCGGGCGTGGACGATCCCGGCCGGCGCCCGGGCGCCGGAAGCCGGAGGCGTCATCCATAGCGACTTCGAGCGGGGCTTTATCCGGGCGGAAGTCGTCGCTTACGACGACCTCCTCCGGGCCGGAAGCCTCGCCCGGGCGCGGGAGCTCGGCCTCGTCCGGCTGGAAGGGAAAGATTACGTCGTCCAGGACGGCGACGTCATCACCTTCCGCTTCAACGTCTAGGGCGACCGGCCTTGAGGAAAGGCGATGGATTTGCTATAATCCGAGAATGCGAGTTCGCGCCTCGAGGCGCGTCTCCTTGCTCCGCCGGCGGGGCGGGGCCTCATGTCCGGAAGGAGGTGAACGGGGTGCGCCGGTACGAAGTCCTCTTCATCCTGCGGCCCGACCTCGGAGAGGAGGCCGTCGCCGAACACCGGGAACGGCTCCAGGAGATCATCCGGGCCCAGGGCGGCGAGATCGAGAAGGTCGAGGATATGGGCAAGCGCCGCCTGGCGTACGAGATCAAGAAGTTCCGGGAAGGCATCTACACCGTGATCTACTTTCGCGGCACGCCGCAGACGGTCAAAGAGGTCGAGCGGGTCCTCGGCATCACCGAGGCGATCATCCGGCACCTCGTGGTCAAACACGACGACGACGCCGCCTGAACGGGCGAGCCGATCGCCGGGGTCGCCGCGGCCAGAGGGGGAGGAGCGGATGCTAAACCGCGCGGTGCTCGTCGGGCGCCTGACGCGCGACCCGGAGCTCCGGTACACGGCCAACGGCACGGCGGTGGCGACGTTTACCCTCGCCGTCGACCGGCGCTTTGGCCGCGGCCAGGGGGAGCGGGAGGCGGATTTTATCCCGATCGTCACCTGGCAGAAGCTGGCCGAAACGTGCGCCCACTACCTCCGCAAGGGGCGCCTCGTCGCCGTCGAAGGGCGCATCCAGACGCGGTCCTATGAGAACAACGAAGGCCGCCGCGTGTACGTGACGGAAGTCGTCGCCGACAACGTCCAGTTCCTCGACGGCGCCCGCGGGCAGGCCCCGGCCGACGGCGGCCAACCCCCGGCGGTCGATCCGTTTCAGGACGAGGCGACGCCGATCGATCTGTCGGACGACGAGCTCCCGTTTTGACCGGACGGCCGGGATTCACGCGGCCCGGTCGGCCGAAGGCGTCGGCCGGCCGGCGAGACGAAAGGAGGGACCCAAGTGGCCCGCCGGAAAAAGCGCCGCAAGCAGTGTTACTTTACGGTGAACAAGATCGAGTACATCGACTACAAGGACGTCGAACTTCTGAAGCGGTTCATCAACGAGCGGGGGAAAATCCTCCCCCGGCGGGTGACCGGCACGAAGGCCCGCTACCAGCGGATGCTCACCAAGGCGATCAAGCGGGCGCGGCAGGTGGCGCTTCTGCCGTACGTCATCGACTGAGGTCGACGGCGAAAAAAGGGAGAGCGATCTCCCTTTTTTTCGTCGCCGAGGAGGGGTGCGCATGAAGGTCATCTTTACCGCCGACGTCCCGGGACAGGGGAAAAAGGGCGAGGTGAAGACCGTCGCCGACGGCTACGCCCGCAACTACCTCTTTCCCCGGCGGCTGGCGATCCCGGCGACGGAAGAAAATTTGAAACGTCTCGAAGAAGCCCGGGCCCGGGAGGCGGAAGCCGAAGCCCGGCGAAAGGCGGAAGCCGAGGCGCTGAAGGCGGCGCTCGAGCGCCTCACCCTCCGCCTGCCGGTGAAGGCGGGCGCCGGCGGGAAGCTCTTCGGCGCCGTGACGGCGGAGCGGATCGCCGAAGCGCTCAGGGCCCAGGGGCTTTCGGTGGACAAACGGCGCCTCGAGATGAAAGAGCCCCTTCGCACCCTCGGCCGGCACACCGTCACCGCCCGGCTCCATCCGGACGTCACCGCCCGTTTCCTCGTCGAGCTCATCGAAGAGGCGTAAGCGATGGCCGACGGGATGGCCTTCGTCCGGACGCCGCCGCACCAGCTGGAGGCGGAGCAGGCGCTTTTGGGGGCGATCCTTTTGGACGGCGAGGCGATCGTCGCCGTCTCGGATCTCGTCCGGCCGGACGACTTCTACCGGCCGGCCCACGGGAAGATCTTCGCCGCCATGCTCGCCGTCGCCGAAAGCGGCGAGCCGATCGACGCCGTCACCGTCGCTCACGAGCTCAAGCAGCGGGGGGCCCTGGAAGAAATCGGCGGCGCCGCCTACCTCGCCGAGCTTCAGGCGATGGTGCCGACCGCCGCCCACGCCGCGTACTATGCCGGCATCGTCGCGGAAAAGGCCCTCCTCCGGCGGCTCATTCAGGCGGCGACCCGGATCGTCGAGCGGGCGTACGATGAGGCGGATGACGTCGAGACGATTCTCGCCGAGGCGGAAAAGGACATCCTCGCCTTAAGCGGCGAGCGGTCGCGGCAGGGTTTCGTGCGCCTGAGGGACATCCTCACCGAGACGTACGTCCGGCTCGACCGCCTCGCCCGGCGGGAGGGGACGCTGACGGGCCTCGCGAGCGGCTACGACGATTTGGACCGCCTCACCTCGGGGCTGCAGAAAAGCGACTTCATCGTCGTCGCGGCCCGGCCGTCGGTCGGGAAGACCGCCTTCGCCCTCAACATCGCCCAGAACGTCGCCGTCCGGGGCGGAGCCCCGGTGGCGATCTTCAGCCTCGAGATGTCGAGCGAGCAGCTCGCCCAGCGGATGCTCGCCGCCGAGGCGATGATCGACGGACACAAGCTTCGGACCGGTTCCTTTTCGCCGGACGATCCCGACTGGGAAAAGCTCATCGCCGCCATCGACGTCCTCTCCCGGGCGCCGATTTACATCGACGACACGCCGGGGCTGACGGTCTTCGCCATGAAAAGCCGCCTCCGGCGCCTCATGCGGGAGACGGGCCCCCTCGGCCTCATTGTCGTCGACTACCTGCAGCTCATCGCCGGCCGGGGACGCCCGGGAGAAAACCGCCAGCAGGAGATCTCCGAGATCTCCCGACAGCTCAAAGGGCTCGCCCGGGAGTTCGAGGTCCCCCTCCTGGCCCTGTCGCAGCTTTCCCGGGCCGTCGAGCAGCGGCAGGACAAGCGGCCGATGCTCTCCGACATCCGCGAAAGCGGCAGCATCGAGCAAGATGCCGACGTCGTCGCTTTTTTGTACCGGGACGACTACTATCACCCGGATACCGACGAGCCGAACGTCGTCGAGGTCATCGTCGCCAAGCACCGGAACGGGCCGACGGGGAAAGTGCGGCTTGCGTTTTTGAAGGAGTATAACAAATTTGTCAATCTTGCGCCGGCCTATCGGGATGAGAGCATGATGCAAATATAATCAAATAAGAATCATTTGCAGCCTGGGTCGGTTGCCCCTCCCGAGATCCCGTGGTATCGTGTACAAAGAATTAAAAACCCCGTTCGTCCGCCGGCCGGCCGCCCCCCACGAGGAGGAGCGCATGGACACCGAGACGATCCGACGGCGGCTTTCGGCCGCCTGGGGAGAGGGGAAGCGGGGGTGGCGGGCGGCGGTCGCCTTCCTCCGGCCGCGGCGCCGAGAAGGGGCGCTCGCCGCCCTCATCACCGCCGCCCTCGTCGCCGCCGGCTTCGGCGCGGACCGGTACGTCGAAGCCCGGACGGTGACGCTCTACCGCGTCCTCGTCGACGGCGAAGACGTGGGCGCCGCCTCATCGCCGGACGCCGTCGACGCGTGGATCCAAAGCCGCCTCCGGCAGGCGTCCGCCCGGGCGGACGGCGCCCGGGCCGTCGTCGCGAATGCCCTTCAGTTTCGCGCCGAACGGGTGTACCGCGGACGGGCCGACGACGCCGGCGTCCTTGCGGCGCTCGACGAGCGGCTCGCGGTGAAAGTCGAGGCGGTGCGGCTCGTCGTCGATGGGAAGACGATCGGCGTCGTCAAAAACCGCGCCGCCGCCGAGGCGATCGTCGGCCGGGTGGCGGCCAAAGTCGCCCGGGAACCCCTCGTCTACGACGGCAAGGCGAAGACGGTGAAAATCGCCCGGCTTTCGGCTCCGGCGCCGAAGCCGGAAGCGGAGACGGTCGTCGACGCCGCGCTCAAAAACGACGTCGAGATCGTCCCGGCCCTCGTCGATCCGGAGGCGGTGGACGACGAGGCGGTCGTCGAGGCGCGGCTCATGGGCGAAGACGGGGAAGCGAAGGTCGTCATCCGGCCGGGCGACACCTTAAGCGGCATCGCCGCCCGCTACAACATGAAGCTGGACGATCTTCTCGCCTTAAACCCCGGCCTCACGCCGGAGACGATCCTCCAGATCGGCCAGGAGATCCTCGTCCGGCGGGCGAAGCCGGAAATCGTCGTCCAAACCGAGACGACGAAGACCGTCCGGGTGCCGGTGCCGTACACGACCCGGACGATCGAAGACGCCTCGCTCTACAAAGGCGAGCGTCGGGTCCAGCAACCCGGAAAAGACGGCGTCAAGGAGATCACGTACCGCCTCACGCGGGAAAACGGCGACGTCGTCGAAGAGACGGTGGTGGACGAACGGGTGATCACGCCGCCGGTGGAAGCGGTCATCGTCGTCGGCACGAAGCCGCGGCCGTCGGCCCCTGCCGGGCAGTTCCTCTGGCCGACCCGGGGCGGCTACATCACGAGCGGCTACGGCTGGCGCGGGGGAAAGTTTCACCCGGCGGTCGACATCTCCGGCGTCGTCGACCGGACGATCGTCGCCGCCGCCGCCGGCACCGTCACCTTTGCCGGCTGGGACGGCGGCTACGGTCATCTCGTGAAGATCCGCCACGCGGGCGGATACGAGACGTGGTATGCCCACCTCGCCCGGATCGACGTCTCCGCCGGCCAGCCGGTCGACCAGGGGCAGCCGATCGGCGTCATGGGCGCCACCGGCCACGCCACCGGCGTGCATCTCCATTTCGAAATTCATCTCAACGGCCAGGCGCAGGACCCGACGAGATACGTCGGCCGTCGCTAGCGCCCGGTCGGGCGGCCGGATGGCGGCCCGCTTCGGCGGGCCGCCTTTTTTCTTCCGCCGCCTCCGCTCCCGCCGGGATTTCGCTATAATGAAAAAAACGGCCGCGAGAGGTGGCGCGGGATGGAGCCGAGGCCGGAGACGATTCTCATCATCGAAGATGAGGCGCCGATCGCCGACATCGTCGCCTATCACCTGGAGAAGGCGGGCTTCCGCGTTCGGGTGGCGGCGGACGGGGCGACGGGGCTCGCCCGGGCGGCGGAAGACGGCGTCGATCTCGTCATCCTCGACCTCATGCTCCCCGAGCTCGACGGCCTCGACGTCCTCCGGCGGCTCCGAAACGTCCGGAACGTCCCCGTCATCATCGTGTCGGCCCGGGACGCCGAAGCGGACAAGGTCGTCGGCCTCGAGCTCGGCGCCGACGACTACGTGACGAAGCCGTTTTCCGCCCGGGAGCTCATCGCCCGGGTGCGGGCCCAGCTTCGCCGGGCGAAGGCGCCGGCGCAGGAAGCGTCCCGGCTTCAGGTGTTCGACCTCGTCATCGATCTCAAAGCGGTCGCGGTGACGAAGAAGGGCCGGCCGGTGGCGCTCACGCCGCGTGAGTTCGACGTCCTCGTCGAGCTCGCCCGGCACCGGGGGCAGGTGCTTTCCCGGGAGCAGCTCCTCGGTCGGGTCTGGGGCTACGGCTTCGTCGGCGACGTCCGGACGGTCGACGTCACCGTCCGCCGCCTCCGGGAAAAGGTGGAGGACGACCCCGGGGCGCCGCGGATCGTCCTTACCCGCCGCGGCGTCGGCTACTTCATCCCGAAAGACGAAGGACCCGGCCCGTGATGCGCCTCTGGACGAAGCTCGCCGTAAGCCTCGGCCTCATCCTCGTGTTTGCCTTTGAGGCGGCCGGCGCCTTCGTCTTCCGGAGCGTCGAAGGCGCCCACCTCGAGCGGTTTTCCCGGGCGCTGGCGGCCCAGGGGGAGCTTCTCGCCTTTCACCTGGCGCCGTACGTCGCCCGGGCGTCGGGGGAGCGGGAAGATTTCGTCCTGGCGGACATCGACAACGTGCTCAAAAATCTTTCCTCCCTCGCCGGGGCGCGGGTGCAGGTCTTGGGCGCCGACGGCGTCATCCTCGTCGCCTCGCCGCCGGATTTCGGCGCCGTCGGGCTCCGGAACACGGCGCCGGAGGCGAAAAGCGCCCTCGCCGGCATGCCCGCTTCCCGCCGGGGGATTCAGGAAGGCCTCGGGCGGGCAGAGCTCCTCGCGGTGCCGATCGAGCACGACGGGGCGACGGTCGGCGCCGTCCTCCTCGTCGCTTCGATGGAGGAAATGTATGCGGACGTCGGCCGCATCATGCGCCTTTACGTCGCCTCCGCCGCGCTGGCGCTGGGGCTTGCGATCGGCGTCGCCGGGCTCATCACCCGGGCGATCGCGGCGCCGGTGGAGGCCTTGACCCGGCAGGCGGAGGCGATGATGGGCGGGGACTTCGGCGTCCGGGTGCCGGTGTACGGTGAGGACGAGATCGGCCGCCTCGCCCGGGCGTTCAACACCCTCGCCGACCGGCTCAAGGACGCCCTGGACGCATCCGATCGGGAGCGGCGGCGGCTCGCCTCGATCCTGACCCACATGAGCGAAGGCGTCCTCGCCGTCGACCGGGAGGGGCGGCTTACGGCGATCAATCCGAAGGCGATCCGGTTGCTCGGCCTGACCGGATCGGCGGAACGGTGGATCGGCCGGCCGGCGGAGGCGGCCTTCGGGCTGGCGCCGGAAGAGGCGGAAGGATCGCTCTTTTCCCGGCCGGGGACGTTCTTGTTCGACACGCCGGAGGGCCGCACCGTTCGGGTGACGACGTCGCCGGTGGCGGAGGCGGGGGGCACGGGGGCCATCGTCGTCCTCGTCGACGTGACCGAAGACAAGCGGCTGGAGGCGCGGCAGAAGGCGTTCGTCGCCGACGTGTCGCACGAGCTGAAAACGCCGCTTACGACGATCAAAAGCCATGTCGAGGCGCTCCTCGACGATCCGCCGCCGCCGGAGGTGCAGGCGAAGTTTCTCGCCACCGTCGCCCGGGAGACGGACCGGATGATCCGCCTCGTCGGCGACCTCCTCTTTCTCGCCCGGCTGGAAGGGGAGGCGGCGCCGCTTCGCCGGGTGCCGCTTTCGCTCGAGCGGCTCGTCCGGGGCGCGGCGGAGCGGTTCCGGCCGGCTTTCCGGCAGGCCGGCATCGCCCTCGCCTTAGAGGCGGCCGGGGCCGATCTGTGGGCGGACGGCGACTGGGACATGCTCGACCGGGTGCTGGACAACGTGCTGTCCAACGCCCTCAAGTTCACGCCGGCGGGGGGGCAGGTGACGGTGACGCTTGGTCCGGCGGACGGCGGGGCCGCCGAGATTCGCGTCGAAGACACCGGCATCGGCATCCCGGAGGAAGCCCGGGAGCGGGTGTTCGAGCGGTTTTACCGGGTGGACAAGGCCCGCTCCCGGGCCCACGGCGGAAGCGGCCTCGGACTTTCGATCGCCCGGGAGATCGTCGAGCGGCACGGCGGCACGATCCGGGCCGAAGGGCGGCCGGGCGGCGGGACGGCGATCGTCATCCGCCTGCCGGCCGTCGCAAAGGCCGGGAGGGCGCCGGAGGCCGGGAGGGAGGCGTCCGCATGGCCCGGGTGAAAAACGTCGCCCTGGCGCTTTTGGTGGCCATAAGCTTCTGGCTGTCGGTCGCCCTCTGGCTTCCGCCGGCGCCGACGGCCTCCGTCGGGGAGGCGCCGTACGCGGCGCCGATCCGCTTCGATCGGGAGGCGGCGCCGGATATGCTGCTCATGCCGACGCTCTCCGGCGCCGCCGGGGCCGACGGGCCCTTCCTTCTCCCGCCCGAGGCGCCGGCGGTCGCCGCGGCCTTCGACGCCCTGCGCCGCCTGCCGGCGGAACGGACCGCGCCGCCGGAGGACCTTCCGCCGGGGCGTCCCGGCGGGTGGGTGCCTCCGCCGGCCCCCCCGGCGCCCGCGGCGAAAAGGCCGGAAGGCGGGGCGCCGGGCGGTGGGGCGGCTCCCGACCGGCCGCCGGGCGAAAGCGCGGCCGGCGAGGGCGGGAAGAGGCCGGAAGGCCCGGGCGCCGCCGGCGGGTCTCGGCCGCGGCCGGGGCTTTACTTCGCCTGGTCGGCCGGGCTTTCGCCGGCGTTTTTTTCCCGGCTGTTTCCGGACTGGCCGCCGCCGACCTTGCCCGAGGTCGACGCGCTCTGGGTTGCCTTCGAAGCGGCGGGCGCCGTCGCCACGGCGATCGACGGGGCGTCCGGACGGGCGGAGGCGTGGCGTCTTCAGGCGGAGGAGGACCTCGTCCAGACGGCGCTCGCCGCCGGCGAGACGGTCCCCCTCGTCCCGTGGGCTCCGCCGCCGGCGGTCTTTATGCCGGCCATCCCGGCCGCCGGGGCGGAGCTTTCCGCGGCCGTCGTCCGGGCGGTCGGCCTTCCGCCGGAGGCGGCGGCCGAGGCGCTCCTCGGGGATCTCGGGGCGCTTCGGGAAGCCCGGGAGCGGGACGGGACGTGGCTTCTTTCGGACGGCGCCCGCAGCCTCCGCCTCGACCCGCGGCAGGGGACGCTGGATTATTTCGCGCCGGCCGCGGGCCGGCCGCGGCCGGCCCGAGAAGCGTTCGAGGCGGCGGTCGCCTTCGTCAACCGCCACGCCGGATGGGGCGACGGGGATCGGCTGCTTGGCATCGGCGCGACGGCCGACGGCACCGCGTTTCACTTCGGCGGCACCGCCTTCGGCTTTCCGATCACCGGCGCCGCCCGGGCGGTGCGGGACCTCGTCGTCGTCGTCGACGGCGGCGAGGTCGTCCGCTACCGGCGGGGCCTTTTTCGCTGGCTTCCGCCGGACGGCGACGGCCGGGCGCGGCTTCCGGGCGTTCAGGAGATCCTGACGGCGCTCGAGGCGGCGGGCCGCCGGCCGGAGGCGGTCCGCCGCTCCCAGCTCGTCTTCGTCGGAGAAAAGACGGCGTCGCCGGACGCCTATCGCCTCGTCCCGGCGCTTCTCCTCGAGGCCGACGGGGACGTCCTCGTCCTGCCTCATGAGGCGGAAAGGAGGCCGCCGGGATGAACTGGGAACGGGCCAAAACGTTTCTCCTCGTCGCCTTTCTCCTCCTCGACCTCTTTCTGTGGGCCGAGTGGCGGGCGTCGAGGCGGGAGGCGGCCGTGATCGAAATGAGCGGCGAGGCGGAGTTTCTCCGGAGCAAATTCGCCCAGCTCGGGCTCACGGTGCCGGAGGGGAAGGGGCCGTCCCCGGCGCTTCGCTATTTTTCCCTGGAAAAGGAGAGGCCGGCCCCGGCGGCGTCCGGCGACGGGCCGGCGGTGCGGCGCTTTGCCTATGATCCGGAGACCGGGGAGCTTGTCCTCCGGTGGGCGCCGCCGGTCAGAGCGCCGGCGCTCGCGGGGGCGGGGTGGCTCCGGGCGTATCTTCCCGGCGCCGGCGAACTCCGGCCGGCGGACGGCGGCGGGTGGATCGAATTCGTTGAAGGTTATCCGTTGTTTGAGGCGCGCCTCGATCCGGAGGAAGGGCCGGGCGGCGTCGTCGGCCTCCGGGGCCGCTTCTGGATCGTCGGCGAAGGGGGCGATCCGCGGCCGCTCATCCCGCCGGCGGTCGCCGTCTACGCGCTCGCCGATCGGGGGCTGATTCCGCCGGGGAGCCGGATCGAGGCCGTTTTGCCGGGGTACCGGCGGGTTCAGCCGACCGGCGGCGAATCGTTTCTCGTGCCGGTCTGGCGGGTGGTGACCGGGGCGGGCGCCCTCGATGTGAACGGATTTCTCGGCACGCCGATTCCCGACGGGCCGCCGCGGCTCGAGGACCGCGGGTCCGTCGAACGAACGGATGAGGGATGACGGTGCGCTACAGCATTCTGGCGAGCGGCTCGTCGGGGAACGCGTTTTACCTCGAGGGCGGCGGCATGCGCTTTCTCGTCGACGCCGGCGTGAGCGCCCGGCGGATTCAGGCGGCGCTCGGGGCGTTCGGCGTGACGCTTACGGCTCTGGACGGCATCTGGATCAGCCACGAGCACGACGATCACGTGCGGGGCCTCTGGACGCTCCTCAAGCGGGCGCCGGTGCCGCTCTTTATGAACCCAAAGACGTACGCGGCCCTTTCCCCCCGGCTCGAGGCGCTCCGGGCGGAGGGGGCGCCGTTCCGGCTGCACCTCTTTCCGAGCGGAACCCGGCACCGGTTTCGCGGTCTCGACGTGACGACGTTTTCCGTCTCCCACGACGCCGCCGACCCGATGATGTTTCATTTTGCGGAAGTCGGGGGGCCGTCCCTCGCGCTGGTGACCGATCTCGGCGTCGTGCCGGATCGGGTCAAGGCGGTCATCGAGGGGGCCGATGCGTACGTGTTCGAGGCGAATCACGACGCGGCGCTCCTCTGGGGCGGCCGCTATCCGTGGCCGATCAAGCGGCGGATCGCCAGTCCGGTGGGGCACCTCTCGAACGAGGAGGCGGCCCGTGCTCTGGCCGACGTCGTCGGCCCGGCGACGCAGCGGATCCATCTGGCGCACCTGAGCCGGGAAAACAACCGGCCGGATCTGGCCCTTCGGGCGGTGGGGGAGATGCTCGCCCGGCGGGGGCGCCACGCCCGTCCCGAGGCGATCCTCGACATCGCCCGACCGGATGTTCCGTCGCCGCTTTTTCCGCTCGAGCGGTCGGTCGCTTGCGCCGGCCGGTTGCCGGCGGGGGGAAACGGGCACACTGGATAAGGCCACCAACGCCAGCAAGGCAGGGATGACCGGTGGATCCTTATCGGGTGTTTGACGACCGGCGCCGCCCCCGCCGATCCGGGTTCTGGCCGGCCCTCTTCGGCGCCGCCCTCGGGGCGGCCGTCGCGGTGGCCGTCATGGCGGCGGCCCTCGAGCGCCTTCCGGCGCCGGGACCCGCCCCGATGGCGCCGCGGGAGGCCCCGGCGGCTCCGTCCCCAATGCGCGTCGAGGTGACGAGCGCCGTGAGCGACGTCGTCGAGCGGACGGAAAGCGGCGTCGTCGGCGTCGTCAATCTGGCCGAGCAGCCGGGTTTCTGGGAGCGGCGGACGGCGCCGCTCCTTCAGGGGACGGGGTCGGGCATCATCTTTGCCGATGACGGCCGCACGCTCTTCGTCGCAACGAACCATCACGTCATCGAGGGCGCCGGCGCGGTGGAGGTCGTCTTCCCGGACGGCTCCCGCGCTCCGGCGACGGTCCGGGGCGCCGACCGGCTGAGCGACCTCGCGGTGCTCCAGGTGTCTCGGCCGGCCGGGCCGTATGCCGTCCTGCCGTTCGGCGACTCCGACCGGCTCCGGGTCGGGGAGCCGGCGATCGCCATCGGCAATCCGCTCGGCCTCGAGTACTCCCGGACGGTGACCGTCGGCGTCATCAGCGCCACCAACCGGAGCATCCCGGTCGACCTCGCCGGCGACGGGCACGTCGACTGGGAGCTGGACGTCGTCCAGACGGACGCGGCGATCAATCCGGGTAACAGCGGCGGCGCGCTCCTCAACATCGCCGGCCAGGTGATCGGCATCTCGAGCGCCAAGATCAGCGACGTCGGCGTCGAGGGGATCGGCTTCGCCATCCCGTCCAACTTCGCCCGGCCCGTCCTGCAGGCGCTGGTCACGGCGGGGCGGGTGGTGCGCCCTTACCTTGGCATCGGCGTCAAGGACCTTCAGGAATTTTCTTCCGACGACTGGGCGACGACGCTCCGCCTGCCCCGGGGCGTGACAGAGGGGGTCGTTCTCGTCGACGTGGCGCCCGGATCGCCGGCGGCCGGCGCCGGCCTCAAAGAACTCGACGTCATCGTCGCGCTGGACGGGCAGCCGACGCCGACCGGCGCCGTCCTGCGCAAATGGCTGTACACGAAAAAACGCCCCGGCGATGCGGTGAAAATCGCCTTTTTCCGCGACGGCGTCCGCCGGGAGGCGACGGCCGTCCTCGGGACGATGCCGTAGGGCTTCATCCGGCGCGCCGGCCGGCGGCGGGCGGGGGAGAGGAAGCGGGGATGTACCGGTTTTCCATCGTGGCGGTCGGGCGGCTTCCGGCGCCCCTCCGGGCCGCCGCCGATCACTATCGGCGGCGGCTTTCGCAGCTGGCGGCGGTGCGGGAGATCGAAGTGCGGGAGGCGGCCGGTCCATCGCCGGAGACGGCGGCGGAGCGGGAGCGGGTTCGGACCGACGAAAGCGCCCGGGTGCTCCGGGCGACGCCGAAAGGCGCCTTCCGCGTCCTCGTCGATCCCCGCGGGACGTTGCTCGCTTCGGAAGCGCTGGCGGCGCATCTCGACCGCTGGGGCATGGCCGGCCGGTCGGACATCGCCTGGCTCATCGGCGGAAGCGAAGGATTTTCCCGGGAAATGCCCGAGGCCGTCGATTTCGTCTGGTCCCTTTCCCCGCTGACGTTTCCCCACTCGCTGGCCCGGGTGATCGTCTACGAGCAGCTGTACCGGGCGCTCAAAATCCTCCGGGGGGAACCGTACCACAAATAGCGAAACGCTTTGGCGCCGGTCAAAAAGGCGCGGGGGACCGGCGCTTCGGGGCGGTGCCGCGCGTCTGAAATCGGGGAGGGGAAGCCGTGGCCGAGGAAAAAGCGCTTTCGATCGGCGCCCTGGCGGCGCGAACCGGGGTCAGCCGCGACGCGATCCGGCTGTATGAGGCGGAGGGACTCCTCCGGCCGCTCGGCCGAACGTCGGCCGGCTACCGGCAGTTTGCGCCGGAGGCAGTGGATCGGGTGCGGCTCATCCGGACGCTTCAGGCCCTCGGGTTTACGCTCAAAGAGATCGGCCGCTTCATGGCGATCGTCGACCGCGATGCCGCCCGATGCGATCGGATCGGCGACTTCATCCGCGCGAAGCGGGAGGAGGTCGCCCGGAAGATCGCCGCCCTCCGGCAGCTGGAGGCGCTGCTTGCCGATCTCGACCGCCGCTGTCCGCACCTCGACGACCTCTTCGCCTGTCCCGTCGTCGACCACCTCCGGTGGACGGCGGCGGCGTTCGCCGGGGAGGGCGGCCGTTCCGACGGCGCGGCTGGTGCGCGTCCGGGGAATCCGGTATAATTTTCCTGGCATCGCGCTGGACGGGGGGTGAAACGCGTGGACGAAGCACTCCGGGATTTGAGCCGGCGCCGCTACGCGACCTGGTTGGCGGCGCCGCTTTCGCCGGAAGAGCGATCGGAGCTCGACGGCCTTTCGGAGGCCGACGTCTTCGACCGCTTTTACCGCCACCTCGCCTTCGGCACCGGCGGCATGCGAGGGGAACTCGGCCTGGGGACGAACCGGATGAACGTCTACGTCGTCCGGCGGGCGACCGCCGGGCTCGCGGCGGCGCTCCGGGAACAGGTCGCCGGCCGCCGGCCCCGGGTCGTGATCGCCTACGACTCCCGCCGGGGGTCTCGGCGGTTTGCCGAGGCGACGGCCGAGGTGCTCGCCGCCTTTGACGTCGAGGCGCTCCTCTTCCCGGAGGTGACGCCGACGCCGGAGCTGTCGTTTGCCGTGCGGGCGCTTCGGGCCGACGCCGGTGTCGTCATCACCGCGAGCCACAATCCGCCGGAGTACAACGGCTACAAGGTCTACGGCCCGGACGGCGTGCAGATCACGCCGGAGGTCGCCGAGCGGATCACCGCCCACATGGCGGCTTACGACGACGTGTTTCGGGTGCCGGTGCGGCCCCTTTCGGAAGCCCGGGCCGCCGGGCTGGTGCGGGACGTCGGCCCGGAGATCGAGGCGGACTACCTGGCGCGGGTTGCCGGCCTCGGCTTCCGGGCGCCGGACGATCCGGCGAAGGGGGCCCTGTCGATCGTCTACACGCCGCTTCACGGCGCCGGCGCCCGCCCGGTGCTGGAGGCGCTCCGGCGGGCCGGCTTTGCCCGCGTGCACGTCGTGGCGGCGCAAAAAGAGCCGGACGGCGACTTTCCGACGGTGGCGGTGCCGAATCCGGAGGAGCCGGAGGCGTTCCGCCTCGCCTTGGCGGAGGCGCGGCGCCTCGGCGCCGACCTCGTCCTCGCCACCGATCCGGACGTCGACCGGGTCGGCGCGGCCGTCCGGACGGGGGACGGAGCATACGTCCTCCTGAACGGAAACGCCATCGGGGCGCTCCTTCTCGATTACCTCATCGCCGGCCGCCGCGCCCGGGGAACGCTCCCGGCGGGCGGGGCGGTGATCAAGACGATCGTCACCGGCGACCTCGGCAAAGCGATCGCCGAAGCGAACGGCCTTCGGGTCTACGAAGTGCTCACCGGCTTTAAGTTCATCGGCGCCCTCATCGGCGCGCTCGAGCGGGAGGGCGTGCCGTTTGTTTTCGGCTACGAGGAAAGTTACGGCTACCTCGCCGGCGACTTCGTCCGGGACAAGGACGCCGTCCAGGCGGCGGTCCTCCTCGCCGAAGCGGCGGCGCATCACAAGGCGGAAGGCCGGACGCTCGTGGACGCCCTCGCCGCGCTCCACCAAACGTACGGCGCCCACGCCGAGCGGCTCCGGTCCCTCACGTTGAAGGGCGCCGAGGGGGCGGCCCGGATCGGGCGGATGATGGCCGCCCTCCGCTCGGCGCCGCCGAAGGCGCTGGCGGGTCTTCCCGTCGTCGAGATCGAAGATTACCGCGCCGGCGCCGTCTTGGACGCCGCCGGCCGGCCCCTCCGGAAGCTTGCGCTGCCTCAGGCCGACGTGATCAAGGTTCGTCTCGAGGGCGGCGCCTGGGCGGCCGTCCGGCCGAGCGGCACCGAGCCGAAGATCAAGGTGTACGTCGGCGCCGTCGCCCGGGAGCGGGAGGAGGCGGAAGCCCGGGCGGAGGCTCTCGCCGGGGCGCTCGTCGAGCGCCTCGAGGCGGTGCCGTAAGCGCCGGCGCCGCGGGCCGTTGACATCCGAGGGCCCGGCGCGTACAATGGACCCAAAATCGAGGCGTGGCGGTTCCTTCGGGGCAGGGTGAGGCCCGGGCCGAGCCTTTGGTGCGGGCCAATTCCCGACCGGTGGTGATGCCGAAGGCCAAGCCTTCGGACGAGTCCACGAGCGGCTTCCGGCGACTCGGAAGCCGCAGGAGTTTGGTGCGAATCCAACACCGACGGTACAGTCCGGATGGGAGAAGGAAACGGCCACGGCGTAAGCGGGAGCGGCATGGCCGGCGGGCCCGCCGGGCGGGCTTGGCCGGAGATGCCGGAGGGATCGTATTGTCTTGGGACCTGCCCGCCTTGCCCGGCCGACTTCATCCGACCCCGAAGCGCTGTGCTTCGGGGTTTTATCGTGCGCCGGAGGCCGCTTGAGGAGGAGGGAGGCGCATGTCGGACGAGCGGTGGATGGCGCTTGCGCTGGAGCTCGCCCGGGGGACGCGGGGTCAGACGCACCCCAATCCGCGCGTCGGGGCCGTGATCGTCCGAGACGGTCGCGTCGTCGGCCTCGGGGCCCACCTTCGGCCCGGCGAGGCCCACGCCGAAGTGCAGGCGCTCCGGATGGCCGGGGAGGCGGCCCGCGGGGCGACGATGTACGTGACCCTCGAGCCGTGCAACCACACCGGCCGGACGCCGCCGTGCACGGAGGCGATCATCGCCGCCGGCCTCAAGCGGGTCGTCGTGGCGATGGAGGATCCGGATCCCCGGGTGCGCGGCGCCGGCATCGCCCGGCTTCAGGCCGCCGGCCTTGAGGTCGACGTCGGGCTTTTTCGGGAGACGGCGGAAGCGATCAACGCTCCGTACCTTACCGGACAGGCGCTCGGCCGGCCGTACGTCTGGCTGAAGCTCGCCATGACGCTCGACGGCCGCATCGCCGCCGCCGACGGGCGGAGCCGGTGGATCACCGGCGAGGCGAGCCGGCGCCGGGTGCACGAGCTTCGGAGCGAAGCCGACGCCGTTCTCGTGGGGAGCGGCACCGTTTTGGCCGACGACCCCGACCTTTCGCCCCGCCTGCCGGGCGCCCGGCCGCCGCTCAAAGTCGTTCTCGACGGCCGGCTTCGGACGCCACCGGAGGCGCGGCTTTTTTCCCGCGGCGAGGTGCTCATCGTCACGACGCCGGAGGCCGACGAGGCCAAAAAGGCGGCGCTTCGGGCCCGGGGCGCCGAGATCGTCGCCGGCCCCCGGGACGTGGCCTTTGCCCTGCAGGTCCTGTTCGAGCGGGGCATCCGCCTCGTCCTCGTCGAGGGCGGGGCGACGGTCGCCGGAGCCTTCTGGGCGGCCCGGGCGGTCGATCGCGTCAGCCTGTTCGTGGCGCCGAAAATCCTGGGCGCCGGGCTTCCGACCCTCGCCGGGCCGCCGGTCCCCCTCGAAGCGGCGGTGCCGCTTGAGGCGCTGGAGGTCGAGCGGCTCGGCGACGATCTCGTCATCACCGGTCGGCCGCGGTTTATGCAGGATTCATCCGGTCGCACGGAAGAAGCGGCGAGGCGCCGCCCATGAAAAGCGGCCGGCGGAGGGTCGGCCGCCGCTTCGGCCGGGAAGGAGACGGAGCGATGTTTACGGGGTTGATCGAAGCGATCGGGACGATTCGGGCGGTCGAACCGAAGCCCGCCGGCGGGCGGAGGCTTCTCCTTGAACTCCCGGAACGCCTGGAGATTCACGTCGGCGATTCCCTCGCCGTCGACGGCGTCTGCCTGACGGCCGTCGACGTCCGGGGGGCGCGCGTGGCCGTCGACGTCGTTTTGGCGACGGAACGGGCGACGACTTTGGGCGAGGCGGCGCCGGGGCGGCGGGTCAACGTCGAGCGGGCGCTTTCCGCCGGCGGCCGCTTTGGCGGCCATTTTGTCACCGGACACGTCGACGGCATCGGCACGATCCTCGCCGTCCGGCCGGAGGCGGGCCCGGGGGCCGGCACCGAGGTCTGGATCGAAGCGCCGGCGGCCCTCGCGCCGTACCTCGTCCCGAAGGGGAGCATCGCCGTCGACGGCGTGTCGCTCACGATCCAGGCGGTCGAGGGGACGGCGTTTCAGGTGGCCCTCATCCCCCACACCGCGGCGGCGACGACCCTGGGGGAAAAGGGCGTCGGCGCGCCGGTGAACCTGGAGGCCGATCTCATCGCGAAGCTGGTCGTCCGGGCCCTCGACCCGTACAGGCGGTTGTTCGGCCGGCCGGACGGCGCCGGAGGGATCGGACAATGAGCGAAGGCGCGACCTTTTCCGCGGTCGAAGCGAAGGTGGAGGCGGCGCTTGAGCGCCTCCGCGCCGGCGGCCTCGTCATCGTCGTCGACGACGAAGGGCGAGAAAACGAAGGCGATCTCGTCGGCCTTGCCGAGCGGGCGACGCCGGAGATGGTCAACTTCATGATCACCGAAGGGCGGGGGCTCGTCTGCGCGCCGATGGCGCCGGAAGTCGCCGATCGGCTGGCGCTTCCCCCGATGGTGCCCGAAGCGGCGGAGACGGACCCGTTCGGGACGGCCTTCACCGTCTCCGTCGACGCCCGGGAATCGACGACGGGCATTTCCGCCCACGAGCGGGCGGCGACGCTCCGGGCGCTCGCCCGGCCCGACGCCGGGCCGGACGACTTCCTCCGGCCGGGACACATCTTTCCCCTGCGGGCCCGGCCCGGCGGCGTCCTGGCCCGCCGGGGCCATACGGAAGCGGCGGTCGATCTTGCCCGGCTCGCCGGCGCCGCCCCGGTCGGCGTCATCTGCGAGATTCTGGACGAAGACGGCCGCCCGGCCCGGGGGGCGGCGCTGGAGGCGTTTGCCCGCCGGCACGGCCTTCCCGTCCTCTCGGTGGAAGACGTCGTCCGTTACCGGCGGCGGGTCGACCCGCTGATCGAGCGGGTCGGCGAGGCGAAGCTTCCGACGGAAGCCGGCGATTTTCGCATCATCGTCTACCGGGAGCGGGCCGGCGGCGCGGAACACGTCGCCCTTGTCCCGGAACCGGGGGCCGTGCGCCCCGGCGCGGCGCCGGACGCCGAAGCGGCCGGCTTGGGCGGGGCGGAAGGCATCGATCCGCCGCTCGTCCGGATCCACTCGGAGTGCCTGACCGGCGATGCGTTCGGCTCGCTCCGGTGCGACTGCGGACCGCAGCTTCAGGCGGCCCTCGGGCGGGTGGCCGCCGCCGGCCGCGGGGCGGTTCTCTATCTCCGGCAGGAGGGGCGGGGGATCGGCCTCGGGAACAAAATCCGGGCGTACGCCCTTCAGGACGCGGGCCTCGATACCGTCGAGGCGAACCACCAGCTCGGCTTTCCGGCCGACGCCCGCGATTACGCCGTCGCGGCGGAGATGCTCGTCGACCTCGGCATGACAAAGATCGCGCTGCTTTCGAACAATCCGGCGAAGATCCGAGGGCTTCAAGCCCTCGGCATCGCCGTCGTCCGGCGGGAGCCCCTCGTCGTCGCGCCGGGGCCCCACAACCGCCGCTACCTGGAGACGAAGCGCCTTCGCCTCGGTCACTGGCTCTGAGCCGGAGAAAGGGGGCCGGCATGCGCCGTCTGCGGCGGCCGGCCGTCGCAGGCGCAGAGAAGTTTCGGAGAGGGGGAGTTCGGTGCGGACGTTTGAAGGCGACTACGACGCCCGGGAGCTCAGCTTCGGCATCGCCGTAAGCCGCTTCAACGGCCTCATCACCGAAGCGCTTTTAAGCGGGGCCTTGGACGCCCTTCGGCGGCACGGCGCCGATCCGGACCGCATCGACGTCGTCTGGGTACCGGGGGCGTTTGAGCTTCCGTGGGCGATCGGCATGCTCGCCCGCTCCGGGCGCTACGACGCCCTCATCGCCCTCGGGGCCGTCGTCCGCGGCGCGACGGCCCACTTTGATTATGTCGCCGGCGGGGCGGCCTCCGGCATCCAGAGCGTCATCGCCGCCACCGGCGTGCCGGTCGCTTTCGGGGTGCTCACGACGGATACGCTGGAGCAGGCGTTCGAGCGGGCCGGGACGAAGGCGGGAAACGCCGGCGAACGGGCGGCGATGACGGCGATCGAACTCGCCTCGCTCCGCCGGAAGCTCGGGACGGGGCAACGTTTGGCGCCGGGCGGGCAAAACGGCGTTGAAACGTGATAAGATAAGGGGCGGACGGAGAAAGGAGCGACGGGCCGATTGCGATGAACGATCGCTTTCTCCGGGCCGCCCGGAAGGTGCCGGTCGACCGGACGCCGATCTGGTTCATGCGCCAGGCCGGGCGGTACGACCCGGAGTATCACGCCTTGAAAGGCCGCCTTTCGTTCAAAGACATCGCCCGCCTGCCGGAGGTGGCGGCGGAGCTCACCGCCCTTCCGGTGAAAAAGCTCGGCGTCGACGCCGCCATCCTCTACGCCGACATCATGACGCCGGTCGAAGGCGTGGGCCTTTCGTACGACATCGTCGCCGGGGTGGGCCCGGTCGTCGAGCGGCCGATCCGCTCCACCGAGGACGTCCGGGCCCTCGGCGCCTTCGATCCGGCGGCGGTCGCCGGCGTGTTCGAGGCGATCCGGCTCGTCAAACGATCGCTTTCCGTGCCGCTGATCGGCTTTGCCGGCGGGCCGTTTACGCTGGCGAGCTACCTCATCGAGGGGCGTCCGACCCGGACGTACCGGGAGACGAAGCGGCTCATGCTGCGGGCCCCGGACGTGTGGACCGAGCTCATGGAAGCGCTCACCGCCATGACCGTCCGCTACCTCGAGGCGCAGCTCGACGCCGGCGCCGATGCGGTGCAGCTGTTTGATTCCTGGGCCGGGCACCTGGCGCCGGTCGACTACGAGCGGTATGCGCTGCCGTACGTCCGGCGCATCTTTCAGGCTCTGGCGGGCCGCCCGGCGGTGAAGATATATTTTCCCGGCGTCGCCTCCGGCGAGCTTTTGCCGCTTCTCCGCGCGCTTCCGATCGACGTCGTCGGCGTCGACTGGCGGGTGCCCCTGGCCGAGGCCAATCGCCGCCTGAACGGTCGGTTTGCCCTGCAAGGGAACTACGATCCCCTCTGGCTGGAGGCGCCGCCGGACGTCCGGCGGGCCTACGCCCGGACGGTCGTCGACGCGGGCCTTCAGGCGCCGGGGTTTATCTTCAACCTCGGCCACGGCCTCTACCCCGAGGCGGAACTCGAGGCGGTGCGGGACCTCGTCGCCACCGTCCAGGAATATTCGGCCGAGCGCCTCGCCGGCCGGCGGGTCGGCGAAGGTTCGGCGGCCGGCGGACCGCCGGCGGCCGGGGGGCCTTCGGCCGGAGCCGGGGATGGGCCAGAGCGAGGTGAAGCGCGGTGAAGGAACCGATCGGCGTGCTCGTCATGGCCTACGGCACGCCCCGGAGCTTTGCGGAAATCGAAGCGTACTACACCCACATCCGCCGCGGCCGCCGGCCGTCGGAGGGGGAGCTTCGCGATCTCGAACGCCGCTACCGGGCGATCGGCGGCACGTTTCCCCTCCGGGAAAACACCGAACGGCAGGTTCGGGCGCTCACGGACGTCCTGGAAGCCCGCCGTCCGGGGGCGATGGTCGTCCGGCTCGGCCTCAAGCACGCCCCGCCGTTCATCGAAGACGGCGTCGAGGCCCTTCGGGCCGCCGGCGTGCGGCGGGTTGTCGGCCTGGTGCTCGCCCCGCATTATTCGGCCCTGTCGGTCGGCGAATACTTCGCCCGCGCCCAAAAGGCGGCCGACGCCGCCGGACTTGCCGCCCGCTTTATCGAGCGCTACGGCGACGATCCGGCCCTCATCGCCCTCCTCCGGGATCGGGTCGTCGAGGCGCTCCGGGCCTTTCCGCCGGCCTCGAAGGTGAAGGTCGTCTTTTCCGCCCACAGCCTGCCGGCGCGCATCCGGGCGATGAATGACCCGTACGAGGCGGAACTCCTCGCGACGAGCCGGCTCGTCGCCGCCGCCGCCGGCGTCGCCGACTGGACGTTTGCCTTCCAGAGCGCCGGGCAGACGCCGGAGCCGTGGCTCGGGCCGGACATCCGGGAGGTGCTGCCGGCCCTTCGGGCCGAAGGCTACGGCGGCGTCCTCGTCGCTCCGATCGGGTTTGTCACGGAACACCTCGAGATCTGCTACGACCTCGACATCGAGGCCCGGGCCGAAGGGGAGCGGCTCGGCCTCGACGTCCGGCGCATTCGGATGCCGGACGATGATCCGCGCTTCATCGGCCTTCTCGCCGATCGGATCGAGGCCGTGCTCGGGGCGTGGGAGGCATGACGCGGGTCGTCGTCGTCGGCGGCGGGCTCGCCGGCCTCGCGGCGGCGTACGCCCTGTCGCCGGCTGCCGGCGCGCCGTGGCGCCTTCCGGCCGAGCGGTTGCCGGAGGTCGTCGTCGTCGAGCGTTCGCCGCGGTTCGGCGGCAAGATCGACACCGTCCGCCGGGACGGCTACGTCATCGAGCGGGGACCGGATTCGTTCCTTGCCCGGAAGCCGGCCGCCCGGCGGCTCGTCGCCGCCCTCGGCTTGGACGGCGAGGCGGTCGGCACCGGGCCCGAAGGCCGCGGGGCGTACGTCTTCTTCCGCGGCCGTCTGCACCCGCTCCCGGAAGGGATGGCGACGGGCATCCCGACCCGGCTCGGGCCGCTCGTCCGTACGGGCCTTCTGAGCCTTCGGGGAAAGGCCCGGGCGGCCCTCGAGCTTTTTCTCCCCCGGGGCCCGGCCGGCGATGAGGCCCTCGGCGCCTTTTTGACCCGCCGCTTTGGCCGGGAGGTGACGGATCGCCTCGCCGGCCCGCTCCTATCCGGCATCTACGCCGGAGACGTGCACCGGCTGAGCGTCCTGGCGACGTTTCCGCACCTGAAGGCCCTCGAGGCCCGCCACGGGAGCCTGCTCCGGACGATGCTCACCGGGCCGCGGGAGCGGCCGCCGGCGATCGATCCCCCGTGGCCGGAGGCGGTCCAAAGCTCGACGTTCGTGAGCTTCCGGCGCGGCCTTTTGACCGTCGTCGAGGCGCTGACGGCCGCCCTCGCCGCCGGGGGCGCCCGCCTCATCGCCGGCCGCGGCGCCGTGGCGATCCGAAAGGAGGGGTCGGCGTACGCCGTCGCCCTGGAGGGCGGCGAGGCGATCCGGGCCGAGGCGGTCATCTTGGCGGTGCCGGCGGCGGCGGCCCGGGCGCTTTTGGGGCCGGCGGGAGAGGCGTTTTTGCCCCTCGAAGCGGGGACGCCGTACGCCTCGGTGGCGAACGTTGCCGTCTGGACCGAGGCGGCCGCCCTCTCGGCGCTCCCGCCGGGGTCGGGGTTTGTCGTCGCCCGGGACGGGCGACCGGCGATCACCGCCGTGACCTGGACGACGCGCAAGTGGCCCCATACGACGCCGCCGTGCGGGGCGCTCTTTCGCGTCTACTTCGGCGACGCCACGACCGACGTCGCCGAGCGGCTCACCGATGCCGAGCTCGAGGCGGCGGCGCTTTCGTTTCTCCAGGAGACGTCCGGCGTCCGCCGACCCCCGGCGGGCGTCCTCGTCAGCCGGTGGCGGGCGGCGATGCCGGCGTACGGCGTCGGCCACCGGGAGCGCCTCTCGGCGCTCCGGGCGGCCCTCGAACGGACGCTTCCCGGCATCTTCGTCGCCGGGAGCGCTTATGACGGCGTCGGGCTCCCCGACGTCGCCGAAAGCGGTCGCCGGGCGGCGGAGGCGGCGCTTGATTACCTTCAAGGGGGCGGCGCTCCGGCGCCGGGCGCCGGCGGGCCGCCGGAGGGAAAGGAGGCAGGGGCTTGAGCATTCACATCGGGGCCGAGCCCGGGGCGATCGCGCCGAACGTGCTGCTCCCCGGCGATCCCCTCCGGGCGAAGATGATCGCCGAGACGTACCTCGAAGGCGCCGTTCAGTACAACCGGGTGCGGAACATGTTCGGCTACACCGGGACCTACAAGGGGGTGCCGGTGTCGGTCCAAGGGACGGGCATGGGGATGCCGTCCATCTCGATCTACGTCCACGAGCTTCTCCGCGACTACGGCGCCCGGCGCCTCATCCGCGTCGGCACGTGCGGGGCGCTCCAGCCGGAGCTCAAGCTCCGGGACGTCGTCCTCGCCGTCGGCGCGGCGACGGACTCGCAGATGAACCGGCTCCGGTTTTACGGGATCGATTACGCCCCGACGGCCGACTTCCGGCTGCTTCAGGCGGCGGACGCCGCGGCCCGCGCCCTCGGCGTGCCGGTGAAGATCGGCAACGTCTTTACGACCGACAGCTTCTACGCCGACGACGACCGGCCGCTTCAGGCGCTCATCGCCTACGGCACGCTGGCGGTGGAGATGGAGACGGCGGCCCTCTACACCCTCGCCCACAAGTTCCGGGCCCAGGCGCTTTCGGTCCTTACGGTGAGCGATCATCTCGTCACCCGGGAGGAGACGACGGCCGAGGAACGGGAACGGACGTTTCGGCAGATGGTCGAGATCGCCCTCGAGGCGCTCGTGGCCGAAGCGGCTCGGGAAGGATGACGCCCGGCGGCGGCGCGGGACGACGGATCGGCGCCGGTCGATCCATCTTGCAAAAAAAGACTCCTTCTCAGGGAAGGAGTCTTTCTTTTTTTGTCGAACTCCTTCCGTTTGGGAAGGAGGAGCTCGATGAGACGCCTGAAGGCGCTCGTCCGGCGCCTCGGTCGGCCGTGGCACGTGCAGATCGTCCCGGGGGATGCCGGCGAGATCCGCCACGTCCGCCTCCGCGGCTGGATGCTGGCCCTGGCGCTGGGCGGGGTCGCGCTTTTTTGGCTCGGCTTCACCCTGGCCGTGTTGGCGTTCGTCTGGAGCCGGCAGGCGCTTTTGGCGGCCGAGGCGCGGCTCGAAGCCGTCCGGGGCGAAAGCCGGCAGGCGGTCCGGCAGGCGGCGGAAGAGTCGGATCGTCTGCGGGATGAAAACCGCACCCTCCGGAGCCGGTATGAGGAGCTTTTCGAGCGGCTTCGCCGGCTGGAAGAAACCGTCGAAACGAACGACGAACGGTTGAAATCGATCGCGCCGCCGACTTCGAAGGCGCCCGCGAAGGGGCAGGCGGTCTTCCTCGCGGCCAAGCGGGAGACGGCCCGGATCGCCGCCCTCACCGCCCGGCCGCTCGCGGCCGGCGCGCCGCCGGCTTCGGCGCTCGTCGAGGCGGCGGAGCGGGGGCTTTCCGCCCTCGAAAAGGCGGCCGCCGCCCAGGGGGCGGCGATCGAGGAGACGGCGGCGGAAGTCGAAGCGTATCGGGAACGCTTGCGCCGGACGCCGGACATCGCCCCGGCGGCCGGCCGGGTGACGAGCGGGTTCGGCTTTCGCCCGGATCCGTTTACGCGAACGCAGCGCTTTCACGAAGGCGTCGATTTTGCCAATGCCGTCGGGACGCCGGTCGTCGCGACGGCGAAGGGGACGGTCGTCTTTGCCGGACGGGACGGCGGTTACGGCCTGATGGTCGAGATCGACCACGGAGGGGGGCTCTCGACGGTGTACGCCCACCTGTCGGCGATCGCCGTCCGGGTCGGCGAAACGGTGGACAAGGGGGCGGTCATCGGCCGCATGGGAAACACCGGCCGGAGCACCGGACCGCATCTGCACTACGAAGTGCGCCGCTACGGCCGCCCGGTCGACCCGGCGCCGTATCTGGGAGGGGAGATCCGTGTGGAAGCGGGAGAAGCCCAGGACTGAGTCGCCGGCGGGCATGACGGTCATCGACGCCGGCACGCGGCTCGAAGGCCATCTGTTCGCCACCGCGGCGGTCCGGATCGACGGCACCGTCGAAGGCGACGTCACCGTCGAGGGGGCGCTCGCGATCGGCGCCACCGGACAGGTGCACGGGACGGTCCGGGCCCGGGAAGCCCACATCGCCGGCAAGGTTCGCGGGGATCTGTTCGTCGCGGAAGCGCTCGTCCTCGAGCGGACCGCCGACATCGAGGGGACGGTGGAGTACGCCGTCCTCGCGGTGGAAGAAGGGGCGTCCCTGACGGGAACGGTTCGGAAAAAGGCGGCCGATCCGCCGGCGGAAGACGGCGGCCGTCGGAGCCGCTTTCAGACCCGCATCCGGCCCCACGCGGCGGCGCCGGAGCCGGGAGAGGCGGCGGAGCCGGACGCCTGACGGAGCCCGCCGTCCGGGGTCCGGCCGGGGGCGGGCCCTTTTTCTTCCCGTCGGCCGCCGGGGCTCTCAGGCGGCATAAGGCAAACCTTTCCGTTCACACTATGTATGATCGACGCCACCGCGATGAGGAAAAGGGGTGGACGCATGCAGCCGATCGACTGGCCGGCCGAGTGGGCCGGCTTCGTCCTCGAAGCCGAGGAGACGGTCGAAGAGATTCCGGCGCTGGCCCTCCGGCTCGTGCATCGGCCGACCGGGGCGCGGGTGCTGGCCCTCCTCGCCGACGACGACAACAAAGTGTTCGCCGTCGCCTTCCGCACCCCGCCGGCCTCGTCCAACGGCCTGCCGCACATCCTCGAACATTCGGTGTTGAACGGTTCTCGGAAGTACCCCCTCAAGGAGCCGTTCGTCGAGCTGGCGAAAGGATCGCTGAATACGTTTTTGAACGCGATGACCTATCCGGACAAGACCGTCTACCCCGTCGCAAGCCGAAACGAAAAAGACCTCTGGAACCTGATGGACGTCTACCTCGACGCGGTGTTTTTCCCCAACCTCAAAAACGATCCGATGATTTTAAAACAGGAAGGCTGGCACTACGAACTCCGCCGGCCGGAAGACCCCCTTCTCATCCGGGGCGTCGTCTACAACGAAATGAAGGGCGCCTACTCCTCGCCGGAGAGCGTCCTCTACCAGGCGCTTCAGAGCGCCCTCTATCCGGATACGCCGTACCGTTTCGACGCCGGCGGCGACCCCGACGTCATCCCGACGCTCACGCAGGAGGAGTTCGTCCGCTTTCACGACACGTATTACCATCCGTCCAACGCGTATTTCTTCTTCTACGGCGACCTCGACCTCAAGGCGGCGCTCAAAAAGCTCGCCGACGACTACCTCGCGGCGTTCGGCCGCCGACCCGCAGGCGCCGCCCCGCTCCGCCAGATGCCCTTCGCCACCGCCAAGACGGTTCGCGCGCCGTACGCGATCCCGGCGGGGGACGACCCGACCGACAAGGATTTTCTCGCCGTCGGCTTCGCCGCCCACGACGCCCTTGACGTCGAGACGGCCCTCGCCTTCGACATCCTGAGCTACATCCTCCTCGACAGCCCGGCGGCGCCCCTCAAAGAGGCCCTCCTCCGGGCGGGCTTCGGCCGGGACGTCTTCGGCCTCTACGAGCCGGCGCTCCGGCAGCCCCTGTTTGCCGTCGTCGCCAAGGGCGCCCGGCGGGAGGATCTCGAGCGGTTCGATGCGGCCGTCCGGGAAATGCTTTCGCGCTTCGCGGCGGCGGGGCTTCCGCCGAAGCTCGTCGAAGGGGCGATCGCCCGGAAGGAATTCCAGCTCCGGGAGGCGGATTTTCGCGGTTACCCGAAGGGGCTCGTCTATCTCCTTTCCGCCCTCACGACGTGGCTTTACGACGGCGACCCGCTGGCGCCGCTCCGCTGGGAACCGGCCCTGGAGACGATCAAGCGGGAGGCGCCCCACGGCTACTTCGAGCGGCTCCTCCGGACGCGGCTTCTTGCCAACGAGCATCGGGTCCGACTCGCCCTCGAAGCGACGCCCGGGCTCGAGGAAGAAAAGCAGGCGACCCTCGAAAAATCCCTGGCCGAGCGGAAAGCGTCTCTCTCCGAAGCGGAAAAGGCGGCCCTCGTCGCCGAGACGGAAGCGCTGCTTCGGCGCCAGACGACGCCGGACGATCCGGAAGCCTTAAAGGCGATTCCGATCCTCTCCCTCGACGAGGTGCCGAAGACCGTCGAGCCGATTCCGACGGCGGCGGAGACGGTCGCCGGGACGACGCTCCTCGTGCACGCGCTTTCGACGAACGGCGTCGCCTACGGCAGCCTCTATTTTTCCCTCGCCGACGTCGCCCCGGACGACCTTCCCCGGGCGTCGGCCTTAAGCGCCCTCCTCGGCCGCATAGGCACCCGCCGGCGGACGTACGGCGAACTCGCCACCGCCCTTGACCTCGCCACCGGCGGCTTCCGGGCGTCGGTCGAGACGATCGAGCGGGCGGACGGCTCGGGCTATACGCCGTACCTCGTCGTCCGCTTCAAGGCGCTTCGGCCGAAGCTGCCCGAGGCGCTCGCCCTCGTCCGGGAAATCCTCACCGAAAGCCGCTTCGATGACGTCCGGCGGGTCCGGGAGCTTTTCGACGAACAGGCCTCCCGCCTCGAAATGAGCCTGTACGACCGGGGCCACCTCGTCGCGGCGGGGCGGATGCTCGCCCTCTTTTCGCCGGCGGCCAGGGTGCGAGATCTTACCGGCGGCATCGCCTATTTTCACGCGCTCAAAGGCTGGCTCAAGGATGAGCGGGCGTTTCGGGACGTCGTCGAGGGGCTGGACGGCCTCCTGCACCGGACCGTCCGCCGGGCCGCCCTCCTCGGCTCGGTCACCGTCGATCCGGACGACGCCCCGGCGTATCGGGCGGCGTACGCCGCCTTCCTCGAGGCCCTGCCGGAAGGAACGCCGCCCCGGCCGGCGCCGCCGCCGGAGGTCGGCCGCCTGAGGAGCGAAGGCCTTCTTTCGGCGGCAAAGGTCCAGTACGTCGCCAAGGGGTACAACTTCCGGACCCTCGGCTACGGGTACACCGGCCGGCTGGAAGTGCTCCGGACGCTCCTTACCTACGACTACCTGTGGAATCGCGTCCGGGTCCAGGGAGGCGCCTACGGGAGCTTCGTCACCTTCGACCGGAGCGGGAACGTGGCCTTCGCCTCTTACCGCGATCCGCACCTCGACGAGACGCTGGCCGTCTTCGACGAGGCGCCGGCCTTCATCGAGCGGTTTTCCGCCGACGGGCGGGAGATGACCAAGCTCATCCTGGGCACCGTAAGCCGCCTCGACCGGCCCCTGACGCCGGCGATGAAAGGCGAGCGGGGCGATTATCTCTATCTTGCCGGCCTCGACGAGGCGACCCTCAACGCCGAGCGGGCGGAGATCCTCGCCACGACGCCGGAGGACATCCGCCGCCTCGCGCCGCTTGTCCGGGACGTCCTCGCCCACGGCCGGATCGCCGTCCTCGGCGGGAGCGAGCGCCTGCGGGCGGCCGGCGACCGCTTCGACGTCCTCACCCGCGTCACCGACGACTGAACGCCGCCCGACGGGTCGCGTCGGGTTCCGGCGGCGGCGGAAACGAAAGGCGGAGGAGCCCGCCGCCCTCCCCGACGAGGGCGGAGGTGCCGCCGCAGGCGGCGACCAGCCGCCGGAGGGCGCCGACCGCCTCCCGGACCGCTCCGCCGACCGGCGCGGCGGGAAGGCGGATCACAAGCCCCCGCCCTTCCTCGGCCACCGTGATCCGGAGGGGGTCCGGCGAGGCGTCCCGGACGGCGTCGGTGAGGAGATCGAGGGCGGCAAGAAGCTGCCGGCGGTCGACCCACGCCGGCCGCTTCCCTTCGCCGCTTACGGCCACCGCCTCCGGATCCGGCCGCTCCGCCCGCCAGCGCTCAAGCGCCGGAAGCAGGACGAGGACCTCGGGCCTAGGCGCCTCCGGCGCGTAGACCAGCGTCATGCGGTCGAGCGTCGCCTGCATCGCCTGGAGCGCTTCGGCGACCGGCGCCCGCCACGGCGGGGAGAGGGCTTCGGGATGGGCGGCGAAGTACCCCATGACCGTGGCCAGCGGGTTCCGAAGCCGGTCGGCGACGTCCCGAGCGAGGGCGGCGGCCCGATCGGCGGGGGCGGCGGCCTGACCAAGCGCCCGATGGGCGGCGGCCCAGGCGTCGAGCGCCCGGTCGACCGGCGCCGCGCGGTCGAGCATCAGCTCGAGGAAGGCGGCGCCGCCCAGGGGGCTGAAGTCCGCCTCTGAACCCGAGACCGCCGGGCCGGCGAGGCTCGTCCACCGGTGGAACAGCCGGTGCGGGTGTTCGGCGCCGACGAGCCAGGCGGCCCGCTCCCGCTTAAGGGCGGCGTCGAGCGCCGTCGGCGGATACGATCCCCCCCGCTTCAGGCCCGGCCGGAGGCCGTACGGCCGTCGGGTGAGGGGGTGATCGGCCGGCGAAACCGCGAGCACGCGCCCGGCGGCGTCGGCGATGAGCCAAAACGGCCGCCACGCCGCCGCAAGGCGTTCTTCGGCGGCGCGGGCGGCGGCGTCGAGCAGGCGGCCGAAGCCGGGCGCAGGGGGGGCGACATCGTAGCGTCGAAGCGGCTCTCCGGCGACATCCTGCCCGGCGTAAGCCCGCCAGAGGGCGAGCACCGTCGGGCGAACCGGCGGCCGGGGATCGCCCGCCTCAAAAAAGGCCCGCCAGGCGTCCAGCGCCGGATCGTCGTCCGGCCCCTTCTGCCCGGCGGCCAGCGGGAACTCTCGATCGGGCGACATCGCGACGACTCCGTTAGGCCGACCGGACCATCGTCGGCGGCCGAATTCTTATGCTATGATAAACAAATTGGGATGATCGGACAAGGGACCGAAGGAGGCGTCGACGATTACCGTCCATGAGCGGCTGATCGCGCTGGAAGGGATCGAAGGGGCCGGCAAGACGACCGTCGCCGAACGGCTGGCGGCGCGCCTTCAGGCCCTCGGCCACGCCGTCGTGCGGACCCGGGAGCCGGGCGGCGTGCCCCTGGCGGAGAAGATCCGCGCTCTCCTCCTGGACGAGGCCGGGGAGGCGCTCGATGCCGGCGCCGAGGCCCTTCTCTTTGCGGCCGCCCGCCGGCTTCACGTCCGGGAAATCATCGCGCCGGCGCTCGCCGCCGGGCGCTTCGTCCTCGTCGACCGCTACATCGACTCCTCGCTCGTCTACCAGGGGCTTGTCGGCGGCGCCGGCGTGGAGGCGGTCCGGGCGATCAATGCGTTTGCCGTCGGGGACTACTTTCCGGCGGTCACCGTCCTTCTGGACCTCGATCCGGACGAGGCGCTCCGGCGCCTGGCCGCCGATCGGCGCCGGGCGGCGAGCCGCTTCGACCGCCGGCCGCCGGCCTTTCACCGGCGCGTCCGGGACGGCTACCTCCGGCTGGCCCGGGAGGCCCCGGAACGGTTCATCGTCGTCGACGCCGGGGCGCCCCTGGAGGCGGTGGTGGAGGCGGCCTTTTCGGCCCTTCGGGCCCGCTACGGTCTGTAGCGCCCGGCGCCGGCGGCGCGGGCCGGCCTTCGCCGGGGAACGCCCCCGGTCTCCGAACGTCTGCCCTCCGTCCGAAAGGCTGAGTCAGGTTGCTCGAGAAAGAAGGGACGCGATGCGCTACGCCCTCGCCGTCGATCTCGGCGGCACGTCGATCAAGTTTGGCCTTGTGAGCGAAGCGGGCGACATCGTCCTCCGGCACGAGCGCTCGACGCCGAAAGCCGGCGGCCCTCCGGCGGTCGTCGCCGCCATCGCCGAAGGGCTTCAGGCGCTCCTCGCCGGAGAGGCCGCCCCGGCCCTCGCCGGCGTCGGCATCGGCATCCCGGGCCTTGTCGATCCGGAGACGAAGACCGTCGCCCTCGCCCCGAACCTCGGCTGGGCCGACGTCCCGGCCGGCGCGCTGTTCGCCGAGGCGCTGCCGTGGCCGGTGGCGCTGGAAAATGACGCCCGGGCCGCACTCCTCGGGGAGCGGTGGCGGGGCGCCGCCCGGGGCGTCGACGACGTCCTCCTCGTCACGCTCGGCACCGGCGTCGGCGGCGCCGTCTTGAGCGGCGGCCGCCTCCTCCGGGGGGCGCGAGGCCTGGCCGGCGAGATCGGTCACCTTCCGGTCCATCCGGCCGGCGTCCGCTGCGGCTGCGGCGCCGTCGGCTGCCTGGAGACGGAAGCGTCGGCGACGGCTCTCGTCCGGCACGTCGAGGCGGCCCTTCGCCGGGGGGAGCCGTCGGCGCTGGCGGGCCGCCCCCTCTCCCCGGTGGCGATCGCCCAGGCGGCGGAAGCCGGCGACGCGGTCGCCCGGGCGGCCTTCGACCGCGTCGGCCGCTTTCTCGGCCTCGCTTTGGCCGGGCTGGCGAACGCGTTGAACCCCGCCTTGATCCTCCTCGGCGGCGGGTTGGCGTCGGCGGAGGCCTTCTTCCGGCCGGCGATGTGGGCGGCCTTTTCGGCCCATGTCCTGCCGGCGCACCGGGCGGCGGTCGACATTCGCCGGGCCGCCCTCGGGAACGACGCCGGCCTCGTCGGCGCCGCCTACGCCGCCTTTTCCGCCGCCGTCGCCGGCTGAAGCCAAAGGCGGCGAAACGGCTCGCCGCCCGGGAGGAAGCGCCGCCGGCGCCGGAGGCTAGCGCCCGGAGATCGGGTCGCCGAACAGCTGCCGAAACCGGTCGATGAGCGATGCGCGCCGCTCGGCCGGAGGAGCCGGCGGCCGGCCTTCCCGTTCGGCCGGCCCGGAGCCTGCCGCAAGACCGCACGGGGCCGGCGGTTCGGTGCCCCGGACGAAATAGACGAGCGTTCCCCGGCCGCACGTCGCCCGCCCGCTCGCTTCGTCGACGTAAGCGGCGGCGACGCCGTCCGGGATCGGGAACAGGTGCGGCGGGACGTCCCGAAGCGCCCCCTCCAGCACGTCCGCAAACAGATGCTTGGCGACCGGACCGGCGATCCTGTCGTCGATCGGCCGGGCGTCGTCCCGACCGACCCAAACGACGACGGCGAGATCCGGCGTGTAGCCTGCCATCCAGGCGTCGGTCGCCGTCGTGCCGGATTTTCCCGCGACGGGACGGTGGATGTCGGCGGCGATGAGGGCCGCCGTCCCCATCGCTTCCGGCGTTTCGCCGACGTCGAAGACGCCCTCCAAAAGCCGGGTGAGGACGAAGACCGTCGCCGGATCGGCCGCCGGCTCCCGTTTCGGCCGGGCCTCGTAGAGGACCCGGCCGTCTTTCGTTTCCACCCGCTCGACGAGGTGAAGCGGCGCATGAAGGCCGCCGGCGGCGAGGGTGGTGTACGCCTCGGCGAGCTCGAGGGGCGTCACCCCCTGCGCGCCGAGGGCGAGGGCCGGCACCGCCGGAAGCGGGGATCGGATGCCGAGGTCGTGCGCCCGCCGGACGACCGCCTCGGCACCGGCGGCCATGAGGGCCGAGACGGCGTAAATGTTGTCGGAGCGCTTGACGGCCCGGAGCATCGTGATCGGCCCGTAGTAACGGTCGCCGTAATTTTTCGGCGCGTACGTCCGGCCGCCGTCGTAGACGAAGACCGTCGGTTTGGAGTCGACGACGGAAAGCGGCGTCATGCCGGCCTCGAGGGCGGCGAGGTAGACGATCGGCTTGAAGGCCGACCCCGGAGGCCGGCGGGCGGCGGTCCGGTCGAACGGTTCGGTGCGAAAGTCCCGGCCGCCGACGAGCGCCCGGATGCCGCCGTCCGCCGGATCGGCGGCGACGATCGCCGCCGTGAGGCCGTCGGCGTCGCCGGCAGGGAGGCGCCGGGCGAGGGCGGCTTCGGCGGCCTGCATTGCCTTCGGGTCCAGGGTGAGGGTCACCGTGAGGCCGGCGTACGGCTGGACGGCCCGGGGGAGGCCGAGCTCGGCCTCGAGAAACCGGACGGCCGCCTCCCGGGCGTAGCCGTAAAGGTCCGGCGCCGGTTTGCGCCGGACGAGGGCCAGCGGCGCCTCGGCGGCTCGGTCCGCCTCCTCCGGCGAGAGGGTGCCGGCGTCGACCATCGCCCGGAGCACCTCCCGCCGCCGGGCCAGCGCCGCCTCCGGGTGAGCGAACGGCTCGTAGAGCGCCGGCCCTTTGGGGATGCCGGCGAGGAGCGCCGCCTCGGGGAGGGTGAGGTCGGCGGCCGATTTGCCGAAGTAAAGCCGGGCCGCCGCCTCGACGCCGTAGGCGCCGTTGCCGTAGTAGATCGTGTTCAAGTACCGTTCGAGAATGGCTTCCTTCGTCAGCGTCCGCTCGAGCTTGAGGGCCAAAACCGCCTCCCGGAGCTTCCGGCTCCACGTCCGCTCGTGGCTCAAATAGGCGTTCCGGGCGAGCTGCTGCGTGATCGTGCTTCCGCCTTCCATCAGGCGACCCGCCCGCAGGTTGTGGACGAGGGCGCCGGCGATGCGGATCGGGTCGAGGCCGAAGTGCCGGTAAAACCGCCGGTCTTCCACCGCCAGCGTCGCCTCGATGAGCGCCGGGCTGATCGCCGCAAGGGGCACCTCGACCGGCGCGTCCCCGCCCGGAAGGGGCGTCCCGTCGCGAAACCGCCAGTCGATGCCCGGCCGCTCCGGCGGCGGAAGCGGTCCGGTGTTCACGTAAAGAAAAACGACGACCCCGGCGAGCCCGAGCCCGACGAGCCCGATCAGCCTGGCGATCCCGCGGGCGATGCCGAAAAACCGCCGCACGCGCTTCCCTTCTTTCCGGTCCAAACCGGTCCTGCCAAGTCGCCTTCTTTTTCTTCCAGTATGGGAGGCGGCGGCGCCGGTCATACGTCCCGCGGCGGATCCGTCCGGCGGCCGCCGGTTCGCCCGGCGACATCGGCCGTTTGTTCTTCGGCGAGCGGGGCGCCGCCGGGCCCTTGCGCCGGCGGACGAAACGATTATAATCGCTCTGAAAGCCCGGCAGGGCCGGGCGATTTTCACGAGAGCGGGGTCGGGACCGTGGAGCTCTGGTTTACCGAACATCAGACCGAAGGCTTCGGCATCACCGCTCGCATCCGGCGGGCGCTTCACAGCGAGACGACGCCGTACCAGCGCCTCGACGTCCTGGAGACGGAGGCGTTCGGCACGATGCTCGTCTTGGACGGCATGGTCATGACGACGGAGCGGGACGAGTTCGTCTACCACGAAATGATCGTCCATCCGGCCCTCGTCACCCATCCGGCGCCGCGGCGGGTGCTCGTCGTCGGCGGCGGGGACGGCGGCGCCGTCCGGGAGGTGCTCAAGCACCCGGCCGTGAAAGAAGTCGTTCTGGTGGAGGTCGATCGGGCGGTCGTCGAGGCGTCCCGGCGGTATCTGCCGTCGATCGCCGGCGCCCTCGACGATCCCCGGGTCCGGATCACGATCGGCGACGGCTTCGAGCACATCGCCCGGGCCGAAGCCGCCTACGACGTCATCCTCGTCGACTCGACGGAGCCGGTCGGGCCGGCGGTGCGGCTCTTTGAGGCGGGCTTTTATGCCGGCATCAAAAAGGCGCTCCGGCCGGAAGGGCTTTTCGTCGCCCAGACGGACAACCCGTGGTTCAAGCCGGCCCTCGTGCAAAAGACGTTCGCCGCCATCGCCGGGACGTTTCCCCTCGCCCGGCTGTACGTGGCCAACATCCCGACGTACCCGAGCGGCCTCTGGACGTTTACGCTCGGCTCCCTCCGGCACGATCCCCTCGCGGTGCCGCCGGAGCGGATTCCCGACCTCGACACCCGGTACTACACGCCGGCCATCCACCGGGCGGCGTTCGCCCTGCCGCGGTTCGTCGAGCGGCTTCTCGCCGACGGCTTCGCCGCCGGCGGGGGGACGGCCCTCGCCTCCGGCGCGCCGGCCGGCGGGGAGGGCGGCCGATGATCGTCCCCGAGGCCGAATCCGGCCGCCGCTTCCTCGGGTCGAAGGCGGAGGCGGAGGCCGCCGTCGTCCTCTTCGGCGCCCCGATGGACTGGACGGTGAGCTTCCGCCCCGGCGCCCGCTTCGGCCCCGAGGCGATCCGCCGGGCGTCGGTCGTCCTCGAGACGTACAGCCCCGCCCTGGACGGGGACCTTGCCGACGTCCTGTATGCCGACGCCGGCGACGTCGCCCTGCCGTTCGGGAACACCGCCCTCGCCCTCGAGCGGCTCGAGGCGGTCGCCGCCGGCCTCGTCGCGGCGGGGAAGGTCCCGTTCGCCCTGGGCGGCGAACATCTCGTGAGTCTTCCCCTCGTTCGGGCGGTCCGCCGCCGGTACCCCGACCTCGCCGTCGTCCACATCGACGCCCACGCCGACTACCGGGAGGCGTACGAAGGGGAGGCTCTGTCCCACGCGACGGTCATCCGACGGATCGCCGAGGCGGTCGGCGGCGGGCGCGTCTTTTCGTTTGCCGTCCGCTCCGGCACGGCGGAGGAGTTCCGGGCGGCCCGATCCGACCTCCGCTTTTTCCCCTTTGCCCTCGCGGAGCCGCTCGAAGCGGTCCTCCCGGAGCTCGCCGGACGGCCGGTCTATCTTACCGTGGACATCGATGCCCTCGACCCGGCCTACGCCCCGGGCACCGGGACGCCGGAGCCGGACGGGATATCGCCGGCGGAGCTTTTTTCCGCCCTCCGGCGCCTCGCCGCCGCCGGCGTCCGCCTCGTCGGCGCCGACCTCGTCGAAGTGGCGCCGGCGTACGATCCGACCGAGCGGACGGCCGTTCTCGCCGCGAAGATCGTCCGGGAGCTTTTGATCGGCTTTTGGTCCCGCCGCCGAAGCGTGCTATAATAGAAGCACAACTTTGAGCGAATGCTCATTCATTCGGCAGAAAGGCGGGATCGACCGGCGATGTGGCTCGTGGTGAACGCCCTTCTGTTCCTCCTCGTCACCGGCTACGCCGTCTGGCAGTTTGCCCGGCTCCTGGCCGCCCGAATCGCTTACATCCGGCTCGGCCGGCCGGAAGCGCTTCCCGGCGACCGGGGCGAGCGGATCCGGGGCGTGGTCCGCTACGTCTTCGGCCAGAAGAAGCTCCTCAAGGACCGGAAGAGCGGGCTGATGCACGTCGTCTTTTTCTACGGCTTCATCATCCTCCAGTTCGGGGCGATCGACCTCTTTCTCAAGGGGCTCGTCCCGGGGACGCACCTTCCGGTGCCGTTTTACCCCGGCTTTCTCTGGCTGCAGGACGTGACGGTCTTTTGGGTGCTCATCGCGCTCCTGTTTGCCGTCTACCGGCGCTATATCGAGCGGCTCCGGCGGCTCGAGCCGACGCTCAAGGCCGGCCTCGTCTACCTTTTTCTCGGGGTGCTCCTCCTCTCCCTCATGCTCTCCGGCGCCTTCGAGCTCCGGATGCACGGCCTCGTCTGGGACCCGTACCGGCCCGTCGCGAGCGCCGTCGCCGCCCTTTTCCCCGGCATGAGCCCGTCGACGGCGACCGGGGCCTTTTACGCCGCCTGGTGGCTGCACCTCCTCGATCTCCTCGCCTTCCTCGTCTACATCCCGCAGTCGAAGCACATGCACCTCATTCTGGCGCCGGTGAACACGTACCTCCGGCGTCTCGGCCCGCCGTCGAAGCTCCGGCCGATCGACTTCAGCGACGAGACGGCGGAGACGTTCGGCGCGGCGAAGATCGAAGATTTCACCCGGAAGCAGCTCCTCGATCTGTACGCCTGCGTCGAATGCGGCCGCTGCACGAGCATGTGTCCGGCGTCGAACACCGGAAAGGCCCTTTCGCCGATGCACCTCATCGTCAAGCTCCGGGACCATCTTACGGAAAAGGGCGCCGCCGTCACTTCCCGCTCGCCGTGGCTGCCGGAGGCGCTTTTTGCGACCACCCGGGGCGTCCGCCTCGCCCGGGGCGACGAAGCGCTTCGGGCGGAGGTGTTCGCCCGGCACCTCGCCGGCGACGTCATCGGCGAGGCGGAGATCTGGGCCTGCACGACGTGCCGGAACTGCGAGGACCAGTGCCCGGTGATGAACGAACACGTCGACAAGATCATCGACCTCCGGCGCTACCTCGTCATGACCGAAGGATCGATGCCGCCGGAGGCCGCCCGGGCCATGCAGAACATCGAACGGCAGCACAACCCGTGGGGGATCAGCAAGGCGGAGCGCCTCGCCTGGCGGAAGCAGGCGGAGGCCGGCCTCGCGCCGACGGTGAAGGAAAACCCCGACTTCGAATACCTCCTCTGGGTCGGCTCGATGGGCTCGTACGACGCCCGGAGCACGAAGATCACCCGGGCGCTGGTGAAAATCTTAAACCACGCCGGCGTGAACTTCGCCGTCCTCGGGGAAGAAGAAAAAAACTCCGGCGACACCGTCCGGCGGCTCGGGAACGAGTTTTTGTTCCAGCAGCTCGCCGAGGAAAACATCCGCACCTTCGAGCGCTACGGCGTGAAGAAGATCCTCACCTTCGATCCGCACGCCTATAATGTCTTTAAAAACGAATATCCCGACTTCGGCTGGCAGGGGGAGGTCGTCCACCACACGGAGCTCCTTGCCCGGCTGATCGACGAAGGGAAGCTCGTCCCGACCCGTCCCGTCGATAAGACGGTGACGTATCACGACTCGTGCTACCTCGGCCGCTACAACGGCATCTTCGAGGCGCCGCGGCGGATCCTCCGGGCGATCCCCGGCGTTCGGCTCGTGGAGATGGATCGGAGCCGGGAAAACGCCATGTGCTGCGGCGCGGGCGGCGGCCTCATGTGGATGGAGGAGCGGGAGGGGATCCGCGTCAACCGCCTTCGGACGGAGCAGGCCTTAAAGACCGGCGCCGGCCTCATCGCGAGCGCCTGTCCGTACTGCCTGACGATGATGGAAGACGGTCTCAAGCAAAAAGAGGCGGAGGCGGAAGCGTACGACGTCGTCGAGCTTCTTGCCCGCTCCCTCGGGCTTTTGGACAAAGCGCCGGAGGCGGAAGCCCGGGTCTCCTAGGCGCCGCTTCAGCCCTCGGACGGGCCGAACGCCCGGTCGGGCGCCAACCCGCGCGGCGAACGCCCGGGAACGTCCGGTCCGCCCGCCGGGCCGGATCGGCCGGTCGGTCATCCGGCCGCCGGCGGGCCGGAGGGCGAGATGGAGGCACGGGACGAGAGGAAGGAGGCATGGGCGATGCGGGACGTCGTCATCGTCGCCGGGAAGCGGACGCCGTTCGGGCGCTTTCAGGGGGCGCTCAAGCCCTTAAGGGCCGTCGAGCTCGGGGCCGCGGCGATTCGGGCCGCCCTCGAGGAGGCCGGCGTGGACGGCGCCGACGTCGACGAAGTGCTCATGGGCATGGTGCTCACCGCCGGCGCCGGCCAGATCCCGTCCCGGCAGGCGGCCCGCCTGGCGGGGCTTCCGTGGTCGACGCCGTCGGTGACGGTGAACAAAGTGTGCGCCTCGGGGCTCAAGGCCGTCACCCTGGGCGCCCAGAGCATCAAGGCCGGCGACGCCGACGTCGTCGTCGCCGGCGGCATGGAGTCGATGTCGAACGTGCCGTACGCCGTCCCCCGGGCACGGGAAGGCCTCCGGATGGGCGACGGCGTGCTCCTCGACCTGATGGTCTACGACGGGCTCACGTGCGCCTTCCACGGCGTCCACATGGCCCAGCACACGAACCGCGTCGCGCGGGAGTACCGCGTGAGCCGGGAAGCGCAGGACGCCTTCGCCCTCGAAAGCCACCGCCGGGCGGTTCGGGCGACGGAGGAAGGGAAGTTCGCCGAAGAGATCGTCCCGGTCGCCGTCCCGCAGCCGAAGGGGGGCACGGTCCGGGTCGAGCGGGACGAGGCGCCGCGGCCCGACACGAGTCTCGAAAAGCTCCGGGCGCTTGCGCCGGTCTTCGACGCCGACGGGACGATCACCGCCGGGAACGCCCCCGGGGTGAACGACGGCGCCGCCGCCCTCGTCCTCATGAGCGGCGAGGCGGCGGCGGAGCGGGGGGTGCGTCCGCTGGCCCGTCTCGTCGGCTACGCCCAGGTGGCGGAAGAGGCGCCGTACATCGCCACCGCCCCCGCCCGGGCGATCGAGCGGCTGCTCCAGAAGACCGGCCTTCGCCTGTCCGACATCGCCGTCCTCGAGATCAACGAGGCGTTCGCCGCGGTGCCGATCATCTCCGGGCGGCTTTTGGGTCTGACCGACGAGGACTTCGCCGATCGCCTCAATCCGAACGGCGGCGCCGTCGCCCTCGGGCACCCGATCGGCGCAAGCGGCGCCCGGATTCTCCTGACGCTCATCCGGGAGCTTCGGCGCCGGGGCGGCGGTTACGGCATCGCCGCCATCTGCAGCGGCTCCGCCCAGGGCGACGCCGTCCTCGTCCGGGTCGACTGACGCCCGTCGTCCGGCGCGGTCGACGGGCGACCGCGGCCCGGCGGGCATCGCCCGCGGCGGGCGTCCGACCGCAAAGGAGGGGTGGCCGTGAGCGGCCCGAAGGACATCCCGACGTTCGTCAAGGACGAACGGCTGGTGGAGATGCGCCGGGAGCAGATCGTCCGGGCCGCCGTCCGCCTGTTTATCGAAAAAGGGTTTCACCGGACGACGACCCGGGAGATCGCCCAGGCGTCTCGCTTCAGCATCGGCACGCTGTACGAGTACATCTCGTCCAAGGAAGACGTCCTCTACCTCGTCTGCTACGACATCAACGCCCGGATGCGGGAAGGGTTAGAGCCGCTGGAGGCGCTCGAGGCGCCGCCGGACGCGCTCCTTCGGCTGGCCATCGAGCGGCTCATCCGGGTCGTCGACGCCATGGACGACGAGGTGCTCCTCATCTACCAGGAGTCGAAGTCGCTCCTTCCGGAAGCGCTCAAGGACGTCCTCCGGCGGGAGGCGGAGATCGTCGCCTTCTTCGCCCGCCTGCTTCGGGCCGGCCGGGCGCAGGGGGTGTTTCGCATCGCCGAGGAGGACATCGACCTCATGGCGGAAAACATCGTGGTCCTGGCGGAGATGTGGGCGTTTCGCCGCTGGGCGCTTCGCAAACAATATTCGATCGAGCGGTTTATCGCCACCCAGACGCGGCTCCTTCTGGGCGAGCTCGGCGTCCCGGCGGAAAGCGGCCGGCCGGCGGAGGGACGGCCCGCTGCGGCGGGACCGTCAGACGTCCGGTCGGCGGAGGATTGACGGCCCGGCGCTTGCGGATAGAATGAAAAAGCGGAGGGATGCCGATGACAGGCGGCCGCGTGGAAGCGGAAGACGTCCGGGAGACGGCGATGATCGACCTCGCCCATCGCCTGCTTTTGGAGCACGGCTCGGCGCTCAACTTTCGCGAGCTGTTTCGCCGCATCGCGGAGCTCAAGGGGTTTCCGCCGGAAGAACACGACCGCTGGCTCGTCCAGTTTTACACCGACCTCAATACCGACGGCCGCTTCGTGAGCTTGAGCGACGGCGAGTGGGGGCTTAAGGCCTGGTACCCGACGGAGCAGTACGAAGACGGCGCCCAGTATCTCGCCCTCATCGGCGACGAGCTCGACGAGGAGCTCGACGTCCTCGGCGAGGAGGAAGAGGGCCTCGGCCTCGAGGAAGAGGAGGAGCGCCTCGACCTCGACGACGAGGAACTCCTCGACGACGAAGGGCTGGACGAAGCCTTAGACGACCTCGATCCCCTCGAGGACGAGCCTCTGGGCGGCGACGAGCTGCTTGCAGAGGACGAGGAAAACCACTAAAATAGGCGAAGGGCATCGGGAAAAGCAAACGCCCCCGCGGGCGCTTTTGCTTTTCTTTTATTTTTTTGGGCGGATTTCTGGGTGGATTATGGACGGAAAGGACCGCGCGCCATGAACGATCCGCGTTCGACCCGTTTCATCTTCGTCACCGGCGGCGTCACCTCGTCCCTCGGGAAGGGCATCACCGCCGCCTCCATCGGCCGCCTCCTGAAAAGCCGCGGCTTCCGGGTGGCGATCATGAAGCTCGACCCGTACATCAACGTCGATCCCGGCACGATGAACCCCTACCAGCACGGCGAGGTGTTCGTCACCGGGGACGGGGCGGAGACGGACCTCGACCTCGGCCACTACGAGCGGTTCATCGACCTCGAACTCACGCACCTTTCCAGCGTCACCGCCGGGAAGATCTACGCCAGCGTCATCGCCAAGGAGCGTCGCGGGGACTACCGGGGGGAGACGGTGCAGGTCATCCCCCACGTGACGAACGAGATCAAAAGCCGCATCTACGCCCTGGCTGACGAAAGCCGGCCCGATTTTCTCATCGCCGAGATCGGCGGCACCGTCGGCGACATCGAGTCGCTGCCGTTTCTGGAGGCGGTGCGGCAGATCCGGCACGAGGTCGGCCGCGGAAAGACGGCGGTCGTCCACGTGACGCTCGTGCCGTACCTCAAGGCCGCCGGCGAGCTCAAGACGAAGCCGACGCAGCACAGCGTCAAGGAACTCCGGAGCATCGGCATCCAGCCGACGGTCATCGTCTGCCGGGCGGACCGATCGCTGCCGCCGGAGGTCAAGGAAAAAATTGCCCTGTTTGCCGACATCGAGGCTCGGGCGGTCGTCGAGGCGGTCGACGCCGAGACGCCGTATGAAGTGCCGCTCCTTCTCCAAAAGGAGGGGCTCGACGACGCGATCCTCGCCCATTTTCACCTCGCGGCGCCGCCGGCGGACCTCGCCGAGTGGGCCCGGCTCGTCGAACGGTTAAAACGGCCGGAGACGGCCGTCGAGATCGCCCTCGTCGGCAAGTACGTCGCCCTCCACGACGCCTACTTGAGCCTCGTCGAAGCGCTGAAGCACGCCGGATGTGCCCTCGGCGCCGAGGTCCGGCTGCGCTGGGTGGCGGCGGAGGCCCTCGAGGCGGGCGGCGAGGGGGAGGCCTTGGCCGGCGTCGCCGGCATCCTCGTCCCCGGCGGCTCCGGCGATCGAGGCGCCGAGGGGAAGATCCGGGCGATCCGCTACGCCCGGGAGGCGGGCGTGCCGTTTCTGGGCATCGGTCTCGGGATGCAGCTTGCGGCGGTCGAATACGCCCGGCACGTCCTCGGCTTTCCGCGGGCCGGGAGCGTCGAGGTCGATCCGGCGGCGGACCCGGCGGTCGTCGTTCCGGTCCGTCCGGCGGCCGACGGGGAAGATCCCCGGAGCGCCTTATGCCTCGGGAACGTCGCCCTTTCTTTCGCGCCGGGGTCGCGCCTTCAAGCGGCATACGGCGCCGAAAGGGGCGTCGAGCGGGTCCGGCACCGGTTCGCCCTGAACCCGGCGCTCACCGATGTCCTGTTCGGCGGCGAACTTCGGGTCGCCGCCACCGGCCAGGGCCGGGTGCAGGCGCTCGAGCTTCCGTCGCACCCGTGGTACGTGGCGACGCTCTATCATCCGGAATTCACCTCCCGCCTCAACCGCCCGAATCCCCTCATCCGGGCGTTTCTCGCCGCCGCCCTCGAGCATCGCTTTTTCGCCTCCGAACCGCCTTCGGCTTCGAAAGGAGCGGCCGGCCGGTCAGAGTGACCGGCCGGCTTTTTTCGCCTGCCCCCTTCTCCCGCGCCGCCGTACCCGAAAACTCCTTTTTGCGGTATAATTCTTTTCGGGAGCGGTTGAATCTGACCGCGGCCGGCGGTGAAGGGGGGGAAGGCGGTGGCGGACATCTTGGTGGTGGACGATCAGGCGGGCATTCGCCTTCTGCTGAAGGAGATCCTCGAACGCCAGGGGCATACGGTTCATCTGGCGGCGGACGGCCGGGAAGCCCTCGGCGCCATCCGGGCGCATCAGGGGTCGTTCGATCTCATCCTGCTGGACATGAAGCTCCCGGGCCAAAGCGGCCTCGAGGTGCTTCGCGCCTTGCGGAACGAGGGGTTAAAGGTCCCGGTGATCGTCATGTCCGCCTACGGAGACGTCGAGCAGATCCACGAGGCGCGGCGCCTCGGCGTCGAGACGTATCTCGCCAAGCCGTTTGACATCGCCGAGCTTTCGCACGAGGTGGCCCGGCACCTCTCGCCGGCCGTCTGATCCGGCCCGCCGGACCGGTCTTTGGCCGATCCGCCGCCCGGTCGATCAGGCGGCCATTTTTGTTGTATAATAAGGTTATCATCATAAGGGCACAATCGACCGATCGCCCGGGCGGGCGCCGGATCGGATCGGGCCGACCCCCGCCGGCGCCGAGCGCGGGGACGGTGGGGAGGAGAAGGTGCGCGATGCCGCTCGTTGCGATGACGGAACTCATGCGGCGGGCAAAGCGGGAGCGGTTTGCCGTCGGGCAATTTAACATGAACAACCTCGAATTCGTGCAGGCGATCATGGAGGCGGCGGAGCTCGAGCGGGCGCCGTTGATCTTCGGCGTGAGCGAGGGCGCCCTCAAGTACATGGGGGAGCGCTACGTCGTGGCCCTCGCCCGGGCGGCGGCGGAAGGAAGCGACATCCCGGTCGTCCTCCACCTCGACCACGGGTCGAGCTTTGAAAGCGTGATGCGGGCGATCCGGGCCGGCTTTACGTCGGTCATGTTCGACGGTTCGCATCTTCCCTTCGAAGAGAACGTCCGCCTGACGCGGGAGATCGTTCGGGTGGCCCACGCGATGGGCGTCTCCGTCGAAGGGGAGATCGGCCGAATCGGCGGCGTCGAAGATGACCTTTCGGTCGAGGACGAGGAGGCGCAGATCACCCGGCCGGAGGAGGCGATCCGCTTCTTCGAAGAGACGGGCGTCGACGCGCTGGCGATCTCCGTCGGCACGGCCCACGGGATCTACAAAGGGCGGCCGAAGATCCGCTTCCACGTCATCGAGGCGGTCGCCCGGGCGATCGAGGCGCCGATCGTCCTCCACGGCGGCTCCGGCGTGCCGGAAGAAGACGTTCGGCAGGCGATCGCCCTCGGCGTCGGGAAGATCAACGTCAACACGGAAAACCAGGTCGCGATGACCGAAACGATCAAACGGATCTTTGCCGAAAAGCCGGACGTCTACGACCCCCGCAAATACCTGGGGCCGGCCCGGGACGCGATGCGAGAGGTCGTCCGGGCGAAGATGCGGCTTTTCGGTTCGAGCGGAAAAGCCTGACCGGGGAGGTGAAGCCCGGCGAAGCCGGGCGCGTCGGTGAAGCTCTTTTTGGATTCCGCCAACATCGAGGAGATCCGGGAAGCCCACGCCCTCGGCGTCTTAAGCGGCGTGACGACGAATCCGACGCTCGTGGCCAAGGAAGGGCGGGATTTTCACACCGTCATCAAGGAGATCATCGGCATCGTGAGCGGCCCCGTGAGCGCCGAGGTCATCGCCACCGACGCCGACGGGATGGTCGAGGAAGGGAAGCGGCTCTTTGAACTCGGCCCGAACGTCGTCATCAAGGTGCCGCTCACGAAAGAGGGGCTTCGGGCGACGGATCGGCTCGCCCGCCTCGGCATCCCGACGAACGTGACCCTCGTCTTTACGCTGAACCAGGCGCTCGTCGCCGCCCGGGCCGGGGCGACGTACGTCTCGCCGTTCGTCGGCCGTCTGGACGATATCGGCCACGACGGCATCGCCCTCGTCGAAGACATCGTGCAGGTGTTCGAGCGGCACCACCTCGACACCGAGGTCATCGCCGCGAGCATCCGCCACCCGGAGCACGTCGCCCGAGCGGCCCGGGCCGGGGCGCATATCGCCACCGTCCCCTACGCCGTCTTGATGAAGCTGATCGAGCACCCGCTCACGGCTCAGGGGCTCGAGCGGTTTCTGGCCGACTGGCGCCGGGCCCGAGGCGCGGAGCCCGTCCCGGGCGCCGGCCCGAAAGGAGGATGACGGATGGCGCTCTGGCTGTTTCCCTTGCTCGCGGTGTTCATCAGCCTGTTTTTCGCCCTCGACGTCTTCCGCGCCTGGCAAAAAAGGCGGCGGCCGTCCGACGGGCTGTTTGCCCTGTCGCTCTTCCTCTTTGCGGCGGCCGCCTTCGGCGAATTTTATGGAAGCGCTTTCGGATGGAACCCGGTGATGTACAAGATTTATTACTTCCCGGCGATCGCCCTCGTCGCCTTCATGGCCGCCGGGACGTTGTATGCCCGCGGGTCGAACTGGCTGAGCCGCGGGTACCTCATCGCCGCCGTCCTCCTTTCCGCCGCCTTCCTCGTCGCGCTGATCGCGGCGCCGGTCGACCCGGCGATCTGGACGATGAAGGGGCCGGTCGGCGGCGAGTTCATGCCGGGTTCGGTGCGGATCTTCAGCCCGCTCCTTTCCGCCGTCGGCGGACTCATCTTGCTCGGGAGCGCGGCGTATTCCTGGTGGCAGACGCGCCGAGACGGCTTTCTCATCATCTTTGCCGCCGCCCTTGTCTTAAGTTCCGGCGGGGTGCTGGCCAAATACGTCGCCCTGCCGGAAGTTTTGCCCTTGACGGAGCTCATCGGCATCGCGCTGTATTACGCCGGCATCCTGCGGCTCGGGGCGGCCGCCCGCCGGGCGACGGAGGGCGGGGAGAAGGCCGCCGGATCGCGGTCGTAGGGCCGGGCCGCCGAGCGCGAGAACCGGTCGAACCGTAACAGGCCGGAACGCACGGGGGAGGTGCCGGAGATGGAGCGAAGCCTCACGTTAGAACTCGTCCGGGTGACGGAGGCGGCGGCGATCGCTTCGGCCCGCTGGCTCGGCCGCGGCAAGAAGCACGAAGCGGACGAGGCGGCGACGAAGGCGATGCGGACCGTCTTCGACACGGTGCCGATGAAAGGCGTCGTCGTCATCGGCGAAGGGGAGATGGACGAGGCGCCGATGCTCTACATCGGCGAACGGCTCGGCATGGACATCCCCGGCGCGCCGGAGGTCGACGTCGCCGTCGATCCGCTGGAGGGGACGAACATCGTCGCGAACGGCACGTGGAACGCCCTCGCCGTCGTCGCCGTCGCGGATCGGGGCAATCTCCTGCACGCGCCGGACATGTACATGGAAAAAATCGCCGTGGGTCCGAAGGCCCGGGGGGCGGTGCACCTCGACGCGCCGGTGGAAGAAAACCTGAAGGCCGTCGCCCGGGCCCTCGGCAAGGACGTCGAGGACGTCGTCGCCGTCGTCCTCGACCGGCCCCGGCACGCCCGGCTGATCGAGGAGATCCGCCGGGCGGGCGCCCGCATCAAGCTGATCCCGGACGGCGACGTGTCGGCCGCGATCCACACCGCCTTTCCCGAATCCGGCATCGACATCCTCTTCGGCATCGGCGGCGCGCCGGAAGGCGTCATCGCCGCCGTTGCCCTGAAGTGCCTGGGCGGCGATTTTCAAGGTCGCCTCGTGCCGCAAAGCGACGAGGAGCGGCGGCGGATGCGGGCGATGGGCATCGCCGACGAGCGGCGCATCCTCGCCCTCGACGACCTCGTCAAAGGCGACGACGCGATCTTCGCCGCCACCGGCGTCACCGACGGGGAGCTCCTTCGCGGGGTGCGCTTTACCGGCACGTCGGCCCGGACGCACTCCGTCGTCATGCGGTACAAATCCGGAACGATCCGCTTCATCGAGGCGGAGCACCGGCTGGAACGGAAGCCCGACTTCGTCGTCCGCTGAGTCCGCCGAAGACGGTTCGGCCGAAGGAGGTGCGGGCGGTCACGGACGTCCCGATGGACGCTGTCGTCGAGAGGCCGGCCGCCGCCGGCTATCCCGTCCGTCCGACGCCGCCGAAGGGCGCCGCCCCTTCCGCTCGCCCGGCGCCGGCTTCGCCGGGACCGGACGCTCCGGCAAAGCCGGCCGCCGTCGCCGCGAACGTGCGCTACCGCCACCTCGCGGCGCGCTTTCCGGTGGTCCCGGCGGGCCGGCCGGAGCCGCGGCGTCAGGAGGCGGCGCCGACCTACGGCCCCCCCGTTCACCCGACCGGCGCCCGGCGGCCGGCCGCCGGCATACCGGCGCCGCCGGGAGACGGGGCGGCGCTTTCGGCCGGGGAGGCGTCCCGGGAAGCGGCGGCCCTTCCGGCGAACGACGCCCCGGCCGTCGCCGGGCCGGTCCCCTTTCTCTGGCCGGTGGAGGCGCCGCGGGTGACGAGTCCGTTCGGTCCCCGGTGGGGGCGGTTTCACTACGGCGTCGATCTCGTGAGCGCGCGGGGGGATCGGATCATCCGGGCCGCCCGGTCCGGCATCGTGCGGCTGAGCGGCCGCCTTGCCGGCGGCTACGGCAACCTCATCATCCTCGCCCACGGCGACGGCCTGGAGACGACCTATGCCCACCTCGCCCGGCGCTTCGTCCGGGAAGGGGAGTTGGTCCGCGCCGGAGAGCCGATCGGTCTCATGGGCGCCGAGGGGCATGCGACCGGCATCCACCTTCATTTCGAAATCCGGCAGAACGACCGTCCCCTCGATCCCCTGCCCCTGCTCCGGTCCGCGGGGTGGGCCGGGACAGGGGCCGCACGGCCGTCCGGGGGGTGACCCCGCCCGGGCCGGGATCGGTCGGCCTCCGGCGAGGCGGACCGGCTCGGGCGACGGAGCCTCGCGAGGGGATCGGGGGCCGGGACCAGTCCCTTGCGGTGCCGTCGGGACCGTGGTATAATGAAGGCCGTTTGCTCGAAGGATCCGCGACGGACGTTCCGGGACCCCGCCTCGGGCGGCGAGGAGGTGAAGGCATGAAAAAGGACATCCATCCGACCTATCAGAAGGCCGTCGTCATCTGCTCGTGCGGCAACACGTTTGAGACCGGCTCGGTCAAGCCGGTGCTCCGGGTCGAGATCTGCTCGGCGTGCCACCCCTTTTTCACCGGCAAGCAGAAGTTCGTCGACACCGGCGGCCGGATCGACCGGTTCCGGAAAAAGTACAACCTGCCGTCCTGACCCGCCGGGAGCGGGCCCGACCGGCCGCACCCGGCGGCTTTTTTTGCCTGCGGTGCCGTTTGCGCCGGCGCCGGTGCCACGGCGGCGCTGGAAAGAAGATCGCCTCAACCGCCGCCCGGCGGCGAGCCATGCTAAGGGCGAGGAGGTGGAACAGGCGATGAAAAAGCCGCTCCTTCCCCTGGCCGCCCTGGGCCTGGCCGCCGCCCTCGCCGCCTGCACGCCTCAGCAGTCGACGACGGGCATGGGCGAGCGGACGCCGACCGACGTGACCTACCGCGGCACGGCGCCGCAGGCGACGCCGATCGCCCCGGACGGCGCCGCCCGGATGACCCCCGGCACCCCTGCGGCGCCGGAGACGGCCCATCCGCCCGCCCGGACGCCGGGCATGCGGCCGACGGCGACCGGCGAGCGCGTTCCGTCGCCCGGACCGTGGGGGACGCCGAATCCGAACGCCCTCCCGGATCTGAACGCGGTGGCGACGCGGATGGCCGGCACCGCCGCCTCCGTCCCCGGCGTCAACCGGGCGACGGCGGTCATCGTCGGCAACACGGCGTACGTCGGCCTGGACATCGGCGACGCCGTCCCGCGGGATCAGGCCCTCCGGATCGAGCGGACGGCCGCCGATCGGGTCGCCCGGGCCTATCCGGAGTACAACATCCGGGTCACCTCGGACAAAGGCCTGATGCAGCGGATCGGCACCCTCGGCGAACGGCTCCGCGGCACGCCGGACGTGACCCGCTACCGGAGCGACATCGAGGAACTCGACCGTCACCTCGCGCCGGCCGCCCGGTAACGGCCGGGGCCCGTGCACGACCGCCGAGTCGTGCACGTTTTACATAGATTGCCTCCGAAAGGCTTTTTTTATATCATAAAAAAGTTATCGATTCGCCCTCGCGCCGCGGCGGCGCGGGGGCCGCCGACGATCGGGAGCGGGGGGAGACCGGTGTTCGAACGCTTGGAGGCGATCGTCCGGCGCTACGAAGCGCTTGAAGCGGAGCTCGCCGACCCGTCGGTCCTCGCCGATCCGGCCCGCTATCAAAAGCTCGCCAAAGAGGCGGCGGAGCTCGAACCGACCGTCGCCGCTTACCGGGCGTACCGCGATCTCGTCGCCCGGCGGGAGGAGACCCGGACCCTCCTCGAGGCGGCGGACGACGACGCCTGGCGGGAACTCGTCAAGGAGGAGCTTTCGGCGATCGAAGATGCCCTCGGGCGGGCGGAAGCGGAGCTCCGGACCCTCCTCGTGCCGAAGGACCCGAATGACGACAAAAACGTCATCCTCGAGATCCGAGGCGCCGCCGGCGGGGAAGAGGCGGCGCTGTTTGCCGCCGACCTGTTTCGCATGTACAGCCGTTACGCCGAGACCAAAGGCTGGAAGGTCGACGTGCTCGACGCCCATTACACCGACCTCGGCGGCATCAAGGAAATCGTCTGCCTGATTCAGGGCCGCGGGGCGTACAGCCGGCTCAAATTCGAATCGGGGGCGCACCGGGTGCAGCGGGTCCCGGTCACCGAATCCGGCGGCCGCATCCACACGTCGACGGCGACGGTGGCGGTGCTGCCGGAAGTCGAGGACGTCGACGTCGAAATCCACGAAAAAGACCTCCGGATCGATACGTTCGCCTCGAGCGGCCCCGGCGGCCAGTCGGTGAACACGACGATGTCCGCCGTCCGCATCACCCACCTGCCGACCGGCATCGTCGTGAGCGTCCAGGACGAGCGCTCCCAGCACCGAAACAAGGACAAGGCGATGAAGATCCTCCGGGCGCGGCTTTATGAACGGATGCGGGCAAAGCAGGAAGCCGAGCTCGCCCAGACCCGAAAGGCCGCCGTCGGCACCGGGGAGCGAAGCGAGCGGATCCGGACGTATAACTTTCCGCAGAACCGCGTCACCGACCACCGGATCGGGCTTACGCTCCACCGGCTGGACGCCGTCCTCGAAGGGGAGCTCGACCTCATCATCGAACCGCTCCTCCTTCACGAGCGGGCGGCGAAACTTTCGGCGATGGAAGGCGCCTGAAGGGCGGTGCGGCGGTGCGCGATCAGCTTTCGGTTGCCGAAGCGTATCGCGTCGCCCGGGCGCGCCTCGCCGGCCGGCCTGACCTCGACGCGGATCAGGTCGCCGCGTGGCTTCTCCGGCATCTCCTCGGCCTCGATGGGACGGCCTTCGCCCGGCGGTTCGTCGATCCGGCGCCGACGGTCCCCCGGGCGGCGTTTTTTCGCCTGCTCAGGCGGCTCGCCCGGGGCGAGCCGTTTGCCTACGTCGTCGGGACGGCGCCGTTTGCCGGGGAAGAGCTTGCCGTCGGGCCGGGGGTGCTCGTCCCGCGGCCGGAGACGGAAGGGCTCGTCGAGCTCGTCGCGGCGGAGCCGGCGTGCGCCGAACCCCGGACGGCCCTCGACCTCGGCACCGGAAGCGGCGCGATCGCCGTCCTCCTCGCCCGGCGCTGCCCGACCTGGACCGTGACCGGCATCGACCAAAGCCCCGTCGCCGTCCTCTACGCCCGGGAAAATGCCCGCCGCCTCGGCGTACGGCGGCGGGTCCGCATCGCCCTGGCGTCGATCGAGGCGTACGTCCCGCCGGCGCCGGCCGACGTCCTCGTCGCCAACCCGCCGTACGTGCCGGAAGGGGCGGCCGTCTCTCCGGCCGCCCGCTTCGAGCCGCCGGCCGCCCTCTTTGCCGGCCCCGACGGCCTCGCCTTCTACCGCCTCATCGCCGCCCGCCTCGCCGCCTTCGTCCGCCCCGGCGGCCTCGTCGCCCTGGAGATCGGCGCCGGACAGGCGGCGGCCGCCCTCGCCCTCCTTCGGGCCGCCGGCGTCCGGGAGCTCAGCGTCCGGCCGGATTTTCGCGGCCTCGACCGGTACGTCTTGGGACGGGCGCCGTGACGGCGCCGCCCGGGACGCGGCCTGGCCCCGCCTCGTCGCCTTCGTCCGCCCCGGCGGGGCGCCGTTTTGGCGTCGGCGTATAATGCCCTCCCGCCGCTGGCGAGACTGGAGGCGGGAGGGAGAACGGATGGAGCGTCCCAAGCTCGATGTCGTCTGGCTTCATCGATCCCGCCGGCAGGCGCTCGGGCCCGCCGGTTGGGCCTTATGGCTTTTTTTCGCCGCCTTCCTCGCCGCTTTCCACCCGGCGCTTCCGCCGGAGGCGATCCGGCTTCGCGTCGTCGCCCACAGCGATCACCCGCGCGATCAGGCGATCAAAGCCGCCGCCGCCGACGCCGTCCTTGCCGTCCTCGCGCCGACCGTCTCTGAAGCGGAAGCGGAGGGGCCCGCCGCCGTCCGCCGGGCCGTCCTCCGGTCGCTCCCGGCCGTCGCCGCGGCCGTCGAGGGGGTCCTTCGGGAAAACGGAGCCCCGTACGGCGCCCGGATCGCCTTCGGCCGCCAGCCGTTTCCGGCCAAGCCGTTCGGCGACCGGTGGCTTCCGGCCGGCGACACCGAGGCCCTCGTCGTCACCCTCGGCGCCGGCCGAGGCCACAACCTCTGGTGTGTCTTTTTCCCGTCCCTCTGCCTCACCCGGGAAGCGGTGCGGCCCAAGGCCCGCGCCGCCCCCCCGACCGAAGGCCCCGGAAAGGCCGGGGCGAAAGACGGCACGGCCGCTCCGACGGCGCCGGCGGGCGGTGCGGAGGCGGTCGGCGGGACCCCGCCGGCGGCGGACGGCGCGCATGACGCCCCGGCCGGCGCTTTCGCCGGCTCTCCGCCGGGCCCCTCGGACGCCGCCTGCGGGGAAGCCGGCGAAAGCGGCGGTACGGGCTTGGAGGTCCGCTTCTTTTTCCTCGAACGGCTCATGGCCTGGTGGGCGCGGTTCCGGTCGTGATGGACGTCCCGGGGGCCGGCCGCCGGGGCGCCCGGAGGGGAAGGTTGGCGTCGTGGCGGCCGCCCAGGGTCCAAACAAAAGGAGCGTCCGCGCCGGTCCGGCTTGCGCCGGGCCGGTTTTTCGGCTATAATGTCCACAAAATATAAACAAGTGTACACTGAGGAGGTACGGCAGTGGGAGGGAAACCGGCCCCGGTTGCCGTCGGCCTGCTGGGATTCGGCACCGTCGGATCCGGCGTCGTCCGGCTGATCGCCGAACACGCCGAAGAGCTGGAAGCGGAACTCGGTCAGCGGCTGGTCGTCAAGCGCATCCTCGTCCGGGATCCGGCGAAGGAACGCCCGGTGAAGGTGCCGCCGGAGGTGCTCACGACCGAGCCGGGGGTCATCCTGGACGATCCGGAGATCCGGATCGTCGTCGAAGTGATCGGCGGCCTCGAACCGGCCCGGACGCTCGTCCTCGAGGCGCTCCGGCGGGGCAAGCACGTCGTGACCGCCAACAAAGACCTCATGGCGCTCTACGGCGCCGATCTTCTCGCTGTCGCCCGAGAGCACGGGGCGGACCTGTACTTTGAGGCGAGCGTCGGCGGCGGCATTCCGATCATCCGCACCCTGATGGACGGGTTTGCGTCCGACCGCATCACCCGCATCTACGGCATCATCAACGGCACGACGAACTACATCCTCACCCAGATGAGTCGGCAGGGCCGCTCGTTCGACGAGGCGCTCCGGGAAGCGCAGGCCCTGGGCTACGCCGAAGCCGACCCGTCGAGCGACGTCGACGGCCTCGACGCCGCCCGGAAGATGGTCATCCTGGCGACCCTCGGCTTTCACATGCCGATTGCCCTCGACGACGTCGCCGTCCAGGGCATCCGGGGGCTCGACCGGAAGGATATCGCCTATGCCGACGAGTTCGGTTACACCGTCAAGCTTCTCGGGACGGCGATCCGGGACGACGGCTCCGTCGAGATCGCCGTGCAGCCGACCCTCGTGCCGAAGGATCATCCGCTGGCCAACGTGAGCGACGCCTTCAACGCCGTCTTCGTCCACGGGGAGGCGGTCGGCGAGACGATGTTTTACGGCCAGGGGGCCGGTTCCCTCCCGACGGCCACCGCCGTCATGAGCGACGTCGTCGCGGTGATCAAAAACATGCTGCTCGGCGTCTCGGGCAAGCGCCTCGGCCGACCGCTTCGGCCGAAGCGTCTGAAGACGCCGGCGGAGATCGTCGGCCGCTACTTCTTCCGCCTGACGGTCGACGACGCGCCCGGCGTGCTCGCCCACATCGCCCGAACGCTTTCGGAAAGCGAGGTGAGCATCGAGCGGATCGTCCAGGTGCCCGACCCGGCGGCCCGCACGGCGGACATCCTCATCATCACCCACGCCGCGACGCAGGCCGCCCTGGACGCCGCCCTCACGCGCCTGAGAGACCTTTCGGCCCTCCGGGCGATCCACGCCGTCTTCCGGGTGCTCTGACGCCCGGCGCCGGATGCTCGGCTCTGAAAGGAGGAGACGGGACGGCCGGGGTTCCCGGCCGCCGGATGACCGTGACCCGCGTCCTCGTCGTCGAACCGCACGCCCCGGAAACCGAACTCCTCACGGCGCCGGCGATCCGGGAGGCGGCCGCGATCCTCCGGCGGGGCGGCCTCGTCGCCTTTCCGACGGAGACCGTCTACGGCCTCGGCGCCGTCGCCACCGACGCCCGGGCGGTGGCGCGTCTGTTTGCCGCCAAAGGCCGGCCGGCGGACAACCCGCTCATCGTCCACCTCGCCGCCGCCGAAGACGCCGTCCGCGTCGCCCGGGACATCCCGCCGGAGGCCTGGCGGCTGTGGGTCCGCTATGCCCCGGGCCCGCTCACCCTCGTCCTCCCGTCCCGGGGGACCGTCGCTCCGGCGGCCCTCGCCGGCCTGCCGACCGTCGCCGTCCGCATCCCGGCCCATCCGGTCGCCCGCGCGCTCATCCGGGCTGCGGGCGCCCCGATCGTGGCGCCGAGCGCCAACCGCTCCGGACGGCCCAGCCCGACGACGGCGGCCCACGTCCTCGAAGACCTCGCCGGCCGCATCGACGCCGTCGTCGACGGCGGCCCGGCCGGCATCGGGCTCGAGTCGACGGTCCTCGACGTCACCCGCCGCCCGGCGATCGTCCTTCGCCCCGGCGCCGTGACCGTCGAGATGCTTGAGGCCGTCCTCGGCGACGGCGCCGTCGTCGATCCCGCCGCCCCGCTCCGGGAGGGAGAGGCTCCCCGGTCGCCGGGGATGAAGTACCGGCACTATGCGCCGGACGTCCCCCTCGCCCTCCTCGACCTCGAGGACGGGGCGGGGGCGGCCGTCGAGGCCCTGCGGGCGCTCCTCGCCGGCTCCGGACCGCCGCCGGCGGTCCTCGCGACGGAGGAGGACGCCGCCCGCCTGCGGGCGCTCCTCGCCGCGGCCGGCGTCCCTTCCGACCGGCTCCGCTGGGTGATCGTCGGACGCCGGTCCGAACCGCAGACGGTGGCGGCGGCCCTTTACGGCGCCTTTCGTTCGCTCCGGCCGGAGGCGGTCTCCCGGGCATTTTTCGTCCGCCTGCCGGAGACCGGCCTCTTCCGGGCGGTGATGAACCGCGTGCGGAAAGCCGCCGGCGACCCCCCTTTTCCAGGACAAGACGCGGCGCCCGCCGCGCCGGCGCCGGAATGAGGCGCCGGCTCCGGCCTCGATCCCGGGGGCGGCCGGGTGCGGTGCCCCCGCGATGCTTCCGGTTCACCCCGCCGACGGCCGGAATGGAGCTCGGCTCCGTCGCCGGCGGTTCGTGCCATGGATTTCATCTTCCCGGCGTTCGCGCCATGAAGGAGGGGGGACGATGCGGCCGAAGCGCGTCCTTTTCGTCTGCACCGGCAATACGTGCCGTTCGCCGATGGCCGAAGCCCTCGCCCGACGTCTCCTCGGCGAGGCGGCGGAGTTTCGCTCGGCGGGGCTCGCCGCCTGGCCGGGGGCGCCGGCGTCGGACGACGCCCGGGCGGTCGTCAAAGCGTACGGGACCACCCTCGACGACCACCTCGCCCGGCCCCTCGACGCCGAAGCCCTCGCCTGGGCCGACGTCGTCCTCACCATGACCGAAGCCCAGCGGGACGTCCTCGTCCGGCGGTTCCCCGAACATGCCGAAAAGACGTTTGTGCTCGGGGCGTGGGTCGACGCGCACCTTACGGCCGCCGGTCGGGCGCCCCTTCGGGTCGGCGACCTCTCCGATCCGTTCGGCCTCGGGCGGGCCGCCTACGAACGGACCGCCGAAACCCTGCAGGCGCTCTTCGGCGCCCTCCGGGACGTGTGGTATAATGACGCGAAAGACCACGGCGATGGCGATCCGGCCGGCCCCGCCGGATCCGACGCTCGCCCGAAGGGGGATTCGATGCGCATCGCCCTCGGCGCTGATCACGGCGGCTTTCGTCTGAAGGAGATCGTGAAGGCATACGTTCAGTCCCTCGGCCATGAGGTGATCGACGTCGGCACGACGTCGGAAGCCGCCGTCGATTACCCCGACTACGCCTTTCCCGTCGCGGAGATGGTCGCCCGGGGCGAGGTCGACCGGGGCATCCTGCTCTGCGGCACCGGCATCGGCATGGCCATCGCGGCCAACAAGGTGCCGGGCGTCCGGGCCGCCCTCGTCCACGACCTCTTTTCGGCCCGGGCGACCCGCGCCCACAACGACGCGAACGTCCTCACGATGGGCGGCCGCCTCCTCGGCCCGGATCTCGCCAAGGAGATCGTCCGCGTCTGGCTGGAGACGCCGTTTGAAGGGGGGCGTCACGCCCGCCGGATCGAAAAGATCGCCGCCCGGGAGGCCCGAAGCGAGGGGGCGACGGGGCGATGACGGCGGAGCGCCCGCCGCATCCGGCGGCGGAAGCCGGCCCGAACCCCGCCGATCCCGGCCCCGGCGCCGATCTCGTCCGGGAGATCGAGGCGGCGGTCGCCGAAGCCCTGAAGGCGCTCCTCGAGCGGCGCCCCCTCGGGCCGAAGCACCTCTTCGTCGTCGGGGCGAGCACGAGCGAGATCGCCGGCGGGCCGATCGGGAAGCGGCCGACCCTCGCCTACGGGGAGGCGATCGTCCGGGCGGTGGAAGCCGTTCGGGAACACCACGGGTTTCATACGGCCTACCAGTGCTGCGAGCACCTCAACCGGGCCCTCGTCGTCCGGCGGGAGACGCTGGAGGCGTTCGGCCTCGAAGAAGTCACCGTCCGGCCGGTGCCGGAGGCCGGCGGCGCCCTCGCCACCGCCGCCTACGACCTCTTGCCGGAGGCGGTCTGCGTCGAGGCCGTCCGGGCCGACGCCGGCCTCGACATCGGCGAGACGCTGATCGGGATGCATCTGAAACCCGTCGTCGTGCCGTTTCGGCCGCCCCGGCGGACCGTCGGGGCCGCCCGGATGACCCTCGCCTACAGTCGGCCGAAGCTCATCGGCGGGCCGCGGGCCCGCTACCCGGAGCCCCGATAAGCGGCCGGAGCCGCCCGGTTCGCCCGAGCCGGCTCCGCCGGGCGAAGGCGGCCGTTTCGGCGCGACGCCATCCATCGAGCGCCCCGGCTTTTTCCGCCGGGGCCGGAAAGGGAGAGGACGCGTGGAACAGTTAAGGGCCCAGGATCCGGACGTCTTCCGGGCGATTCAACGGGAGCTTGAGCGGCAGCGGTCCCACCTCGAACTCATCGCCTCGGAAAACTTCGTCTCCCCGGCCGTCCTCGAAGCGATGGGCACGGTGCTCACGAACAAATACGCCGAAGGTTACCCCGGCCGGCGCTACTACGGCGGCTGCACGTACGTCGACGTCGTCGAAGACCTCGCCCGGGAGCGGGCGAAGGCGCTCTTCGGCGCCGAGCACGCGAACGTCCAGCCCCACTCCGGCGCCCAGGCGAACATGGCCGTCTACCACGCCCTCCTCGAGCCGGGAGACACCGTCCTCGGCATGGACCTCGCCCACGGCGGGCACCTCACCCACGGGAGCCCGGTGAATTTTTCCGGGAAGCTGTACCGCTTTGTCGCCTACGGCGTCGACCCCGAGACGGAGACGATCGACTACGACGCCGTCTACCGCCTCGCCGAGGAGCATCGGCCGAAGCTCATCGTCGCCGGCGCGAGCGCCTATCCGCGGATCATCGACTTCGCCCGCTTTCGGGAGATCGCCGACGCCGTCGGCGCCCTCTTCATGGTCGACATGGCCCACATCGCCGGCCTCGTCGCCGCCGGCCTCCACCCGAGCCCGGTGCCTTACGCCGACGCCGTCACGACGACGACCCACAAGACGCTTCGGGGTCCCCGGGGCGGGCTGATCCTCTCCCGGGAGCGCTACGCGAAGGCGATCGACAAGGCGCTCTTCCCCGGCATCCAGGGCGGGCCCCTCATGCACGTCATCGCCGCCAAGGCGGTCGCCCTGGGCGAAGCCCTTCAGCCGGCGTTCAAGCGCTACAGCGAGCAGGTCGTCAAAAACGCCAGGCGGCTCGCCGAGGCGCTTCGGGCGCGGGGCTTTCGCCTCGTCTCCGGCGGCACCGACAACCACCTCATCCTCATCGATCTCAGGAACCGCGGCCTCACCGGCAGGGAAGCCGAGGCGCGTCTTGATGCCGTCGGCATCACGACGAACAAAAACGCCATCCCCTTCGACCCCGAAAAGCCGAACACGACGAGCGGCCTTCGGGTCGGGACGGCGGCGGTGACGACGCGGGGGATGGACGAGGCGGCGATGGACGAGATCGCCGAGCTTTTCGACCTCGTCCTCACGCCAAATCCCCGGCCCGGCGCCGAAGAAGAAGCCCGGCGGCGGGTTCAGGCCCTCGTCGAGCGCTTTCCGCTGTACGACGCCCTCGTGCCGGGCTACCGCCTCTGAGGCACCGCCCGCCGGCACCGCGCCCGGGCGGGCGCTCCGGACGGGCCGACCGGAAGGCCTGCGGTCCGTCGGAAGCGCCGGAGGGCGCGGCGGCCGGCGGGCCGCTTTTTTGGTCGTCGCCCTCCGCCTCAGCGCCCGGTCGGCGCCTCCGGATGGGCCGGCGCTTCCGGCAGCGCCCAGACGCGGTCGCCGAAGCGGTAGAGCCGGATGGGCCGCCCGTAAAACGCCCGGAGCCGCCCTTCGGTCAGCGCCTCCGCCCGGGGGCCGGCGAAAAAGACCTCGCCCCGCCTGAGGAGGAGCACCCGATCGAAGAGGGGGAGCACCTCTTCGAGGTGGTGGGTGACGTAGACGGCGGCGCCGTTCGTCTGCGAAAGGCGCCGGTCGATCGTCTCAAGGAGCGCCTCCCGGGCGAAGAGGTCGAGCCCCGCCGTCGGCTCGTCGAAGACGAAAAGCGCCGGGTCGGAAAAAAGAGCCCGGGCGAGGAGCGTCCGGGCCCGTTCGCCGTCGGAGAGCGTCGCGTACGGCCGGTCCATCGCCGCCCCGTCCAGACCGACCGCCGCGAGGGTCTCGCCGGCGGCGGCAAGGACGGCCGGCGCCGGCCGCTCCGGCGGCCGGACGGCGCCTCGGCGGCCCAGAGCGACGATCTCCCGGGGCGATTCGGGGCCGAACGCCTCCTTCAGTTCCCCGCCGATCCAGCCGATCTTCGCCTGAAGCGCCTCGACCGGCACCGTCCCGAGGCGGTGTCCGAACAGCCGGACGGTTCCGCGGGTCGGAAAAAGCCGCCCGGACAGAAGCCGAAGGAGCGTCGATTTGCCGGCGCCGTTTAAGCCGAGAACGGCCCACCGCTCCCCAGGGGCGACCCGCCAGGTGACGTCCTGAAGGAGCGGCCGGCCGTCCCGAACGACGCTCACCCCGTCGAGGGCGACGATCGGCCCGCCCGCCGTCTTCAAGCCGGGGGCCTCCCGGGCGTCCCGGTCTCGCTCTTTTCGCTCATCCCTCCGCTCCATCCGCGCGGGCCTCCTCCCTGCGCCGGCGTCCGGCGCGTTTTTTCCATTGTGGGGGAGATCTGCTATAATGGTCAAGACCTCAGGCGATGGAGGCCGCGCGATGGGCAAAGTGCACATCTTCGATCATCCCCTCATCCAGCACAAGCTCAGTTTCATCCGCGACAGGCGGACGGGAACGAAGGAATTTCGCGAACTGATGAACGAAGTGGCCATGCTCATGGCCTATGAGATCACCCGGGACCTCCCGCTGGAAGAAATCGTCGTCGAGACGCCGGTGGCGCCGGCCCGGACGCGGGTCTTAAGCGGTCGGAAGATCGGCCTCATCCCGATCCTCCGGGCCGGCCTCGGCATGGTCGACGGCATGCTCAAGATCCTCCCGACGGCCAAGGTCGGCCACATGGGCGTCTACCGGGATCCGGAGACCCTACAGCCGGTCGAATACTACGTCAAGCTCCCGAGCGACATCGCGGAGCGGGAGCTCATCGTGCTCGACCCGATGCTCGCCACCGGCGGCTCGGCGTCCCACTCGATCGCGGTCTTGAAAAACCGCGGCGCCCGGTCGATCAAGCTCATGGTGCTCATCGCCGCGCCGGAAGGGATCGCCCGCCTGCAGGCGGACCACCCGGACGTCGACCTGTACGTCGCCGCCGTCGACGAGCGGCTGAACGAGCACGGCTACATCGTCCCGGGGCTCGGCGACGCCGGCGATCGCCTGTTCGGGACGAAATGACCGCCCCGGCCCGCCGGCGCCTCCTCGTCGTCTTCGGCACCCGGCCGGAGGCGATCAAGATGGCGCCGCTCGTCCTCGCCCTTCAGGCGGTTCCCCGCTGGGAGACCCGGGTCGCCGTCACCGCCCAGCATCGGGAGATGCTCGATCAGGTGCTGCAGATTTTCGGTCTCCGGCCGGATTACGACCTCGACCTCATGCGGCCCGGCCAGACGCTTCAGGAGATCACCGTGGGGGCGCTCACGGGGCTCCTGGACGTCCTCGACGACTGGACGCCGGACGTCGTCCTCGTCCACGGCGACACGACGACGACGTTTGCCGCGGCGCTCGCGGCGTTTTACCGGAAGGTCGCCGTCGGCCACGTCGAGGCAGGCCTCCGGACGTACGACAAGTACGCCCCTTATCCCGAAGAGATGAACCGGCAGCTCACCGGCGTCCTCGCCGATTATCACTTTGCTCCGACGGAGCGGGCGGCGGAGGCCCTCCGCCGGGAAAACAAGCCGCCGGAGCGGATCTTCATCACCGGAAACACCGTCATCGACGCCCTGAAGACGACGGTCCGGCCGGACTTTCACCACCCGGTGCTGAAGGCGGTCGGGGAACGGCGGATGCTCCTTCTTACGGCCCACCGGCGGGAAAACTGGGGCGCCCCCCTGCGGCGGATCTTCCGGGCCGTCCGCCGGATCGTCGACGCGTTCGGCGACGTCGCCGTCGTCTATCCGGTGCACCCGAACCCCGTCGTCCGGGAAGCGGCGGAAGCCGTCCTCGGAGATCACCCCCGGGTGCACCTCATCCCGCCCCTCGACGTGATCGCCTTTCACAACGTCATGGCCCGGGCGCACCTCATCCTCACCGACTCCGGCGGCATCCAGGAAGAGGCTCCCTCCCTCGGCAAGCCGGTCCTCGTCCTTCGGGATGTCACCGAGCGGCCGGAGGGCGTCGCTTTCGGCGTGCTCAAGCTCGTCGGCACCGACGAGGCCCGCATCGAAGCGGCGGTCCGGACGCTGCTCACGGACGAAGCGGCGTACCGGGCGATGGCGACGGCGGTGAACCCGTACGGCGACGGCCGGGCGTCGGAGCGGATCGTTGCCGCCCTCCGGTACGCCTTCGGCGAGGCGCCGGAGCCGCCGCCGCCGTTTCGCCCCGGCCGTTCACAAAACGTTCACCGTTGAAGGGGGTTCGGGCCGACCGGGACCCGCCCGGCCGCGTTGACAAACAAAGTTCCATACGCTACGATGGGTGAGGATCATCACGCATTCCGCGCACGACGGCGGTGAAGCGGGGAGGGCGGTGCGGCTTTGGACAGATCCGACGGTCCGTCGAGCCCGTGGCACCTGATGGCGCTGGTCGGGGAGGCGAGCGGCAAGCTCGTCGGGCCGATCCTCCTCGGCTACTGGCTCGGTACCGCATTGGACCGCCGGCTGGGGGTCGCGCCGCTTTTTTTGCTGCTCTTTATCCTCCTCGGGATTGCCGCCGGAATCTTTTTGCTCGTGCGGACCCTCATGGCGGTCCTCGGCGATGACCGCCGGCCGAATTCCGGCGGCGGGAGGGAATGAGATGGAGGCGGCCGGCGTGCCCCGGGCGATCGCCGCCCTCTTTGTCCTGGCCGGGGCCGTCGCCCTGCTCGGCATCGCCGGCGTCTGGCCGCCGGTGAGCTTCGGCCTTGCCCTCGGGGCGGCGATCGGGCTTGTGAACGCCGTCCAGCTCGCCGGGCGGGTTCGCCGCCTGATCGAGGCGCCCGGCCGCGGCGGGCTGGGGACGGCCTTCCGTTTTGCCCTGGCGGCCCTCGGCGCAGCGCTGGCCGTCCGAAGCGGCGGGGCGATCGACGTCCGGGCCTACGCGGCCGGACTTCTGGCCGTGCCGTTCTTTCTGGCCGCCGCGGCGTCGTACGAGCGCCGCCTGCCACCCGGCGCCCGAAGGAGGTGAGACGCGTGACCCATGCGGCGCCGATCGTCACCTGGATGGGGATGCGCTTTAACCTTTCGACGATGCTCATGGACGTCGTCGCCGCGGCGATCGTCTTCATCCTTGCCGTCCTCGGGACGCGACGGCTCACGACGGGCGTCCCCCGGGGGATGCAGAACGTCCTCGAGTGGGTGATCGAGTTCGTCCGGGGCATCATCGGGAGCGCCATGAACCCCCGCCTCGGCGAGCGTTATCTCCTGCTCGCGACGACCCTCCTCCTCTTCATCTTCGTCTCGAACATGCTGGGGCTTCCCTTTGCCATCGTCGTCGGCGGCGTCCAGTGGTGGAAGTCGCCGACGGCCGACGCCAACGTGACCTTGACGCTCGCGATCGCGGTGCTCCTCGTCGCCCACTACTCCGGCATCCGGGAGCACGGGTGGGGCGGCTACCTGCGGTCGTACTTGAAGCCCAATTTTCTCTTTCTTCCGATCAACGTGATCGAGCAGTTTTCCAACACCCTGACGCACGGCATGCGTCTTTACGGCAACATCTACGCCGGCGAGGTGCTCCTCGGCCTGCTCGCCGGGGCGGCCAAAGCCGGCGTGCTGACGATGCTTCTGGCCGCCGTGCCGCTTATGGTCTGGCAGGCGTTCAGCATCTTCGTCGGCGCGATCCAGTCGTTCGTCTTCGTCGTGCTGGCGATGGTCTACATCGCCCACAAGGCCGAGGCTCACTGAGGCCGAGGCGCTCTTGTGGAACCGGGGGCCTGCCCTTCTTTCTTAAATTCATTCCTTTGAACGGCCTTGAGCCAGGATCACCAGCAAAGGAGGATCAGATAAGCATGGGAGTGCTTGCTGCTGCGATCGCCGCCGGTCTGGCCGCCCTCGGCGCCAGTTTGGGCAACGGTCTTGTCATCAGCCGGACGATCGAAGGGATCGCCCGTCAGCCGGAGTACCGCGGCGCGCTGCAGACGACGATGTTCATCGGCGTTGGCCTCATCGAGGCGATTCCGATCATTGCCGTCGTCATCGCCTTCCTCACCCTCGGCCGCTGACGGCCGTCCGGAGCCGACCGCCTGAGGCGGTCGCTCGTTTTATCGCCGCCAAAACCGATGGCACCGATGTGCGAAGGGAGGATTGGGCGTGCTCCTGGCCCAGCCCGAAGTCCACGCCCAGGGCGGGATCAACCTCGAGCTCGGCACGATGCTCTTTACCCTGGCGACGTTCCTCGTCCTCCTGTACCTTTTAAGCCGCTACGCGCTGAAACCGCTTCTTTCCGTCATGGAGAAGCGAGAAAAGCGCATCCATGACCTCATCGCCGGCGCCGAGGCCGATCGGCGGGCGGCGGAAGAAAAGCTTCGCGAGGCCGAAGCCCGCCTCGCCGAAGCGCGGAGCGAGGCGGAGGCGATCCTCGCCCGCGCCCGGCACATGGCGGAAAAAGAAGCCGAGGCGCTTCTTGCCCAGGCCAACGAAGAAAGCGTTCGCCTCCGGGAAGAGGCCCGGCGGGCGATCGAAGAGGAGCGCGCCCGGGCGGTGGCGGCCCTCCGGCGGGAGGTGGCCGACCTTTCCGTCCTCATCGCCGGCCGCATCCTCGAACAATCCGTCGACGAGGCGGCCGAGCGGGCGTACGCCGAACGGGTGCTGGAGGAAGTGGGGGGCCTCCGATGAGCTGGCGGGATGAACGGATCGCCCGGCGCTACGCCCGGGCCCTCTACCAGGCGCTCCCGCCGGAGGCCCGCCGGCCGGCCGTCGAACGTCTGACCGACGTCGTCACCTGGCTCCGTGAGACGCCGGGCGCCCTCGAATGGCTCCGGCATCCCCTCGTCCGGTCCGAAGACAAGATGGCCCTGCTCGAACGGGCGCTGGAAGGGGCCGACGAGCGCCTCGTCCGGTTCGTCCGCCTCCTCGTCGAGCACGGTCGGGCGGCCCTCCTCCCCGCGGCGGCGGACGCCTTTCGGGCAGAGGTCGACCGGGCGGACGGGCGCCTTCGGGTGCGCGTCCGAAGCGCCCGGCCGCTTCCGGAGCGCGTGCGTGAGCAGATTGAAGCCCTCTTTCTGGCCCAGGGCTATCGGGGCGTCGAGCTCGAGGCGACCGTCGACCGGCGCCTCATCGGCGGCTTCGTCCTCGAGGCCGACGGGCGCCTGTACGACGCGAGCATCGCCCGGGCGCTCGAGAAGCTGAAGGACCGCCTCATCGCCGACGCCGGCGCCCGGGAGCCCGGGAAGATCGGGTGAAGGGTGGGAGACGATGAGCGCCATCAAGGCGGAAGAGATCAGCGCGCTTTTAAGGCAGCAGATCGAACGATACCGGACCGCCCTCGACGTCGCTGAAGTCGGCACGATCATCCAGGTCGGGGACGGCATCGCCCTCATTCACGGCCTCAAAAACGCCATGGCCGGCGAGCTCCTCGAGTTTCCCGGCGGCACGATGGGCATGGTGCTCAACCTGAACGAAGACAGCGTCGGCGCCGTCATCATGGGGCCGTACCAGCACATCAAGGAAGGCGACGTCGTCCGGCGGACGAAGCGCATTATGGAAGTGCCGGTCGGCCGGCGCCTCATCGGCCGGGTCGTCAACCCCCTCGGCCAGCCGGTCGACGGCGGGCCGCCGATCGAGCCGGAAGGCTATCGCCCCGTCGAGTCGCCGGCGCCGGGCGTCATCGACCGGCAATCGGTCAAGGAGCCGATGCTCACCGGCATCAAGGCGATCGACGCCATGATCCCGATCGGCCGGGGCCAGCGGGAGCTCATCATCGGCGACCGGAAGACCGGGAAGACGGCCATCGCCGTCGACGCGATCATCAACCAAAAGGGCCAGGACATGATCTGCATCTACGTCGCCATCGGCCAGAAGGAGTCGACGGTGGCGAAGGTCGTCGAGACGTTCCGGAAGTACGGCGCGATGGACTACACGATCGTCGTCACCGCGAGCGCTTCCGAACCGGCCCCGCTTCTTTATCTCGCGCCGTATGCCGGCGTGGCCATGGCCGAACATTTCATGCACCAGGGCAAGCACGTCCTCATCGTCTACGACGACCTCTCCAAGCAGGCGGCGGCGTACCGGGAGCTTTCGCTCCTCCTCCGGCGGCCGCCGGGCCGGGAGGCGTACCCGGGCGACGTTTTCTACCTTCATTCTCGCCTCCTCGAGCGGGCGGCGAAGCTGTCCGACGCGAAGGGCGGCGGCTCGATCACGGCGCTCCCGTTCATCGAGACGCAGGCCGGCGACATCTCCGCCTACATCCCGACGAACGTCATTTCGATCACCGACGGCCAGATCTTCCTCGAGTCGGACCTCTTCCATGCCGGCATCCGGCCGGCGATCGACGTCGGCCGCTCCGTCTCCCGCGTCGGCGGCTCGGCGCAGATCCCGGCGATGCGGAAGGTCGCCGGCACGCTCCGCCTCGAGCTCGCCCAGTACCGGGAGCTCGCGGCGTTCGCCCAGTTCGGCTCCGACCTCGACAAGGCGACCCAGGCGCAGCTCGCCCGGGGCGAGCGGCTCGTCGAGCTTTTGAAGCAGGACCAGTTCCAGCCGATGCCGATCGAACACCAGGTCATCTCCCTCTTCGCCGGAACCCGGGGCTTTCTCGACGACATTCCCGTCGCCGACGTCCGGCGGTTTGAGCGGGAGCTCATCGCCTACTTCGAGGCGGAACAGAAGGCGCTCCTCGACGAGATCCGCGAGACGAAAAAGCTCCCCGACGAAGACAAGCTCAAGGCGGCGATCGCCGAGTTCAAAAAAGGCTTCCGGCCGTCCGGCCAGGCGTAAGCCGGCCGAAGGGGGGGTTCGATGGCCAAGGGCCTCAGGGAGCTTCGGGCCCGCATCCGAAGCATCAAAAACACGCAGCAGATCACCAAGGCGATGAAGCTCGTCTCGGCGTCCAAGCTCCGCCGGGCGCAGGAGCGGGCGGCGGCTTCCCGGCCGTACGCGGAAAAGATGCAGGAGATCATCCGCTCGATCGCCCGGGGCGCCGCCGGCGTCCGCCATCCGATGCTCGAAGGACGGGAGATCCGCCGCCGGGGCTACGTCGTCATCACCTCCGACCGGGGGCTCGCCGGCGGTTACAACGCCAACCTCCTCCGGGCGTTTCACCGGGAAGTCGCCGCCCTCGACCGGGACGCCTACGTCGTCGTCGCCATCGGCCGCAAAGGGCGGGACTACCTCGTCAAGCGGGGCTTCCCCGTCCGGGACGAGATCACCGGCTTGAGCGATTTTCCGGAGTACCCGGACATCCAGGCCCTCGCCGAGCGGACGGTGCGCCTCTTTGCCGACGGAGAGGTCGACGCCCTCATCCTCGTCTACAACGAATTCATCAGTCCCCTCGTCCAGCGGCCGAAGCTCGTCCGCCTTTTGCCCCTGACCCAGGAGGCGCTTCACGGGAGCGCTTCCCCCGTCGGGGAGGGGGCCCGGCCGGACGGCGGCCGGGCGGAGGCGCCGGCCCTGTACGAGTTCGAACCGTCGCCGGAGGGGGTGCTCGCGGCGCTCCTTCCGCGCTACGCCGAGGCGCTCATCTTCAACGCCCTCCTCGAGGCGAAGGCCGGCGAGCACGCCGCCCGGATGACGGCGATGGGCGCCGCGACGGACGCGGCGGCGGAGATGATCGAAAGCTACACGTTGGAACTGAACCGCGCGCGGCAGGCGGCGATCACGCAGGAGATCGCCGAAATCGTCGGCGGCGCAAACGCCCTCGCGGCGTCGCGCTGACCGGAAGGGGGAGGGTCGAACGTGCACACCGGGCGCGTCGTGGCCGTCATGGGCCCCGTCGTCGACGTCGCCTTCGACGACGGGCACCTGCCGGACATCTTGAACGCCCTCATCATCGACCACAAGGCCAAGGAAGGGGAGGGCATCGACGTCCGCCTCACCCTCGAAGTCGCCCAGCACCTCGGCGACAACGTCGTCCGCTGCATCGCCATGAGCTCGACCGACGGCGTCGTCCGGGGGATGGAAGTGAAGGACACCGGCCGGCCGATCTCCGTTCCGGTCGGACCGCAGGTTCTCGGTCGGATGTTCAACGTCCTCGGCGAAGAGATCGACGAGAAAGAGCCGGTCAAACCCCTCGAATACCGGCCGATCCACCGGCCGGCGCCGAAGTTTGAAGACCTGTCGACCGCCGACGAGATCTTCGAGACGGGGATCAAGGTCATCGACCTCCTCACCCCGTACCCTCGGGGCGGGAAGATCGGCCTCTTCGGCGGCGCCGGCGTCGGCAAGACGGTGCTGATCCAGGAGCTCATCAACAACATCGCCATCCAGCACGGCGGCTATTCGCTCTTCGCCGGCGTCGGCGAGCGGACCCGCGAAGGGAACGACCTCTACCACGAGATGATCGAGGCCGGCGTCATCGACAAGACGGCCCTCGTGTTCGGCCAGATGAACGAACCGCCGGGCGCCCGTCTCCGGGTCGCCCTCGCCGCCCTGACGATGGCGGAATACTTCCGGGACGACGAAGGCCGGGACGTGCTTCTGTTCATCGACAACATTTTCCGCTTCGTCCAGGCCGGCTCCGAGGTGAGCGCCCTCCTCGGCCGCATGCCGTCCGCCGTCGGCTACCAGCCGACGCTGGCGACGGAAATGGGGCAGCTCCAGGAGCGGATCGTCTCGACGAAAAAGGGCTCCATCACCTCCATCCAGGCGATCTACGTTCCGGCGGACGACTACACCGACCCGGCACCGGCGACGACGTTCGCCCACCTCGACGCGACGACGAACCTCGAGCGGCGCATCGCCGAAAAGGGCATCTACCCGGCCGTCGACCCGCTCGCCTCGACGTCCCGTCTCCTCGACCCGAACATCGTCGGCCGGGAGCACTACGAAGTCGCCCGGGGCGTCCAGCGGATCCTCCAGCGCTACAAGGAGCTCCAGGACATCATCGCCATCCTCGGCATGGACGAGCTTTCGGACGAAGACAAACTCATCGTCCACCGGGCCCGGCGGATCGAGCGCTTCCTCTCGCAGCCGTTCCACGTCGCCGAGCAGTTTACGGGCCTCAAAGGGAAATACGTCCCGGTCAAGGAGACCGTTCGCAGCTTCAAAGAAATCCTCGAAGGCAAGCACGACGACCTCCCCGAGGCGGCCTTCTACATGGTCGGGACGATCGACGAAGCGGTCGAGAAGGCGAAGACCCTCGTCGAGCGGGTGGAAGTCTCATGAACACGTTCCGCCTGGAGATCGTCACCCCGGAGCGGAAGATCTTCTCCGACGACGTCGTCTTCCTCGCCGTCCGGGGCGTGGAGGGCGACCTCGGCATCGCCGCCCACCACATCCCTTTCGTCACCGCCCTCGCCATCGCGCCGGCGAAGGTCACCTTTCCCGACGGCCGGGAAAAGCGCATCGCCGTAAGCGGCGGTTTCCTCGAAGTGCGGGGGACGGAGGCGACGATCCTCGCCGAAGCGGCGGAGCTGCCGGAGGAGATCGACCTCGAGCGAGCCCGCCGGGCGAAAGCCCGGGCGGAAGCGGCGATGGAGGAGGCCCGCCGGCGGACGGATGCCGAGGCGAAGATCGCCTACGTCAAGGCGGAGCTCGCCCTCCGGCGGGCCCTCATGCGCCTCGAAGTCGGAGGCGGCGACGGAGCGTAAGGCGCGGATCGATCGCGTCTCGGCCCCGGGCCCTCCTGCGCCTCGGGGCGGGGAAGAGCGGCCCGGAGACCGAGCGGCGCGGCGGCCCGGGCTCCGGGCGGCGGCCTTCGGGTTCGGCCGCCGGCGCGTCCGGCGAGGGGGACGAACCCCAGCCGGTAAAAAAGCGCGAAGGGCGCCCGGCGGGGAAGACTTCTCGAGAAAAAAGGCACAATCCGGAAAAACGGCGTTTCACCGCCCCCAAAGAGCGCCGGATCCGCGCCCGAAGCCCCGGCTTTGGCGCGAGGCGGACCGCCGGTCGCCGGCAGGCGATCGGCGGTTTTTGCATGTTCAATTGGAGCATTCATCTGTGATATAATGCACATAGTCAATAAAACGGTCGCCGCTTTGTCACAAACGTTTTATTGAGGAGGGCCATGTGAATGGAGTCACATTATTGGAGCGATTACCTCCTCGTCGCCTGGTTCATCGCCCTCGGGGTGGGGCTCCCGCTCGTCGCCTTCGGCCTCGCCCGCCTGATCCGGCCCCACCGGCCGTATCCGGAGAAGCTCGCGACGTATGAAAGCGGCGTCGAGCCGTTCGGCACGAGCCGCGTCCGCTTCCGGGCGCATTACTACCTCATCGCCCTCCTCTTCGTCCTCTTCGACGTCGAGGTGCTCTTCCTCTATCCGTGGGCCGTCGCCTTCGGCCAGGCGAAGGCGTTTGCCTTCGTCGAAGGGCTCGTCTTTCTCGGTCTGATCGGGTTTGCTCTTTTTTACGCCTGGCGAAAGGGGGCGCTGGAATGGAAATGACCGGACTGAAACCGGAGCATGGATCGCCGAAGCTCGCGCCCTTCGACCTCGGGCTCGAGGCGGTCGCCGGCGAGGCGGAGGCCGAGGCGCTCCTTCGGAAAAACGTTCTTTTTACCACCCTGGAAGACGTTCTCGCCTGGGCCCGGTCCCACTCGACGTGGCCGCTCACCTTCGGCCTCGCCTGCTGCGCCATCGAGATGATGGCGACGAGCGGCAGTCATTTCGACGCCGACCGCTTCGGCATCTTTTTCCGGAACTCGCCCCGGCAGGCGGACGTCATGATCGTCTCCGGCACGGTGACGAAGAAGATGGCGCCGATTTTAAGGCGCCTGTACGACCAGATGGCGGAGCCCCGGTGGGTGATCGCCATGGGGAGCTGCGCCACCGCCGGCGGGCCGTACGTCCGCTCGTACAGCGTCGTCAAGGGCGTCGACCAGATCGTCCCGGTCGACGTCTACATTCCCGGCTGCCCGCCGAGCCCGGTCGCCCTCATCTACGGCTTTCAAAAGCTCCGGGCGAAGATCCGGGCGGAGGCCCGGCGGGGGCGGGAGGTGACGGCCCGTGGCTGAGGCGGTCCCTGCCGAGGCGCTTCTCGAGCGCCTGGTTTCGGCCATTCGCACCGCCGTCGGACCGGAGGCCATCCTCGAGGCGTCCGTCGGGCCGCACCTCGGTCCGGCGCCCCTCCTCGTCGTGCCGCCGGAGCGGCTCCGGGCGGTCCTCGCCTTCCTCCGGGATGAACCGGCGTTTCGCTTTGACTTTTTGAACACCCTCCACGGCATCGACCGGCCGCCGGACCGGATGGAAGTCTTTTACTACCTGCAGTCGATGGAATCCGGCCACGCCGTCGCCCTCAAGGTGGTCGTCCCCCGGGAAGACCCGCGCCTCCCGTCGGTGGCGGATCTCTATCCGGCGGCGGACTGGCAGGAACGGGAGGCGTACGACCACTTCGGTCTCCATTTCGAGGGGCACCCGAACCTCCGGCGGATTCTCCTCCCCGACGACTGGGTCGGCCACCCGCTCCGGAAAGATTACGCGCCGCACGACGAGGGGGTGTAAGCGTGGCGACGCTCCGCACCGAAGAGCTCGTCTTAAACGTCGGGCCGCAGCATCCGTCGACCCACGGCGTCTTCCGCCTCATCGTCACCCTGGACGGGGAGACGATCGTCGACGCCCGGCCGGTCATCGGCTATCTCCACCGGGGGACGGAAAAGCTCGCCGAGGACCTCACCTACACGCAGATCATCCCCTACACCGACCGGATGGACTACCTTTCGGCGATGATCGGCAACTACGCCCTCGTCCACGCCGTCGAGACGCTCATGGGGCTCGAGATCCCCGAGCGGGCGGAGTACCTCCGGGTCATCGCGATGGAACTGAACCGCATCGCCAGCCACCTCGTCTGGTTCGGCACCTATCTCCTCGACCTCGGGGCGATCACGCCGTTTCTCTACGCCTTCCGGGAGCGGGAGAAGATCCTTCAGCTCTTCGCCGAAATCTCCGGCGCCCGGCTCACCTACAGCTACATGCGGATCGGCGGCGTGAAGTGGGACGTCCCGGATGAGGGGTGGCTCGGCCGGGTGGAGCGTTTCGTCGACGACTTCGAGCGGGCGCTGGAAGAATTCCACACCCTCGTCACCGGGAATGAAATCGTCCAGGCGCGCCTCAAAGGGATCGGTCGGATCGATCGGGAGACGGCGATCGCCTACGGCCTCACCGGGGTGAACCTCCGCTCGACGGGGGTGGCGTACGACGTCCGGAAGGCGAAGCCGTATTCGATCTACGACCGGTTCGAGTTTGAGGTGCCGGTCCGGACCGAGGGCGATCTTTGGGCACGCTATCTCCTGAGGTTGGAGGAGATGGAGCAGTCCCGGCGGATCGTCAAGCAGGCGGTGCGGCAGTTTCCGTCCGGCGGCGAGATCATGGCCAGGATGCCGAAGCTCATCCGGCCGCCGGCGGGGGAAGTGTACACGAGCGTCGAGTCGCCCCGGGGAGAGCTCGGCGTCTACATCGTGAGCGAAGGAAAACCGCAGCCGTACCGGATCCACTTCCGGCGGCCGTCGTTCGTCAACCTTCAGATCCTGCCCAGGCTCCTCATCGGGGAAAACGTCGCCAACATGATCGCCATCCTCGGTTCGATCGACATCGTCCTCGGGGAGGTGGACGCCTGATGCCCGCCGCCCTCGGCGCCGTCGTGCTTCTTCTCGTCGTCCTCGGTCTCGTGACGTTTGCGGTTTATGTTCACCGCAAGCTCCTCGGCTGGATGCAGGGCCGCCACGGTCCGACCCACACCGGACCGTACGGCTTGCTCCAGACGATCGCCGACACGGTGAAGCTTCTCCAGAAAGAGGACGTCATCCCGGCCCAGGTCGACCGGCCGCTCTTTCGCCTCGCGCCGATCATCGCCTTTGCGCCGTCGTTCGTCGTGCTGGCGGTGATCCCGTTTGCGCCGGGGCTCACCTTCGCCGACGTCGGCGTCGGCCTCCTCTTCTACCTCGCCGTCGCCTCCGTCACGACCCTCGGCGTCATCGCCGGCGGCTGGGCGGCGAACAACAAGTGGTCCCTCATCGGCGCCCTCCGCTCGGCGGCCCAGATGGTGAGCTATGAGGTCCCCCTCGCCCTCTCGGCCCTCGCCGTCGTCCTCATGGCCGGAAGCCTCAATTTGAACGCCATCGTCGAGGCGCAGGCGCGATCGGTCTGGTTCGTCATCCCCCAGGCGCTCGGCTTCGTCATCTTCCTCATCGCGGCCCTCGCCGAGCTCAACCGGACGCCGTTCGACCTCACGGAGGCCGAATCGGAGCTCGTCGCCGGGTACCTCACCGAATACAGCGGCGTCCGCTTTGCCTTTTTTATGCTCGGCGAGTACGTCTACCTCTTTGCGATGGGGGCTCTGATCGCGACGCTCTATTTCGGCGGCTGGCTCCCGCCGCACCCGGCCCTTGCCTTCGTGCCGGGGATCGTGTGGTTTCTCATAAAGGCGCTCTTTTTTGCCGTGCTGCCGTTCTGGCTGCAGGCGACGTTTCCTCGGGCTCGGGTCGATCAGCTGATGGGGCTCGCTTGGAAAGGACTCATCCCGCTGGCGATGGTGAACCTCGTCCTCACGGCGGCGCTCAAGACCTGGCTCTGACGGCCGGCGCCGGAACGCGGGGCGAATGAGCGGCGCTTCGTTTGCCGTACCGGCGGCCGCGAGGCGCGTGCCGCGGGCGGCATGCGGCGCCGGACGGGGTTTGGAGGGAGGGATTCCGATGGCGACGGGGCTTTTGAAAGGCCTCGGCGTGACGTTTCAGGAAATGTTTCGGCCGAAGGTGACGACGAAGTACCCCGACGAGCCGTACGTCTTTCCGAACCGGCTCCGGGGGATACAAAAGCTTTATGTAGAAAAATGCATTGTCTGCCATCAGTGTGCGAACATCTGCCCGACGCAGTGCATTACGATCAAGGAAAAGCCGAAGACCGATCCGGCCCAGAAGAAAAAAGAGCTGGCCGTCTTCGACATCAACTTCGAAATCTGCATCTTGTGCGATCTCTGCACGGAGGTCTGTCCGACCGAGGCGATCGTCATGACGTCGAACGTCGAGCTCGCCGAGACGAGCCGGGCCGATCTCCACAAAGACCTTCCCTGGCTGGAAGCGAACAACACGAACGTCCGGGAGGTGAACAAGCCGTGAACGGGCAGGCGGTGGCGTTTTTCGCCCTCGCGGCCGTCGGGCTTTTGGGCGTCATCGGGTTTTTGCGGGCGCCGCGCATCCTCCACGCCGTCCTGGCGCTCGTGGCGGCCTTTTTGGCCGTCGCCGGCCTGTTCGTTCTCGTGGGCGCCGAATTTCTCGCCGCGGCGACGGTGCTCCTCTACGCCGGTGCCATCACGGTGATGGCGGTGTTTGCCATCATGCTCACGCCGGGCGGCGAAGAGAAGCGGGGGGCCCCCCGGTGGGCCCGGGGCGCCCGAGGGTGGGCCGGCCTCGTGGCGGCAGGGGTGGGGGCGGCGGTGGCGACCTCCGTGCTCGCGACGCCCTTTCAGCGGTCGCCCTATGCCGTCGACGGGCCGACGGACACGGCGCTTCTCGGGACGCTTCTTCTTTCGGACCGTTACGGCCTTCACTTTGAGGTGATCACGCTCGTGCTGCTCGCCGCCCTCGTCGGGGCGATCGTGCTGGCCCGCGAAGAGGCGATCCCGGTGCGGGGCGGCGCCCGGGCCCCGGACGCGACCCCGCCGACGCCGCCGCCGGCGCCGCAAAAGACGCCGGCGGCCCTCCGGGAGCCGACGGCGGACGGCCCGGCCCCGGAGGCGCCGGCGGAACGGGAAGCGGAGCGGGAGCTCGTCGGCGCCGGAAGGGGGGACGGTCGATGACGGACGGAATGCTCGTCGGCCTGCTTCTGTTCGGCGCGCTCCTGTTTGCCCTCGGCCTCTACGGCGCCCTGGCCCAGCGGAACGCGGTGCGGGTCCTTCTCGCGGTGGAGCTCATGCTCCTCGCCGGGGGCCTGAACGTCGTCGCCCTCACCCGTTTTCTTCCGGCGGGGGCGGAGAACCGCCGCCTCGGCCCCCTGCCGCTCGCCGGCGACTACGCCGCCGCCCTCGGTCAGACGACGACGCTCTTTTTCCTCGCCGTGGCGGCGGCGGAGGTCGCGATCGGCCTGGCGGCGGTGATCGCCGCGTACCGGCTCCGGCCGACGCCGAACGTCGATGAGATGGACGAAAGGGAGTGAGGGCCGTGGGGATGCAGGAATCGTGGCTGCCGTGGGCGGTGCTGGCGCCGCCGTTTGGGGCGTTCGTCCTCCTCGCGGCGTTTCGCCGGCCGCTCGGCCGCCTGGCCGGCTGGATCGGCGCCGCCGGGGCGACCCTGGCCCTGGTCTTTGCCCTTCAGGCCGCCTGGACCGCCTCCGGCGGGGTGACGCTTTCCGCGCCGTCCGTGGCGCTCCTTTCGGCCGGAGACGTCCGGATCGAGCTCGGCGCGGCGATCGGGCCCCTTCAGGCGGTGATGCTCGTCGTCGTCGCCGCGGTGAGCGCCTTCGTCCACCTTTATTCGATCGACTACATGGCCGGCCACCGGCGGTACGGCACGTACTTCCAGCATCTTTCGTTGTTCACGCTGGCGATGCTCGGCCTCGTCGTGGCGACGAACTGGGTGGTCTTTTATCTCTTCTGGGAACTCGTCGGAGCGGCCTCGTATCTCCTCATCGGCTTTGACGTGGAGCGAGAGGCGGCCCGCCGGGCGGCGGTCAAGGCGTTCGTCGTCACGCGAATCGGCGATCTGGGGCTTTTGGCGGCGATCTGGGGGATGGCCCAGGGAGCGGGGAGCTTCGACATCGCCGAGACGCTCGCCTGGGCGTCGTCGGGGGCGGCGCCGGCGGGGACGGTGACGGCGCTCGGGCTTCTCATGCTCCTCGGCGCCGCCGGGAAGTCGGGTCAGTTTCCGCTCCACGTCTGGCTTCCGGACGCGATGGAAGGGCCGACGCCGGTGAGCGCGCTCCTCCACGCGGCGACGATGGTCGCCGCCGGGGCGTATCTGCTCGCCCTCGCCTTTCCGATCGTCCAGGCGTCCCCGGAGGTCGCCCGGACGACCGCCGTCCTCGGAGCGTTTACGGCGCTGTTTGCGGCGACGCTGGCCCTCGGCGAGGAAGATCTGAAGCGGGTGCTCGCTTACTCGACGGTGAGCCAGCTCGGGTACATGTTCCTCGCCGTCGGCGCCGGAAGCCGGTTCGCGGCGATGTTCCACCTGACGACGCACGCCTTCTTTAAGGCGCTCCTTTTCCTCGCCGCCGGGGCGATCTACCACGCGGTCGGGACGAACGATCTCGCGGCGATGGGCGGGCTCGCCCGCCGTATGCCGAAGACGGCGGGGCTCTTCGCGCTGGGTGCCCTGGCCCTGGTCGGCTTTCCGCCCCTGGCCGGCTTTTTCTCGAAGGAGGCGGTCCTCGCCGCGGCCCAGGAGGCCGGCGGCGTGCCGCTCGGCCTCGGCGTCGGGACGGTGTTCCTCACGGCGGTGTACATGGGGCGGCTTTACGTCCTCGCCTTCTTCGGGGAACCCCGGACGGAGGCGGCCCGGGAGGCCCGGGAGCCGGGCGGGCTCATTCTCGGGCCGATGGCCGGGCTCGGCGTCCTCGTGCTCGTCGCCGGGGCGGCGACGGCGCCGGTCGCGGGGCCGTCGGCGCGCCTCTTGGCCGCCCTCGGGCCGGCGCCGGAGGCGGGGGCGGGCCTCGGGGCGGCGACGGTCCTTCTCGGGATCGCCGGGCTTTTGGCGGGACGGCGACTCGCGATCGGCGCGCGGTGCCCGATGACGGCCGCCGTCCGGAAGGCGGAACAGGCCCTTCAGGCGGGCTTTTATGTGGACGCATGCTACCGGCGGACCGTCGTCGCGGCGAGCGTCTTCGTGGGTCGGATCGTCGTCGCCGTCGACGCCCTTGTCGACGGCCTCTTCACCGGGACGGCGGCGGCGGTCGCCGGGGCGGGGCGGCGGCTCCGGGAAGCGGAAGCGGGCCAGGTGCAGCGCTACAACGCCGTCGCCTTGCTCGTCCTCGTCATCATCGCCCTCGTCGCCGCCATCCGGGGGCGCTAACCGGGAGGTGGACGCCGTGCCGGGAGATGGAGCGTGGCTCCTTCTGTTGTTCGTCGCCCTGCCCCTCGTCGGACTGCTCGCGACCGCGGCCCTGCCGTCGCGACGCGTCGAGGCGATCCGCACCGTCGGGTGGGTCGTCCCGGCCGCCGCGGTCGTCGTCGCGGGCGGCCTCTACGCCCGGTTCAACCTGGCGGAGGCGGGGCGGCAGTTTGTGGTCTCGTTTCCGTTCCTTCGCTTCTCGTATCCGATCGTCGATCCCCAGGCGGGGACGATGCGCTTTCAATCGGTAAGCGCGCCGTTTTCCTTCGGGGTCGACGGGCTTTCGCTTCCCCTCGTCCTGATGGCGGCGCTCGTCGCGCTGGCGGCGGCCCTCGCCGCCCGGACGGAGCACCGGCGGGTGAAGACGTTTTTCCTGTTTTTCTTCCTCCTCCTCGTCGGCATAAGCGGTGTCTTTCTCGCCGACAACCTCATCGTCTTTTTCATCTTCTTTGAGTTCACGCTCGTGGCGCTCTATTTTCTGACGGCGATCTACGGCGGCTTCGGCCGGGAGAAGGCGGCGACGGCGTTTCTCGTCATGAACGGCCTCGGGTCGCTCCTCCTTTTCCTCGGCTTCGTCTGGATCTTTCGCCTGACGGGGACGTGGGAGATGGGCGAGATCGCCGTCCGGTTGCCGCTTTCGGACGTCCCGCCGGGGGAGCGGTGGGCCCTCTTTTGGCTGCTCGTGGTCGCCCTCGGGGTGAAGCTTCCCCTCGTGCCGCTTCATCCGTGGATGCTCAAGGTGCACCGGGAGGCGCCGCCGGCGGTCGTCATGCTCCACAGCGGCGTGCTGCTCAAAATCGGCGCCTACGGCTTCGTCCGCTTCGTCCTCGGCTTTTTCCCGGATCTCTTCCCCAAAGCGGCGACGGCTCTGGCCGCCTGGGGGCTTTTGAACCTGCTCTACGGCGCTTTCTCAGCCCTGGTGCAAAATGAACTCCGGCTCGTCTTCGCGTATGCCAGCGTGAGCCACATGGGCATCGTCCTGTTCGGCCTGGCGGCCCTGAACGCGGCGGGGCTCATGGGGGCGGTGTTTCAGATGGTGTCCCACGGGCTCATTTCGGCCCTCTTCTTCCTCCTCCTCGGGATGATCGTCGAGCGGACGAAGACGAGCCGCCTCGACGAGCTCGGGGGGCTGTACCGGTCGGCGCCGGAGCTTGCGGGGCTCTTCGTGTTCGCCGCGCTGGCGTCCCTCGGGCTCCCGGCGCTGTCCGGCTTTGTCGCGGAGTTTCAGGCGTTTTACGGCCTGTTTTTGAGCCCGGCCCGAGACATCGCGCTCATCGGCCTCCTCGGGCTCGCCCTGTCGGCGGCGTACAACCTCCGGGCGGCGACCCGGACGACGTTCGGCACGCCGCGGCCGGAGTGGGGGGCGATGGCCGATCTCCGGCCCCTGGAAGCGGTGCCGGCGATCCTCCTCGCGGCGGCGATCCTCGTCATCGGAATTTATCCGAACGTGCTGGCGCTCCCGCTTGAGGCGACGGTGGCCGACGTCCTCGGCCGGGTGGGGGGATGACGATGATCTGGCTTCCGGAAGCGATCGTCCTCGCCGGCGCCCTCGCGTCGCTCGCCTTCGGCGTCCTCGGGCGCCGCTCGTCGCCGCGGGCGGCGATGGACCTCGCCCTCGTCTTTACGCTGGCGGCGCTCCTGGCCACCGCCGCCCTGGCCGGCACGGTGGTCGAAGCGTTTGCCGGCGCCTTCCGCATCGACGGCGTCACGCTTTCGTTCCAGCTCCTCCTCCTCGTCGGGACGGCGCTTACGCTCCTGCTCGCCCGGGAGGACGTCGGCGCCCCGGCGCCGGCGACCGGCGGCGCGGCGCCGTCGGGCGGCGTGCCGGCCGAGCACGCCGGCGAGTACGCCGGGCTTCTTCTCCTGGCGGCCCTCGGCGGGATGTTGATCGCCGCGGCGGCGGACCTCCTCCTGCTCTTCCTCGGGTTTGAACTCCTTTCGATCGCCGGCTACGCCCTGGTCGGCTTTCGCAAGGAGGATCCGCTGTCGACCCAGGCGGCGGTGAAGTATGTCCTCACCGGGGCGACGGCGACCGGCGTGTTCGTCTTCGGACTCAGCTATCTCATCGGTCTCACCGGGACGACGGACGTCTACGCCGCGGGCGAGGTGATCGCCTCGCCGGGCTTTATGGAGCGCTACGGCCGGCTCATCTTCCTCGCTTTCCTCTTCCTCTTCATCGGCGCGGCGTACAAGATCGCGGCGTTCCCGTTCCACCTGTGGGCGCCGGACGTCTACCGGGGGGCGCCGACGCCGGTGACGATGTTTCTCGCCGTCGTGTCGAAGGCGGCGGGGCTCGCCCTCATCGTCCGGCTGTACCTCGGCGCCTTCGCCTGGACCCACTGGGTCGGGGCGAGCGGTCTCAGGGAAAGCTTTCTCCTGAAGAGCGGGCCCGTCGTCGCGCTCGTGAGCGGCTTTTCGATGGTGCTCGGGAGCGTGCTCGCGCTTCGGACGCGGGACGTCAAACGGCTTTTCGCCTACGCCGGCATCGCCCACGCCGGGTACCTGCTCGTGCCGCTGGCGGCGGCGAACCCGTCGATGCTCGACCAGATCGTGTTTTATCTCCTCGCGTATCTCCTCGCGAGCGCCGGCGCCTTTGCCGTCCTCCGGCGGGTGACGGAGGAGAGCGGGACGAGCGACCTCAAGGCGTTTGCCGGCCTCTACCACCGGGCGCCGTGGTCGGCCTGGGCGCTTCTCCTCTTTTTCCTCTCGCTGGCGGGCATTCCGCTCACGATGGGCTTTTTCGGCAAGTGGTATCTCCTCGTCGGCGCCGCCTGGGGCGGCCACGGGCTTTTGGCGACGCTCATCGTCGTCACGTCGGTGATGTCTTACGCGTATTACTTTGCCGTCTTAAAACAGGCGTTTTTGCGGCCGGGGTCGACGGAGCGGCCGATCCGCTTCCGCGGCGCCGAGGTGGCGGTCGTCCTCATCGCCGCCGCCGGCGTCCTCCTCGGCGGGCTTCTGCCCGGCGAAGTGCTCAGGACGATCGCCCAGGCGTTCGACGCGGCCCACTTCTTCGGCCTGTACGACGGACGGCTCTGACGTCCGGAGACGGGCGGCTTGCGCCCGGCCGGGCCGGGCGCCAACGTTCCGCGCGGACCGGAGCGGCTTTCGGCCGCTCCGGTTTTTCGTTATAATGGTCGGTGGTGATGGCGCGTGCTTCCGATCGGCGTGGAAAGCGCCCTCGGCATCGTCGTGGCGCTCGGTGCAATTGCGCTCAGCTTTTGGGCGCTGGAGGCGTTTCGCTGGGATCGGGTCGTCCGGGATCCGAAGGCGCCCCAGGCCGTCTGGCTCAGGCTCCTCGTGAGCGTGGCCCTCGGCGGGAGCGCCGCCGTCTTTTTGATGGCGTACGTCCGCTGGGCGACCGGGCTCGTTTATTTGTTTCAGCGGTGAAAAACGCGGTGTAAAATCGACCGCCTCCGGCTTTCGGCGCCGGCCTTCCCCGAGGCATGCGGCGCCGACCGGCGGTCGAGACTAAGAGAGAATCCGCTTTTGGGGCAGGAGGGCGGTCGATGGCGCCGCTTGTCATCGAGGGGGGTGTGCCGCTCGGCGGCACGGTTCGGGTGTCCGGGGCGAAAAACGCCGCGTTGCCCATTCTGGCGGCGGCGCTTTTGGCGTCGGAGTCGTCGGTGATCGAAGAAGTCCCGCGCTTAAAAGACGTGGAAACGATGGTGGAAGTCCTCGAGGCGCTCGGCGCCCGGGTCGCCTGGGACGGCGATCAGGTGCGGGTCGATGCCCGCGGGCCGCTTTCGCCGGAGGCGCCGCCGGCGCTCGTCGGCCGGATGCGGGCGTCGGTCCTCGTCATGGGGCCGCTCCTCGCCCGGCTCGGGGAAGTGCGGATCACGCTTCCCGGCGGCTGCGCGATCGGCAGCCGTCCGATCGACCAGCATTTGAAGGGGCTGGAGGCCCTCGGCGCCGAGGTGACGGTCGAGCACGGGTTCATCACCGCCCGGGCGAAGGCCCTCGTCGGCACGACGATCTACCTCGACCTCCCGAGCGTCGGCGCGACGGAAAACATCATGATGGCATCGGTCCTCGCCCGGGGCGAGACGGTCATCGAAAACGCCGCCGAAGAGCCGGAGATCGTCGATCTGGCGAACTTTTTGAACGCCATGGGCGCCCGGATCCGGGGCGCCGGGACGGGGACGATCCGGATCGAGGGCGTGCGGGAACTCAAAGGGACGCGGCATACGGTCATCCCGGACCGGATCGAGGCGGGGACGTTCATGGTCGCCCTCGCCGCCACCGGCGGCGAGGGGTGGATCGAGGGGGCGATCACCGAGCACCTCGTGCCGGTCATCGCCAAGCTCCGGGAGATGGGCGTCTACGTTGCCGAGGAGGAGGACGGCCTCCACGTCGTCGGCAACCGGCTTTTGAAGCCGGTCGACGTCAAGACGCTCCCGTACCCCGGTTTTCCGACGGACATGCAGCCGCAGTTCATGGCGCTCCTTTCGACGGTGGCGGGGACGAGCGTCGTCACGGAGACGATTTTCGAAAACCGCTTCCGGCACGTCGAAGAGCTCCGGCGGATGGGGGCCAACATCCGCATCGAGGGGCGGACGGCCGTCATCGAAGGCGGGGCGCTCACCGGCGCGACGGTTCGGGCGACGGACCTTCGGGCCGGGGCGGCCCTCGTCATCGCCGGTCTCGCCGCCGGCGGGACGACGGTGGTGGAAAACGTCTACCACCTCGACCGCGGCTACGAGCGGCTGGAAGCGAAGCTCCAGGGCCTCGGCGCCCGCATCCGCCGGGTGGACGAGGCGGCGCCGGAGCCGGCGGCGGGGCTCCATCTCGCCCGTTACAGCGTCCTCGAGGGGTCGGAAGGCGCCTCGGAAGCGAAGGAAACGCCGGCCGACGCCTGACGCCCCATGAGACCGACGGAGATCCGCCGCGATGCCATCGCCGCCGGGAGCCCCGGCGAAAAGCCGCCCCGGAACACAAACGGGCAAACGCCGGCCGCCTCCGGCGTTTTTTCATGCCTTCCGGCGATGTGCGGCGGAGGTCCGGCCCCAAGCGGAGATCGGGCGTCATGGGGAGGGCCGGCGGCATGCGGAAGCCCCCCTTCGGCATACGGTGAAAGAGAGTTCTGCCGGAAAGGGGGCGAAGAGAACGCAGCGGGCGGCCATGGGACGGGCGGTCTACGGCTGGCTGGCCGTTTTTGCAGCGGCCGCGACGTTTGCCTTCGGCGCGGCGCTCGAGGCGCGGCCGGCGGACGCGGTCGTCCCGCCGGAGGGGCGGCCGGAGGCGGCGGTCGGGCCGGAGGGGGCGGCAGCGCTCGGGCCCGGCGGTCGGGCCGGGGGGGCCCGCCCGGCGGTCGATGACGCCGCGGAGGCGCTGGAGCGCTCGGCCGCCGTCGTCGTCTACCGGCGCGCCGCGGAGCGGGCGGAGCGGGTGAGCCTCCGGGACTACCTCATCGGCGTCGTCGCCGGCGAGATGCCGGCGGATTTTCCGCCCGAGGCGCTCAAGGCGCAGGCGATCGCCGCCCGGACGTACGTCGCCTGGGCCCGCGCCCACCCGCGCCGGCCGCTTCCCGGCGGCGCCTGGGTGGAAGACGGCGAAGCGGACCAGGTGTACGTCGACGTCGGGGCGCTCCGGGACCGCTGGAAAGATGCCTTTCCGGATCGGTACCGGCGGGTGGCGGAGGCGGTCGATGCGACGGCGGGGATGATCCTCACTTACGACGACGAGCCTATATTTGCGGCCTTTTTTGCGCTGAGCAACGGCCGGACGGAAGAGGCGGGGCGGTATTTTTCCAGGCCGCTTCCGTACCTCCCGTCCGTGCCCTCCCCGTGGGACCGGGAGGCGCCGGACTTCGTCCGGGTGACGACGCTCGAGGCGCCGGAAGTCGCCTCCCGGCTGGGCCTCCCCTTATCCGCCGTTCGGACGCTCCGGGTGGCGGCCCGGACGCCGGCGGGATACGTCGCCGAAGTCGCCGCCGGCCGGACGACGCTCACCGGCCGCGCCGTTCGGGAACGGCTGGGCCTCCGCTCGGCCAGCTTCGACGTCGACCCGGGCGGCGGGCGGATCACCTTCGTCACCTACGGCCACGGCCACGGCGTGGGCTTGAGCCAGTGGGGCGCCAAAGCGATGGCGGAGGCCGGCCGCACGGCGGAAGAGATTCTCGCCCATTATTATCCCGGCACGCGGATCGTCCGAACGCCGGTGATTTGGGAAAAAAATGTATAAACCCCTGCGCCTTTGTCCATGATGGGGACTGAGGTGATGCCCCATGGACAAAGAGCGCGAATCTCCCCTGAACCGTCCGGCGACGGACGGCGCGGACCAGGGTGGCGCCGGCGACGAAGGGAAGGCGCCGCGGTTTCGGCGGTGGCTCGGCGGGCTCATCGCCCGGAAATGGTTTTTCCCGGCCCTCTACCTCGCCGCGGCGGCCTTCATCCTGAGCTTCATCTTCTGGTACCAGAGCACCAAGCCGTACACGATGGACAAGGACCAGGGGCTGCCGGCGGTGTCGGACCGGGAGCCTCAGGCGGTGCTCGAGGTGCCGGCGGCCGACGACGTCCCCGTCACCAAGGCGAAGACGCCGATCTGGCCGGTTGCCCAGGGGACGCCGGTGAAGATCGTCCGGCCGTTTTACAACGACGAGGCGTCCGCCGAAGAACGGGCCAGGGCGCTCGTCGAGGTGGCCCAGAGCTACTACCCGAACACCGGCATCGACCTGGCCGTCGACGGAAAGACGCCGTTTGACGTCGTCGCGGTGATGGACGGCACCGTCACCCGGGCCGACGTCGATCCGGTCGTCGGCGGCGTCGTCTGGGTCGACCACGGCGACGGCACCCGGACGACGTACGCCTCCCTCGGCGCCATCCGGGTCAAGGAAGGGGATGCCGTCCGGCAGGGGGACGTCCTCGGCACCGCCGGGACGAGCCCGATGGGGAAGGACCTGGGTCTGCACCTTCACTTCGAGGTGCTCCGGGACGGCCGGCCGGTCGACCCGCTGACCGTCCTGCCGAGCCAGAACTGACGCCGCGGACCGGAGAGGACGCCGCCGTCCGTTCCGGTGCGGTCAAGGCCGTGCGCCCAGCACGGCCTTTTTTAGCGGATGGGAGGCGGGGCGATCGAATAACCCCCCGGCGGGGCCCATATACTGTACCAGACGGTTGAGCGTCTGTCTGCGGCGAGGATGTGGCGAGGGGGGCGAGGCAGTTTGCATGATTACATCAAGGAGCGGGCGGTTCAGATCGGCCGTTACCTCGTAGAAAAGCGCCAGACCGTCCGTGCCGTCGCCAAGGCGTTCGGCGTCTCCAAGAGCACCGTTCACAAGGACCTCACGGAACGGCTCCCCGAAATCGACGCCGAGCTGGCCCGACAGGTGAAGGAAATTTTGGAATACCACAAGGCGATCCGACACCTGCGGGGCGGAGAGGCGACCCGCAACAAATATCGCCGCGACGGAACGGAAGGCGTCTGAAGCCTCGCCCTGGCCATCGACACCCTCATCCGTTATACTAGTGGAAGCGGAGGACCAGCGGAGCCCCGGGAGGAAATGCGCCGCCTATGTTCGCCCAAGACGTCGGCATCGATCTCGGTACGGCCAATGTGCTCGTCTTCGTCCGGGGCCGGGGCATCGTCCTCGACGAACCGACGGTCGTGGCCATGAACGTGGAGACGGGCGAGGTGCTCGCCGTCGGCGCGGAGGCCCGCCACATGATCGGCCGGACGCCGGCGCACATCCAGGCCGTCCGACCGCTCAAAGACGGCGTCATCGCCGATTTCGAAACAACGGAAAAGCTGCTCAAGTATTTCCTGGACAAAGTCGGCATCCGCCGCTTCTGGCAGCGTCCCCGGATGCTCATGTGCGTGCCGTCGAACACGACGACGGTGGAGCAAAAGGCGATCCGGGAGGCGGCGGAAAAGTCCGGCGCCCGCGAGGTCTACATCGTCGAAGAGCCGAAGGCGGCGGCCGTCGGAGCGGGCCTCGACATCTTCCAGCCGAGCGGCAACATGATCATCGACATCGGCGGCGGGACGACGGATGTGGCCGTCCTCTCTCTCGGCGACATCGTCACCGCCGCCTCCATCAAAGTGGCGGGGGACAAGCTCGATCAGGCCCTCATGTCCTACCTGAAGCGCAAGCACCGCCTTCTCGTCGGCGAACGGACGGTCGAGGCCCTCAAAATCCAGATCGGCGCCGCCCTCCCTGGGCTCCGGTCGGAGGCGATGGACGTCCGGGGCCGGAACGTCGTCACCGGCCTTCCGGAGACCGTCCGCGTGACGTCCGACGAGGTCGCCGAGGCGCTCGACGAGCCGATCCGGGAGATGATCGCCGCCGCCCGAAGCGTCCTCGAGCGGACGCCGCCGGAGCTTTCCGCCGACATCGTCGACAAGGGGATCGTCCTCACCGGCGGCGGTGCCCTGCTCTACGGCCTCGACCGGCGGTTTTCCGAGGAGCTTCACGTGCCGGTCGTGCTGGCAGACGACCCCATGCGGTCGGTCGCCCTCGGGACGGGGAAGATGCTGGAGGAGCTCGACCGCTTAAACCGCGCCCGGGGCCGGCGCATCGGCATGGGCTTCCGGCCTTTCCGGCCTTGAGGAAACGTCGGTCGCGCGGGAACGTCCGGCGGCCGCTTCGCGGACGGGTCGGGCGATCCGGGCGGTCGGACGATCGGGACGGAGAACGGCCCGGGGCCGACCCGGGCGAAAGGGGGAAGTCGAAGTGATCCGGGGGATCGAAGCGTCCGCGTCGGGACTGCTCGCCGGGCGGCGTCGGACGGAAGTCGTCGCGGACAACCTCGCCAACCTCGAGACCGCCGGCTATCGGGCCGATCAGGCGATCAGCCGGGCCTTTCCGGAGCTTTTCCTCGCCCGGCTTCGCGACCCCGGCCCGGGGGTCGGTCCGGCCGGCGTCGGCGCCGGTCCCATCCCGGCCCCCGCCGGCGCCGGGACCGGGGTGGGCCCTGGCCCGACCGGCGCACAGGCGCCGACGCCGGTCGGGATCGGTTCGACTTACGCCGGCGTCTACATCCATGAGATCGTTCCGCGCTTTGAGTCCGGACCGATCGTCGCCACCGGCCGGCCCCTTGATCTCGCCCTCGTCGCCGATCTCGATCCGACGGCGCTGCCGGAGGGGGTTCGCGGGCCGGGGGCTCCCCGGTGGATCCCGTTTTTCGCCGTGCAGCCGGCCGGCTCGCCGGCCGGGACGGTCGCCTACACCCGGGACGGCCGGCTTACGATCGACCCGGAAGGGTATCTGGCGACGTCCGCCGGCGACCGGCTGCTCGTCGTCGACGAAGGGCCGGACGGTCTTCCGATCGGAGCGCCGCACCCGCTGTCCGTCCGCTTCGGCGCGGCCGTCTACGACGTGCGGGTCGAGGAAGGCGGCCGGATCCGCCTCGTCGATCCGGCGGCGCCGGCGTTTTCCCTCGCTTATCGGCCGGCGGTGGCGGTCTTCGCCGACCGGCGCCTTCCGGCGGGGAACGATCCGGCGCCGGACGTGCCGGCGGTCACCGGCCTCGTCAAAGACGGCGGGAACCGCTTCCGCATGGGCGGCGCCCCGGTCTGGGCCGGCCTCGACGGGCGCTTTCCTCTCGGGGCGGTGCGGATCGAGCGGGGCGCTTTTGAGGCGGCCAACGTCGACCTCGCCCGGGCGATGACCGAAGCGATGGCGGCGTATCGGTACTTCGAAGCCAATCAGCGGGCGCTTCTCGCCGCCGACGGGACGCTGAACCGGCTCATCAACGAGGTGGGGAAGGTCTGATGGAGCGAAGCCTCATCGCCGTCCGGCACGGCCTTCTGGCGGCCCAGGCGCGCCTCGATGCGGCCGCCCACAACGTCGCCAACGCCGATACGGTCGGCGCCAAGCCGCGGGATGTCGCCTTTCAGACGCTGTTGTACGACGCGTATCAGAACCAGCCCGGCGGCGAGACGGCGGGCCAGAGCCGCCTCACGCCGGAAGGCGTCCGCCTGGGCGGCGGCGCCGGCGCCGGCGGGACCTTTCTGCGCACGGATTTGGCCGGCGTCCTCGTCTCGACCGGCGAGCCGACCGATCTCGCGATCGAAGGGGAGGGCTGGTTCCGCCTCCGGCCGCCGGAAGGAGACCCGCCGGGCGGCGTCGTCCTCGCCCGCGGCGGGCGGTTTTCCCTTTCGCCTGCGCCGGACGGGCGGCTTTTCCTCGTCGATGGCCGGGGGGCGTTTGTGCTCGACGACAACGGCGCTCCGGTGTCGATTCCCCGTGACGCCGCCGGCCTCGTCGTCCGGCCGGACGGGGCGGTCTTCACGCGGACGGCGGACGGCGCGGTCGTGGCGACCGGGCAGCGGCTCGCCCTCTACCGGGTCCATCGGCCGGATGCGCTCCGGGCGCTCGGCGACGGCGCCTTCTTCGCTCCGACCGGCCCCGGCGCGCTTCCGGCGGGGGGCCTGCCGGCGGCGGAGCCGGTGCCGGCGGCCCTCCGGGGAACCGAACGGGCCCGCATCGTCCAGGGCGCCCTCGAGCGGTCCGCCGTCGACCTCGGGACGGAGCTCACCGGGGCCCTCCTTGCCCTCCGGCATACGGGGCTTCTCGCCCGCCTCGCCGTTCAGACGGACGAGATGGACGGCTTAAGCGATGAGCTCGGAGGGCGGAACCGTTAAACGGGGCTTGAAAGCGGAGCCCCGGTGCACCCTGCGAAGCGAACGTCGGCGGGAACGTCGACGCGAAAGGAGCGGCGGAATGCGGGATTTCGACCCACGATTCCCCGAAAGCGGACGGACCGGAGACGGTTCCGGCGCCGGGCGGCCGCCGGGCGGCCGGCTCGCTTCCGGGCGGAACGCCGCGAACGCCTCCGGCGGCGCCGCGGCGGGAGGCGGCGGGAACCGCCCGCCCTCCCGCCGGCGCCGGCGCCGGGCGGATGTCGGGATGTTTGCCCTGACGGCAGCGCTCGCCTTCGGGCTCGGCCTCGTTTTGGGCTATGCCGTTCTCGGCCGCCGGACGGCGTGGTGGGAGGCGTTCCATCCCGCGACGTGGTGGCATCTCCTCGCCATCATCCTCGGATGACGCGTCCGTCCTCGCCCGAACGTTTCGGCTCGGGTCGCGGCGGCTTTCCCCGACCGCTTTTCCGGTCGACGCCGATCGTCGCTTCGGGCGGGCCGGGGTGAACCATTTCCTGGGAAATGAGGCGTCTGCATGCACACGATCGAAGACATCCAGGCGGTGCTTCCGCACCGGCCGCCGTTTCTTCTCGTCGACCGGATCCTCGCCGTCGAGCCGGGGGTGCGGGCGGAGGGGATCAAGGCGGTGACGATAAACGAACCGTATTTCATCGGCCACTTTCCGGGCTATGCGGTCATGCCCGGCGTCCTCATCGTCGAGGCGCTGGCGCAGGTCGGCGCCTTTGCCCTGTTGAGCCACGAGGACTACCGCGGGAAGCTCCCCCTCTTCGCCGGCCTCGACGGCGTCCGCTTTCGTCGGCCGGTTCGGCCGGGGGACGTGCTTTACCTTGCGGTCGAGATCGAGCGGATGAAGGGGCCGATCGGCCGCGGCCGGGGCGTGGCGACGGTCGATGGCGAGGTCGCCGCCGAAGGGACGCTCCTCTTTGCCGTCCGGGCGGCGGCGCGGCCGGGGACGGATGCCGCCCGCTGACCCGAAAGAGGATCGGGCCGGTCGGGGGTTTAGCCGGCGCGAACGAAACGTTGGAGCCGAGGCGGGCCGGGCTTGGCCTGCCGGATCCCCGTCGAAAGAGGTGCCGCCATGGTCATCCGCAAAGCGATCATCCCGGCCGCCGGGCTCGGGACGCGGTTTTTGCCGGCGACGAAGGCGATGCCCAAGGAGATGCTCCCGATCGTCGACAAGCCGACGATCCAGTACATCATCGAAGAGGCGGTTGCGTCGGGCATCGAGGACATCATCATCGTCACCGGCAAAGGCAAGCGGGCGATCGAGGATCATTTTGACGTCTCGCCGGAGCTCGAGCAGAATCTTCGGGCGAAGGGCAAATGGGAGCTCCTCGAAGAAGTCGTCCGACCGACGCAGCTCGCCGACATCCACTACATCCGGCAGAAGGAACCGAAAGGGCTCGGGCACGCCATCTGGTCGGCGCGGAAATTCGTCGGCGACGAGCCGTTCGCCGTCCTCCTCGGCGACGACATCGTCGTCGCGGACAAGCCGGCTCTCCGGCAGATGATCGAGCAGTACGAGCGCTATCGGGCGTCGATCCTCGGCGTGAAGCCCGTGCCGCGGGAAGCGGTCTCCCGCTACGGCATCGTCGCCGGGAAGGAGCTCGCCCCGCGCGTCTACGCCGTGTCGCACCTCGTGGAAAAACCGCCCGTCGACGCGGCGCCGTCGAACCTCGCCATCATGGGCCGCTACATCCTCACGCCGCGGATCTTCGAGATCCTGGACGACCTTCCGCCCGGCGCCGGCGGCGAGATCCAGCTCACCGACGCTTTGGCCCGGCTGAACGAACACGAGGCGATCTACGCCTACGAGTTCGAGGGGACGCGCTACGACGTCGGAGAAAAGCTCGGCTTCATCCAGACGACGATCGAGTTCGCCCTCATGCGGGACGATCTGCGCGCCGACGTGCTGGCGTATCTCCGCGCTGTGGTGGCCCGGGAATCGGTGGAACTCAAAGCGAAAAGCGCCCAAGCCGAATGAGGCTTGGGCGCTTTTTCGTGATCAGGACATGCTTACGGCGTCGTGACCGCGACGACTTGCCCCTCCGGCACCCAGTCGACGCCCGCCCCGAGCGCTTCGGAGACGAAGCGGAGAGGAACGAGGGTCCGTCCTCGTTCGACCGTCGGCGGCGCGTCGAGGGCGACGGCCTGCCCGTCGATCCTGGCCGTGGGGTTGCCGATCTGCAAGGTAATCGTCTTTTCGCCGTTCGCCAGCGTCACTTCGCGCGTCCGTTCATTCCACGTGACGGTGAGCCCGAGGGCTTCGGCGATGGCGCGAATGGGCGCGAGCGTGCGTCCGTTTTCCACCTTGGGGGCGACGTCAAACGCGAGAAGCTCGCCGTTGACGTAGACGCGGATGCCTTGTGCCGCCCCGGACGTTTTGAGCAACCGGCCGAGCTTCTCGTACGCTTCCCGGTCTTTGGGATCGCGCCGAAGCCGCTCTTCCTGCGCGGCGAGGGCCGCCTTCCGCTTGCCCAGCTTCTCGTAGACCTCGACGATCTCTTTTAAGACTTCGGCCTGCTCTTTGACGGACCGCTCGGCGAGCTTGACGAGGGCGGATTGCGTCAAAACGGCATCGAGCGTGTCGTCGTCCAGCGCTTTCAGCGCGTTTTCGAGGTTTGTCCGTTCGTCCTCAGGCTGCCCGGCGGGATTTTGCTCGTTCGCGGCGGGGTTGGCGCCGCTTTCGCCTTTCAAGAGAGCCAATAAATTTTGCAGTTCTTCGAGCGTCGCGTCGTTCAGGCGTTGAATGATCGGTTCGGCCGGCGTGCCCTTCACCTTTTCGAGGGCTTTTTCCAATCCCTTCCGGTAATTTTCTTCCACCTTTTCGAGCTTTTTGAGATGCTTTTGTTCTTTTTTGCGCTCCTTTTTCAATTCAACTTTCTGTTTCTCATCCTCATCCTCATCCTCATCTTCGTCTTTGTCTTCGTCTTCGTCTTCGTCTTCGTCCACGTTTTCGTCTTTGTTCTGCTTGCCGCTCGAGACGTGGCCGGCTTGATCGGTCGGCTCCGGGGCGCTCGGTTTTTGAGAAGGCGTCGGTTCTTGTGAAGACGGAGGCGGCGCTTGGGTTTCATTGGAGGACGGGGAAACCGCCGAAGTGTCCTGAGAAGCCGCTCGAACGGGTTCGAGCGCGGCACCGGAGTGAGCGAAGGCGAAGATCAGCGCCAGCACGACGACCAAGAGACGATGGACCGACCGCAACGCCCTTCCCTCCTCTTGAAGGTTTTTAAAACGTGAGCACCGAAACGGGAATCCGCTTGAAGGGCGCTGCCGGAAAACGAAAACGCGCGAGCTGCCGTGAACTCGCGCGCATGGTCTGAGGTCTCAGACACGCGTGTGGAATCCGGCAGCTGGCTGGCATGGCCCCGTCGGCGATGCCGCGTTCCGTTTCACGTGCCATCGGTCGCCCCGACGAGACTTTAGCCCCTATAGCTTTGCGCCCGGCGCTTTCGCGCCGTTTGCCCTGAGCGGATTGTGCGTCTATTATACAAGAAGACCCGCACGGATGTCGACAATGTATTCTTTTTGGCGACTTGGTCATCCATGGAGACGACGAAGCGCAGACCGTCGTATTGGAATGGTTCATTTAATCTTGGAGTGACGTTGAATGCACTTTATATGTCAACGGACCCGGCTGATAAATTCCCGAAGGCGGATTAAGAATGACGTCGGGATTATAAAAGATCTTCAGGCGGGACCGTTCGATCGGCAGCTGTTCCTGCGGTTCTTCAAAACAAATGTCGAGACCGAACCAGCATTCCCAAGTTTTTCCTTTTGCGGCGTTCAGTATCACATTCCTTCCCATGACGCCGCCGTGGATTTCGATATTTGAGCCGACGCCGTAAAGCGTTATATCCTGGTTTGAATAAAAATAAGCGTTCATCACGAGCGGTTGGCTGTTAAAGAGGTTATTGTTTTTGACGAGCACCTCTTTGTCGGCAGCAACGATCGTAAAGTTATTATCCTGCATCTTAAAGTCTTCGATCGTGGCTTCACCAGCGGTGTAGATCGTGCTTCGATACCACAGGTTCTCTTGAATCCTTACGTTCCCTTTTGAATAAAGCGTTCCCTGGAAATAAGCGTCCTTCATGAGGGTGTCCTTTGCTACATACATCCATTGGCCGGGATTAAGTTGTAAAGTGCTACGAGCCGCACCATCCCCTTGCACTTCCGCTTTCCCGCCGACGTAAACATTGCCGCCCCAAACGCTTAGAGAAGCGCCTTTTCTGATGATCAGGTCTTTTTCAACAAGCAAATCACCGTTTACGATGAGGCTAACGTTGGGTTTTATCTCTAATTTGCCCTTAACCCAAAGTCCTCTATTTTTATTTAGAATGTTCATTAATTCAATATCTTGTGTATTAACATCCAAATCTGTCTCCCAATGCGTGCAGTTTCCTCGATTATCCCGTTTTATACATTTTTTGTACACAACGTCCTCTGCAAGCAAAGGCTTCTGGTTTTCTTTTTCCAAAACCAATTGCATCACCGGTATGGTCTGTTTTTCAACCGTTCCGTGCGACAGCGTCGGCGGGACGACAAAACCTTTCTGTAAGTTTTCGGGTGTCAACGGGAGCTGTTCCTTTACCCGACTGCCGAACAACCGTTTGTAATGGGTCAAAATGATGTGATCGCGTTCGGAATAGAGTTTCCCTTTCAGTGCGGAATAGCCGGTTCTTTTCGTGTCCCCGCCGAACAGCCCCCAATCATAATGGGCATACGGCGATGATTCGAGCGGGCCGGTGATCAAAGCGTCCCCTTCCACATACGCTGCACCGTTAAAGGACAACTTTCCGTCCGTCACAAGTGCAAACATGAACGGTTTGGCCACAGTGGTTACCAGGTACGTCCGGGTAATTTTTCGTTCGCTTGCGCCGTACGTGCCTTTTACGGTGACGGTAACGTAGGCCGAGTAGACATTCGGATCTATATTGCCGTGCTGGTCGCCGTTGATCGGTGAGACCGATTTTTCTAGCGTAAATCCTGCGTTATCGGGCGGCGTGATGGACGCTACGATTTGCTTGAGTGTTCGGTCGGCGGCGGAAGGATCGACGTTGCCGGCTTCTTTTATTTTCTGATCGAAGTTTGCTTCCCAGTAGACAAGGCCGTCGTCGGCCATCGATTGGGCACGCAGGGCGTTGTCCTCTTTCGCACCGATTGAAGCAGACGTGATCGTCAGGCTCACCAGCGCCAGCCCCGTAACGCTCGCAAAGAGGAGAAGGATTAAGGCAAGTGGAAGTGCATAAGCAAATGTTTTGGCGTTCTGATGTTTAGTCCGGTCCATTGATGATCACCCCCTAAGGCAAGACAGAGACGATGCGGAAAAAACGTTTTTCTGTTCCCCAATCGATCTGACAAACAAGATTCATCGCAATCATTCCGCCGTTTATTTCAAAAGACGTCCGGTCGCCGGAAGCCGTCTGATCGCTGCAGAAACGCAAGGGCAGCGTCGTTTCATGCCTGTTGACTTGTTGATTGTCGGGCGTTTCCGTCCACGTCTCAAGCTTTAGCCCGCTCTCGGTAAGCGTAAACTGCCGGACGATCTTCTGGGCGTTTTCTTCTTTGACGGCCCGGAAGGCCCGGACGGCGCCGGACGCTTGTTCCGGGACGGGTTCGAGGCGGGTTGCGTCTTTCACCTGCCGTTCGATCATGTGGGTGATGACGTCGACTTCTCTTTCGACTTCCAGATCGCGGGTCAGTCGGGCTTGAGTTTGTCCTACGGCCAACACGATGAACGCGGAAGCCAGCATCACCACCGCGGAGAGGGAGAGGGCGGCGAGCAGCTCGACGAGCGTGAGCCCCGCCTCATGCTCGGAAGAAGAGGGACGCTCAATGCATTGAGGGGAGTTCACCCCTTTCACCGCCTTCCTCCGACGAGCGCTTCGTGCGTGACCTCGCCCATAGGCCCTTTGACCCGTACGGCGAGGTTGTACAGCGGCGCGTCGGTATTGTTCCGGTACGGTTCAAGTTTGACGCAGATGTTGTAGCGGGACAATAGACGATCCGGGATCCCGTTCAGACGCGGCTCCGGCGGAACGTGCCATCCCGGGGTCGGATCGGGGGCGGAGGCACAGGCGGGCGATGTTTGGATTTCGTCGTCCAAATCCTCCGCAGAGAGCTTGCGGTACGCTTCGACGATCGCCAGGGCGACGTGCAGGGCCTCTCTCTTGTCTTGGCTTAGGGCATTGATCTGTGTCGATCCGAGGACCAGGCCGAGCACGATCAAACTGACGACGGTGAGGAGGAGAAGCGCCGCCAAAACTTCGACCAGCGTGAACGCCCGCGTCGCGCAAATCGGCGAACATGCATGGCTTTTCGTTTGGTCCCCTGTTCGTTCCCTGTTTATTAAATCGATGCGTTTCAAGGCACGTCCCCACTCAGAATGGGATCATCGACCCGTCGTCGTGTACTAAAATTATAATGAAGAACGAAGCGAAAAGGGAGTGACAAATAGGACGCTTTTCCTATATAATGGGCTCAACATCCTCCGAAAGGAGGAAGGATCTTGACGGCCTCACGGGCACGCTTGCGCCTGGGTGATCTTTTGCTCCAGAGCGGAGCGATCACCGAAGAGGCGTTGGCGGAAGCGCTTGCCGAACAGCGGCGGACGAAAGAGCGGCTGGGCGACATTTTGATTCGCCGGGGACTGATCACCCCCGAGGCGCTCTATGCCGTCCTGGAGAAGCAGCTCGGCATCCCCCACGTCCGGTTGTCGCGCCAGGCGCTTTCGCCGGCATTGGCCCAAATCGTGCCCGAGGCGTTGGCCCGGAAGTACCGCGTCATCCCGTATGATCGACAGGGGAACGTCTTGTCGCTGGCGATGGTCGATCCGCTCGACTATTACGCCATCGACGACATCGAGCTGATCACCGGACTTGCCGTCCGCCCGGCGCTGATCAGCCCCGACGAGTTCGCGACGGCGCTCGCTCGCCTCTACGGGCCGGAGAACGAGGTCGTCGAAGAGATGGCCCAGGGGGAGGAGGCCCTTCGGGAAGAAGAGATTTACGACGAAGCGTCGCCGATCGTCCGCTTTGTGACGCAGACGATCGAACGCGCCGTCCGCCTTCGGGCGAGCGACATCCACTTCGATCCGTTCGTCGAGGGCGCCACCGTCCGCTTTCGCATCGACGGGAAACTCCGCCGCGAGCAGACGATCTCCCGGCGCGTGATGCAGATGGTCGCCGCGCGGATCAAGATCGTCGCCGACCTCAACATCGCCGAGCGCCGCCGGCCGCAGGACGGGCGCTTCCGCCTCGTCGTCGACGGGCGGGACATCGACATCCGCGTGTCGGTGCTGCCCACGCTGCACGGGGAGAAAATCGTGCTGCGCCTCCTCGATCAGTCGCGCGGCGTACGCCGGGTGGAGGATCTCGGTTTGGCGGAAGACAACTTCAAGCGGCTCGTCGCCATCACCGACCGGCCGAGCGGCATGGTGCTCATCACCGGCCCGACGGGAAGCGGCAAATCGACGACGCTCTACGCCCTGCTCGACCGGCTCAATCAGGAAGCGCGGAACATCATCACGATCGAAGATCCGGTCGAGTATGAGATCGAGGGGATCAACCAGGTGAACGTCAACCCGCAGGCGGGGCTCACTTTCGCCAGCGGGCTTCGGGCGATCCTTAGGCAGGATCCGAACATCATCATGGTGGGCGAAATCCGCGACCTCGAGACGGCGGAGATCGCCGTGCGCGCGGCGCTCACCGGACACCTCGTCCTGTCGACGCTGCACACGAACGACGCCGTGGGGGCGGTCGACCGGTTGCGCGACATGGGCATCCCGTCGTACTTGATCGCCGCGGCGTTAAACGGCGTCGTCGCCCAGCGGCTCGTGCGGCGGGTTTGCCCCGAATGTCGGGTGCGTCGGGGGCCGACGGAAGATGAGGCGCTCGTGCTGTCCCGTTTCGGGTACGGCGACGTGGATATGCTCCAGCGCGGAAGCGGCTGTCCGACGTGCGGTTTTACCGGCTACTACGGCCGTCTCGCCGTCCACGAGGTGTTCGTCCTCGACGAGCGGGCCAAGCGGATGATTGCCGAAGGGGCCGAGGCGCAGGACATCCTGCAGCACGCGCGGGCGCGGGGCATGCGACGGCTCATCGAGGACGCCCTGGAGAAGGTGGCGGCAGGGGAGACGACGCTGGAAGAAGTGTTCTCCGAAATCGGCTTTGCGGGATTTGACGAGGGGGCCTAGCGATGCCGGCGTTCGTCTACGTGGCCCGTGACCCAAAGGGTAAGCGCGTGCGGGGGAAAGTGGAGGCGGCGACGCTTCGCGAGGCGGCGGAAAAGCTTCGCGAGCAGCGCCTCATCGTCCTCGATGTGCGCGAACCGCGGGTGAGCGCGCTGGACCGGGAGATTTACCTTGCGCCGCCGGTGAAGGGAAAGGAGTTCGTCTTTTTCACCCGGCAGCTCGCCGCGCTCCTCCGCGCCGGGGTGCCGGTCGTGCGCGCGCTCACCCTGCTGTATGAGCAGACGGCGAATCGCCGCTTTCGCCGCGTCCTCGCCGCGGTCGCGGAGGCGCTGAGAAGCGGGCGGTCGTTCGCCGAGGCGATCGGCGAGCACCCGGCCTTTTTCCCGCGTTTTTTCGTCGCCATGGTGCGCGCCGGAGAGGTGTCGGGACAGCTCGATGAGACGCTCACGCGCGCCGCCGATTTTTACGAGCGCCAGCTTTCGACGCGCGAGGAGATCAAGTCCGCGCTCACCTATCCCGTCATCGTCGCCGTCGTCGCCGCCCTGGCCGTCCTCTTCATGCTGACGTTTGTCATCCCGCGCTTTACCGCCCTGTACGCGGACCTCGGCGTGCCGCTTCCGGCGATCACCGTCTGGACGCTTACGGTAAGCGAGGCGCTCGCGCGCTTCTGGTACGCGTGGCTCGGCGGGGCGGTTCTCGTGGCCATCGGCGCGGCGGCCTGGATCCGGACGGAAGAAGGGAGGAGGCTTTGGGACGACCTGCGCTTCCGCCTGCCGGTCGTCGGCCCGCTCGCGCAAAAAGGGGCGATGGCGCTCTTCGCCCGGACGATGGCCACGTTCTATGCCTCGGCCGTGCCGACGATGGAGGCGCTGACGATCGCCGGAGAGGTGGTGCAAAACCGGGCGGTGGCGCGTGACCTCGAAGCGGTAAAGACGGCGCTTCGCGACGGGCAATCGTTGTCCCGCGCGCTGCGGGGGCGAAAGACCGTCCCGCCGATCCTCGTGCAGATGGTCGCCGTCGGCGAGGAGACCGGCTCGCTGGACGACGTGCTCGGGAAGATCGCCGACTTCTACGAGCTGGAGGTGCGCCATACGGTGGCGCGGCTGAAGTCGCTCATCGAGCCGCTTTTGATCGTCGGCCTCGCCGCCGTCATCGGCGTGATCATGCTTTCGGTTTTGCTCCCGATGCTGACGCTGTATCAAAATCTCCGATGATCCGGGGGAGGAGGAATGAAGATGTTCGTCGAAGTCATGAAGCAGGGTGAAGTTTTGGCCGCCGATCGCCGGAAAGCCGATGTCCGCCGCGCGCGCGAGGCGGGGTTTACGCTCCTTGAACTCCTTGCCGTCGTGGTGATCCTCGGCATCATCGCCGCGATCGCCATTCCACTGATCGGGGGGATCATCGACAGCGCGAAGAAAGATGCGACCCGCGGCGTGGCCATCTCGATGTATGAAGCGGCACGGTTGTACATCGTGAGCGAGAAAGGCGGCGATTTTAAAAACGCAGTGGTAACGCTTGAAGAATTGCAAAATAAGGGGTACATGCAAAAAGATACAAGGGACGGGTATGGGGAACCCATTGAGGCTGAAAATAGCAAAGTCGAGTTCGACAAAGACGGAAATCTATCCCAAGTTGTGATTAAATCGCCGAAAGTAGATGAGAAATATACTGCGGAACAGATCTTTTCAAGACAACAGACCCCAGGGCAACAGACCCAAGAGCCACAGCCCAATCCATGAATGATCGAACACGGTTTACTTGCCAAAAGGGAGTTTACCTAAGTGCTTTACGGCATCCTGATCACGCTTTTCGGCCTCGTCTACGGTTCCTTCCTCAACGTCGTCGCCCTGCGGACGCTTGAGGGACGGTCGATCGTCCGTCCGCCGTCGCAGTGCCCGCACTGCGGCGCGCGCCTGTCGCCGAGAGAACTGATCCCGGTCGTCAGTTATGTCGTCCAGAAAGGGAGATGCCGCGCGTGCGGCGCGCGCATCTCCTTCCTTTATCCTCTGGGGGAAGCGCTGACGGCCGCTCTTTTTCTCTGGCTGTTCCTTCTCTGGCGAGAAGGGCGGCTTTCCGCCTGGGAAGCGCTTTCCGAAGCGGTGTTCGCGAGTCTCCTCATCGTCGTCACGATCGCCGATCTCAAGAGCCTGCGCATCCCGAATCCGGTGCTTTTGTTTTTTGCGCCGGTCCTCTTTTTCCTTCGGTGGGCGGCAGATCCGTCGGGGATCGGCCGCATCCTCCTCGGCGGGCTCTTGTTTGGCGGCGTTTTTGGACTGATCTATGCGTTAAGCCGCGGCGGCATGGGCTTCGGCGACGTGAAGTACGCCGCGGTCCTCGGCCTCTACCTCGGCCCGGAAGCGCTCCTGCCGCTCATCCTCCTCGCTTCGCTATCCGGGTTCTTCGTGGCCCTCGCGCTCATCGCCGCCGGCCGCAAGACGCGCAAGGACGCCGTTCCCTTCGGGCCTTTTCTCAGCCTGGCCGCCTGGGTGCTGTCGCTTTACGGGCGGGATCTGGTCGTTTGGTATTTTTCTCTGTGGTGAGCGTTTCTGCGTCGTCGCCGTATGATCATAGATAAATCCGAAAGTTCAATCCGATAAAGGGGGTCTCCAATTGTCTTCATGGGGGGTCTATCCGACGCTCGGCGTGCAGATCATGCCGGAGGGGGTCTACGTCGTCAAACGCCAGAAATGCGGCGGCGGGCCAGGGGCACCGGCGCTTTGCGTCAAAGCGCACATCCCCTTGCCCGGCGGCGTCGTCCTCACCGATCGCCTCGGCGATCCGCTCCGGTTGTTTGACGCCTTAAACGCCTGGCAAGCGCAGGGCGGTCCGCGCCGCGGGCTCGTCTTGCTGCAGATGCCGCTCGGGCATTACGTCCTCCGCACGGTGACGCTGCCCAAAGTCCGCCGGCGGGAGCTCGCGGCGCTGATCGCGACGGAACAGCGGCTGGGCAACCTCGTGCCGCTCGCCGACGCGGCGCTGGCGTACGATCTCTTGGACGAGGCGCCGGACCGCTACCGCGTGGCGGTGACGGCGGTCGAGCGGAGGACGGCCGCCGCGTACGTCGATGTCTTCACGGCGCTCGGGTACCGCGTCGCCGGCGTGCGCCATCCGGCGTACGGCTATCGTCATGCGCTTGGGGCCGCCGGAGCGTCGCTTTCCGGCGTGACGCTGCTCATCGTGCGGACCCTCTCCGGCGATGAAGCCATCCTGTACGACCGCGGGAAGCCGGAGTTCATCCGGATGCTCTCCCGAGAATCCGGCGGTGCGGCCGGAGGGGCGATCGATGTGCCGTTCGTCGAGCGCCTCGAGCGCTTCACCCGCACGACGCTGCACGAGGACGGACGGACCATCGAGCGCATCTGGGTCTGCGATGAGACCGGGACGGCGGAGGCTTTCCTGGCGGAACTCAGGGCGAATTTTCCCGATCCGGCGATCGAGCGGTGCCCGGACCGCCTGAAGGAAGCGCCGCTTGGCTACTGGCTGGCTTACGGCGCGCTGGCCGCAGGGCGCGCCGGATTCACCGGGGCGGCAGGCGGCCGGGCGCCGAGAACATCGGTGACCGCGTGAGGGGGGTGGGCGCCGTGAGAGCGGTCGACTTTCTCGGCGGCGTGCGCCCCTCGCCGTGGGCGAAATACGCCGCCGTCTGGGCGCTCGTCGCCTGGGCCTTTGCCGCCGTTTTCCTGTGGTCCATGTGGGAGATGCGCATGAGCGCCGTCCGGGAAGAGCTAACGCTCGCCGGCGCCCTTTCCGCCAAGCGCCAGGCGCTCGAGGCCGAACTGCAGGGCGCGCAGGCCGGTCTGGCGCGCGCCGCCGATCGCAGCCGGGCGGTCGCGGCCATCCGGTCGTCGCGCACCAGCGTCGTCCGGTTGTTCGCCGACATCCGGGCGCGCCTGGCCCAGGGGAGCGGCATCGGCCGCCTTCAGTACTCGGCGGCGGAAGGGCTCCTCATCACGCTGGACGCGCGGGATCTGTCGACGGCGGCGGAAACGATCGACCGGTTGCGCGATCTGCCGCTTGATCCGGTCGCGGCGCAGCCGGCGTTTCACCGGATTTCTCGGGAGCAGGACGGCACGTATCGCTTTGAGGTCCAGTGGACGGTCGCGAAGGAAAGCGCCAAGGCGGAAGGCGCGAAGGCTCAAGAGGCCGGGGGCGAGAACCGCAACGAGCCGCTGACGATGAACGACGCGGGGGGTGCGCCATGACCGTTTTCCCGGGTGCGGAACATCGCGCCGAGTCCGCCCGCCGGCTTGCGCCGTACGCGCTTCTCCTCCTGTGGGTCGCGCTGGGGGCGGTTTGGGCGTTCGTCGGGTGGAAAGCGGGGCAGGCGCTCGAGGCGGCGAAGCAGGAACGGCATCGCCTGGAGCAGGAAGTCGTCGCCGTAGGGCAGGCGATCCGAAGGCTTTCCCAGTCGGTGGATCTGGTCGATCCGGCCCGCGCCGCGTTGGCCCTGCCGGAGGCGCCGAAGGATACGGAACTCATCAGGCTCTGGCATCGGCTGGCCGCCCAAACCGGCATCGCCGTCGAGTCCGTCGATCGCGCGGCGGTGGATGACCTCGCGGGGACGCTTCCGGCGGTCGCCGCTGCCCTAAAGAGCGATCGCGTCCGGGCGACGCGCTGGACGCTCGCGCTGTTCGGCAGCGGGGCCGCCGTGGAATCCTTCCTGAAGGCGGTCGAGGCCCAGGACCGGTTGCTTGTGGTGAGCCGGCTGGAGATGATGGGCGAGGGGGGATCGCTTTTGACGGCGCCGGGCGGGAAGGTCGGCGCGAACGTCGACATCATCAGCTTTTCGTATGCGCCTTGATCGGTTGAGCGGAATGATTCGGATCGATCGTTTGGGCGGAATGATTCGGATTGAAAGGAGGGGGGACAATGGGGGGAGTGGCCGTGGCGGCCATCGCCGCCGGGATCGTCGCCGTCGCTTTGCTCCTGCTCTCCCCGTGGCTCGGCTGGCGCCCGCCGGTCGTCGGGGCATTTGTCCTGGTGCTCTTTTTTGCGGCGCTTGCCGTCGTCGCCGTGCCGACCGGTGCGCGCCTTGTTCTTCTTCCGTTCGCGGCGGCGTTCGTCGCCCTGCTGGTCCCGGTCTTTGAACACTGGAACGAGGTGCGGGCGGCCAGAGCGCGCCTTCAGGCGCTCCGCGCCCAGCGTGAAAGCTTAAGCGAGCCGGCCGACGCCCCGACCGCGTCGAGAGCACCATTCGAAGGAACGGGCCTTTCGTCATGAGGGGAGTCGGGATCGATAGGTCTCGTCGCGACGGCATCAACTTATCTTTCGTCTTATTGCCCCGACCTGTCGATGATCAAGAACATCGGTGACCGCGCTCGGTTCCTTCATCAGTCCGCATCTGCATGCCGCGGCCCTCTCTCATCGAGCAGGGGAAAGTCCGGATCAGCCCGCTGCTCAGCCACCCCTTCCGCTGGGAGGAAGTTCCGGAAGTCATGCGGAAGTATCCCGAACTGCACGTGATGAAGGGAATCATCCGAATTGCCGCGACCTCGAAGACGACGTCTTAAAGGCTTAACGGAAGCGGGGAAGGGACCATGTTCGGCGCGATCGAAGCCGGCGGCACCAAATTCGTCGTCGCCGTCGGACACATAAACGGCCCCGACGAGCCGCCCAGGATCATCGACCGGGCGGTCATTCCGACGCGGGAGCCGGAAGAGACGCTCGCCGACGTCCTTGATTTTTTCCGTCGGCAGAGCGAAAAGCGGCAAGAAGCGCTCGCCGCCCTCGGCGTCGCCTCCTTCGGGCCGCTCGACCTCGATCCGGAAAGCCCGACCTACGGCGCGATCACGACGACGCCGAAGCTCGCCTGGCGCGGCTTTCCGCTGAAAAAACGCCTGGAAGCGGCGCTCACGGTCCCGGTCGCCATCGACACCGACGTCGCCGGCGCCGCGCTGGCGGAGGCGACCTACGGGGCGGCGGCGGGGGAGCGGGACGTCGTCTACTTTACCGTCGGCACGGGCGTCGGCGTCGGGGTCTTAAGCGGCGGGCGGATCGTCCACGGAATCGGCCATCCGGAGTTCGGGCATCTCCGGGTGCGGCGCCTTCCGGGGGACGATTTTCCCGGCATCTGCCCGTACCACGGCGACTGCCTCGAAGGGCTCGCTTCCGGGCCGGCGATCCGCGCCCGGGCCGGCCGTCCGGCGGAGGCGCTTTCGCCGGACGATCCGGCGTGGGCGCCGGTCGCCGACGCGCTGGCGGAGGCGGTGACGGCGGTCGTCCTCCTTCTGGCGCCGGCGAAGGTCATCCTGGGCGGCGGCGTGATGAAACAGCGTCACCTCTTCCCGTGCATCCGGGAGGGCGTCCGGGCCAAGCTCGGCGGCTACGTCGCGTACCCGGCGCTTATGCCGGGACCGGAGGGGCTCGATGCCTACATCGTCCCGCCGGGGCTCGGCGATGACGCCGGCCTCATCGGCGCCTTCGAGCTGGCCAGGCGCGCCCTCGCGCGCTGATGGGACGTTGAACGTTGAGCCGGTTTTTCGGGCCGGCGATGATCACGAATTTTGAGCGCGTGCTGGATGAAGCGTTTCGTCGGGAACGGGAACAGGGCCGCCGGGCGGGCTTGGAAGAGGGTCGCCGAGTCGGTCTAGAAGAAGGTCGCCGTCAGACGGCGCGCAGGCTGCTGGAAAGAGGGCTGGACGAGGCGCTTGTCGCCGAGGTGACGGAACTTTCGCTCGAAGAGGTGCGGCGGCTTAGGGCCGCGCTCCGAAGCGAATCGGGCGAAACGCCTCCGCCTTCGGATGCGGCAGGGCGGGCGGATTGACGCCAGCGTCTAAGCGGCGACTTTTTCCGGACGGGAAGTTCACGTCCTTCCTGCCGGGAAGCTTAAGCTCCCCGGCCGGGAAATTCAAAAAAGCGCCGGAGCAGCTTACCTCCGGCGCTTGTCGTTCAGTTGCCCCACCATCCCGGACGGCGTCGGCGCGAACCATCGGCCGCATCTCGCTGACCGCATCTCGCCGCTTCCCGTTCGTGCGGCGGTTTCCTTTCCGATCTACTTTTCCAATCCGATCTACTTTCCGATCGAACGATTGTACTGCTGGATCTTTTCCGTGATCTCTTTGGCCGCCTGATCGAGCGCCGCCTGGATCGGCTTTTTCCCGCTCAGGGCTTCTTCCATCGCCCGCTCGGTGATCTGTCGCGCCTCGGGGAAGACGCCGATGACGGCGCCCTGGGTGGCGCGGCTCAGCTTCGTGGCGTGGAGCTGGTCGACCGCCGTCTTGAATTGCGGGTACTTTTGCATGTTTTCCTGGACGATGGCCTCATCATACGCCGCCTTCGTCACCGGGAAGTAGCCGGTCTTCACGTGCCAGAGCGCCTGCATCGTCGGCGAGACGACGAACTTGATGAACTCCCAGGCCGCCTTTTTCTCTTCTTCCGGCTTGTCCTTCAGCATCCAGAGGCTCGCCCCGCCGATGATGACTCCGCCGTCCTTCGCGTCCGCCGGCCGCGGGAGGAAGCCGGTGCCGACCTCGAACTTGTCGCCGACTGCGTTCAGGATGCCCCGAAGAGCCGCCGTCGAATCGAGGGTCATCGCCACCTTGCCGGCGGCGAACGCCTGCTGCGTGTCGCTCGTCTTCCGGCCGAGGTTGAGCATCGATCCGTCGTCGATCATGCCCTTCCACCAGGTGAGCGTCTTCACGCCGGCTTCGTCGTTTAGTAGCGACTCCGTCGCGAGGCCGTCCCGGCCGTTCCCGTTGTTCACGAGGAGCGCCCCCTGGTTGGCGAAAAACTGCTCCATAAACCAGCCGTAGATGGCAAACGACGCGCCGTAGCGGCCGTCTTTCGTCAGTTTCTTCGCCGCCGCCGCCACCTCTTCAAACGTCCGGGGCGGCTTGTCCGGATCGAGGCCGGCCTCCCGGAAAAGATTTTTGTTGTAGTAGAGGATCGGGTTCGACGTGTTGAAGGGCATCGAGTAGAGCTTCCCGTCGAAGGTGTAGTAGCCGAGGATGTTTTCCTCGAAGTCGCTCGTGTCGAAGTGATCCCGATCGATCCACGTCTGCATCGGTTCGACGGCGCCGGAGTCCAGCATGAAGCGGCTTCCGATCTCGTACACCTGGACGAGGTGCGGCGCGTTTTTCGTCCCGAGGGCCGCCTTGAGCTTCGTCAGTTCCTCGTCATAGTTCCCCTGGAAGACGGCCTTCACCTGGATGTCGGAATGCGTCTTGTTGAACTCGTCGACGAGGGCGTTTACCGCCTCGCCGAGGGGACCGCTCATCGCGTGCCACCAGACGATCTCGATCGGCTTCTTATCGGCCGCGCCGGTCGTCGGGGCTTCGGACGCCGGGGCACCGGCGCCGCCGGAGCCGGTGGAAGATGCGTCGCCCGACGTCCCGGTCGGCTTGGCGCCGCAGCCGACGAGGGCGGCGATGAGGACGGCCCATCCCGCGAGGGTGAGGGAGCGGCGAACCCGAAGAACGGACCACAAGCGAGGCATGATGAACGCTCCTTTCGCTTGGTTCTGCGTTTAGAGCTGCGTTTGGATCTGCGTTCGGCGAATAACGCAGATTAAGCGGTTAACGGCGTTCCGTCTCTCACCCTCTTGGCGCGCTTTGGCGCTCGCCCGTCCGACGATTCGATGGCCGGCGGTTCCCGGGGGCACCCCCTCATCCCTTCAACGCGCCGGCGCCCAGGCCCCCGATGAGGAAGCGGAGCCCGAGCGCGAGGGCGATCACGCTCGGGAGAAGGACGATCACGATGCCGGCCAGCACCGTGTTCCACTCGGTAAATTCCTGAAACATCAGCATCCCGACGCCGATCTGCACCGTCCGCATCGCCTCATCGTTCGTGAGGATGAGCGGCCAGAGGTACATGTTCCACGTCGTAAGAAACGTGTACGCCCCGAGGGTGAGAAGCCCCGGCCGGGCCATCGGCACGACGACGCGGGCAAACGTCCAGAAGTGCGATGCCCCGTCGATCTTCGCCGCCTCGACCACCTCCATCGGAATCTGGAGAAACGCCTGCCGCAGTAGGAAAATCCCGAAGGCGCCGGCAAGAAACGGAACGATGAGTCCCTGATACGTGTCGAGCCAGTCGAGCCGGACCATCGTCAGGTAGTTCGGGATGAGCGTCACTTCCCACGGAATCATCATCGTCGCCAGCACGATGAAAAAGAAGGCCGTCCGGCCGGGGAAGCGAAGGAAGACGAAAGCGTACGCCGCGAGGCTCGCCGTGACGAGCTGGCCGGCCGTCACCGCCGCCGAGACGAGGAAGCTGTTTTCTATGAAGCGCAAAAGCGGCGCCCCCGCGAGGGCGCGGGCGTAGTTGGCGAGGGTCGGCTGCTCAGGCAGGAGGTGGGGATGGCCCGACAGCATCTCCTCCGGCGACATGAGGGACGTCGCGACGGTAAAGACGATCGGAAACAGGACGAAACCGAGAAGGGCCAAAAGCCCCGTCCCGACGACGAGCCGTTCCGCGTTCGTCACCGGTAGTGCACCCGCCTTTCCAGCCGGCGGAACTGAAGAAGGGTCAGCCCCAGCACGAGGCCGAAGAGAAGAAGCGCCATGGCGGAGGCGGTGCCGAAGCGGTAGTTCCGGAACGCTTCGAGGTAGAGATTGTACACGTAGACGTTCGTCGCGTTCATCGGCCCTCCCTGGGTGAGGAGATGAATCTGCCCGAAGGCCTGAAGCGCCCCGATCACCGACACGACGGCGAGGAAAAAAAGCTGTGGCGAGACAAGCGGCAGCACGATGCGGAAAAACCGGGTTCCAAGCCCGGCGCCGTCCAGGCGGGCGCTTTCTTCGATCTCTACCGGGATCGTCGCCATCCCGCCGAGGAGGACGACGTAGGCGAAGCCGAAGCCGAGCCACACGGTGACGAGGCTCACCGAAAAAAGCGCCCAGCCCGGCTCGCTCAACCAGAAGACGGGTCCGAGACCGAACCGGCCCAGGAGGGCATTCAGGAGGCCGACCGACGGGTTAAACAGGAGCCCCCATACGACCGACGCCGTGCCGACGGAAAAGGCCATCGGCAGGGCGAACATCCAGCGGACGGCGCCCTTCCCGCGCCGGATCACGTGGGTGAAAAACGCCGCCAAAAGCGCCAGCCCGATCGTCGGCGGCACCGTAAAAAGGGTAAAGAGCGCCGTCGTCTTGAGGCTTTCGAGAAAATACGGATCGGTGAGCACCGTCCGGAAGTTCTCCAGCCCGACAAACGCCGTCATCCGCCCCCGGGGATCCGTCAGGTGCAGGCTCAAGACGATCGAGGCGGCGAGCGGATAGAACCAGAAGGCGGCAAAGATCACGAGGGATGGCAGCAGGAACAAAAACGCCGTGCCCGCCTCGCCGAGCCGGAGGCCGAGTCCGACCCGCTTGCTTTTCCCGGCGATCGTCGCCGCGTTCGGCCGTCCCGTCCGGTCGTTCCCTGGCATTGGGACGCGCCGGCTCGCCCCGCCGCTTGTCGACGGCGCGACTGGCCGATTCGTCCGTTCGCTTGTCGACCGCGCGTCTTGCCCATCCGTCCGCTCGCTTGCCGATAGCGCGTCTTGCTGAGGCGTTCGGTCGCTTGCTGGCAGCGCGCCTTGTCGAGGCGTTCGGTCGCCTGCCGACACCGTGACGGGCCGCTCTGCCCGTCCGCTTGCCGGCTCCGTGCCCGGCGTTCGGACCTGACCCGCCTGTGCCGGGGCCGCCTTCTGCGACGAGATCGGTCGCGCCTGCGGCGGCACCGCGGTCGGCGAAGTCGAGCCCGCCTGTGATGGGCTTCCCGTCGGCATCAGCGCCGGACTCGCCTGTGGGGGGATCGCTGCCGGCATCGGGGCCGGTCTGGCCTCATCCGGCGCCGCCGGTGTCGGCGCTCGCTCCGGCGCCGATCCCTCGAGCGGAGGTGAGAGCGTCTTGGAGGCGACCCCCTCGCGGACGGCCTCTTCCGACCGCACCGCTTTTCCCCCCTCCATCCCGTCATGGTCAAGCAAGGCGGACACTCCCGATCGTAACAGACGCGGACAAGCGAAAGGTTAATCTTCGGTAAAAAGGTTGTAAATGATCGATTAAAAAAGCGTAAAGAAACCGTAAAGACGGGCGTTCGCGGCCGGGCAACCGGGCAGTCCGTGGTCGGATCGCATCCCGGCCCGTATGGTAGAATGACTCAAGGCGGGTTCTCACGGACCGCAAGATGACCCGAGACGGATCGGCGGACGACGGAGGGGTCCCCCATGCTTCAGATCGAACCGCAAACCCTGGCCCGCCGCCTGGTGCGCCTGTACGTCGAGCACGGCGACCGCATCGCCCGGCGGCTCCGGCCGATCGTCTTTCTCTTTTTGGGCGCCTGGCTCGTCGGACTCGGCGTGGCGCCGTTCGTCTTCCGCCTCCTCATCCTCCCGTCGGTGACCGTCGTCGCCTTCAACCTCACCGACGGTCTCGCCATGCTCATCCGCGTCGCGGCCCTGTTTGCCGCCGCCGTTACCTTTCCCGCCTTCGTCTTCGCCGTCTTTCGGCTGCTTCGCGAACTCTTCCTTCCTCCAACCCCCCAAACCCCGAACCCGGGGGAGTCCGACGCCGGAGGGGGGCCGTCCGGCCCCGATCGCCTGCCCGGCTTTCCTTTCTCCATCCAGACGACGTGGCTCATCGCAAGCGGCCTCTTTCTCGCCGGCCTCGCCTTTGCCGGCTTGGGCCTTTTTCCGCTCATCCTCCGCTTCATCCTGCGCCTGTCCGGTCAGCTCGGCATCACGCCGCTTTTCGGCGCCGCCGAATACTTCAGCTTTCTCGTCGGGCTCGCCCTGCCGATCGCCCTTTTTTTCGAGCTGCCGCTCGTCATCGTCGTCCTCGTTTCCGCGAACGTCGTCCGCCTCGACGTCCTGAAAAGAATCCGCAAGTACGTCTATTTCTTCCTCTACGTCATCGCCTCGATGATCACCCCGCCGGACGTCCTCACCCACATCCTGGCCGCGCTTCCGCTCATCGCCCTCTACGAACTCGGCCTCTTTTTTGCGACGCGCCTCAAAAGGCCGTGACGCGCCGCCGATGGCGCGCCGGTCCTTGAGGTCGCTCAAGTCGCGCCGCTCGTTCAGACCGCTCATGCCGTCCCTGAGTCGCATGCCGCTCATGCCGCGCACGATGCTCATGCCGCTCATGCCAAAAATAAAGCGCCTTCTTCCAGGCGCTTCAGATCGACTCTTGTTATGGCGCTCCGAGCCGGAGCGCTTCATCGGCGACCGCCGCCGCATCGTCCGAATCGTGGGTGACGACGAGGGCCGTCATCCCCAGCTCCCGGAGAAGCCGGCTCACATCGGCGATGAGCTCCGCCTTAAGCGCCCCGTCGAGGTTGGAAAACGGCTCGTCCATGAGGAGAAGCTTCGGCGCCGGCGCCAGCGCCCGGGCGAGCGCCACCCGCTGCTGCTCCCCGCCGGACAGTTCGTGCGGATATCGCTCTTCCTTTCCTTCCAGCCGGACCAGCCGGAGAAGCTCCCGCACCCGCGCCGCCCGCTCCGGGCGCGGCCGGCGGAACAGGCCGAAGGCGATGTTTTCCGCCACCGAAAGGTGCGGAAAAAGCGCATAATCCTGAAACACCATGCCGACGCCCCGGCGCTCCGGCGGGATCACCCGCCGCGGCGTGCTCAGGACGAGCCCGTCCAGGACGATCGTTCCCCGGGTCGGCCGCTCGAGCCCGGCGATGAGACGAAGCAGCGTCGTCTTGCCCCGGCCGCTCGGCCCGCTCACCGCCACGATCCGGCCCTTGGCCACAGAAAAAGAAAGGCCCTCCAGCACCCACGGCCCTTTTCCGTAACGAAAGGCGAGATCGTTGACCGCGAGGAACGCTTCGCCCGCCGCGACGTCCGTCATCTTTCATCCCTCCGCCCGATGCCCCGCCTGGCGCCCGCCCTGCCCCTCCGAGCGTCCGCCCTGCCGATCCGAACGCCCGTCCGGACGATCCGAACGCCCGCCCTGCCGATCCGGGAGGCCGACCGGCCGCATCTTACGCCCGTCCGGTCCATTTTGTCGCCCATCCCCGCCCATTCTGCCGTCCTGCTGAAGCGGACACTGTTTTTGCCTCCTCCTGAGGGCGTCCCTTCACGTGGATCGAGGATCGCGTTTATCGCGCCGGCCCCGCCCCGTCGCCGTCCTCCTCCCGGCCTCCCCGCGCCTCCGGCGGCTTTGCCCCGGCTCCGCTTCTTAAGCCGAGCGTCGCCGCCATCGCCAGCCCGACGATGACGAGGCTCGGCAGCGCCGCCTGCGGCAGCCGCTCGTCGGCGGCGTACCGGAAGGCCGCCGTCGCCAGCGTCTCAAAGTCAAACGGCCGGAGAAGGAGCGTAAGCGGCAGCTCCTTGGCCAGCTCCACCGCGGCGACGAGCGCCGCCGACCCCATGGCCGGCCGGAGCAGCGGGAACTCCACCCTCCAGATGGCCTGAAGCGGGCCGGCGCCGAGGAGTCGCGCCGCCTCGACGGTGCGCCGGCCGAGCCGGGCCCCGGCCGATCCGATCGCCTCCACCCCGACGGCGAGGTAGCGGGTGTGGTACGCGTACAGAACGAGAAGCGGCGTCCCGAACAAAAATGCCCCGATCGCCGGCGGCAGGTGCGCCCGAAGCGGCTCCGCCAGTCCCAGCACCCCGATGGCGATCACCGCCCCCGGCACCGCGTACGCCGCCAGAAAGATCCGGGGAAACGCGGCCGTCCACCGCCCCGGACCGTGCCGGCCGACGACGCTGAGGAGCGTTCCCAGCGCGACGATCCCCACCGCCCCGAGGACGGTGAGCGCCAGCGTATGGCGAAGCGGCGCGACGACGCTCCCGACCGTCCCGGCCTGGACGGCAAACCGGAGCAGCCGCCCGAGCTCGTAAAGGGGCACCAGGACGCCGAACGCGATCGGGAACAAAAACGCGGCGACCGCCCCGGCGGCCCTCCATCCGCGAAGGGGGACCGGGCGGATCGGCCGGGGGCGGGGGACCGACGGAAGTCGCTTTCGCCCGAGGGCCCGCTCCGCGAGGACGAGCCCGAAGAGGAGAAGCAAAAACCCCGCCGCGATCCGCTCCGCCGACCGGAGATCCCCCAGCTGATACCACGCCCGAAAGATTCCCGTCGACAGCGTCCCCAGGCCGAGGTAGGCGGCGAGCCCGTAGTCCCCCAGCACCTCGAAAGCGACGAAAAAGGCTCCGGCGACGATCGCCCGGCGGCTCATCGGCACGACCACCCGCACGAACGTCCGTCCCGGTCCCGCCCCGAGCAGCCGGGCGCTTTCGATCACCGCCCCGTCCTGCCGCGCCAGATCCCCGAGGACGAACCAATACACGTACGGAAACAAAAACAGCGTGTACAGGCCGACGGCGAGCGCCGCCGGCGGCAGATGCACGTACGCCGCCTGGGGCGGAAGGCCCAGACCGTCCCGCAAAAACGACTGCACCGGTCCGGTGAAGCTGAGAAAATCGACGTATAAAAACGCCGCGATGTACGGCGGCACCGCCAGCGAAAGCGGCGCCAGCCGGCCGAGTCCCCGCCGGAAGGGAAAATCGTACGCCGTATACAGCCACGCGAGGCCGGTGCCGAGCCCCGCCGCGAGCCCCGCCGTGATTCCTGCCAGCGCGAGCGTCGTCAGCGCATCGGCGAGGAGCCAGTGCCGGACGATGAACGCCCAGTGTTCGCTCGGCGGGGCGAGGAGACTCCAAATCAAAGGCGCCGCCGGAGCGATAAAGATCGCCGTCACGGCGGCGGCCAAAAGTCCCCAGCGAACTCCCATTTTGATTTCCGTCCGAGATTCTATTTTATAGTCTTATAGTACGCCACGGGAAGACCCGCCTCCTTCAGGGGGCGGGATGAAAGCGGCGCTTGAACGTTTGTGCGAATTTCGGTATCCTCGCCTTAAAGGAGGTGAAAAGCATGGCCTGGAGTTCCGCCTCCCATCCCGATCGGCTGCTGCTCACCCGGCAGTTTCCGATCGGACCGGACCGCCTGCCGGAGTTCGAACCGATCATGCAGGCGGCCAACCGGATCTGGAATTCGTGCGTCTGGCATTCGCGGGAGATCCGGGAAAAGGAAAACCGGTGGCCGAACGAAGGGGAGCTGAAGGCGAAATTCAAGTTCTTCAAGGTCTGGAAAGAGCTCCACTCCCAGTCGGCTCAAGCGGTCGTGGAAGAGTACTTTGAGGCCGTCTCCGGCTACCGGAAGCACCGGGAAAACGGTCACGAGGAAATGCGGCCTCCGGATTTCAAGCCAAAGAAGCATCTTCGGACGGTCACCTGGAAAAAGCAGGGCT
>NZ_JXBB01000024.1 GCF_001653195.1 Hydrogenibacillus schlegelii
TATTGGCAGTGGAAGAAGGAACAACAGAAATCCACTGAGCCGGCCATGCTGCACGTTGTGAATGCCTGAGTGACCTGTCCTTTCATTCGCCGAAGAGGGCAATTTACACATGATACTGGACTTGATCGGCGGGATCGTCAACGACCACATGAATCAGGTTCGGTTCACCCATCGAATCGCTCCGTTAAAAGAATGAAAAGAATGACGACGTCCGAAAAAATATGTGGAGGATCGCCTCCCGCCTGATGCGAGCGACGTCTCTGAAGCGATCTCTGAGGAGGCGATCCGCACAGCGTGGGAGCAGTAATTAACCTCCTCCCCCGGTACCACCTTTATTAAGATTTTCAGCTTGATTACCGACAGACGTAAACAAATTTGATAAAGCATTTTTCACAGATTCTGCTAAACCACTCCCTATCCCTTTCGCATCGTTATTAAATGCCGTAGCGACCGCAAATAAAACCGCCAGCACGAGAAAGCCGAGCGCGACCCATTCGAGCGACACGCCACCCCGATCGTTGCGGAGCACGGAACCGACGCGCGCTTTGACCCGCGCCGGAAGAAGATAGACGTCCGCATAGAGGCGGGTTGCCGCCCTGTCCAGATAAGACCGGACTTGTCTGATCATTCGCTGCACCTCCTTTCCCGAGAAAATCCACGGCTTTGACGGCGGCCGGGCGCCGGGCTCTTGCAAGAATCGGAAATCCAATTCTTGCATAGGCTCCCGCCCAAGACTATTATGAATAAAAGAAAATCGGTTGTCAATAACGATCACGATGAATAAGCCCTTTTTTACAAAAGCTTAACATTCGGCTTGTATATGGCTAAAGTCCTAGTAAAGGCCTCCCAGGGCTCCCTGCCGATTCTCCCAGGACGATTGATTTCCACGGTCAACCCGGTATGTCCGGCAAAAGCGAAAAAAGCCGAAAGGAGACGGACTCTGGCGGACGAAGCGCTCAAAGCTGAGATCGAAACCATGCTTCGGGAACATCCGGAGTCCGGCGATCACCGCCTCGACGCCGAACTTCGGCGTCGGGGAATGATCCTCAACGGAAAGCGGGGCCGTCGTCTTCTTCACACGGGAACCGGACACCTTCGAGGGGCTCACCGCCGATTTCGCCCAACTCGTCGATGGCGGCGGGAAAGTTTGGCTTTTGCCGATTCTGGACCATCGATCTCGGCGAATTCTTGAATCCGCGCCATCTCTTTCTATCCGGTTCTCCGGATGTTCAGACGGCGCTTCAGGCTAGGGAACGGGCCAAAGCGTTCATTCTGATCCAAAAGAGAGCGCCCGAAAGCCACCCTCCATCACGATCCGGGCGGCACCTTCTTGAGCCACGCGTGGGTCGGTTATCTCCTGCTTCAAGAAGGACAGCGACGGTCGTACAGCCTTTGCGGTCCGAAGGAGAATTCCATCGTCGAATCCTTCTTCTTGCGTCTCAAAGCAGAGCATCAAGAGCTTCTCTTGAAGCAAAGCGCGTGCGAAGCCCTCGATGCGCTTTTGGCCGAACGAATCCGGACCTATCACGAGCACCGGCAGATTCAATCCTGCGGTACAAACCGCCCCAAGAAACGCTTAAAGAAGCCCTTAGAACAAGCCAGGTCTTCATCATATAGGAATACCGATAAAATTGTCTAATTTATGGGGCGCGGTTCCAATGAGCGAATGGCAGGTTTTTGAGTTGACAAATACAAATATCCTACATCAGTTTCAATCCGCGTTCGGCGAGGTAGGCATCGACATCTTTGGTGAATGCCTGGATGAAATGCCAGCCCCTCACTTTCTCTTTCGTGATCGTCCCGTCGTAAAACTTCACCACGATCTTCTTCGCGTCCAGCTCCTCCACCGCATCCTCTCCCAACCGCCGGCGCAGATAGCCCAACACCCACTCCCGCGGGACGTGCTCCTCGAATCGCTTTACCAGGCTCAACACCTCTTCCTTCGTCTTGAGCGTTTCGCTGCCATCCTGCACCCGATCGTAGAGCTTCCGCGGACGGTACAAAAACGCCGGTTCGCCCAAAAACCCGTTCCACCTATCCCCCATCCACAGCTCCCGCACCGCCGGTAGGCGCGCGATGTCCTTGAGAACTTCCAACAGCGCCGCCGTCCGGGCCGCATTCAGCTCCGGATCCTTCGTCCGGTAAAACTTCAAACGGTCGTACTCGATCATGTGCATATATTCAAAACTGACGACCAGATCGACCCAGTGCTTGTCGTCGGTCACCGCGGAATTGAAATAGCCGGCGACAAACATCGAGGAATTCTTAAACAGCCGGTGGTTCCTTATGATCTCCTCCAGCGCTTCCGGTGTCTCAATGTTTTCGATATAGTTTCTTTCCTCTTCCGTCTTGGCAGATACTAGGTTGGGCACCCTGCTTCTGCTGAGTAACTTCACCGCCCCCCAGTGCTTCATAAGCGTCTTGGCGATCTCGATCCCAACCTCTTTGTACGGTTCTTCCAGGTAGGATCCCCAAAAGGTGAACATAAGTTCCCGGTAATCGCGTCCGGAGCTCATCCTTCTTCCCTCCTCGGCTTTTTCTCAGCCACATGATATCACTTTCCTTTTCCCCACGGCACCTTGTAGATCTCAACCGGAAAACCGTGGGCTTCATACGCCCGCCGGATGATCTCTAGCGCTTCGTCGGGGGCGGAATCGGAAACCTTCAGCACCCAGCGGATTTCATCGATCGGAACCGGAATCTCGATCCCCAACCGGCGGGCTTCCGGAAATTTGTCGAGGTTGCTTTGAAGATAATCAATAGATTCTCTGTGTTTCTCAAACTGGATCCAAAATCGGCGTTCCTGTTCTCCAATTTTTTTGGGAAAACCTTTGTATACAATGTCTTCCGGAGGATAGGACGCTAGTTTGTACCAATCCTCCCTCGACCACATCTTGGCTTCGACGACGGCTTCGATCTTCCCGTTACGGACCACGAGGTCGTCGGGGATACCGTAAATCCCGGTACCTTTTCGACCATATTTCATTTCAAACTCTTTTCGCCCTGCTATAGTCACTTCTCTAAATAACTTTTGCGTCTTATCTACCCCGATACTCCCGGGCAGCGGCATGTGCCGCTCGAACCTTCGAAAGGCGAGCGATGCCAGCGGTTTCTTCCCCGGACCTCCGGGTAAAACCATCATCCCAAGCGTCAGAGCCGTTCCCAGAACAACTTCCGGGGACTGGAGTTTCCGGGGATCACGCCAGAGCTCAGCGAGATCGTCTGCCGTCTCCGCGACATCGTAGACGGTGAGCGCCAGCCCGACCGCCGACCAGAACCCGAGCAGCGGAAATGAGAGCGCAAAAATCCCGAAGAGAAGTCCGGCTTTTTCATACCACGGAAGGCCGCCCCACCAGCGCGTAAATCCGTCGAAAAGACAGGTGAAGCACGAGCCGTCGGCGTCCGGCCAGGTGAGCAGCCAGTTCCAGGCCGCCCACGTGAAAATGAGAAAGACGGCGGCCGTCGAAAGCCACATCAACCATTGATGGAGGCGACCGTCTAGCGCTTCTCCGCGTTCTCGGGCGTCTTCATCGCCGTACAACCACGTAAAACCGAGTTGCCGACGTTCTCGGTAAAAGACGAGAAGGAGAAAAACATCTTCTCGCTTTGTGAAAAACACCCGGAACGTCTCGTACGCCTCAGTCAACGGGTTTAACCAATGCTCCGAAGGAAGACGCGGCAGTTCCTCCCGCACGCGGTTGAGATCCCAGTAGTCGTAGACGATGGCGACAATCCACAGCACAAGCAAAAGAGGAATCGCCTGAAATCCGGCACCGAAGAAAGCGTGAAGGTTCAAAACCCAACGCGGAAAATCGTCCTGCCCGTTCCATGCCGCATGATCGAGAATGGCGAGAAAGAGAAGAGCCGCGGGAAACAAGTAGGCATACGCCCCCACTTCCCGCGGCTTCTTCCAGCGCAGACGCAGAGCGATTCCGATTCCCAGGGCAACAAGCGCCGTCTCCACCGCGTGGCTGGGCGTCATGAGGTCCGGGCGGGAGCTCTCGTAAAATTTCCCCGGAAACAGCGTCCAGAACTCCCAGTGGATGAACTTCCCGAACAGCGTCTCTCCATACCCAAACCAGCCGGTCGACACCAGACGCCGTACGGTTTCTTCCGCCCACTGAAAGCCCGCCCCGGTCGCCGCGCCGATGAGTACATAGTCGCTCAGGCTCAAGGAAGAAGACCGCCTCGCGACGAGGAGAAAGACGATCAAGGGAAGGAGCTTAAAGATTTCCTCCACGATGGGCGTGAGGACGGCCATGCTGCCCACATCCGAAGGGATCAGGCCGAAAACCCGGTTAAGCGCCGATACGACCCAGCGAACGAGCGGGGCGATCACCCACCCGCCCGCCAGGAAGAAGGCCGTATACGTCCGCCAGGTGATCGTCTTGCTCCGACCGATCAGCCAAAACTGTATCAGGACATACAACGACCAGAGATACTGAACAAAAATCGTCCGCGCATCCTTCAAGAACAAAAGGCTCAAAAGAAAAACGACGAACGAAAACCAAGCAAATACGGCATAAACGTTGCGGATCCAAGGAAATCGTCCGAGGATGGCATGGCATGCCTCCTCAAACCGATCCCAAAGCCATCGCAAAGTCATCGCATCCCGTCCCCAAAAATCAACATAGGACTTGCCCGAAAAGGCGTTACAAAAACTCGACACGTGACTTATATTCCGATGAGGTACAGAAGCCAAAGCGCCCGGATCTCCCCGACGGCCCAGGTGAGGATCAGCACGTACAGAAGCGAAAAGCCGCTCAAGATGAGAAGGATCGTCCGCGCGCCCGGTCGTCCGCTCCCCTCTTTCTGTACATGCCAGGCCGACCGGTACCAGAGCCCTCCGGCCATAAAGAGCGAAAGCCCCGCCACGAGCAAAAAGAGCGGCAGGCTGATCCAAGCGAGCACGAATGCGCTCCAGGCGAACACGATCGGCCAGGCAAGCGGCGCCCCCAGTTCCCGAAGAAGCGCCGTGAAGCTATACGGTCGACCGCCGGCGTAAAAGACGAGATAAACGATCACATAGATGAACACAAGATACAGCGCGATCAAGATGAACGGCTGGAGCCAGTAAGCGACAAACAGCGACTTGCCCCCGCCGGCCAACTCCAGCACGAAAGCGACGATAGACTCGCGCAGCGAACCGCCCGGTCCCTGAAGATGGCCCAGGACCGACTGAACGGAAGCATAGACGCCCAACGAGAGTCCCAGGGCAAAGAGCGCCATATTCACCAGCCCGTACGCCCAGTTGAAAGCGGCGGGCGCTTCGCGTCCGTCCGAAAGATCCGGACGCCGGAGCGCCTGGGCCAGCGCGGCGGAATACCCCTGCAAAAATCGAAAAAGCGGAGCGGCCATCTCCTGAAGCGAACGCGCCGGGGAACCGGTCGACGGGGCCGGGCCGCCGTCTCCTCCCGACGGGCCGGGGCCCGTTTTTTCGCCCGCCGGCGCGTCGATGCCCGGCGGCGCACCGGGCGTCGGACCGGCGGCGGCCGCCGGCGGCTCTTTCGTCCGGCGGTCGGGCGCCGTTTCCCCGCGGAGGTCGGACGCCGCCTCGACTGCAGACGGCGACCGGTCTTTGACGGATTCGGCCGCTTGAAGCGCATCGGGGGCCGGGGGCTCCGGCGCCGGAAGCGGCGCACCGCACTCGGCACAAAAACGCGCATCCGGTTCGTTTTCAAAACCGCATTGCGGACAGCGCATCATTTTCACCTCTTATCTGAATTGATGGTATTTCTTCCAAGCGTTACGGCGCCAGCGGTTTGCCACAGTGGGTACAAAACTTTCGACGCCGCACCCGCTGACCGCAGTGCGGGCAGGCGACCACGTCCGGCTCGGCCGCAACCGGCATCTCCGGCGCGTCCCGGTTCAAGGTGGGCCCTTCCATCGCCGGTGCCGCTTCGGGCGGGGACGGAGGCGCCTTCGCCTGAACGTCAGGGGAGTGGACGGTCGCGGCGATCGTCGAGGCGGCCGCCTCCCGATCGTGCGCCGACGGCGCCGGGGGCGGCGCCGCTTGAGATTCGACCGGCCGGACGGCGCCGGTCGCCGGGGCCTCGGCTGCCCGGACGAACAAGCGATAGACGTTCAGAATTTGGGCTGCGCCCAAAAAAGGCGCGGTAAGCACGATAAGCGCCACGTCCACCATGGACCCCGCCGGCAGCAGGAAGGCGAGCACGGCGATCAAAAGCCCCAGGAGGAGCCACCAGACACCGGCGATCAAAACATTTTCTGCGGCCATCAGAGCGACCGCGTCAAAACGGTGACGGAGAAATCGAAAACCGCCGGCGAGCGCGGCGCCGACGCCGGCGTCGCGGGCGTAAAGATACAGATTGGCCACCAGACCGAACCAGAAATACAGAAATCCGACGAGCGAGCCGAACAGGAACAGATAAAAGGCGGAGGTCAGCGATTCGGCTTTCGTCATACCGCTCAAGAAAAACGGAGCGCTCCCCGCAGCGATTAAAATGACCATCCCGAGGTTCAGCACGAAGAACAACAGCCCCGACAGCACATTCAATCCCAATGAGGAAAAAAATTTTTGCGTGAACAGCTTCCATGTCTTCTGCAGCACCCCCCCTTCACGGTCTGACCGGACGAAGGCGGCGCCGACACTGCTTCCCCAATGCAACGTGAGCCAGAACACGAAACCGGCAACCGTGAACGCCAGGCCGACCGCCAGCGCCGTTCCGGCGTCTGGCGTGACCAGCGCGCCGGACAACGCTTCCGGAGAAACCCCCGGCGCCGTCGGATCGATCCCCGTTTGGGCAAGGTTTTGAAGTTCTTCCCACGCATTCAGAAGACCATGGGCGGCACTCCCGCCGATCACGCTGATCCCGATCGCAATCGGCGCCACGATCACGGCCACCCCGACGCTTCCGAGCAGAAGCAACAGTCCGGCTTTGACGATGTTGCCGGCGGTCATCATCGGACGAAAATTCGACAATCGAGATCCCCCCTCTTTCGCAAGAATACGGAGCCGGACGCAGGACCGTTGTTTTGTGGGCTGACGGTATGTTACAATAAGCTCCGATGGGCCGGTCGCCAGAACCGATCGCAATCCACTCGATGGCTTCGGCACCGCCCATCATTTTTGTGTGACGGTGAACCCTTTCGCTTTTAAGTCATCCAGGACATTGTTCTGCCCGACAAGGTGAGCGGCGCCGACGATGACGAAAAGCGGCGTCTTTTCTTCTTTGGACAGCGCATCGATGCGCTCCGCCATCCGACGGTTGCGCTGGTCATACATCGCTTCTACATAGCGCTTTTTTTCCGGCGGTGCATTGTCTCGATCGATCATTGCCCCCAGGGCGCGCGCATCGCCTTTTGTCCAGTAATCAAAAATCGTGTTTAAGCTTTGCTTCACTTCCTGGGGCGTTTTGGAGAGTTCTTCCCGCAGCAAGAAGGCGACGGTCTCCCGATCAAAGCGCTCAAAAATGGAAAGCTGGGCATCGACGCCTTCCAGTTCCAGAATGGTTTTCCCGGCTTCTTTGGCCTTCTTCAAAAAGTAAACGTCAATACCGTACTCCGGATCAAACCCGATGTCCCGGTAATTGGTCCCGATGATCATATAGAGCACCATCCACGGCTTCATCGTATCCTGAACGGTCATCTGGAGCAGGGGGTTTTCTTTCTTTTTTTGTTCGATCAGCTGGACGACATCCGCCGGCAATTCATCTTTGTACGTCCGGCCGTCCGTATACCATCCGCCAAACATCCGCAGCGCGGCCGTCATCTGCGCCGTGCCTGACGTGACGTCCGCTTCGACCGCAAGACGCGGTGTCTCGCGAAAGGCATCTTCAATTTCCGGGCGAAGCGGATACAGTTCCGGAAAGCCGACGTGCACGGAGCCGAGAAGGTATACTTGCGCTTCCCCTCGTTTCGCCTCCCAAAAAAGCCCGCGGGCATTCACCCCGGCCTCCCGCCCGGGATGATCCGGAGACGAAGACGGAGGGGACGGTTTTGCCGCATCGTTTTCGAGCAGCGCCCCCAACATCCCGCCGAACAACGCGTTTAACGCACGATCCAAGTCGTCTGCCGTGATCCCTATGTCTTGCCCTTCGCCGCCGGGCCCGTCAAGCGCGGAGGGAGCGTCGCCGGCTTTGCCGGTCGCATCAGCATCCGGCGCCGAATCGGCCGGCACTTCGATCGTGCCGGCGTCAGCCCATCCGTCTTTCTGGGCTTGATGTTCCGGACCGGGCCGCCAAAGCTGTGACGTCAGCGAACAACCGGAAAGCATCACGACGATCGCCCACCAAAAAGCGAACGCCGAAAATATCGGACCTCTGAACCGATGCCCCATTCTCACACGCTCCTTCTTCAACCTTCCCGCTTTCTTTGGCCGGCTAAGCTTTGGCGACCACCGTCTTGGCGATGAGGTCATGAAGCGCTTGTCTTTTTTCCGTACCGGCGACGAGAACAATATTGGCGATGTAAACCAGTAACGACACCATGGGGATCGCCAACAACGCGACGAACATCAGCTCTCGGACAACCAATGTTTGCCCGTCGGCCGGCGAGCCGTCGGCTTTGACGACGCGGATCCCCAACACTTTTTTCCCGAGCGTCTGACCGTCCATGGTCCATTCGGTCGACAAACGATAGACGAACGCGATAAACCCGGCAAGAAAGCGCATCGGGAAACTTCCGACGCCGGCCCGAGGCGTATACGCTTCGCTCACGTACATCGGCATCGTGAGCACCCAAAAGACGAGCCACACCAGCAAAAACACCACGGCCAACAACACGCCATCGATCAGATAAGCACCCAGCCGTTCCCAAAATGACGCCTTTTCCGTGCGATGGACGATGGTTTGCATCGCGTTTGTTCGATCTCCTTTCCGGCCCAGTTAGTGTTCCTTGCGAGGATCGGCAAGCGCCAGGATCCCGCCGATCAGAAGAAACGGGAAGGCCATGAAATAGGCCACAAAAAACCCGACGAACAACCCCAGCACCGCCGAGATGAGCTGCAGGATCCCGGAAGCTGCCGGATTTTTCAGGGCCAGCGCGGCGCCGACGATCCCAAAGACGGAAATGAACATGAGCCCGATCGCTCAGATCGCTCCCCCGCCGGATTCCGACCCCAAAGCGGCCAACATCAAAAACCCGCCCGTCATAAAGCCGATGACGCCGCCGATGAGTCCCAAAATGAGCGAAGCCAGTTTGATCGTCTTCGACCTCCCTGTAGACGGTTTTTACGAGGCCCTCCGCTAAGACCGATCGTCCGGAACGACGGACGAAGCGGGGGGAGTCGGCGACTGCGTTCGGGCCCGCCGCCGCGTGACGAAAAGCGCGACCCCCAACAGAAGAAGCGCCAGGACGAACAGCCCGATCACCACCGGATGAAAGATCCCTCCGAGCCCGGCATTCGGCAGTCGGAACGAAAACGTCATCGTCTGCGAATCCATCCAATTGATCGGCCAGGTGATGCGCTTATCCTCCGTAGAATAGGTCCCGTTCGTCTCTACGTCTTCGGCATTCTGAGGCAGCAAGACGGAAATCCGCCCGTCGATCATCGATAAGAAGGCTCCACCCTCTATGTTATGGTCGAAATTCAGCTGAAGACGAAACGATTCTTTGCCGTTTTCTTTACGGTGCTCGATCATGACGTTCTCGCTTTTCGTCAAATCCTCGATGCGAGCGGATCTCCGAAGTTCGATGCCTTGTTTTCCGGACGACTCAATGAGGTTGAAGCGACATCCCGGCTCTTTTTCGCAATTCGCTTTCTGTTCCGCGACGAACTTTTCCCATTGGTTGCGATTCGATTGAATCAATGCTTCATTGACAAAAGCCTGGCTGACCAATTCGACGTTTGGAAACTTGCGCATATCGATCTGAAGGTCGACCGATGCGCAGCCGGAAAGCCCCCACAGCGCGAGCACGAGCAGTGTTAGGGCGGTGATCCGCTTCAGCTCGGATCGATCGATCATGAGAATACTCCTTTCTTTATCAGGGTTGAGACGTTTTGTTCCGGGCTTCGTATGTCCGGTCGATCTCTCTTTAAGATGAAAAAACATACGGTATGAGACCGCGTTTGAAGTTCATTATGGTTCTGTCCCTCCCGGTAAATCAATGTGATTAATAAATGGTGCGTTATGTTGTTCATCGCCCGAGCGGATCGGCGATCGGAATCGGATAGCTGATGCCGGGCCGATCGATGGCTTGCTCTTCTCCGAAGGTGATCACTCCCAGCCGAAGTCCGCGGTACTCTTTCGTCGTGATCAAGACAACTCGCGGAGAAGGATCTCCCCTGATCACTTCTAATCGGGGGCCGTCGATCAGGCGAGCGCCGTTTTTTTGGGCGATGTTCGACGCAACGTCTTTCATCGTTTGCCGACCTTCGGCCCAACCTTCATCGGCCAAAGTTCGAAAGCAACGGGACGGAACCTCGCGACACGCTTCTTCGACATCGCCCGCCCCGGCGTAATACAAGGGCAGTGTACGGTCGATGCGCTCTTTTTGAGCATAAAAATGTGCTCTGCCAATCCTCTCCTCATATGTTTGCCATTCTATGCATTCTCCTGTATCGGGATCGCGGCTCAGACAGTGAACGTAAGCGCCGCGCGTTTTTTCCCATACCGAGTTGTAGAGTGTATTGGCGGCGGCCAGCGCGGCTTGGTCGGCCGCACGATTGGAGACTTCCTTGACGAGGAAGGCCTGAGAGACGTTGAGCAAAAACAAAAAGGCGACGGGGAAAAGAACGACCCATGCGGCCAAAAACGTGTACGTCCCATGTCCGCTGTCTGATCGAAGCAACCCTTGTAGCTCCTGAAAAAAAGCGACAGGCGGCCGATGCTCCTCTCTCCCTTGTCTTTTTCTTCGTTTGCGCGTCCTTCTGCGGATCAGGCGGACGAGATTCACGCGCGTTCCCTCCTTCTCGTCGTCGACGACTGCGGCGGCGCATATGTTGTCTTCGTTTGCACGTGACCGAGTTAAGGAAGCAACGCCTTCCCTTCTGCTCGGTGGTCGACGGTATACGTCAATCGATCATTGTCGTGAATGAGAAAGCGCATCAGGCCGAGCCAGTAACGCACCCGCATGGTGACGGTGAACGAATCGTCCCCGCTGATGTTCAGACTTTCCATCCGCATGAGTGATCGACGATGTTCGTCTTCATCAGGATATCCCGTGCCGACGATGCGTGCCGCCATCTCTCTGGCCTGATTGAGATCGCCGGTCACGGCGTAAACTTTGGCCGCTTCATTGACTGCGTGCTGAGAGACAAAAAATTGCAATCCCAGTGTAATCACCTGAAGAAAGATAAAGAATAAGATCACATAAAAGGGCAGCATCATCAAGAATTCGATCGTCTCCACGCCACGATCATCTTTGAGGCCTTGAAAACGTTGGGGCGCTGCTTTTAACCGCTTAAGCAAACGCATCTTCATCCCTCCTCGAACAGGTATACGCTCTTATCGCCATTGCTCCGTTCATCGTCGGTCTCATGGACTGCCGTGCACCGGCGTTTCGTCACCGTTTCGGAGCCGGCCCGGGGAAAAAAGATCGCCGCCGAGTCCCGGTTCGATCATCGCTTCTTTCGTCTCGGAAAGCTTCGTCAAGCGGTCATAAATGGCCAGCCGCCGCGCATCCAGCGCTGCGCGCGCTTCGTCACGCAGCGCGCGCACACGCTTTACACGACGCTCCAGAAAAGAAAGCATGGTGTCGTACGCCGTGCGATCGAGTTCTCCCGCCTCCAAAAGCCGCTTGAGCTCGCCGTTGACTCCCTCCACTTCTTGTTCTTCTGCTTTGTCCCAGGCGATCGTGAATTGGGAAACGACGATCGAACTGGTCAATCGTTCCATCCAGAGATCGTGCTTGGCTTTATCCCTCCATGCGTCCCACATTTTGGCCCACTGCATGATCTCGTCCATCTGTTCCTGAAGCTGCGTCAAGTTCTCGACCCGCGCATAGATGGCGTCGACGGACTGGGCAAGCGATCTTAAAGCCGCATCCTCGGTGGCATTGACGCCGAGACCGATGATGTGAATGAGCGGTTCGACCCGGGAAGCCTTGAGCGCTTGCGCCTCCGCGACCGGATCGCCGCCGCACGTCTCCATCCCGTCGGTCAGAACGAAGACGAAGTTGGCGTGATCGGCGGCATCTTTGCCGGCAAAATCGCCCTCAGCCTGATTCAGGGCATAGGCCAGAGGCGTAAAGCCGGCCGGAACGACTCGAGCTGCCGCCTGCATGATCGCACCAGCGTTCTTGGGCGCAAAAGAAAGCAGAAGTTCGCTGCTCAGGCAGCCTTCCGCCTCCGGTCCGGTATGATGCCCGAAGACGCGCAAGGCGACGTTGACGTTGGGCGGTAGTCTGGTCAGAAACGTCTCCAGTTCCTGCAAAGCGATCGTCCATTTACTTTTTCCGCCACCTGGCGCAAAATCTTCGTTCATGCTTCCGCTGGCGTCCAGCAATATTTCCATGTTCACGTTCGCCTTGAAAAGCGCTTTTCTATAACGGGGATCGAAAAACGTGTCTTCCGGCACCGGAAGAAAAGCAAAATCGACATCATCCGGTGAGGGGTACGGCCCGACGTGCCGGGCAACGAGATGCGCCAGCTGCCTCTCCGGATCATCGAATCGCCGAACGTCGGCTCGCTGAAGCACTGTAGGGATCTCGCGGCTGTAAGCGATGAGCGTCTTCCAATCATGGGGATACAAAAACGATTGAATCAGACCGTGATCGGGTTCCCGGTCGGCACGGTCATCGCCCGGTGCCGCTTCCTGCGCCGCCGGATCGGCCGGTACAGCGCGGTCGCCGACCGGCGAAGAAGTCGCCACGGGAAATGCTTCGCCGCGCACGAGCAAGGTAAGGCTCGCCCCGGCCATCATGCTGATGATGATCAGTAACGCCGTTTTGCGCCAAGATGCGGGCAATGCTCTCACCCCTTTCTTCAATGCGCGCCTCACGATCCCTGGCTTACCGCTTTCTAAGGCCTCTGTTTCGTCGCCTGCTCCCGGGTCAGCCGTTCGATTTCTTCTTCGAGCGTCATAAAGTTTTGGTCGATCTGGCGTTGGAGCAGGGGACGATAATGCGTGCGCCAGTAGTCCATTATGCCATCTGTTGGATAAAGCTCCTTTTCTCTTAGGTAAGATTCAATTGAAAGTGATATTTTTTCTTCATGTCTTAAAGCATTTAAAATCTTAAAGTCAATAATTTCTAATCGGTCACTTGCACTATGCCATTCTTTCTCCATCTCATCCAATCGTTCGATCATCTTCATCCGCTGCTTACCCAAATCACGCATCGCCTCCTTCCGCCACGCCTCCCACCCTTCGCTCCAGCGCGTGAGCCGGTCAAACTCGGCCTGGATCTCCGCCAGATTGCGCGCATCGCGATAGATCCCGCCGACCCGCTCCGCCAGCGCCGAAAGCTGCTTCTTCCCTTCGGCGTCGACATCAAAGCCGATGATGTGAAAAAACGGCTGAATCGCGCTTCCTTTGAGCGCTTCCGCCGCCTTCAGCGGATCGCCCCCGCACGTCTCCGCCCCGTCGGAGACGATGACCACGATGTTCGTATACCCCTCCCCCTGATACGGCCGAAAATCTTCCCCCGCCCGCTCGATGCTGTAGGCAAGCGGTGTCCATCCTGCCGCTTCAATCTCTCCCAGCGCCGCCGCAAATCGGTCTGCCGCATAGCTCCCAAACGGATACAACAGCTCGCTGAATCGGCACGATGCCTCTTTCGTCGGCTGCGGCCGGTGCCCAAACGCCCGCAACGCGACGTTCGCTTCCTTCGGCAGCGACCGCACCAGCGTCTCCACCGCTTCTTTGGCCAGCGCCAGTTTCGTCTTTCCTCCGATCGTTTCCTTCATGCTTCCGCTCGCGTCGAGGATCACTTCGATATTGACCTGCGCCCGGTAGGGGATCTTTCCGTATTCCGGATCGTCCTGGAGCGCCGGCATCGCCGGTTTCACGAAATCGACGTACAGCGTCTCCGGTCGCGGAAACGTCTGCCACGCCTCCGCGACGATCGCACTGGCCCCCAATCGTTTTAGCGTCTCTGCTGCTCGATTCAACGCATTTTCGCTGTAAAGAGTACCATAATCATCTAATTTGCTTTTATAATCAAGTGCTCCCATACAGTCAAAACATAGTGGCTTACTATCATACGGCTTCATAATGGGAAAACGAGCCAAAAACGGCTGTAATTCTCCCTCGTCCGGCACCCGCCCATCAAACGGCCCCGGCGGTATCGCCCACAAAACCTCCGGCAAGTTCGCATCGGGTAGTTTGGGTTCCACCGGATAAAACAGCGGATCGCGCAAAATGCGTTCGATCTCTTCCCGATCGACCGGATGGAGTTCGTTCAACCAGGGATAACGCGCCTCTAGATCGTTTTCGAGTGTTCCTTCGCTCCCCGCCTCCTTACCGGCAGCTTCCCTTTGGTCGCCCTCGACTGTCCTGTTCCCCGCCGCTTCTTCGCCGGTACGATTGTCCTTTGCTTCTTTTTTTTCGTTCGATGCGGTTCCTTGTGATACGGAAGGCGGCGCTTTTGGTTCCTGAAGCTTCAGCATGCTGCAACCGCTGAACAGGACAGCCAAAATCACGCCGACCAGCGCGATACTCAATGGCCGTTTTTTTCGCATGTAGCCTGAATCGGTTCGAATTCTATGCAACATGATCGCTAATCGTCCTCCGTTTTCTTAATCGATTTCCGCTATTAAAAGACATGCGGTCCAAGCGGCATTGTTTCCCTGCAAAATATGATTATGTAAGGATGGGAGCAGAAATGTCTTCTGCTCCCTATAAGCTTTGGCCAGTTTATTTTTATCCTTTTTTTAGCAGAAAACCAGCGATATGCGATAAAACGTCGACGACATTATCAAGAAAACCTTTAGTTTTTTCTTGTCCGCTGTCTTGCATCCATTGAAAAATCACAGTAACAACAAACCCAATCACCAGCAACATCGCAATCCACTCGATGGCTTCGGCACCGCGGTCTTCTTTGGCGCGCTCCTTGAGGCGTTCGACGGCGCTGTACGCTTTTGCCTGCGCTTTCGCGTAGAAAGCGAGCGCCGCGTGGTTCACTTTCTCAAGCATGTCCGATCCTCCTTCGTTAAGTGTTGATTGCGGACGTCGGTCCGCCGCTTATGCCCCGCGACCGTTGCGACGAGCGACCCGACCGAAAGCATGGTGCGACCGGCGCTTTGCATGAGCGGTCGGTTTTCTTTCATGTCCCACCCCCTTTCAAGTCTGCAATCGTCAAGGTGTGCCGGCCGTCGTCTGAGAGCTAAAAATAGGACCGAGCGTGCGGGCGATGTTCAGGCCGAACAGGACGACAAAAAGGAACATTGTCGCCGGCACGATGAGCAACGTTGTGACAAAGGAGATCTTCGGGGCGGCCTTGGCGGCCGCTTCTTTGGCTTTCTCGCGGCGAATGCGGCGCATCTGTTCAGCATGAAAGGCGAACGTCTCGGAGACGGGGGTGCCCAGACGATGCCCCTGAATGAGCGCCTTGATGAGCGCCTGGAACTCGGCGCTCCGGTTGCGCGCGATGAGCGCCCCCCAGACCTGTTCTCGCGGATGGCCCAGCGCCAGACGTTGCAGAAAAAATTCCCATTCCTCCCGTAAAGGTCCGCCGATGCCTTGCGCCACGAGGGCGAGCGCTCGATCGAGCGGGAGGCCGGCTTTGAGGGTGACGCTCATGATGTCGAGAAAGTCGCTGAGCGAACGGGTGATCTCGTCCTGCCGCGCATCGGCGCTCCGTCGCAACCAGTAGATGCTGCCCCCATACCCGGCAAGGGGCAAAAGGACGGGCCACAGCGGCCCAAACGGGAAGCCGATGATCATCAGCATTAGGCCGCTCAGAAAGCCAAGAAGCGCCAGCAAAATCTTGAGCCCCTGGAATTGTTCCACCGTCATGCCGAGCGGCTGTCCGGCGTAGAGCAAGAGCCGCTGAACGTCGGCGTCGCTGCTGGCAAAATCGATCCGGCTGCCCCATGCGCTGAAGCGCGGTGCGGTACGAAGCAGCAAACGCATCAACCGCTGAAGCCGCGATGGACGCTCTTTCTTGCGCAACGATTCAAAGCCGTCGCTCCCGTAAAGGAGCATACCCGCCCGAAGGCGAAGCTTTCTTCGCTCTCTGGCGATACGATCCAGGTCCACCAACGCCCAGGCAAACATGAACCAGGCGGCGAACACGACCCACCCCACGAGCATCGCCTCCTTTCCGTACCGTCGCTTCGCCTTTTCCGTCCCTCTCACCTTTTCCGTCCCTCTCAAACGCGAAAGTCCACCAGCTTGCGCATCATCCAGAAGGCACCGGCCACGGCGATGAGAAACACGATCAGGGTGATGATGCCGAGCGGATGCCCGTAAAGCGGCTCGACAAGATCCGGGTTCAGCATTCCCATGAGGAGAAGCAGGAAAATCGGCGTAATCGAGATGACCGTCGCCGTCATGCGCGGCTCTGCCGTCAATGCGCGAATCTCGGCGTTCAGGGTGACGCGATCTTGCAACGTTTTGGAAAGTTCATCGAGCGACTGGCTGACGTTCCCGCCCGCCTGCTTCTGGATCAAGATCTGGGCGGCAAAGATCCGATAGTCTTCCGTGCCGACGCGCCTTACCAGCCTCTCGATCGCCTCTTCAAAGGGCACCCCCACTTGCAGTTCGCGGTGAACACGGGCAAACTCGGAACGCGTCGGTTCAGGAATATCGTAGAGGGCGAAGCCGAAGGCCTGCGACAGGCTCATCCCGGCGCGCGTCGCGTTGGCGATCAGATTGGCGGCGCTCGGCAATTGCTCGGTGAGCCGCTCGCGTTGGCGGTTCCGCCGAAGATAAAGGAGTCCCGCCGGCGTGGACACCGCCAAGATGACGGCAAAAAGGACGTTCACCGGATAACTGACGTTAAAGAAGAGATTCAGGAAAATCGAAAGCAAAAGCGCTCCCGTCAGGATAAAGGCGTATAATTCCGCCGGCTTCACCTGAAGCTCCGCCGCCCGCAGCCACCGTTCGATCTGCCGCGACGAATCCCATTGGTCGATGCGATCCATCCACCGTTTGAGCCGGGACGCTCGGGCTCGAACCTTAAAGCCGGGATCTCGCTGAAACTGCCGGAGCAGTTCGCGGCTGTCCAGAGTTTCCTGGAGCAGCGAACCCACGCTGACGGCCCCGCCAAAAACGGCCAGGAAAACGACGATGACCGTCTCCATCGTAAAGGGCATCGACCGACACCTCCTTCCGTCCGTTGCATGCCCGCTTGCCTTTCAGAGCGTCGTCTCTCTTTCGCGATCCGTTTCGAGCAAACCTTGCACCGACACATCCGGCGCTTCCCGGGGGATCAGGAGGTCTTCCGGCGGTCGAAGGCCGTAGATCTGAAACTTCTCCAAGATCGCCGCCGGACGATAACCGGTCGCCGTATGATAACCGACCGCCCGCCCTTCCTCGTCGATGCCCAATCGCTTATAGACATAAATGGGTTTCACCGTGAACTTTTGCGTCTCCGGGTCGACAAACAGCTCGGCAACGGCGACGACCTTTCGCTGGCCGTCTCTCAAGCGCTCAACTTGCACGATGAGATCGACGGCGGAAGCGATGTACTCGCGGATGATCGCCGGATTCAGATCGAGCCCGGCCATCATGACCATCCCCTCCACGCGGTTTAAAGCATCCCGCGGCGAATTGGCATGGACGGTGGTGAGCGACCCTTCGTGGCCGGTGTTCATCGCCTGCAGCATGTCGAACGCTTCGGCGCCCCGCACCTCGCCGACGATGATCCGGTCCGGCCGCATACGAAGGGCATTCCGCACAAGCTGACGAATGGGGATCTCACCCTTGCCCTCGACGTTCGCCGGGCGGGCTTCGAGGCCGACGACGTTGGGGCGGTAAATCTTGAGTTCCGCCGAGTCTTCGATGGTGATGACGCGCTCGCTGTGCGGAATGTGTTGGGCCATGGCGTTGAGAAGCGTCGTCTTGCCGCTTCCCGTCCCGCCGGAGATCAAGATGTTGGTGCGCACATTCACCGCCGCGGCAAGAAACCACTGGATCCGCTCATCAAAGCTCCCGAACCGGCGAAGATCGTCCATGCTGTAAGGTTCCTTGCGGAACTTCCGGATGGACAGAAGCGGACCTCTCAGACTGATCGGCGGAATGACGGCATTCACACGGCTGCCGTCCGGAAGGCGCGCGTCGACCATCGGGGAACTTTCGTCGATCCGCCGTCCCACCGCTGAGATGATGCGGTCGATGAGATGGCGCAGGTACCCATCATCGCGAAAGGCCAGCGGCACTTGTTCCAGCTTTCCATGGCGTTCGATAAAAATTTCGTCTTTGCCGTTCACCAGCACCTCGGTAACATCCGGGTCATTCAAGTAAGTTTCCAGCGGGCCGTACCCGACCGTCTCATGGATGATCTGCTGAATCAACAACTCTTGTTCCACCCGCGAAAAGACGACCCGCTCTTCGCTCATGAACTGGACGACCCAGCGGGCAACGGTGCGCCGGCGCTCATCCGCGGGCAACTGCAATAGCGCATTCAAATCCGTTTCCGAGATCAGCCGGTTCTTATAATGATCGATATAGCGGGCCATCACCGCGTCGAAGTGTTGGCCAACCTCCCAGCGACGCTGCAGCGTCTTTTGTCGCTGCGGAGGAAGATAACGTTTTTTCATCGGTCCTTGCGCCCTGCCTTTCGTCGAGCTGTCTTATGTGTCTACTCTTTTGAATTCAGAGCTTTCTCCAGCCGTGCCAGTTCCTCTTGCTCTCTGGCCTGAGCGGCAATTCGGGTACGGAGGACATCCGGCACCAGGCGTTCGAGCAAGCCTGATCTCCAGCCGGGAGACCGTTCGGTGAGGTTACCGCGGGCGCCGAACGCCAGCTTGCGGTGGGGGCGAAGTCCCAACCGCTCGGCAGCATCGACCACCCATTGCCGAACATCTCGCGCCACGGCATTTCGCGGTCTTTCATTCGCTCGACGAATCGGTACGCCGTGGAGAATCCGGGCATGCACACGGCGATGATCGTCCCGCACCACCCCATCGATCGGAGTGGAAAGCATTTTTTTAAGATGGCTGACCTTGATCGGGGATGTGGCGTTTTGCTTGTTGATGATAACGCGCATTTTGCTCTCAACATCGATTCCCAGACTCTCGAGATAAAGACGGGCGCGACGAAACGCCCTCAACCCCGGAAGATCCGCCGTGAGAACGTAGATGATCTCATCGCTCAACTGCAACGCGGTATACGAAAGCACATCGATCTCCACCGGCAAGTCTACGACGATGAACAAATAATATGTCCGAAAAGCACGCAACAGTTGACGGATATCCGCTTCTGTCCAATCGGACACGAGCTGATCATCTTTCGGGCTCCCGAAAAGTTCCAGTCCGGAATCTTCCAGGCGGGTCACGACGCTTTTGATGTGGAGCTCGCTTAACTCATCAATGACGGCCTTCAACTCGGTAAACGGCCGGCTTTGCTCGAGCCCCAAAAACTGTTCGACGGCGCCGTACTGGATGTTCAAGTCGACCAGAAGCGTTTCCGCGCCGGTTTCGATGCGCATCGTCTGAGCAAAGGTCGCCGCCAGCAACGACCGGCCGGCTCCGCCCGAGCCGCTGTAAAAGGAGAGAATGTGCGGGCGGCGCTTTTCTTCCGGCGCGATTTCTTCCCTTCGGGCTTTCGCCTGCCTTTCTGCCCAACGGTCAACGACTTTGCCCGTCCGATCTGTAAACTGCCCCGCTTCTTCCGGAAAGATCAGGACGTCCGTCGCGCCCAGACGAAAGGCATCGCGAATAAAGGAGGCCTGCCGTTCCTCTGTAATGAACAAAATCGGTTGGATCAGCTCCTGACGGAGATACGCCAGCGGTTCCAGACCCAGCTCCGGATCCCAGACATAAATCACGGCCTCCGGCCGCTCCCGTTCAACGTCATTCAGCACATGAAGCATGGTACTTTCAACGATCGTCCACGACCGTTGAGCTGCCTGAGCCTTGATCATGTTTTTGATGTCTTCGGTTCCGGATAGGAGAATGAGGTTCATGCCGCGCCACTCCGTCCGGTTATTTTACTCCTGCTTTTCATCGCCCTGTTTTTCCCGTTCATCCCCAGGCGGCACGAGAGACGTCCCTTTTGTCTTCAACGTCTCGGCCGTCGGCTTCAGCGACGACGCCTTCAGCAGATAGGCGTAATCCGAGTAATGCAAGACATGGAGAATTTCGGGGGCCAGCTCGAGCGGGATCAAGTCCAGTATCATGTGTAAATTGCCCTCTTCGGCGAATGAAAGGACAGGTCACTCAGGCATTCACAACGTGCAGCATGGCCGGCTCAGTGGATTTCTGTTGTTCCTTCTTCCACTGCCAAT
>NZ_JXBB01000025.1 GCF_001653195.1 Hydrogenibacillus schlegelii
GCCATCCGGTATCCCTCCTGGTGAAGTGGTTTCTTCTCCGTCTCACATTCTACCAAAGAGGGCCGGATGGCTCATTTTATGTTACCTGGACCATCCGTTTTTACACATGATACCGGACACGACTGACCTGCGCTTGGAGAATTTGATTGACGACGCTTTCGAAGAGCTTGGCGACGCCTCCGTCTCGTTAAAAGAGCCCTTCCAAAATCGCGTCGTCTACGGTAATCTGGTATTGAGCCATTGGGGAACCCTCCTTGAGATGTGTGATTTTTGTCCGACTCACATTCTACCAAAGAGGGCCCCGATGGCTCTTTATGTTTTCGGCAGGAACTCTTTTTACACATGACACAAATTTTTATAAGGCAACTAACACGTTGCTACTCCTTCAAGGATTTCAATATCTTTTCGCATTCGTCTCGGTTACCTTCATCATTCACGAGCATGTATCCTTGAGCGCTAATCCCATCTTTAGTAAACTCGTATTGACATCTGTATTTTGCCCAAGGGAAAATGTCGCTAATTTTACCTGGTACTTCTAGACCGTCGGCAAAAATTATTTGTCCCTGCTGGTCTTTATCGGAGAGCTTCGACTGTGTTACTAGCAGTAGCTCAAAACTCTTTAAGTCAACCCACAACCGTTTCACCATTTTTTCAGTTGGTATTCCGGGATTATCCCGTATAAATATTCCATAGTGTTGAAAGCGTTCTGGCAGATACTTCGGAGTAATAAGGGTAGAACCCAACTGCCTTTCTGCGTCGCCTGCAGTTACTTGTTTATATCCTTCTAATAATTTGTTTTGTATGTCTCTCATCGTGGCCTCTTTATTTTTAAAGACATCTGCTGTTGTTGGCCGTTCTTCAGCTTTCTTTTTCTCAGCGTTGCTGTTGAACGGCTCTTGGCTACATCCGAATAAAGTTAATGAAAGTGTAGTGGTAGTTAGAAATAATAAGATACTCCATTTAATGCTTTTCCTCACAGGCAAAACCTCCCTAAAAATTTTTTTCTCCAAAAAGCATAGACGAACACCCCTGGTATTTTTTGTTCCGCTTCCCGCAAAGTCTTTGGCACCCTTACCGTGGTCACCTCCTCGGTATTACGTTCGTCCTTAACGCGTCCCACATTTCACCGGTCACCAGACCTAACCGCCAGATGGCGATACCGTCAAGGCCGTATCGCTTGGCGATGCCCACCTTGGTTAGAATGCTTTCCGCCGTTTCTGTAGGAGCAGAAATTCCAAGTAGCAGTTTTTCCGGCGGGACAAGAGCCTTAGCTGTCTCCACGGCCTGTTTGACAAGGGTTACAGGCTCCGGCGTGGAACCGTAGTCGTAGGCCATAATGATAATCCGGTCAGCAAGCTCTCCCAGCGCCTTGTAATCGTAACCCTGATAGGCGCTGTTGGGAGCGTGGAGAGTGAGGGTCAGTGTGAGGTTAGCGGTCCTCACCTGTTCCGCTAAGAGGCGGACAAATTTGTTAAAACCGTCCTTAACGGCCTTTAACTGCTCGCCGTCATCTCGGTAACCCAAACCCTCAAAGTCTAGGTTTACTCCTTGGTACAGTACCGCTTCTTCCATTATGCTATTAACTGCCCTCGTCATGGAAGCCTCATCTTTTAACAGAGAAGAAATGGTGCCGTCACCGTCAGTCACGTGGACCACCATCTCGGTCTTCAGGTTATACTTATTGGCCGCTTTCAGCACCTTCTCCCAACCGTCCGGCCTCTGCCAGCCTGTCCTGCTCCTGGTTAGGAGGTTACCCTCTTTGTCCAGGCTGTACCAGCCTAACGCTAGTTCACCTATCACATCGGTATTTCCTTTGGCCGTTTCCGGGTAAGGTTTCCCAAAGAGGTTGGTCCAACTACTGGTCTTGCTGTCGCCCAGAGCGTAGAACCCGATTACCGCCATCTCTTTGGGCGGAGAGGTAATCCTGACCCCGTTAAAGGAGTTATCCCACGCCACCTGGCAGCCAAAGGCTTCGCTGAAGAACCGCAGCGGTATCAGCGTCCTACCGTTAAGAATTTGCGGAGGAACGTCCAAGGTGATAGGGTTTTCATTGCGATAAGCGGTCTTGTTGCCAATCTGGAGGCGGATAGAGATTTTCCCGTCGGTAGCACTTATCGTTTGAGTAGTGCCGTCCCAGGTAACCTTTACGTTCAACGCTTCCGCTATCACTCGAAAGGGAACCAGGGTGCGCCCGTTCTGGATGACCGGCTGTACGTCAAAGGCAACCGGCAGCTCGTCAATCAGGACGGGAATTTTCTGCTGATCCTGAGCGAAGGCCGGCAGTGCAAAACCGCCGGCCACGGTAATCATCACAGTTAAAGCAAGGAGAAGCAAGCGCCTCATTTTTAACCTCTCGTTGCAATAGAAGTCGAATATCATCGTATCAACAGGAAGCAGGTCCGCGCCCTTTGATCTAGACATTTTGTTCGGTCTCCCTATGTGATGTAGACCTTGCTTGTGCTCAGGGCTTCTTTGAGCGTTTCTTGGGGCGTTTTGGACCGCAGGCTTGAATGCAGCCGATGCTCGTTGTAGGTCCGGATCCGTTCGGCCAAAAGCGCATCGAGAGCTTCGATGCTCTTCGCTTCAAGCAGAAGGTCTTGATGCTCTGCTTTGAAACGCGAGAAGAAGGATTCGACGATGAGATTTTCCTTCGGTCCCCGCAGGCTGTACGACAGTCGCTGTCCTTCTTCGAGCAGGAGATGACCGACCCACGCGTGACTCAAGAAGGCGCCGCCCTGATCGTGATGGAGGATGGCTTTCGGGCGCTCCCTCTTTTGGGTCAGAATGAACGCTTTGGCCCGTCTTCATGCCTGAAGCGCGGTCCGAACATCCGGCGAGAAAGAGATGGCATATCCGATCACCATGCGGGTCCGATGGTCCAGAATCGGCAAAAACCAACCCTTCCCGCCGCCATAGACAAGCTGCGTGAAATCGGTGTAGAGCACCTCAAAGGCGTCCGGTTCCCGTTCGGAAAGAAGGCCAAAGGCGAGATTCGCCCGTTCGGGCTTCGGTTTTCTCACCTTTCGCGTGAGGGAAAGCTCAAACGGGTGGAGAAGACGCCGAACCCGCTCCCGCCTCCGACCACCCTCCGCCTCCGAAGTTCGGCCTCGAGGCGGCGATCGCCGGACACCGGATGTTCCCGAAGGATGGCTTCGCTCTCAGCTTTGCGCGCCTCGTCTGCCAGAGCCCGCCTCTTTTCGGCCTCCTCTCGCTTTTTCTGGTCATACCCGGTTGCCCGCGGAAATCAGGCGTCCCCACAGGAGAACCGGCAGGGGAGCCCGCCGCCTGGCCAGCGCCTCTTGCACCAGACGGATGCGCTCCTGAAGCGGAAGTTGATCTCGCTCCCCTGCCCGAGGAAGTTTGTGAGGCGCGCGATTTCGACCTCCTTTTTGCCAAGGAGCGGTTCCAAATCACGAATGCGCTTCTGGGATCCTCTTTTTGTTCGGGGAGGAGAGCGCTCGGCGCCTTTTTCCAGGAGGGGATGTTTTCCCTTCAAGAGGGGTTTCGGATGAACGCCGTATTCCCGGGAGCGTTCGACGAGCGTTTTTTCGCCTTTGATCCGTTCCAAAGCCGCTTTGAATTGGATGGAGCCGGGGATGGATTTTGTGCGTTTCACACGTCGCCCCTCCATTGGCAGAAGGATACAACCATAGCTTCAGCATTTGTCCGGTCTGAGGGGCGCATGATCTAAAAACCTTGAATTCCAACATCACTTCCAGCGATTTTCGAAGTTGGTAATGCTTCTAAACCCGATGCCCTGATGATCAGCCCGCTCTCCTGTGCTCTTTTAGAATACGTATCTTGCGAATTCATCCGGACAATCAGCCACTGACCATTACGTTTTGTCAACGTGACCAAATAAGGAATGTTCGCCTCCTTGGTGATAACGGCTTCGTTCGATCCCGGAAAGACGGACTCATACTCAACAGAAACCAAGGCCCGAACCTTAGCACTTTTACCATCAATCTCAATGCCTTCGAAAACAGGGTGAACCTTCACATTAGTATACTGAAACCCAGCGCGGGAAGCAGGTTCCAAGTAATGTCTTCTCACGTAAGCGCGCTCCCGGTTCTCCTCCTGTTCGGAAGTGCTCACATCATAAAACTGTTTTATGTTCGCTTGCGGATCAACAATGAGCTGCCACCGAGCCTCTATAGCCCGGGCAACGGTCTGTTGCACAGCAACAAGGTCACCTTCAGTTGAAGGGCTCGTCACTAAGCTTGAAGCCCCAGATAAGCGATTTTCTAAAATCAACAGACTCGCCAGTCCTCCTGCGAACAAAATCAGTGGAATCACCGGTTGCTTCAAGTTTAATTGTCGAAACATAATATTCGCTCCCCCTTTTTCAATTCAAGAATTTTAACGCCAAAGTCATCCTTTCCGGTACCAAGCATCCGCCTTAAAGTCTGTCCATCTCGCCTTGGGCGATGGTTGCGCCTGAGCAGGATGGGGCAAGCAAACGACGAGTGAATTTGTGCGGGTCCTGGATCAAACCGCACACCATCCGCTGGCGCGAAACCTCCTGCTTCCGGCTGCCGCCTTAATACTACAACGGTTCTTACTCTGACGTGTAAATCAAATCACTTTCCGTGGCGATAGCGGAAACGACGCTGCCGAATGACCCTGTTTTACATTTTGGCAATATCAATATCTTTGCTCAATATACTAAAAGATCTCGGATCATGTCAAGAGTTTTGGGGCTCTACGGTTTTTGAAGCCATCACGGATCCGGTTCCGCCGTTTGATCTTCGGGTGCACGCCCTCGGTGTCGCCGTTCGACGCCCGCCAGGGGTGATCGGCAAGGATTTCGTTCTTCCGGCGCTTAAGCGTTCGGCCCCACGGCACGAGCGCCGCGTCGCCGGCTCCCTCTGCCTCAAAGCGGATCCGATCCACAATCGCCTTGGCTTCCTCCAGGGAGGCGGCCCGGCAGAGGTCTCGCAGCTCTTCCTTGACCCCGTGAAACTGCGCCCCGTTCCGGAACCCGGCGGATCGCGGCCGGCGCTTTCGCCTGACGCTCGGTGAGGTCTGCTTCGTTTTTGCGAAGCGGCCGGCGGGGAAGACGATGGCCGGTGCGTCTTTCCACCCGCCGGGCCTCATCCACCCGGCGGCCCGCATCCCGAAGCCCGTAAAACGGATCGGCCACCCCGCGCGCGTCCGGCAGGAACCGCTGAATCCGCCGCTTCCGGCCCTCCGTAAACCCCTTCCGGCAGAAGGCAACGGAACCGCCGCGGCCGAATCCGGAGAGAGACCGGCCTTTGATTCACCCCCGTCGACGCTCTGCTCATCTTGCTCAAGGCGTTCGATGATCCGGCCTTGAAAACCGAGCGCGTGTCCATAGACTGTTTCATAGGCGGTCGGAGCCTTTTAGCTTAGAGCCGTCTGAGGGGCACATGACCCTGACCACCCCGACCGAATCATAGAATCGAACCGAGGGAGAGGATACGGTGCGCGACACGACGGAACGCCGATCTCCATCGATGGTCCTCTGCCTGGTACGCCACGGTGAGACGCTCTGGAATCGAGAACGTCGGTATCAAGGCCAGGTGGATGTCCCCCTTTCGGAGGTCGGCCGCCGCCAGGCGCATGCCGTGGCCCGCCGCCTGGCCGCCGAGCGGTGGGACCGCGTGTACAGCAGCGATCTTGTCCGCGCCCGGGAGACGGCCGAAATCATCGCGCGGCATTGCGGAATCCCGCTCCTCACCGATCCCCGGTTGAGAGAGCGCGCTTACGGTCGCCTGGAAGGATTGACCCGCCAGGAGATCGAAGTCCTGACCGGCGGAAAAGGTCGGCGGGAGCAGGATCTGGAGCCGTACGGCGTCGAACGGTGGGAAGATTTGGCCGACCGAAGTCAGGCCGTCGTCGACGAATGGGTAAGCGCCCATCCCGGCGAAAGGCTGATCGCCGTCAGCCACGGCGGGTGGATCCGCGCCCTCCTGGGCCGTCTGTTTCCCGATTGGGACCCCGACATGCCCCTCGCCAACACCGGCGTCACCTTGCTTCACCGGGAACAGGGCCGGTGGCGGCGGATCCTCGTCAGCGACACCGCGCACCTCCAAGTTTAGGCCGGTTCCATCTTGGCGCCGATGTCCAGCGGCGGACCATGATCCATGGAAGACGTGACGAGCCCGTCCACCCCCGTCGCGGCAAAGGCGGCGACGTTTTCGGCGCGAATTCCTCCGGCCGCCAGGACAAGGCCCGCGGGAAATTCGGCTTTCAGCCGGCCGACATATTCGCCCAGAACCTCCGGCCGCACCTTATCGAACTGGACCCCGTGCGCGCCTGCGGCGAGAAACGCGCGCGCTTCCTCCAGGGTGGCCACCTCGAGAAAAATTTTCTTTTCCACGGCAACGGTCTTGAGCGCCTGGAGTTGATGCCGGATCTCTTCGTTCGAGAGAAAAACGCGATGTTGTTCAAAGATCAAAACCGTCTCGGAAAGCCCCAGCCGATGCGGCCAGCCGCCTCCGGCTCTGACTGCCTTGACCGCTAGAGCCTTCGTCCCGGGGATATGTTTTCTCGTCGCCAGGATCTCCGCGTTCGGGTTGACCGCTTTGGCCTTGGACACCAGCTCGGACGTTCTTGTGGCTACGCCCGAATAATACTCCAGAAGATTCGCGCCGACTTTCCAGATCCTGTGCAGCTCTTCGCTTGAGCCGCGCAAAGTCAGAATGACTTTGCCTTCATTCACCTTTGTTCCCGATGGGACCGCCTGCTCGACCGCCACACCGCAAAGTCCCGCCAGCCGTTCGACTTCCTCCGTGCTGCAGATGATGCACGCTTGCCGCGCGACAAAGCGGAGCCGCCCCCGCTTCCCTTTAAGCCCCAGCAGTTCCACGGTGAGATCGAGGGAGGGGACGTCCTCGAGCAGCCATTTTTCCAGCTCGCTCCGGGGTATGAACACCGACATGGCCGATTCTCCCTCCCCAAGGCAATCCGCCCTACGAGGCCGGTTCAAAGCCGAAACGCTCCAGCACCGCGCGCCCGTCCCCCTCGGTGAGCGCCCGCAAAAAAGCCCGCGCCTTGTCCGGATGGTGGCTCCCTTTGATCACCGCGCCGGGGAAGACAATCGGCCGGTGCCACGACGGATCGGCCGTGTCGGACACGTCTACGCGGTCGGAAACCGCCGCATCCGTCTTGTACACGATCCCGGCGTCGACCTCGCCCGCCTCCACGTAGGCGAGCACCTGACGCACGCCCATGGTGAAGACGATCCGCTTTTCACGTTCCATGTCTGCGTAGACGCCGAGGTGTTCCAGCGCTTCCTTGGCATACATCCCGGCCGGGTGGCTGTTCGGCTCGCCGATCGCCAGACGCGCCTTTGGGCTCGATTTGAGGCGGTCGAAGGTGAGCCGCCCGTCCGCCGGCGTCCCTTTTCTCACGACCATGACGAGGGTGTTTTTCACCACATTGACGCGCGTCGCCGGGTCGATCAGCCCCTTTTGCTCGAGTTCATCGACCGGCTTGGCGCCGGCGGAGATGAAGACGTCGACCGGAGCGCCTTGCGCGATCTGCACCATGTGCTCTCCGGAGGGGCCGAAGTTAAAGCGGAGCCTGACGCATTCCTTCTGCTCGAACGTCGGCTGATATTCGGTCAGCGCGTCTTTCAGGGTGATCGCCGCGGAGACGATGAGCTCCGAAGCCTCTTTGCAACCCGCCCGGCCCCCGCGCTTCTCGGCGTCTGTCCCGGCGCCCTGGGACGTTCCGGTCGCGGTCGGGCCGCCCGATGAACCGTCTGCCGCGCCGGAGCCGCTTCCACCGGAGGGCGCCGGGTTCCCCGAACCGCAGGCGGTCATGAGTCCGACGAACAACAAGCCGACGAGCGCCCATGCCGAGATCGTCTCTCCCCATGCTTCCCATCGCGCGGTTTCGGTCACCACCGGTGGGCGTCCGAGCGCCCGGCGCAAGCGGAGACGATTTCCTCCTTCGCTCGTCCGAGATTTCTTCCTTCGCTGGTCCGATCCCTTTGCAAAATCGAAAACGCCCCGACCGATAAGCGGCGGGGCGTCTACGCCTCCACGCCCGTCAACGCGACCCACCTCCTTATACCCCGCCGAGGAAGGCATGCCCGTTTCCAGACATACCCCGTGAGCGCAGGGCACCTGGGGACGAAGGCGTGCCCCGCGCTCAGGCCGCCGTCCATCGCACCGCGGGCGCACCGCGTGCGGAAGGGCCGAGCGGCTCGGAGCGGTCGAACGTTTTTAGGGATAAGATTGAATTTTAAACCAGAACGAACAATACCAAAACGAGCGAAGAAAATCAAGCGTGACCTTTTAAGGGATCTTCGGCCCGCGACGTCACGCGCCAAAGACGATCGAAAGCCTCGCCGCGATTTCACCGTTCGGCGTGGGGAGGCACTTTTGCGGTTTGGAAGGCGCTTTCAGCCCGGCACCGGGCGATTATGGTATAATCACCCCAAGGCCACATCGCCGCCTGCCGAGGGGGAGCCCGATGCCGCCGATCGTCCATCGGAAGACGTTCGTCCGGGAAGAAAGAATCCGGGATGAAGGGACCGGGAACGGGGGCCCTTCGATCGTCGTCGAGGGACCGCTTTCGCCGGAGGCGCTTCAGGAGCTCGCGATGCACCCGGAACTGACGGCCTTCCGGCCGCCGGAGGCGCAGCATGCGGCTCTCGTCGCCATCGCCGGTCTCCCGGAAGGGCGGGTGATCGTGGCCCGGGACGGCCGAACGATCGTCGGCTACGTGACATTTCACCACCCGGACCCGCTCGAACGATGGGCGGAGGCGCGGGACCCGCGGATCCTCGAGCTCGGCGGCATCGAGGTGGCGCCGCCGTACCGACGAAACGGCATCGCAAAGCGGCTCTTACGGGTCGCCTTTCAGGCGCCGGAGATGGAAGACTATCTCGTCTACTCGACGGAATATTACTGGCACTGGGACCTGCGCGGAACCGGGCTCGACGTCTGGGACTACGGTCGGCTGATGGAACGGCTCATGGGCACCGTCGGACTCGAACGGATGGCGACCGACGATCCGGACATCGCCGCCCATCCGGCGAACGCCCTGATGGTGCGGATCGGCCGGAACGTGCCGTGGGAGACGGTCGTCGCTTTCGACCGGCTGCGGTTTCGGCGGCCGATGTTTTGAAGCCAAGCGAAAGGGGAGCGGCGATGCTCGTCGCCGACATCATGCATACCCCGGTCATCACGGCGTCCCGGACGGCGACGATCCGGGAAGCGCTCGAGCTTTTGCACCGACATCGCATCCGACATCTTCCGATCGTCGACGGGGAGGGCCGCCTGTTCGGCATCGTCACCGACCGGGACCTCCGGGAAGCGGTGCCGTCCCGGCTGGCCGTTGACGAGGCGCTCCTCGCCCGGCTGGCGGAACCGGTCGAGACGATCGTCCGCCGGGAGGTGATCACGACCCATCCCGGGGAGTTCGTCGAGGAGGCGGCCCAGCTCATGCGTCAGCACAAGATCGGCTGCCTGCCGGTGATCGCCGACGACGCCATCGTCGGCATCGTCACCCACTCCGACCTCCTGAGCGCCCTCATCACCCTGCTCGGCGTCGACGCCCCGAGCACCCGGCTGGAAGTCGAGGTGCCGGATCGGGTGGGGATGATCGCCGACCTCACGGCGATCTTCAAACAGCAGGGCATCAACATCGTGAGCCTCTTCGTCTATCAGAGTCCGGAGCCCGGCCGGCGACGGGCGGCGATCCGGGCGCGGACGATGGACCCCCGGCGGCTCATCGCGGCCATCCGGGCGGCGGGGTTCGTCGTCCGCTGGCCGAAGCTTCCGGACGACCGGCCTGAAGGAGGCAAAGGGCCGGCATGAGGCCGTCTGAAGACGCAGGGGCGCGGGAGACGCGTCCGCTCAGGCCTCCGTCGCCGGAGCCCCCGTCGTCGAGATCGGGCCGAACGGATCCGCCCGGGCCGAACGTCGGGGCGCCGGAGCCGGGCGGGAAGGCGGCGCCCGGGCCGGATGGACCGCCACCGGCGCCGTTTTCGCCGAAACCCTGGCCGAGGCCGATCTGGCCGGCGCGTCCCGTCGGATCCGGCGGCCGGGCCGTCCTCATTCACCACCCCGACCTCATCCGCTACCGGTTTCACGATGAGCATCCGTTCGACCAGCGGCGGCTTCTCCTCGTCCTGGACCTGCTGGAGGCCCTCGGGCTCGTGGCGCCGGAAGAGCGCCTCGCGCCGGACCCAAGCGCCTGGGACGAAGAACCGCTCCTTCGGGTCCACGGCGCCCGCTATGTCGAGGCGGTGAAGGCCGCCGGAAGAGGCGGGCGGGCCGGAACGCCGCCGCTTATTCCCGGAACGGCCGGCGAGGGCACGGAGATGGCCGGCGCGGGCGATGCGGCGGTCGACGAAGTCGAGGCAGAGCCCCACACAGCGCCGGCCCCCTTTTCCGCCGACGATCTCCTCGACTACGGCCTCGGCACCGAAGACGTGCCGATCTTCCCCGGCATGCACGAGGTGGCCTTTCTGACCGTCGTCGGCGCCCTGACCGGCGCCCGGTACATCATGGACCACCCCGGACACCACGCCGTCTTCCTCGGCGGCGGGCTCCATCACGCCTTTCCGCACAAAGCTTCTGGATTTTGCATCTACAACGACGCCGCCGTCGCCATCCGCTACCTCCTCGACCGCTACGACGTCCGGGTGCTCTACATCGACACCGACGCCCACCACGGCGACGGCGTTCAGGCGATCTTCTACCGGGAGCCTCGGGTGATGACCGTCTCGATCCACGAGACGGGCCGCTACCTCTTCCCCGGCACCGGCCACGTCACCGAGCGAGGCGAAGGCCCGGCCTTCGGGACGAAGGTGAACGTCCCGCTGGAGCCGTTTACCGAGGACGATGACTACCTCGCCATCCTCGAGCGGGTGCTGGTGGCCGCCTTTGAACGCTTCCGGCCGGACGTCGTCGTGAGTCAGCACGGGGTCGACGCCCACCGCTACGATCCCCTCACCCACCTCGCCTTAAGCACGCGGGCCTATCGGGCCATCCCGCGCCTCATCCACACCCTTGCGGACACCTACGCCGGCGGCCGCTGGCTCGCCCTCGGCGGCGGCGGCTACGACCTCTTTCGCGTCGTCCCCCGGGCGTGGACCTTCCTCTGGGCCGAAGCCGCGCACCGGCCCCTCGTTGACGCGGAGGTGCCGGCGGTGTTCCTCGACCGCTGGCAAAAAAAGGCGCCGGTCCCCCTCCCCCGGCGCCTGCTCGATCCTCCGTTTCCGCCGATTCCTCGGCGCAAAGCGATCCGGGAAAAAAATGCCGTCGTCTTAAAACGCGTGCTCGAATTCCTCCGCTGAACGGACGATCGCCCGGGCGAGGGCGGCACTCCGGCCGGCCGCCTCTTTTAAAAAGGCGGGGAAATCCGCCGGCGCCGCCCCGTCCGCCCGGTCGGAGATCGTCCGGATGAGGAGGAAGGGCACGCCGTTTTTGTGTGCCACCTGCGCTGCGGCGGCGCCTTCCATCTCGACGCACAGGCCGCCGAAGCGTTCCCGAAGCGCCTTCACCATCTCCCGGTCGGCGACGAACCGGTCGCCGGAGAGCACCCGGCCGACGGCCGGCCGGCGGCCGAAAAGCGCCTCGGCCGCCGTCATCGCCCGCCGGATCAGGCGGGGATCGGCGGGAAAGACGCTCACCGGCTCAAAGGGGATCTCTCCCGGACGAAAACCGAGCGGCGTTGCGTCGACGTCGTGCTGGAGGGCGTCTTCGGCGACGACGAGATCGCCGATCTCAAGCGCCGGATCGAGGGCGCCGGCAACGCCGAGAAAAAGAAGCGCCTGAGGCCGGAGGTGGTCGATCACCGCCTGCACCGCAAGCGCCGCGTTCACCTTGCCGACGCCGCTTTTTAAAACGGCGACCGGCCGGCCGTCCATCCGGCCGACGCGGGCCTCGACCGGCCCCGCCCGGCGGACGTCCACCGCTTCCATCCCTTGAAGGAGCTCGGCGATCTCTTCGTCCATCGCCCCGATGATCGCGACCATGGCACCCTCCTTACGCCGGCCGGGTCGACTGCCGGAACTCGATCCGGTGCGGCAGTACGACCGTCTTCGTCGGCACGTCTTCGTTCTGGATGAGCTTGGTAAGAAGCCGCATCGCCACCGCGCCGATGTCGTACATCGGCTGCACGACGGAGGTGAGCATCGGCCGGACCATTTGGGCGATGCGGGTGTTGTCGAAGCCGATCACCTCGACGTCGTCCGGGACGCTGAGACCGGCGTCCTGCACGGCGTGAACGGCGGCGATGGCCAGCTCGTCGCTGGCGGCAAAAATCGCCGTCGGCCGCGGCTGGAGCGCCAGGACCGTCTTCATCCCTTTCAGGGCCGCTTCGTAGTGGGGCGGCACCTCGACGATGAGCGTCTCGTCGACCTCGACGCCGCCTTCGGCAAGCGCCTGCCGGTAGCCTTCGTACCGGCCCCGGCCGAGGCTCGTCGAGAGGCGGTCGGAGAGGAAGGCAATCCGCCGGTGACCTTTTTTGAGCAGGTACGAGACGGCATCGTACGCCGCCTGCCGGACGTCGATGTGGACCGACGGAAGCTCGCCTTTCGGGTCTTGCGTCGCCACGAGAACGACCGGCACCGGCGATTTGAAGAGCCGGCGGTGCTCTTCCGTCACCTGTGAGCCGAGGAAAAGGAGGCCGTCGACCTGTTTTTCGAGCAGATTTCCGATCAGCTTGAGCTCCTTGTCGATGTTCTGGTCGGAGTTCGTCAGGATGATGTTGTAGTGGTACATCGTGGCGATGTCCTCGATCCCCCGGGCGAGCTCGGCGAAAAAGACGCTCGAGATGTCCGGCAGGATCACGCCGATCGTCGTCGTTTTCTTGCTGGCGAGCCCTCGGGCGACGGCGTTCGGTCGGTAACCGAGCTCCTCGATCACCCGGAGGACCTTCTTCCGGGTGCTCGGCTTGACGTTGGCGCTCCCGTTGATGACCCGCGACACCGTCGCCATCGAGACGCCGGCTTCCCGGGCGACGTCGTAGATCGTCACGCCCATCGGATCCCCTCCCCCGGGTCTGGAACCGCTTTTATGCTTCTTTGACTATGATACGTCGTCCGGGGGATTTTCGCAAGTGGTTTGATGTTTTTTCATAAATGGCCGGAAGCCTTTCTGTCGGGCCGCGGGAAGCGCTTTCGTTCCGTTGGGAAACGAACGGCGTTTTTCGGCTGAAGGCGCTTTCGACGGAAACCGGCGTGAAAAGCGATCGCCGCAGGCGATCATCTCGCCTGCGGCGTTTCGGTCGTCTCCGGCATTGCGCTTTGGCCCCGCGGGACCCCGCCGGGCGGCCGGCACCGCGACGGCGCCCGTCGGCCGTCAGCCGCACCGGCGTCCGACGACCCTTCAGACGAACGCCGGCGCGGCGGTTTTGAGCTCGGCCATGAAACGGCGGAAGGTGTCGAGGTCGATCTGCTGCTGAGCGTCGGAGAGGGCGACCGACGGGTCCGGGTGCACCTCGATCATCACGCCGTCGGCGCCGGCGGCGAGGGCCGCCTTCGCCAGCGGAAGGAGGATATCCCGGCGACCGGCGGCGTGAGAGACGTCGACGAGGACGGGGAGGTGCGTCTCCTGCTTCAAGATCGGCACGGCGGAGATGTCGAGGGTGTTCCGCGTCGCCTTTTCGTACGTCCGGATGCCCCGCTCCGTGAGGATGACGTTCGGGTTGCCGTGGGAGAGGATGTATTCGGCGGCGAACTTGAACTCTTCGATCGTCGCCGCCATCCCCCGCTTGAGAAGGACCGGCGTGCTCAGGGCGCCGACTTCCTTGAGCAGCGCGAAGTTCTGCATGTTCCGGGCGCCGATCTGGATGATGTCGACGTACCGGACGGCGACGTCGAGGTCCCCCGGCGTCATGATCTCGCTTACGACCTTGAGGCCGTAGCGGTCGGCGACCTCCCGGAGAATCTTCAACCCTTCGACGCCGAGGCCCTGGAAGTCGTACGGCGACGTCCGGGGTTTGAAGGCGCCGCCCCGGATGAGGCCGAGGCCGTGCTCGGCGATCACCCGCGCCACGGCGTCCGTCTGCGCCTCGCTTTCCACCGAGCACGGCCCGGCGATGATGACCGGCGTGCCGCCCCCGATCCGGACCGAGCCGACGGCGACGACCGTGTCTTCCGGCTTCCGGGCGCGGCTCACGAGGAGGGCGTCTTCGTGCTGCTTCTGCTGAAGTTTGAGGGACGCGGCGAAGATCTGCTTGAAAAGCGCCCGGATCGTCTGGTCGTCGAAGGGCCCGGTGTTGATCCGGACGAGGTGGTCGAGCATCTCCCGCTCCCGCACCGGGTCGAAGCGGTTGATCCCCTGCTTGAGCTTGAGCCGCCCGATCTCCTGCACGACTTCCGCCCGCCGGTTGAGCCATTTCAAGATCTCCTCGTTGATCCGGTCGAGCTCCCGGCGGAGCGCCTCCAGCTGGCTGGTCATGGCTTCTCCCTCTCCTTACGCTTTACGCTGGCGGTCGGGCCTCCTCCGCGGCCGCCGCGGCCCGTTCCGCCGCGGCGCGGTTGGCGGTGACCTTTCATGTTTCTTTAGGGCTTTTAACCGCTAAAGCTCTATTGTCCGCTATTATAGCAGCCGCGGCGCCGGCTGTCACGCCACAAGCGCCCGACAGCCTCTGTATTAATTGCTCGCTTTACAACCGGCCGGCGATGGCGTACAATGAAGCGCAAGAATCGTTCGGAACGCGAAATATTCGTCCTTCCAGGGAGGCCGGCAGCGTGCGACGGACGTTCCGCCATCTCGGCCCGTTTCTCAGGGAAAACCGCCATCGGTACGCCTGGGGGATTCTTTTTATTTTCCTCGCCGACGTGGCACAGCTTCTCACGCCGCGGCTCATCGGCGGCGCCGTCGACCGGCTCGCCGCGGGGGCGATGGAGCCGGGCTTTCTCGGCGCCACGGCGGCGATCCTCCTCGTCGCGGCGGCGCTGACGTTTCTCTTTCGCTACGCCTGGCGGATGCTCATCTTCGGCACCGCCCGGAAGCTCGAGTACACCCTGCGGGACCGGCTGTTCCGCCACCTCGTCACCCTCTCCCCCGGCTGGTACGACCGGCACAAGGTCGGCGACCTCATGGCCCGCGCGACGAACGACATCGGCGCCGTCCGGTTTGCCTTCGGCGGCGGGGTGGTCATGTTTTTCGACACCGTCATCCTCGTCGCGCTCGTCGTCGGCACGATGATCGTCACCGTCGACCTCCGGCTGACCGCCTTGGCCACCGCCGTCTTCCCCATGATCGCCCTCCTCTCCCGGCGCTTCGGCCGGGAGATCCACCGGCGGTTCAAGGACGTCCAGGCGGCTTTCGGCCGGGTGACGGAGCGGGTGCAGGAAAACTTAAGCGGCGTCCGGGTCGTCCGGGCCTACGGCATCGAAGCGCCGGAAGAAGCGGCGTTCGATGCCGCCAGCCGGGAACTCCTGGAGAAAAACCTCCATCTCATCCGGCTGCAGGCCTTGTTCCAGCCGCTGGTGCAGCTTTTCGTCGGCATCGCGATGTTCGTCGTCCTCCTTTACGGCGGCCGCCTCGTCCTCCGCCAGGAGATCACCGTCGGCGCCTTCGTCGCCTTCAGCGCCTACCTCATGATGCTCGTCTGGCCGATGCGGGCCATCGGCTGGGCGATCAACATCCTCGAGCGGGGGGCGGCGTCGATGGAGCGGCTGAACGCCCTCTTCGACGCCGAACCGGAGATCCGGGATGACGAGCGGACGGATCCGGCGATCCGCTCGATTCGAGGCGAGATCGCGGCCCGGGGGCTTTCGTTCCGGTATCCCGGCCATGAGGCGGCCGCCCTCGCCGACGTCTCCTTCACCGTGCCGGCCGGCGGAACGCTCGGCATCATCGGCCCGACCGGAAGCGGCAAGTCGACCCTCGCCGCCCTTATCAGCCGGCTCTATGAGGCGCCCGACGAGACGCTGCTCATCGACGGCCGGCCGATCGCCGCCATCCCGCTTTCGGTCCTCCGCTCGTCGATCGCCGTCGTGCCGCAGGAGCCGTTTTTGTTTTCGGGGACGATCGAAGAAAACCTCCGCTTCGGCGCCGAAGACGCCGCGCCGGAGGCGATCGCCTGGGCGGTGGAAGCGGCGGGGTTTCACGAAGCCCTCGAGCGCTTCCCGGACGGCCTGAACACCGTCGTCGGCGAGCGGGGGGTGATGCTTTCCGGCGGGGAAAAACAGCGCCTCGCCCTCGCCCGGGCCCTCCTCCGCCGGGCGCCGATCCTCATCCTCGACGACGCCCTCTCGGCCGTCGACGCCCGGACGGAGCGGCACATCCTCGCGCGGCTTCGGGAACTTCGCGGCCGGCAGACGATGATCATCATCGCCCACCGCGTCTCGGCGGTCATGTTCGCCGATGAGATCCTCGTCCTGGACGGCGGCCGCATCGTCGAGCGAGGCTCTCACCTCGAGCTCATGCAAAAAGGCGGGCGTTACGCCCGCCTGGCGCGGCTTCAGTCCCTCGCCCTGGACGACCCGTTCGACGGTGCAGAAGCCGTGAAAACGACGGCCGAAGGCAGCCCCCCGACCGGTCCGGCGCCGAGCGGCGCCGGCCAGAGCGCCGCCGATGGGGCCGATGCCGTCCAGAACGTCGCCGAAGCGGCCGAAGCCGGCGAAAACGCCGCCGGAAAGGCCGATGCCGGCGAGGACGGCGAGGACGCCGCCGAAACGGCGGCCGCCGGAGCGCCGGGCGACCGGACCGTCTCGCTTCCTGTCGAACGCCCCGCCGAACGTGCCGGCGAAAGGAGCGTCCGCCGATGACCGACCGCGATCGACGCCCACGGAATCCCCGCCAGCGACGGGAACAACCGGAAAAACGGTCGACGACCGCACGCCCGCAGAGAGACACCGAACCGCCGGAGGATCCCCGCGCCGCCGGTCGGCCGTCCGACCCGGCCCTCTTTCACCGACTCGCCCGCTTTGCCCGGCCGTACGTCCGACCGCTTGGGACGGCTGTCCTTCTCGTCCTCGCCGCCACCGCCGCCGAACTCGCCGGACCGCTCGTGATCAAGACGGCGATCGACGCATACTTCGTCCGAAGCGGCGGCGCGTCGGCGCCGGATGCGGTCCCGGGCCTCGTCCGTCTGGCCGTTTTCTACCTCGGTCTCGTCGTCGGCGGGTTTTGGCTCACCGCCGTCCAGACGCGGCTGCTCCTCGCCACCGGCCAGCGGATCCTCTACGACATCCGCCGGACGATTTTCCGCCATCTGCAGACGCTCTCGATCGGCTTTTTCGACCGGATGCCGACCGGCCGCATCGTCACGCGGGTGACGAACGACGTCGAAGCGCTGTCCGAGATGTTTTCCACCGTCTTTGCCGTCCTGATCAAAGACGCCGTCGTCCTCGCCGGCATCGCCGCCGTCATGCTCGCGCTGGACGTCCGGCTCGCCCTCGTCGCCTTCCTCACGCTGCCCCTCGTCGCCCTGACCCTCCGGATCTATCAAAAGATCGCCCGGGAGGCGTTCCGCCGCGTCCGAAGCCGCCTCGCCCGGATCAACGGGGCGCTCGCCGAATACCTCTCCGGCATGCGCGTCATCCAGCTGTTTCACCGGGAGGCCGCCGTCGCCGACCGCTTCGCCGCCACGAACCGCGACCACTACGACGCCAGCCTCAAAGAGCTCCGGGCGCAGTCGGTGTTCCGACCGGCGATGGACGTCCTCTACGCCCTCGGCCTCGCCCTGCTCCTCGTCGCCGGCGCCCGGACCCTATCCGGCGACGGCGCCGCGGCGGAGGTGGGGCTTGTGTACGCGTTCATCGATTATCTCGGCCGCCTCTTCCAGCCCATCCGGGAGATTGCCGAAAATTACACCGTCGTCCAGCAGGCGATGGCCTCCGCCGAACGCATCTTCGCCCTCCTCGACACGCCGCCGGAGGTGACCGAACGGCCTCGGGCCCGGCCCCTGCCGGCGGTCCGGGGGGCCATCCGCTTCGAAGGCGTCTGGTTTCGCTACCGGGACGACCGGTGGGCGCTTGAAGATGTTCACCTCGCGATCGAGCCCGGCGAGACGATCGGCGTCGTCGGCATGACCGGCGCCGGAAAAAGCTCGCTCATCCAGCTTCTCGTCCGCTTCTACGATCCGACCCGCGGACGGATCACCCTGGACGGCATCGATCTTCGGGACCTCCGCCTCTCGGACCTCCGGCGGGCGATCGCCGTCGTGCTGCAGGACCCGTTTCTCTTCGACGGGACCCTCCTCGACAATATCCGCCTCGGCGATCCGTCGATCGACGAAGCGGCCGTCCGGCGGGCGGTCGAGGCGATCGGCCTGGATGAGACCGTCCGCCGCCTTCCGGAAGGGCTGTGGACCCGCGTCGGCGAACGGGGCGGACGGCTTTCCGCCGGGGAGCGGCAGCTCGTCGCGTTCGCCCGGGCGTTCGTCCGGGACCCCCGGGTGCTCATCCTCGACGAAGCGACGGCCCACATCGACAGCGAGACGGAGAGCGAGGTGCAAAAAGCGCTGAGACGGCTTGCCCAGGGTCGGACGACGATCGTCATCGCCCACCGCCTCGCCACCGTCCGGGACGCCGACCGGATCGTCGTCCTTCACCGGGGCCGCATCCGGGAGGTCGGCTCCCACCGGGAGCTCATGCGCCAGGACGGCCTCTACGCCGCCCTGGTTCGGCTCCAGGAAGCCTCCGGCGCGGACGTTTTGGACTTCCCGGACGGGATATTCCGCCGCTTTCCGATCGAAGCGGCCGGCCGCCCCTGAACCGGGTTGTTCGACCGGCCGCTGAATCGGCCCTCGTTCGCCGGGCCGGCGCCCGCTAGCCGCGCCGGAACCCCCGCTTTCGTCCGGGAAAGCGGAGCGTGAGCCGGAAGCGGACCGTCCGCCGGGCTGCCCGTTCGACCGGCGCCCGAACATCGGGCGCCCTTCCGCCCTCCGGCCGGCCGGCCCCGCCGGACGAAAACGGAAACGTGACGACCCGCCCCGCCGCCTCGCCCTGCAAGCGCCCGAGGAGCGGACGAAGGGCCGCCTTGGTCCGGGCATCCAGCCGGACTTCCCCGCAGGCCGGGCACGTCCACACCGGGACGCCCCGGATGAGATGCGGCGGATAATGAACCGCCCGCCGCTTCAGCACCATCGGTCCCCCGCACCGGGGACAGCGGTCGAACAACCCCATCCCTCCGTCCGTCGCCGGCGATTTCCCGCTTTACCCCTAACCGTTCTGGACGTTTACAGAAATCCCCGGCGAAAGCCCCGGAATTCATTCCGGGGATGAAGCCGGTTGTACATCCTTGATACTAACGATAAAATATTCATGAAGAACAACGACAGAAAGGAGGGAGCTGATTGCAAACCA
>NZ_JXBB01000026.1 GCF_001653195.1 Hydrogenibacillus schlegelii
CGGTAGACTGCGGCCTGTTCCTCCGGTCCCATTACAGGACCTTCATCAGTCGTGACCGCGCTCTCACCAGCCTAAACCCACTTCGGCGTTGCGCCTTATAGGGACCGGCCCCGTACCGGCGGTTTGTAGACTCCATGGGAGTCCAGGCCGTGGCTGGCTTTCCCTGTTCCTGCTTCCCTAGCCGTCCATACGCCCGTTTAGGTGGCCGCTCTGAGCCGGATGCCCATACATCCCCATTGCCGGATGGGCGTGTTTCATAGATGGCATTCTTACTCCACGCCGGGCATCAAGTCCTTGAGGAACCGCAGGTAAGCGTCCTCGGACAACTATCCGTTTCCAGATAGCAAACGTGACGACTCGTACACTCGCGGTTTCGTCGGAGAGGGAGTCACCCTCTCATTCTCACCATGCGGGTCTTATGGCACCCCGGCGTATGCACCATGGCCTTACGGCTGTAGGTGCCTTGACGCCGACTTTACCTGGCATCAGACCCCAGAAGGCCGGTACCTTCTGACGCCTGCAGGAGTCTCAGGTCGGCAGTTTCGAGGCGGCATGGGCCTCTCATTCCTGCCGTCGGGAAGCAAGTTAGGGTGAGGATTCACCCCGCACTTTTCGTCCTGTTCATGCAAGACTTATAGTGCAACAGTTCGCACACCATCCGTTTCCAGATGGCCCCGCCTGACGACCCGTACTTTCGCGGTTTCGTCGGGGAGGGAGCCACCCTCCCATTCTTACCATGCGGGCCTTGTGGCGCCCCGGCGAATACGCCATGGCCTTTCGGCTGTAGGCGCATTGTCGCCGACTTCGCCTGGCTTCAGACCCCGGAAGGCCGGTACCTTCCGACGCCTGCAGGGAGTCTCAGGCCGGCAGTTTCGAGGCGGCATGGGCCTCTCATTCCTGCCGTCGGGAAGCAAGTTAGGATGATTGCTCATCCCGCACTTTTCGTCCAGCTTGTGCAGGACTTATAGTGCAACAGGTCGCACATAGACGAGACGTGGACCACTGGGCACCGCTACCTGAATATGGATGAGTATTGGCAGTGGAAGAAGGAACAACAGAAATCCACTGAGCCGGCCATGCTGCACGTTGTGAATGCCTGAGTGACCTGTCCTTTCATTCGCCGAAGAGGGCAATTTACACATGATACTGGACTTGATCTAGTTGGCTCAGGACGTTGGTGTCAATGTGGATGTTTGCGCGTTTGTATAATTCCGCTTCAAGATTCTCGAGCGTCTGGTTTTCATTGAGTTCCCCCGTTTGGTGCAGGTGTTCGAGCAACTTCTCGAGGAGAAGAGTTCGTTTGTACATCTGCAAAGTGCTGGGATCGTTCCAGTAGGCGTCGTTGGAGGTGAAACCCTTGGCCCGGATCAGCGCGTCTAAGTAGCGCCGTGCCTCGGGTGATTGATCCCAAGCGGTGCGCTGTTCTTGGAGGAATTGGCGTGCTTCCTCGTCGGTTACCCGAATTCCTTTTTCTTCAGCGTAACGGATCAGCAGTTCGCGCTGGATCATTTCTTTGATCAGGTCGTTGTTGCTTGTGTCAAAAGGTCTTCCTGCTGTCTCAAGCATGGTTTTCACATGAGTCTTGTATTCAACAAAATCTTTCGCCTGTATAACAAAACCTTTTCCTCTCGCGACAACCTGGTTTTCGGAGACGCGTTGCTGGTGATCGGTGGGGAAGTTTGCTGTGGTGAAAAGAATGCCGAAACTTAAGGAGGTGAGCAACAAGAGCATAAAGGTCAACCTTTTCATTTCGGAACAACGCCCCTTAATCAAGATTGTTAACGCGCGAAGGTGAGTTCGAATGCCATTCCCACGTCCTCGGTTTCCTTGTTCCCGCCTTATCATCATAACATTATTTATGTTTCGTCATCTTATGCGAAAGGGTGTGGAAAACTGCCACCGACTTTCGTGGGTAGCCGAACCGTTAGAGCCACGCCGCCCCATCGGAAATCTTTTCCGTGAAGTTTCTGGGGCGGCGTGGCTCCGAACGGGGAGGGGATTCCCCCTTAATCGTGCTCTTTTTTTACGGGTGGTGCAGTTGACGTCTTTGTCTCCCTCGAGGGTTGCCACTTGAATACCTTGTTTAGGGTGGTGAAGATGGTTTTCGACTCCTTGGCGAGGAGCGGTCCGACGACGGCGAGGATGAGGACATAGAGGGCAGCAAAGGGTTGGAGGATGGACAAGAGACCGGCCGACTTCCCGAGGTTTGCCAGGATGATGGAGAATTCGCCGCGGGCGACGATCGTAAGCCCGATGTTGGCAGCGGCCTTCGGTGACAGACCGGCACTACGACCGGCCAGCATTCCCGCAGTGAAGTTGCCGACCAACGTGAGCAACACGGCGCCGAGCGCGGGCAAGACTGCCCCGCCTAGCGTCCTCGGGTCAATGGATAACCCAAAGCTAAAGAAGAACATTGCACCAAATACTTCTCTTAGCGGCAAGATAAGGTGCTCGATGCGTTTACGATGTTCGGTTTCCCCGAGCACCAAGCCCACGAGCAGAGCCCCAATGGCCTCAGCGACATGGAGGGTTTCACCAAATCCGCTGATCAGAAAGAGGGCCGCAAATACAACCAACAAAAAGACTTCCGTTGAACCGATGTTCAGAGCCCGATTCAGCCAGGGGACGGCCACCCGTCCAAGAGCCAGGATGGCTAGCATGAAGCCCAGTGCGATGCCTCCCGAAAGGATAACACCGCCCACCGAGGTGGCGCCGCTAAAGAGGAGACCCGACAGGATCGAGAGGTAGATGGCCAGGAAGACGTCGTCGAACATGATAATACCGAGAATCATCTCGGTTTCGGGGTTTGCCGTGCGTTTGAGGTCGACCAGTACCTTGGCCACAATGGCGCTGGATGAAACCGTTACAATACCGGCCACCACCAAGATCTCCTTGAGCGGCCATCCCATCATCCAGCCGAACAATAACCCGAGAACGAAGTTCAGCCCGACATGGATGGTACCGCCAATGGCGATGGACCGTCCTGCCCTGATCAGTCGGCTCACGGAAAATTCCAAGCCCACGTAGAAGAGCAGGAAGAGGACCCCCAGCCGCCCCATGAACTCGATCAGGGGAGCGCTTTGAATGAAGCGCAAATCCACCATGCCGAGCTGGGGAGCATGGGGCCCGACGACCATTCCAATCAGAATCAGGAACGGGATAATCGAGAAACGAAGGCGGTTGGAGATTAACCCCGCAACCGCCATGAGGGTAAGGGCGAGGCCAACCTCGAAAACGATGTGTTCCATGTCTTATTCGCTCCTGTTGGATACGAGTTGCTTGAACGCTTTGATTTGTTGGCGCTCGCCCATTACAACCAAAATGGTTTCGGCCTTCAGCACGTAGTCCGGCCCGGGGTTCACCGTTTGCTTCAGATCCTTATCGATTACCGCGATGACCGTGGCTCCCGTCCTTTGCCGGATCTGGAGTTCGCCGATCGTTCGGCCTACGCACTTGGAGTTGGGTTCCACCTTGTACCACTCAATGACCAGGTCGTTGAGGGCCACCTCGACGGATTCCAAGGCCTTGGGTCTGTAGGTCAGGCCGCCGATGATGCCGGCCACTTGTCGCGCCTCGTCGTCATCCAGGGTGACCATGGAAATGCTGCTGTCCGGATCGTCGGGGTCGAAGTGGTAAAGTTCGCGCCTGCCGTCATCATGAATGATGATGACCAGCTTATCCCCACTGTGGGTGTCGATCTGGAATTTCCGTCCAATCCCCGGGAGATCCGACTCGCGAATGTTGGTCATGGTGGCGTCCTCCTTACCGTTCGCTTGTTCTTGCCATGTGCATGGTTTCCGTTCAGTTATAATTTATATATAATTTATCCTGATTCCGTGATCAAACTACGAAAACACATGCCTTATACTGTTGATTGCCGCTAAAATTGTTCTCCAGGCCATTTAAACCTAAGATTTTGTCTGCTCTCGTCCGCAATAAGAAGAAATCCTATGCTTTTTGGGCATACTGAAACAAGACCATCGAATGTGGACTTTAAAAAATAGTTTTATCTCGTCTCCACGGAATGCACCTATCGTTCTTCTTTTCGTTCGCCTATGTTACAAAAGCAGCATAGAGACGACTTACGACGCCGGCCCATGGGCTGTGTTTGCCAAACACAAATTTAAGCGGTCTGGCATGACGAACCACCCGAACGGCAATGGTGATCATGTTTTGAATGACGCTTTTGATGCGCCGCCGGTGGACGTGTTTGCGAAGCGGTGCACCGCCCAGGCGCAAACTCTTCTGCCCGATGATGCGTAGCAGGTTGTATGCAAGCAGGCCAAGGTGAAACACCAGATCATTCGTCCGAAATTTCCCGGACGGTAACCGCTCTAAGTCTAGGTCCGACTTGATTTCACTGTGAAACTGTTCGCTGGTGGCGTGCTCGCGGTACAGTTCGACCACCCGCCACGGGTCACCTTCAAGACTCGTCCAGTAGACGTTTACTTCAATATCCGGCACGAGTAAGATTTGCCCATGCCGGTCCATCGTCCGATGAATGACGTGAAAGACTTGCCGAAGCGGCGATGAAAAGCCCGGTTTTTCTACCTCGCGAACGCCAATGTACTCCTTTTTCCCCTCCCGAGGCTCTGTGCAGGTCCCGTATGTTTGCGCATATTCGAGCCATTCTTCCTCGTTTGTACGGCGGAGATTGACCTTAATGATGTAGTCCACCTTGTGCGCCTGACACACCCTAAGGTTCTCCAGGCTATCATGTCCCGCATCCATGCGGACGAGAAGATCCTTTTGGGGAACGATGCGCGCATAGAGGATGCTTGCGGCGAGGAAGTCAGCGGTATCTTTCTGGACATGGGTACTTCCTTCTCGGAGTTCTACATGGACACCGTAACCCTCTTGTCCCAGGTAAGCAAAGATCGGTGCATACCCACCTGTGCCTTTGTATGTTCGCGATACCCCTTCTTTCTTCGTCCCGGAGTTATCGAAAGGAGAGACGTCAATGTCGAGGGGAATGTATGTCTTATTGCCAACTTTTACCCCAGTCAGCGGGGCATGGACGCGTTGGATGAGCTCCAGTCCTGTGCGGATAAGGATATCGTTCCACTTCTCCAAGTTAGACGCGGCCGCCTCGTCCAGGCGCTGGCGAACCGTGGGGCTGGAAGGAACATGGTTAAGGTTTAAGCAAAGACGAAATGTGTCGTCGTCGCGTACCGTTTCCAGGTAGTCGAAGTCGCTTTTTCCCTGGCAGAGAATGCCGACGTAACTTTTTACGACGTCGGTATGAGAGAAAGTGGGATGCTCGTTTTCGCGAAGGCGTATACGATTCAGTTCGGAGAATACGCGTGAGGCTTCTAACAGTGCACCGACGACGGACAGCCCACCGTGTGCGGTAAGAATGAGGTCATCGGAGAACTCAAACTGAATTTTCAACATGATCACCCCGCAGGTGAAAGGAGGTTGATCTTATAATTCGACGCAAAGCCATGATTTACCTGCTAAAGAAGGGGGGATCAAGGGAGATTGTTCACGGAATCAGGTTTATATTAGCTGAAAGGAAGGGAAAAGTACACCGTTGGATGCAAATGAGGGAATGATTCTTCAGTTTCTCTCCACACAATTGGTTCGGGACGTTGTGGTCCCATTGGATGCCCGCCTTTCCCCGTTCGCACAATTCCTGTTCGAGATCTTCAATCGTCTTATTTTCATGTAGCTCGCCGGTTTGGTATAGGTGTGCAATCAGCTTCTCGATGACCACCTGTCTCGCGTATGTCTGCAGCGTGCGGGGGTCGTTCCAGTAGGTGTCTTCGGAAGTGAACCCTTTGGCGCGGATCAATTCATCTTTGAAGCGCATTTTTAAGAATCAATTGAAATGGGCCGGATGGCCTTGTGGTTCGAGAGATTTTCCGGATATAAGGAAAGGGTTCCTCACCCGTCAGAGGAGCCGCAGCGTGTAGACAAAGTACCGGAAGGTACAAGGTCTACACGCTTTTTTGTCGAATAGAGTTCTTATCCCAATCATGCAGAGGTGTCCACATGCTGAGAAAACAGTCGGCCGAAGGCCGTTACCAGCTTACCGTCGTTTCGTTGGACGAATTGGTTCCTCAGGATCACCTGGGCATCGATCCCGTTGTTCTCATCAAAATGGTGCTCATCCAGTATCTGTTCGGCATCCGTTGCGTGCGTCAAACCATCAAGGAAATCGAAACCAATATCGCCTATCGGTGGTTTTTGGGATACGATCTCACCCAGCCCATCCCCCATTTCACGACGTTTGGCAAAAACTATGTCCGCCGATTCAAAGGTACCGACCTGTTTGAAAGGATCTTTACGCGCATTCTCGAAGAAGCCTGCCATCACGGGCTTGTGGACCCTTCCGTGCTGTATATTGATTCCACCCATGTCAAAGCCAATGCCAACAAGAGGAAATATCTCAAGCGGCTCGTTCAGGAAGAAGGAAAGAAATATCAAGAACTTCTGGAAGAGGAAATCAACCAGGACCGCGTAGCGCACGGGAAAAAGCCGTTGCCAAAAAAGTTTAAAGCCGTCTGGAAGGAGGTGAAAAAAACACCACCGATCCGGAAAGCGGCTGGTTTGTCAAAAACGTAAAGGAACAGACGTTCGCTTACTCCTTCCATGCAGCCAGCGACCAAAACGGAGACGGAAGGTATCGAAAGCAGCGGGTCAGCTAGGGTCCATTTCCTTACTACCGTATGGAATTTTTGGGATAAGCCCGTTCGAGCCGAGGGGCAATTTTACACAGAAATTTGGACTTGATCATGTCCGAAAGATGCTTTTGGTCTTTATTCCCTTAGCTCAGCTGACCACCTAATCATACTTCGTGACATGGAGCCCATCAAGCCTCATGATTTACACCCCTACCTGGGACTTTAACTTCTGCATCGGCTAAGGCGCGCTCCGACATTCGCCTGGAACACGATTTTCACCGCACGCGGCGCAGGATGGTCCAACATCGCCCAAACTACAATCTGCTGACGCGGGCTTAACCGAGGGCGAACTTTCGCCATGAGTATGTCAAAAAGGTAAAATAGGTGCAATCATTATACATTGACACTGTATTTGATATTTGATAAGCTTTAACCCGACAGGAAAATGTCGAAGACGGAGGTGAGAACGCTTACCTTGCATAAGCCAAAAATGCATAAGCCAAAAGGCCCGACGATCGGAAGTGAAAGGGGGCGTGGCGGCACAAGGGTCGGCGGAGGAAGAAGTCGGACGAAAGCGACGGGACGAGGGAAAGACCTGAACCGGGGAAAAGATTCAAGATCTAACAAAATCTAACGAAGGGAGGGCCGAAGTTCGCGATGACCGTTGAACAAAAGAGCGTAATCCGTCCTTTAACCGGAGATGAATACTTGGAGAGCCTGCGGGACGGGCGCGAGGTGTACATCTACGGCGAGCGCATTAAAGACGTCACGCAGCATCCGGCCTACCGCAATTCAGCGCGGATGTTCGCCCGCTGGTATGACCGCATCCATCAGCTACATGAAGAAGACGAAAAGCGGGGCGGACCGCAAGCCTGGAAATGGACGGTGCCGACCGACACCGGAAGCGGCGGCTGGACGCATCCGTATTTCCGGGCCTCCAAAAGTGCGGAAGATTTGATCAAAGGACGCGACACGATCGCTGAGCTGCAGCGCGTCGTTTACGGCTGGCTCGGGCGGGCGCCGGACTATAAGGCCGCCTTTGTGGGGACGCTGGGGGCCAACAGCGACTTTTATGCGCCGTATCACGAAAACGCCAAGCGGTGGTACAAGGAGACGCAGGAGCGGCTCATCTTCTGGAACCACGCCATCGTCAACCCGCCGGTCGACCGGAACCGGCCGATTGAAGAAGTGGGCGACGTCTTCATGCACGTGGAAAAAGAAACCGACGCGGGCGTCATCGTCTCCGGCGCCAAGGTCGTGGCGACGGGAAGCGCGCTCACGCACATGAACTTCATCGCCCACTATGGGCCGATCCCCATCAAGGACAAAAAATTCGCCCTGATCTTCACCGTGCCGATGAACGCCAAAGGCGTCAAACTGATCAGCCGGCAGTCGTACGAATACGTGGCCGCCGTGGCCGGCAGTCCCTTTGATTATCCGCTCTCCAGCCGCCTGGATGAGAACGATGCGATCCTGGTGTTTGACCAGGTCCTGGTCCCGTGGGAGAACATCTTCGTCTACGGCGACGTGGAAAAGGTCAACACCTTCTTCCCGCTCTCCGGGTTTATCCATCGCTTTACGCTGCACGGTCTGACGCGGCTCGCGGTGAAGCTCGACTTTATCGCGGGGCTTGTGCTCAAGGCGATCGAGGCGACGGGTGTCAAAGATTTTCGCGGCGTTCAGGCCCGCGTCGGGGAGATCATCGCCTGGCGGCACCTGTTCTGGTCGCTGTCCGAGGCGCAGGTGCGCAATCCCGAACCGTGGGTCGGCGACTACGTGTTGCCGAGCCTGGCTCCGGGTCTGGCGTACCGGGTGTTTGCGACGGAAGCCTACCCGAAGATCAAGGATCTGATTGAGAAAGATCTGGCCAGCGCCCTCATTTATCTGCCGTCGAGCGCCGCAGATTTCCTCGATCCGGAGATCCGGCCCTATCTCGAAAAGTATGTCCGGGGTTCGAACGGCTATGACGCCAAAGACCGCGTGAAGCTGATGAAGCTGCTCTGGGATGCCGTGGGCTCGGAATTCGGCGGTCGGCATGAGCTCTATGAGCGGAACTACGCCGGCAACCATGAGAACATCCGCCTGGAGGTCCTCCTTACGGCGCTGCAGACCGGCGACGCGAAGCGTTTCACGGAATTCGCCGAACAGTGCATGGCGGAATATGACCTTGAAGGCTGGACGGTATCCGATCTCGTCAATCCAGACGACGTCGGAACGGTCTTTCGGCGCCGCTGAGGCCACGGAGTCCAGTCCGCTCCGATGGCGCCAACCGATGGTTGGGGAGGAGGGATGAGGCGTGGAGGCAAGGCAGGCCGTCTTGAAGCTCGGCGATGCGCTGCCGGACATCGCGCTTCCGGCCTACTTTCCGGAGACGAAGGCGGATGGGACGATTCGCCTTGGCCCGTCGGCGCCGGAGAAGCGGTGGACGATCCTCGTCTATTACCCGGCAGATTTTACCTTTGTCTGTCCGACGGAGCTCGCCGACTTTGCCCGGCACTATGACGCCTTTCGGGCTCTCGGGGCGGAAGTCGTCGGCGTGAGCACCGACACCGTCTACACCCACAAGGCGTGGCTGGAGTCGGAACGGCTCCTCAGCGACGTCCGCTTCCCGATGGCCGCCGATCACAACGGGCGGCTGGCGCGGCTCTTCAACATTTACAACGAAGCGGACGGGACGGCGCTTCGGGGGACGTTCCTCGTCGATCCGGACGGCATCCTTCGGGCGCAGGAAGTGACGTGGTACGACGTCGGCCGGAACGCCGAGGAGACGCTCCGGCTGCTGGAAGCCTTCGAATTTGTGCGCAACAATCCGGGTGTCGCCTGCCCGGCCGGCTGGCGGAAGGGGCAGAAATTCCTGAAGCCGGGGATGGAGCTCGTCGGCAAGGTGGCGGAGGCGCTTACTTGAAGCATTTGATGAATTAATTGACATTGACGCCTTTTTCGATGTTAGATATCATATCAGATACCGGGTGCGTGGCTCGGTGCGCGGATTCGGCGCGGTGGAAAAGGAGGACGAGCGGGTGGAGCGGTACATCCCCGTCAAGCACATCTCCCTGGCGCTGGCCGCCCGCATGCTGGAGGCGGCGGTCCGGAAGGCGGAAGAACTGGGGGCACGGGTGAACATCGCCATCGTCGATGCTTCGGCCCAGCTGAAAGCGTTTTATCGCATGGACGGCGCCCCCCTGCTTTCGATCGGCATCGCCCAGCGGAAGGCTTATTCGGCGGCGGCGTTCGGGATGGAGACGGGCAAGTGGTACGACATGATCAAGGACAACCCCCGCCTCCTGCACGGCCTTCCGCACACGCCGGATCTGACGATCTTCGGCGGCGGGTTTCCGATCGTCATCGACGGCGAGATGATCGGCGCGATCGGCGTGAGCGGCGGGACGGAAGAACAGGACGAAATCATCGCCCGGGCCGCCCTGGCCGTCGCGGCGGACGCCTGAGCCGGGCTTCACCGCCGCCCCTTTCACACGGAGGAGAAACATGCGGGCGAGAGCGGAAGGACGGGAACGGACGATGGAGGCGCCGAAGACGGTAAGGGCCGGCAAGGCGGAGCCTAAGGGGGCGGTCCGCATCCGCATCGACCCGGATGGTGTGGTCGTCGTCGGCCGCGCCGGCGCCAACCTGCTGTCTGAATTGCGGGAGACGTATTACGGCCGCGTCGGACGACCGGCGTTTCCGGGCTGTCGCAGCGGGGGATGCGGGTACTGCAAGGTCGAGCTGCTCGAGGGGGAGGTGATGCTCGGCGACACGTACTCCAGGGGCGCTCTGACCGACGAGGAACGCGCCGACGGCCGCATCCTCATGTGCCGCGCGGAGCTCGTTGGTGACATCGCCATCCGGATGCTGCCGAAAGACGACCCGCTGGCCCGGCTTCTTTTGCGCTTGAAGCGCGAAGGCCAGACGTGAGGTCCTCCGGCGCCGATGCGCGATCCGGCCGCCGGTCGACCGAGGCAAACGCCCTGCAAATAACAAAGTGCCGGAAAAATCGCGGCGTTGAAAAAGCCCGCCGGAACAAAAAAGGATCCGTGACAAAGATCGAACAAGGAGGGTTCGAACGATGGGCGAGGGCATCATGCGGCTCGGATATGTCGTCACCCGGGTGACGGATCTGGAGGCTGCCCGGAAGCACTACGTCGAGGTCATGGGCATGGAAGCGACCGACCGGACGGACAGCGCCATTTATCTGAAAGGCTGGGACGAATACGACCACCATTCGATCGTCCTGAAAAAGGCCGACCGGCCGGGCCTGGAGAAGATGGGCTTCAAAGTGCACACGTACGACGACCTGGCCGAACTGGAAAAGCGCCTTATTCAGTACGGGGCGAGCGTGACGCGCTTCTCCAAAGGAGAAAATCATAAAGTCGGCGAAGGGGTTCGCTTCCGGCTGCCCTCGGGGCACGTGATGGAGCTTTACGTCGAGATGGAGTATGTCGGCAAGGCGCTGCCGCAGCTCAATCCGCCGCCGTGGCCGGAAGGGCTCATCGGCGTCGGCGCGCCGCGGATTGACCATCTCCTCATCACCGCCGAGCGGCCGCAAGAGACCGTTGATTTCCTGATGAAGGCGCTCAATTTCTACATGAGCGAGATGGTCGTCGAGAAGCCCGATTCCGACGTTCCCATTGCGGCGTGGCTTTTCCGCAGCAATACGCCGCATGACATCGCCATCATCCCGGGGAAGGATGAGGGCCTGCATCACTTTGCGTTCTGGCTTGACGAATTTAACGACCTGCGGAAAGCGGGCGACGTCTTCTCCAAACACGACGTGCCGATCGATGTCGGCATCGAGCGGCACGGCATCACCCGCGGCCAGACGATTTACTACTTCGACCCGTCTGGGAACCGCAACGAAGTGTTTACCGGTGGCTACATCGCCTATCCGGATATGCCGGTCGTCAAGTGGACGGTGGATCAGCTCGCCCGCGGCATCTTCTACTTCAACCACCGCCAGGAGTGGATCGAAGGCTTTACCGGGGTGACGACCTGAACCGCCCGGGCGGTATGCACGGGGCGAGCGAGGATGGGAGTCCTCTTGAAGTGCGGCCGCGTGCTCATAAAGGAGAGGCCCAAGGCGCTTTGGGCCTCTTCTTTGTTAAAATATGTGATATAATCGAGGCGGACACACGCTGCACTTCGGGAGGATGAGCGATGACTCAGATGCCGGCCACGCGGGCCGAGTGGGCATATGAACAGCTCAAGGAGAAAATCCTGTCCAACGAGATCGCACCCGGCGAGCGGCTTGTCGTCGATCAGATTGCCCGCGATCTCGGAATCAGCCCGATGCCCGTCCGCGAAGCCATCCGGCGCCTGGAAGCGGAGGGGTGGGTGGAAAGCAAGCCCTATATCGGCGCCCGCGTCGCGCCGATTCGCTTAGAGGAACTGGAAGAGCTGTATACCATCCGCCTGGCGTTGGAACCGATCCTGGCTCGCACGGCGGTGGACAAGGCGACGCCGGAGGTCATCGAGGAGCTGGAAGCGCTTCTCCGGCAAATGGATCGGGCCGTCGAGGCGGGGGACGCCGCGATGTTCAGCCGGCTCAATTACACCTTCCACCGGACGCTGTATGACCTTTCTCCGTGGCGGGAACTCAATCGCATTGTCACGGCGGTCTGGGAAAAGTCGGCGCGCTCGCGCTGGATCTTCGTTCAGACGCCGGAAGCGATGCGCGAGTCGCAGAGCGAGCACTGGGGCATGCTGGAAGCGTTGAAGCACAAGGATGCCCGGCGGATGGAAGAACTGATGCGGCAGCAAAAGCAGCGCTCATTTGAAAACTTCATGAGCTATTTAAAGCGTACGCTTGAGATGTCCGAGTTGAAGTCTGCAAGGGAGGGCAATTAGCCCGCCCGGCAGCGCCCTGCGCCGGCAGACGATCGCGTTTCTTCGAACACATCGCCGATTCTCCTGGATTGAAGGTTATACATCCGTGCATCACCGGTGGCAGGGGGAAACGTCGGTCCGAATGTTCCGGGCGTTGAGAAAACGCGCCACTGCGTTCCGGTGGCGGAGGGTTTGTTTGCGGTGGGCTTGAAAGGAGAGAAAAAGGATGGGGGGAATCCCGCACCGGGACTTGGCAAGGCGGCTATGGGAGGCGCGTCTTAGGCGCACCCCCATTTCGCCCCTAACGGAAGAGTGGCCGGAGATGACGGTGGACGACGCATATGCCATTCAGGATCACCTGATCGCGTTCTACCGCGCGGCTGGAGACCGCCCGGTGGGATTTAAGCTTGGGTTTACCAGTGCAGCCATGCGGCGCGCCCTGGGCGTAGAACAGCCCAACTATGGTGTCCTGATGGCGAGCATGCTTCGATCTTCTCCCGCTCGGGCACTGGAAAGCTTTATTCATCCGCGCGTGGAGCCCGAGATTGCGGTGCGCGTGCATCGCGAACTGTATGGTTCCGACCTCGATGAAGCTCAAGTTAAAGGTGCCATTGAGGTAGTGGCGCCGGCTCTGGAAATTGTGGATTCTCGCTACGAACACTTTCGCTTTACCTTTCTCGATAACACGGCCGACAACTCTTCGGCGGCGGGTGTGGTACTGGGCGAGTGGCGAGAGGCATCGGACATCGATCTGGAGCGTTTGAGCGTCGTCCTGAGCGACGGGTCTCACGAATGGAGGGGATCGAGCGCGGACGTCATGGGCAGTCCCGTCAAAGCGGTGGCCTGGCTCAGCGGGGAATTGGCGCGCCGGGGTCGATCCCTCCCGGCTGGATCGGTGATCCTCACCGGGGGGATGACCGCCCCCCTGCCGTTGCGGCCGGGAAGCAGGGTTGTAGGAAATTTCGGGAACCTGGGAACCCTCGTGATCCACGGGTGAGCCTCAACTCAGATCTGGAGTGAGTCGTGGCTCCCGAGCCAATGTCATAGAAGCCCAGGCGGCCGACGGACGTCCCTTCGATCGCAAGGAGGGGTCGATGGTTGCGCGCGCCTAATTTTTGATATATAATCTGATCAAATCGTTGAAAGGAGGCAGGCGGATGGTTCAGACCGTCGCCCAGACCCATCATGCGCGGCTGTTCATCGACGGGGCCTTTGTTGAATCGTCGGCCGGAAAGCGCTTTGTGAACATTAACCCGGCGACCGAGGAAGAACTCGGCTGGGTGGAAGAGGCGACGAAGGAAGACGTCGATCGGGCGGTGCAGGCGGCCCGGCGGGCGCTTCAGGGGCCGTGGGGTCGTCTTTCGATCCCCGAGCGCATCCGGTTGGTCCGGCGCATCGGCGACCTCATCCTGGAGCGGCGGGAGGAGTTTGCCCGGCTCGAGACCCTCGACACGGGGAAGCCCTACTGGGTGGCTTACGAGCACGAAATCCCGCGGGCGGCGTACAACTTTCACTTTTTTGCGGATTATTTGCACTCGGTCGGCACCGAAGCATATCAGCTCGATGCGGGGCAGCTCCACTACGCCATCCGCCGGCCGGTCGGCGTCGTCGGACTGATCACGCCGTGGAACCTGCCGATGGTGCTCCTCACCTGGAAGATGGCGCCGGCTCTGGCCATGGGCAACACCGTCGTCGTCAAGCCGGCGGAGCTGACGCCTCTTTCGGCGACGCTCCTTGCCGAGGTGATCAAGGAAGCGGGCATCCCGGACGGTGTGGTCAACGTCGTGCACGGCTTCGGCCCGAATTCCGCCGGCGCCTTCCTCGTCGAACATCCGGGCGTGAACGCCATCTCCTTTACCGGCGAGACGACGACGGGCAAGACGATCATGGCCAACGCCTCCCGGAATTTGAAGCGGCTATCCTTTGAGCTCGGCGGCAAAAACCCGAACATCATCTTCGCCGACGCCGACCTCGATGAGGCCATCGATATGACCCTCCGTTCGAGCTTCCACAACCAGGGCGAAGTCTGCCTCTGCGGTTCACGCATCTACGTCGAGCGGCCGGTCTACGAGGAATTCCTGGACCGCTTCGTCAAGCGGACGAAAGAACTCGTCGTCGGCGATCCGTTCGATCCGAAGACGTTCGTCGGGCCGCTCATCAGCCGGGAACACCTGGAGCGCGTCATGGGCTACGTCGAGATCGCCCGAAACGAGGGACGCATCCTCATCGGCGGCAAGCAACCGGAAGGGCTCACTCGGGGGTATTATCTCGAACCGACGATCGTCGTCGACATGCCGGACACCTGCCGGGTGATGAAGGAGGAAGTCTTCGGCCCGGTGGTGACGGTCTCGCCCTTCGACACGGAGGAAGAAGTGATCGCCCGGGCGAACGACACCGAGTACGGCTTAAGCGCCACCGTCTGGACGACGAATCTGAAGCGGGCCCATCGCGTGGCCCATCAGCTGGAAGTCGGGATGGTCTGGATCAATACGTGGTTCCTCCGGGACCTTCGGACGCCCTTCGGCGGCATGAAGCAGAGCGGCATCGGCCGGGAGGGTGGTATGCACAGCGTCGAGTTTTATTCCGAGCTCACCAACATCACCGTCAAGCTTTGACGGGCCTTGAAACCTCTCGTCGATCGATCGGTGAGCCGCGACGGCCAAACCGGCGGCCCCGGATCGGGGCCGCCGAAAGGAGGGACCGCGATGTCCCGCAAGTTGCGGGTGGCGATCATCGGGTCGGGGAACATCGGCACCGACCTCATGTACAAAATGTTCCGCAGCCCGTATCTCGAACCGGTGTGGATGATCGGCATCGATCCGGAATCCGAGGGCCTGAAGCGGGCCCGCT
>NZ_JXBB01000027.1 GCF_001653195.1 Hydrogenibacillus schlegelii
TGAGCCATCCGGTATCCCTCCTGGTGAAGTGGTTTCTTCTCCGTCTCACATTCTACCAAAGAGGGCCGGATGGCTCATTTTATGTTACCTGGACCATCCGTTTTTACACATGATACCGGACACGACTTCTGCTTACTTACTTACCAAAGTTGAAGCGAAGTGTAAATACCTCAAACGAGGTATTTTCCCTCGCCGACGCCCCACCCTTTCATTTTCCCCACTAACTCCCGCAATGTGCTGACGCCGAGTTTTCGATACACGTTTTTCCGATGGGTCCGGACCGTCCAGACGCTGATGTGAAGTTTCTGGGCCATGGCCTCATCGCTTAGCCCTTCGAGTACGAGGTCGAGAACCTCACGTTCGCGCACCGTAAGCATCTTCTCCAAGAAACCCGCTCTTTCTCCTTCCGTTTCGCTCTCCGACAACGTTCCCCGGTCCGCTTCCCCTCCTCCTGCCTGAAGTTCCCGCTCGATCTGCTCCGTCACTTCGATCAGCCAGCTCGCGTATCCGTACGGATCTCGATACGTCGAAAAGAATAAGCCCACATATCCCAGCGGCTCCTTCCCGAACGGAACCGCGACGGTCCACATCCATTTGAACCGCGGACATGTGTGAACCGCGCCGGCGACGGCCCGAATGCGGCCCGAGCGCTTCGCCAGAACAAAAGCACTGAGGCCATAAGACGCCTCATCGAGCGCATCTCCGGGATTGAACTTTGGAAATGCGCCGAAGGGCAACGACCGTGCGCCTTCGTCTGCGTGTTCCCCGCCTCTTCCTCCCGGCGCCGGATGCATGACCGCAGCGACGCGGAGATCGGAATCCGTGACGATGAGCCCGACGTCGGGGAAGAACATTCCGAGCGTTTCGTAACGCCGATACCGTCGGCGAAGGCAAGCGATGAACGAAAAGAGGCGTCCCGAGTTCGGAACGGGAAAATTCGGCGCCCGATCCTGCCGACTTCCGCAATGGGGTCGAATTTTCCGCCTGCGAAGATCGCCGAGCACCTACGCGATCTCCTCATCCGCCGCCAGGAACGCCGGTTCCCGGCCGGGGATCCGCTTCTCCGGCGGGCTTTCCACGGTCCTCCCTCCTGCGCCGCCCGATCGTTCGTTTGGTTCGTTCGCCTTCTCGACTCCGTCTTATGCGCCAATTTTTTGGGGCTTGGCGGAATCTGCAGTCAGGATAGCATGAAAAAAAATAACCGGTCAATAGGACACTCGGCTTGGGCCATAGGGCCAAAACGAAACCAATCCAGCGCCCCAAAACGAACCGGCGCCGATTCGCAGGTCCATTCCGAATCGGCGCCGGGTGTGCGACGAGGGCTTCAAGAACACGACCCGATTTGGAAGAAATGCATAACTCGCAGAAATTGATATGCGCCTACATGGAATCTCCGTCACACCCGATTTATGGTTAGCGTCATAAACGGCGTCGCCGCTCCATGGCGCCAACGATGAAGATACCGGCGATAAGCAGCGCGACGACGTAAGGCGACGTGATCCCGTAGTACCTCAAAATTAGCGCGATCACGATGAACGGAACGTAGAGTTAAGAAGGAAACGAAGAGACTTTTCATGATGTCCGATCCCCTTCCCATGCATGCTCTCGGGCGGAAGAAGCGTCAGACCGCACGAACGTTCGAATATCGATGACGCGGTCCATCCGAAGGGCCTCCGGCGGTCGGTGCGCGACGAGCACGCACGCGCCCGGGCTAGCCTCGATGAAGGAAATGAGAGCCTCGATGCTTTCCTGATCGAGCGCGTTGAACGGCTCATCCAAAAGATAAAGCGAGGCGCGGCGGGCGAGGATGAGGGCCAGGAAGAGCTTCCGACGCATGCCGCGAGAGTACCGTTCCACCGGCTTTGTGATCTCGTCCAGCCCGAATCGCCGGAGCAGATCCAGCACATCGCTTCGGTACGTCGGCTGAACCGTCCAGAGCGCCCGGAACACCTCGATGTGCTCCTCGGCCGTAAGCTCGTCGAAAAGATAATCTTCATCCGGCGCGTAAGCGATCTCGGGGCGAATTTCCTGCAGGCGGACTGGCTTCCCCGCCCAGAACGCCTGATAGCGAGGGTGGTAGGACTCAAGCAGCCCGGCCAGAAGATTGAGGAGCGTCGTCTTGCCGGACCCGTTCGGCCCAACGAGAAGAACTTTTTCTCCCTGAGCGATCTCAAAGTTCAGGCCCTCAAAAAGCGGCGGACTTCCGTCGGTCGTGTAAGAAAAGACAAGATCCCGAAGGACAAGCAGATGACGCTGTCCTGACATACCTTCCCTCACCCCCGAGAAGAAACATACGCTTCCACAAACGCCGCCACGGTGAGAAGGATCGCCCCAAGCAAAAGAGCCCACGCGACTTCCTGAAGCCAGCTTCTAAAACGCTCGCCGGAAAGCCTTCCCTCTTGCCGAATGGATCGGAGTACGCGCAATCCGATAAAGGAAGCAGCGGCGATGAGGCTTACGGCCATGATCTCCAAAAAAGCATGGGGCAAAACCTACCGGAACACCATCTCCCAGCCGACGGCATCCACCGCGATGCGCACGCTCCCCCCGAGCACAAAGCCTTGGAAGAGGAGAACAAGGAGCGCCCCGAAACCAAAGCTCACCAACCCCAAAGCAAAGAGCAAAAGCGCCACCCGACCATTGTTGACAAGCACCGTTCTCCATGGAAGGGCGGTTTCTAAAAGCGAATCGGAAACGCCACTCATCTCTCCCAAAGCCCCGCCGACCGCAAACCCGCCGACGGTTCCAATCCCGAAGACGAAGAGCGACGTCCCGGTCGCCGAAAGCCAGAATGGAAGCGACGCCCTCTTCTCCCGTTCCGGGTTAACCCCAAAGGCCTCCCGGAACCGGAACGTCAAAAACAGCGTCCAGATCCCGAAGAAGTCCAAGCCGTAAACGAGCCACCCCGCGCCCCGAACAAGCCCGAACATGGCGACGACCAGGCTTCCGAAGATCGAAGCATAGACGAGAACCCTTTGCGGATAGTCAACGACGATCTGGAACAACTGCTCATCAATCCGCTCTTCCTCCGGTGGACGGAGGCGAAACGATTTCAAATGAAAGGCCAGCAAAAACTTCCGATACGGAATGGACGCGGCCCAAAACACGGCGCCCTTGAGAAAAGCGCGAAAGACGAACGCGGCAACGACTCCGAGGATCACCGCGCGAACCCCGAGAAAAATGAACGCCACCGTTCCCAGAATCACGAGCGGCACTCCGGCGATGCGCCGCACGAGGCATGAGAGAAGTTCCATCTTGCTCCGCAAAAACGTCTCCGGCCGCTCCACGCCGAGAAGATGATAGAGCGGAAGACGGCGAAGATCGGAGCGATAGTAGAAGACATCCCGAAAATCGAACTGAATGTCATTGGCCACGCTTTGTAACGCAATGAAAAAGACAATGAAGATCAAAAACGCGCGCACATACGGGTTGTGGGCCAGCGCAAGGAGCGGTAGGAGAAACGCCAAAGCGGCGACGAAACCCGTCGGTGCCCCCCACATCCACCAGGGATGAGTGAGCCGGTCCTGACGACGAAACAGGCGGAGCCGGTCCAAGACGAAAGCCCCCTCGGACCGATGCGCGGTCCTCTCGGCCGACAGGCAACGTTCGACGATCAAGCGCGGCATCCGAAATGTCTTTACAGCGGGCTCGATCTGAAATCGCGTGGAATAAAAGACGGCGAGAAGCACCGGTCCCGGGACGAAGAGAAGCGCTCCGATCCACATCGGCCCCTCCACAAACGCCGTCACGGCGGAAGGCGAAAGCGAAAACGCTTCAAGGAAGCGCCTCCCTTCGGAGCGAACGGCCGCCTCGACCGCGAGCCACGTCTCGAGCGAAATCCCCCGATGCAGCATAACCCCTCGGACGAGTTCAAGGAAACGGGCGATCAGAACCCCCATCCCATAAGCAAAAAAGCCGACGATTCCCCGTTCCAGGATGCCTTTGAGTACCGTCCGCAGCGTTTGAAGCCCTGCGGTTCCTCCCAGCCCCCGTGTCGCCCGGTGCATGTAGGCGGCCAGGGCCAACGAATCACCGAGCATCAATAGCGGAATGGCCCGCATCCCCATGACGCTCATCGAGCCGACCATAAAAGGAAAGCGACTGGGAAGGTGATACAGCCAGCGGGCCGCAACGTCCTCCCACAGCACGCTGCGGTAAAACGATTCATCGCTTGTTCGGCTCATACGATAGAAAGAGAAATGATACTCTCTTTTCAATATTTCCGGCCGTATCGAAATGACCGAGAAAAGAATGATAAAGGTATAAAAAACAAGAAGCGCTGCCCCCGCCAAGCCCTCTCCCCAACCGCCGTCCGCACGATTCACCAAAAAAAGCACCATCGCGCTACTCGTGAGCACTTCAATTGCTCGATAGAAAAGGCGAAAGAGGGGTTTGTCGGCCAAGTAAGGAAAATATGAATACATCCCTCCCTCCCTCTCAACCCATATCAAAATCTTTGTGCCTCTCGTTCGCGTTCCGTAAGCACCTTTTTGCTTATACCTTGCGCCTACCCCACCTCCACGCCGCGTGTGCGGCCTCATTCCTCGTGGAGCAGGGTTTCCCCCCGGACCAGAAGCGGAGCCACCAAGACGAGAAGACCGCTCAAAATCAAAGAGCCGACGATGGCGAAGGACGCCACCCGCACCGGCGACACGTCCGGTCGAAGGGTGATCACCAAGAAACTGAAAACGGCGGGCGACGCCGCGATCAATATGACAGGGTTCTGGGTGACGAGCATTCCCGTACGGAAGCGGGCCAGCGACGGAAACAGAAGAAGGAGCAATACCGAAAGAAGGCCCGCGAGTATGGCGAGGCTCAGCGGCAAGAGAAAGGCGCTCTCCCAGTAGGTCGGCTCGGGCATCAACTGGCTGATTCCCATGCCCCAGAGGGTAAAGAAGGAAAGGACGAGGGTCACGAAAGACAGAACCGCCCAGCTCGCTACGGCAAAGCTCAACGAGGCTGTGAACATGGCCAACACGAGGGTGCGTAGCCGGATAGGCGCCGCCAACAGAAGCTCCATGGTGCCGCGGTTGATCTCGCTGCCGATGATGTTCAGCGGAATATTGGCTGCCGTGAAAGAGGCGAGGAAGGCGACAAAAAAGGGCCCCTCGATGATGAGAAATGCAGCCGCCCAGGCCACTCGGGAATCGGGCAAGGAGCCGAAGTAGTGTCTGGAATAAAACTCCAGCGACTGACGCGTCGCCGTTGTAAGCAGGTTGGGTATGAGGAAAATCGAAAGCACCACAGCGACCAACAGGACGCTGAAGAAGAGTGAGCTTTTAAGGAGCGTCCGACCTCCTTCTCGCCACGTCCGCCACAAATATGCCCTGAGCACCCTAAAGGCGCTCGGCGGTGAGGGCGTCGAAGAGTGATTCGAGGGGGTTGTCAAGTTCTCTCACCTCCAAGACGGACAAACCTGATGTGACTAAAGCGGACACCGCTCGGGACACCTGTTCCTCCTCAGACACCTCCGTGACCCAAAGTCCTCCCTCCAGACGGCTTTCAAGTCCCAGTTGAGCGAACACGGGGCGAGGATCTCCTGTCGTACGGAAACCCACGCGCCGCAGACCCAAACGACCCTTCAGATCCTCCACAGAACCTCGGTGGATGATCCGTCCGCGGTGAATGAGGATCACCGCTTCCGCCAGTTCGGCTGCCTCGTACAGGTTGTGGGTAGCCGTTAGGATGAGTTGGCCCTCTCGGGCCAACCCTTGAAGCAGCTGGCGCACGCTGCGCGCCAAGATCGGATCGAGACCCGTGGTGGGTTCATCCAGGAGCAGCACCCGAGGGGTGGCGAGAAGCGCCCGGGCCAGGTTGGCCCGGCGCTTCTGACCGCCACTTAAGGTGCCCGCGGCCTGCGTCAAGAACTCCCCCAATTGCAACTCTTCCACGACTTCGCTCACACGCTGCCGTGCCACATCCTCCGAAAGACCGTGCATCTGGGCAAAAAAGAACAAATTGTCGCGTACCGTCAGCGAGGGGTAGAGCGTGTCTCGTTGCGGAACGTAGGCGACTTTGGTACGCACCGAAAGATCACGCGCCAAATCTCTCCCTTCAATGCGCACCTCACCCCGCCATGGCCGCAGCACACCGGCCAGCACCCGAAAGAGGGTGGTCTTGCCGGCGCCGTTCGGGCCCAAGAGCACATGAAAACCCGGACCAAGGTTGAGCTCGATCTCGTGCAGCACGGTTCGAGATCTGTATCCTACTGTGACCGAGTGAACCTCAAGCATCCGGTAGCATCGCCCTCCGTGCCGCCACAGCTTTGAGCTGAAGCGGGATCGCGTCGCTCATGAGGACGTCCTTCATCAGCACCTCGTCCCGATGCTCGATCAGGTACTGAATCGCCTGATCCCGGTACCGGGTGAACAGCACCTGGCAGGCGTGGCAGATGCTCGTGTAGTGGCCCGAGACACCGATCCTATCCAGGATCCGCTTAGGTCCGAGCATGTGAATCCACCAGTACATGAGGTTATGGCGAGCGGCCTCGATCAATTCGAGCAGGGGAACCTCAAGCAAGTTGCCGATAGTGAGATCGCTGTGTTCGAACATGGACTGGCCACAGCAGACCTTCACGCTGCCGTCGGGGTGGATGGAGATGGTCCTCACTATCGCTGGGCACGGAATGTTGATTTTATCCACGGGCTCAGGAATGTCTTCCACCTGAAGAAGCCGTCCAGTACCCGAGGGCGTAGGATAATCCTCAAGAAAGACAACCTGTCTCTCCAGTTCAGCCACAGACATGCCCAGGGCTTTCGCCGCGAAGGACTTGATGCTTTCGGCGTTCCACCTTGCCCTAGCGTCCACGATGACCCCCACGCCCAATCGGAGCCCCGCTCTAAGGCCGGCTCGTATGAGGTTAGGGATGATATCGGGGGGCGCAAAGGGTTCGTGGAAATCATCGTAGCTGGTGTTGAGCTCGTCGAGGCCTGCTGCCTTAAGTTCCGCCACCCAGGCCTCGGCCAGCTCGGGGGACTTGGCCCACCAGCCGTTCGAGACCAGCCGTGTGACATATCCTACCTCGTGGGCCATGCGGATGCCCCGGAGTAGGCGGGACTTTTGCAGGGTGGACTCACCGCCAGTAAAGACGACCACACGCGCCGTGGGGATCTGGCGGATCCCCATGAGAGCCCGATCCAAAACGTCGTCAGACATTGGAAAGGACCGTCGAGGGTTGCTTCCCACGCTACAGTGGGCGCAGGCAAAATTGCATTTGTAATCAAGAAAAATAGAAAATAGAGCGGGAATCAATACTTCCACCTCTGTTCCAATTTTTCATTTTAAACTAAACGTTAAACTAAACGCGGGCGCGGAGCACTGCCAATCTGCCCGCGCCCCGCTCCTACACCCGTTTAGACGACATAGACGGCCACGGCCACGACCAAAATCAGAACCGCCAGAGCGGGCTGCAGATAGCCCGCATCGGCTAGGGTCTGCTCGATCTCCTCCTGCCCGATGATCCCACGCTTCTGTGCGATGTCAGCGAGGAGCCCTAGCAGGTCCAGCTCCTCCCCCGACAGGCTGGGAGGAAGCTCGGCCTTTACCCCTCCGTCACAGGTCAAGCCGAAGCGAGCAAGGACTGTACCGGGTTCGCGTGCGAATTCCTGGCGGAAAGAGAAATCTGTCAAAATGCGGTAGTTAAAACCGTAAATCGCAAAAGGATCAGTATCAACTCGTAATTCTGGTAACTCGAGTAAACTCACAGCATACGCCATTTTTAATCACCCATCCACGTTTGTTTTGTTTTACAATCTCAATCACAGGATTACACAGGTTCACTGCCAAACGGTACCACCATGGTCCACCTCTGTCAAAACTGCGGACACGTGTGAACCAGGCCGGGCACGGCCCGGAGACGACGCGAGCGCTTCGCCAGAACAAAAGCGTTGAGGCCATAAGACGCCTCATCGAGCGCGTCTCCCGGCTTTAATTCCGGAAAAGCGTCGAAAGGCAAAATGCGCCTCCGTTCGTCCGCGCGTTCCCCACCCTTGCCCTCGAGGGCAAGAAGGTTGACCGGATGAATGACCGCAATGACGCGAAGCTCGGGGTCGGTGACGATGAGCCGGGAATCGGGAAAGAACATCCCCTGCGTCTCGTAATGCCGATACCGTCGGCGAAGGCAAGCGATGAACGAAAAGAGGCCTCTTGAGGACACGTGGGAGACGTCCGGCGGTTGATCTTTCCGACTTCCGCATGGCGGGCGAACATTCCGCGCCCGAAGCTCGGCGAGCACCTTCGCGATCTCCGATTCCGTCGCCAGGAACGCCGGTTCCCGGCCGAGCCCCCGCTCCTCCGACGGGCTTCCAACGTTCCTCCCTCCTGCACCGTCAAAGATCCATGTTTCGTTCGCCTTCTCGATGCCGTCTTATGTACCAGGTTTTTTGATCTTGGCGGAATCTGTAGTTTAGGATATCATAAAAAAAATAACCGGTCAATAGAACACTCGGATTTGGGCCATATGGCCAAAACAGCATCATAGCCGTCGTCGCCGCTTCATGACCCCCACATTGAAAACGACGGCGATGAGAAGCGCGACGACGTAAGGCGACGCGATCCCGTAGAACTTCAAAATCAGTGCGATCACGATGAACGGAATGTATGGTTAAGTAGTTTAAATTAATGAAACAAAGAGACTATTCATGACGGTGCGCGACGAGCGCGCACGCATCCGGGCTCGCCTCGATGAAGGAATTGAGCGCCTCGATGCTTTCCTGATTGAGCATTGAACGGTCGAACAGGTCCAGCACGTCGCTTCGGTCCGTCGGCTGAACCGTGCAGAGCGCCCGGAACATCTCGATTTAATGGGCTGTATTGCATCAACTCTGCAGAAAAGAAGAGCAGCTAGAAATAAATTATGGATACAATTGTGTCATCTGTAAGAATGTAGTTTACAATTGAAGTTGCCACAGCTTCAGATACACCCAAAGTTCCAGCCACCACGAACAAAAGCATTCCGAACCGGCGCCGGCGTCTGAAGCGAACGTCCGGTTCCGAGGCAGAAGGGGACCAGGGCGGGGCGATGTCAGCCCCGTTCTTCCCGATCGAACCGCGCGACGAGCCCCGCCGCAAGAAGCGGCAGGAAGGCGATCAGGCCGACCGACATCCGAAGCCCGAACACATCCGCCAGCGCACCGCCGAGCAAGGCGCCGAAGGCGTAACCTTCGTCCCGCCAGAAGCGGTATACGCCGAGGGCGGAGGCACGCCAAGCCGGCGCTACCCGATCCCCGACCGCCGCCTGGAGGGTCGGGTAGACCATTGCCGTGCCGATGCCGAGGAGGACGGCGGCAAGCCCGAGCGCCGCCACCGACGTCGCCCCCAAAAACGCCCAGAGGGAAGCCGCCTGCACCGCCATGCCCCCGACGATCAGCGTCTTACGCCCGATCCGATCGCTTAAGGGGCCGGTGAGAAGCTGAAACAGGCCCCACGCTGCCGGATAGGCGGAGACGATCAGCGACGCCGTGCCAAGGTCCAGCCCTTTTTGGGCGAGGAGAAGCGGAAAGATCCCCCACGCCAGGCCGTCTTTAAGATTGGTCGTCAACCCGGCAAAGGAGAGGCTCATGAGCCGTCGGTCGACCCACGTCGTCCGGCGGAAAGCCTCGGCCAGGGACATCCCGGGACCAAAGCCGCCTGCCGACCGGGCGGTGGCCGCCGTGTCGGGGGCAAGCAGCGACAAGAGGAACCCAACCGCAACCAGTCCAAAGCCGAAATAAAACGGCTCCGGCCGAAGCGCCTTCGCCATCGCGACGTACCCGGAGAGGGCCGCCAGCACCGAGGCCCCCAGATAGCCGGCAAATTCATTCAAGCCGACGGCCGTGCCCCGTTCTTCCGGCCGGACGAGGTCGAGCTTCATATTGACCGTCATCGACCACGTCAGCCCCTGGTGAAGGCCGAGGAGGACGTTGGCGAGAAGGATGACCGTCCACGACGGCGCCGTAATGATGAGGACCGGAACCCAGAACCCGATCCCCCAACCGAAAAGAAGAATGCGTTTTCGTCCGTAGCGGTCGGCGAGGGCCCCGGCAAACAAATTCACCGCGCCCTTGGTCAGGCCGAAACTCACGATAAACGAAAGGGCCGCTCCGGTCGAAGCGAGGCCGAAGACCCGCTCGCCCAGAAGCGGCAGAACCGATCGTTCGAGGCCGACCATGCCGCCGACAAAGAAATTCGTGACGACCAACAAAAGAAACGGGATCCGATTGGACGCGATACCCACGTCCGATCGCATTTCCTTGGCGTTCATCGGCTCACCTTCTGCCCATCACCGCATCGAAGACCGCTTGGGGCGCGTTTTCGATCAAGGAAACCCTTTTCACCGGCTTCCCTCTTTTTCTCTTTTCTCGCCCCGATGTTAGCATAAAAGAAAAGACAAAGACGGTCAATGAGAAAGGGGCACGGCGATGGAACTCACCCAGATCCGCTACTTCGTCGAAGTCGCCCGGCGGGAACACGTGACGGAAGCGGCCTACGCGCTGAACGTCGCCCAGTCCGCCGTAAGCCGCCAGATCCAAAACCTCGAGGACGAACTCGGCGTCGCCCTCTTCGTCCGGGACGGCCGCCGGGTCCGGCTCACCGCCGCCGGAAGCGTGCTCCTGGAACATATGGAAAACGTTCTCCGGGAGATCGAGGCGGCCCGCCGGCGGCTCGAAAGCCTCGTGAGCCCCGAGACGGGGCGGATCCGTCTCGGCTTTCCGTCGAGTCTCGCCAGCTACATGCTCCCGACGGTGCTTTCGGCCTACCGCCGGTTGCACCCGCAGACGTCGTTCGAGCTGCACCAGGGGATGATCAAGGAGCTCCTGGAAAAGGTGGCGGCCCAGGCGCTCGACCTCGCCTTCGTCACGCCGCCGCCCCGGGGCGACCGGAAGCTCTCCGGATTCGTCCTCTTCGACGAGGAGATGGTCGCGCTCCTCCCGGCGGATCACCCCCTGACGGAGCGAGCGGCGCGGGAAGGCGGTCTTCCCTTCGCGGCGCTCAAGGAGGAGCCGTTCATCCTCTTCCGGCCGGGCATGCTCCTCCGGACGATCGTCGACGAGGCGGCCCGAGCGGCCGGCTTCCAGCCGAAGGTCGCCTTTGAAGGCGACGAGATGGAGACGGTCAAAGGGCTCGTCGCCGCCGGCCTCGGCGTCGCCGTCCTGCCGGAGGTCAGCCTGATCGAAAACGTGCCCCGAAGCGCCGTCAAGGTGCGGATCGTCGACCCGCCGATCCGCCGTTCCGTCGGCATCGCCTACGACACCGCCCGGCCCCGGACGCCGGCGGAAGAGGCGTTTCTCGCGTTTTTGAAAGAGTTCTTTCGCGACTTTCGCCGCTTCGGCGCCTGAGGGCTCGGCGCCGGCAAAGCGTTCTTCAAGCGCCGCGACGGCGAACCGGAACGTTCGGCATCAGCGGCCGTCGGCGACGGGAGCGCCGGCCGGAAAAGCGCCGGGCGCCGGCCCGTCGACAGCCTGCCGGGCCTGAGCGAGCTGGCGGCGGACTTCGTCGAAACCGGTGCCGCCGGGGCTCGTCCGCCGCCGGACGGCTTCGACGGGATCGAGAACGGTGTAGACGTCCGGACCGATGAGCGGCGAGACGGCCTTGAAATCTTCGAGCGGCAAGCCTTCCAGGGGCACCCCCCGATCGGCGGCGAGACGGACGAGGCGCCCGGCGGCGGCGTGGGCGTCCCGGAAGGGCACGCCCTTCCGGACGAGGTAGTCGGCAAGCTCCGTCGCGTTGGCATAGCTTTCCCGGACGGCCCGAAGCATCGCTTCGGAGCGAAAGCGGAGCGTTTCGACCGCCGGAGCGAGGACGTCCAGCACCCGGTGGACGGTGTCGACGGTGTCGAAGAGGCCTTCTTTGTCTTCCTGCAGGTCTTTGTTGTATGCGAGGGGAAGGCCCTTCAGCACGGTGAGAAGCGCGAAGAGGTGGCCGAAGACGCGGCCGCTTTTCGCCCGCGTGAGTTCGAAGACGTCGGGGTTTTTCTTCTGCGGCATGATGCTCGAGCCGGTGGCGAAGGCGTCCGGGAGTTCGACGAAGCCGAATTCGTCCGACGCCCAGAGGACGATCTCCTCTCCCAGCCGCGAAAGATGCATCATCAGCATCGAGGCGGCGTACAGAAAGTCCAGCGCAAAGTCCCGGTCGCTCACGGCGTCGATGCTGTTGGGGTAGATGCCGGCCAGTCCGAGGAGGGCCGCCGTCCGGTGGGGATCGATCGGATGCGTCGTCCCGGCGAGGGCGCCGGCGCCGAGGGGCGAGACGTCGGCGGCCGTCTGAGCGGCGCGGAAGCGCCGGACGTCCCGCTCGAGCATCCAGACGTAGGCGAGGAGGTGATGCGCGAGGGAGACGGGCTGGGCGCGCTTTAGGTGGGTGTAGCCGGGGAGGATCGTCTCCACGTGGGCTTCCGCCTGATGGAGGAGGGCCCGCTGGAGGGTGCGGATTTTCTCGACGACGGCTTCCGCCTGCCGCCGGACAAAAAGGTGCAGGTCGAGGGCGACCTGATCGTTCCGGCTCCGGGCGGTGTGGAGCTTCCCGCCGACGGGGCCGATCCGTTCGAGGAGCAGGCGTTCGAGGTTCATGTGGATGTCTTCGTCCTCGAGGCGAAACGAAAGCCGCCCTGCCTCCGCGTCGGCAAGGAGCGCCTTGAGGCCGGCGATGATCGCCTCGGCGTCTTCCGGCGCGATGATGCCGGTCTCGCCGAGCATCGTCGCATGGGCGAGGCTCCCCTCGAGGTCTTCCCGGACGAGGCGCCGGTCGAAGGGGATCGACGCGTTTAAGGCGTGTACCCGCGGGTCCGTCTCCGCCTCGAACCGACCGCCCCACAGGCGGGCGTTCGGCGCATCCGCGCGGTCAGGCGCGGCACCGGCCGGCGGAACCGCTCCGGCGCCGGCGGAGGCGTCCTCGAAGCGGTCGCCGGTCTTCGGCCGTTCGGCCTGCATCGAACTCCTCCTTTAACGCCTTCGGCGAAAGAAACGACATCGGCGTAAACCGTCTTCGCGAAAAGCGCCTTCGGCGTCAAACGTCTCCGCAAACGAAACAGCGCCGGCAAAAGCGGTCGACGTCCGAGCGTTCGTCGGTCGAGCGACGGATCGCGCGCCCTTCTCGCCGGAGGAAGGGCGCCCGTACACCTCGCGTCGGGCGGCGCGGCGATCAGCGGGCGTCGCCGACATCCCCGGCCGGAGCCGCCGCAGCCGGTGCCTTGCCGGAGGACACCGCATCGCCTGAAGTCCCGGCGCCGGCCTGAGCGTTGCCGCCGGGCAGCGTTTGGATGCCGCTTGCAGCCGCAGGGGCCGCCGGGAAGTCGGCGGCGAAACGGCCGCCTTCGACTTCCCGGAAGACTTTGGTCGGGAGGCCCCAGAGCTGGATGAAGCCGACCGCCGCCCGGTGGTCGAAAGCGTCGCCTTTGGAGTAGGTGGCCAGCGCTTCGTTGTACAGGCTCCGGGGCGCCTTCCGGGCGACGGCCTTGACCGTCCCCTTGTAGAGTTTCATCCGGACGGTGCCGGTGACCGGCTTTTGCGTCTCGGCGATGAAGGCCATGAGCGCCTCCCGAAGCGGCGAGTACCAGAGGCCGTCGTAGACGAGCCGGGCAAACTGCTGCTCGATGATCGGCTTGAAGTGGAGCACTTCCCGCGGCAGGGTGAGAAACTCGAGCGCCCGGTGGGCTTCGATGAGGATCGTCGCCGCCGGTGCTTCGTAGACTTCCCGCGATTTGATGCCGACGAGACGGTCTTCGATGTGATCGATCCGGCCGACGCCGTGCTCGCCGCCCAGAGCATTCAAAGCCTCGATCAGGGCGACCGGGTCCATCGGCGTGCCGTCCAAGCTCACCGGAACGCCGGCCTCAAAGCCGATCTCGACGACGGCCGGCCGATCCGGCGCGTCTTCCGGCGCCTTGGTCCAGGCGTAGGCCGCTTCCGGCGCTTCCACCCACGGGTCTTCGAGGACGCCGGCCTCGCACGTCCGGCCCCAGATGTTGGCGTCGATGGAAAACGGGTTGTCGAAGTCGACGGGGATCGGAATGCCGTGCTTTTTGGCGTAGGCGATCTCTTCGTCCCGGGTCATCGACCACTCCCGGACGGGGGCGACGACCTTCATCCCGGGAGCGAGGGCCTGGATCGACACTTCAAAGCGGACCTGATCGTTCCCCTTCCCGGTGGAGCCATGGGCGACGGCCGTGGCGCCGTGGGCCCGGGCGACCTCGACGAGGTGCTTCGCGATGAGGGGGCGGGAGAGGGACGAGATGAGGGGGTAGACGCCCTGGTAGAGGGCGTTGGCCTGGATCGCCGGGAGGATGAAGTCCCGGGCAAACTCCGCCTTCGCGTCCCGGACGATCGCCTCGACGGCGCCGACGCGGAGCGCCTTGTCCCGAAGGGCGTCCGGGTTTTTTCCTTCCCCGAGGTCGAGGGTGAGGGCGATGACATCGTAGCCGTATTTTTCTTCCAGCCACTTGATCGACACCGACGTGTCCAGCCCGCCGGAGTAGGCGAGGACGATCCGTTCTTGGGTCATGGGGGTGCCTGGTTCGTAAAACCTACCTGAATTTCATTTCAGGCAGGGACCCCGCCGAACCAGGCAGTCACCTCCTTTCGAAAATCGGGGTCTGGGCCCGGGAGTCCCACCCGGGGTGCTCACGGGAAGGTCTTCCTTCCCTGTATCCCGGACTCGCCTGCACGGACTCACGGGGTGCGCGCTTCACCCGCAGAACGGAGTGCGCCGGGGTAGAGGCGGCGAGAACCGCCGCCGCGAGCACCGATCTGTCAGATTCGCCCTGCCGGGTTTGTCCGAACACCCGGCCAAACGGAGTCACCGGAAGGCCAAAGCAAGCGTTTTGAGGTCGCGCCAGCAGGAGAAGAAACTCTCTTGTTGCCAGCGGGCAAGCCCGTTGTGCAGAAGAAGCTTCGTCTCCAGCGCCTGAAGCGCGGCCTCGACCTTCCGGGTCATCCCGATTCCTTCCCTCGGTAAGAGATTCCCCGTCGGTTTCCGCCGTTCTTTCACCCGAAGCACGAAGTCCCGAACCTCGCGCGTGATGCGCTCCCTAAAACCCATAGCCCGTCTGCCGATGACCAGGGCCGCCGCACCGTGAACGGGAACGCCGTATTTCTTTTCGTACTTGAGCCGGCCGATGGTGGAGGTGTGCTGGGGCGGGACTTGTTTGTACCCAACGTTCTCTTTGATCGCCCGCCGCAGGATCGCCATCCCGATCGCCGCATAGGGAAACTGGGAAGCCATGCGGTTGAAGGCCTTCTCCGTGTCCAGCCTCCCTTGACTGAAGCTCAGGGATTCCATCG
>NZ_JXBB01000028.1 GCF_001653195.1 Hydrogenibacillus schlegelii
ATGCGGCGCGCATCATGACCGGGACGAAAACGCGGCGAAGAATCTGCTCCGGTTCGCCCTGGCAGCCGGCGTGTAAGCTGCTCTACCGCGAGTTCCGCGGGAAGTGACGCCTGCGGACACCGGAGGTTACAGGCTTAGGCCGGTGCCGGTGGATGAAGCAGGAAGCAACCGGGACGGTATCCCTTTGCTGGGATATTTGTCCATGAGTTGCGGAACGGCAAGATGATCGACGCCCAGAGCATCGTCGTCGCGACGGTGGCGACGTACGAGACGCAGGAAGAAGGGCTGGCGAACGTCGGGACGATCTTCCGGCACGTGTTCTGGCACAGCGTGGCGCTGGCGACGCTTATGGGCCTTCTCGTCCTGCTTCAGGCGTACGCCTTTCCGTGGATGCAGGTGCCGTACCGACCTTAGCGCCTTTTTCGGCGGGGGGCGGGGCCGAAGAAGCGTCCGGGTGCCCGAGGCGGGCGGAGATGGCGGCGCCGGCCGACCGTGCCCGTTCCGCCAGCGCCGGAAGGCGGGGGGTCATCCGTTCCGTCGGGCCCGAGATGGAGAGGGCGGCGACGATGGCGCCGGTGTGGTCGAAGATCGGCGCCGCGACGCAGGTGATGCCCGGTTCGTTTTCCTCGTGGTCGAAGGCGACGCCCCGGGCCCGGATGTCGGCGAGGTGCCGGATGAGGGTCGCCTCGTCGGTGATCGTGCGGGGGGTGTGGCGGGGCAGGCCGTGCCGCCGGAGGATTGCGTCTCGCCGCTCGGGCGGCTGGTGGGCGAGGAGCGTTTTCCCGGCGGCGGTGCAGTGGAGGGGCGCCCGATGGCCGATGCGGCTGTGCATCCGGATCGTCTGGCGCCCTTCGACTTTGTCGATGTAGACCGCTTCCCCTTCGTTCAGGACGACGAGGTGGATCACCTCGCCGGTCTCCTCGGCAAGGGCTTCGAGCTCCCGGCGGGCCACCTGCCGCACGTCGAGATCGGCGAGAAAGCGCGTCACGAGGCTTAGCCACTTTGCGGTCAGGCGATAGCGGCCGTGCGCTTCGTCTTTTTCCATGTAGCCGAGTTCGACGAAGGCGGAAAGCAGGCGGTGGACGGTCGTCTTCGGCAGGGCGAGCCGGCGGGCGAGATCGGCGACGCCGACGCCGTCTTTGGCCTCGGCGACCGCTTCCGCAAGCCGCATCGCCCGCTCGAGCGATTTGATGGGCGACTCCATCGACAGAGCTCCTTTCCCGGGGCGAAATATCGATTTGAACTGTCGTGAATAAGATTGCACGCCGCGTCATTGCCGCGGGTTCTTCCGTTTCCGCCGAAACGATGATACCATAAGGTTGAATGCGGAACATCGTTCCGCATTGAGGAACGACGGCGGCGATCGCAACGATCGAAGGGTCGCGGTGAGGGAGGCCGCCTGAGCGGCGCGTCGCCCGCTGCGGCCGTCGGACGGCGTACGGCGCCGTGGCGAGATGGGGGAGAAAGGGTGAGGTGGATGTCGGAAGCGCGGAACGGGGCGATCGCGGCTCCGGACGGGGTCGAGATCCGCGGCCCGGTGACGGCGGCGTTCGCAGAGATCCTGACGCCGGAGGCGCTGGCCTTCGTCGCCGAGCTGGAGCGGCGATTCGGCGGCCGGCGGCTTGAGCTCATGAAGCGCCGGGAGGAGCGCCAGGCGGAGATCGACGCCGGGAAGCTGCCGGATTTTCTCCCGGAGACGCGGGAGATCCGGGAAAGCGCGTGGACCGTCGGGCCGATCCCGGCGGATCTTCAGGACCGGCGGGTGGAGATCACCGGCCCGGCGAGCGACCGGAAGATGGTCGTCAACGCCTTGAACTCCGGCGCCAAGGTGTTCATGGCCGACTTCGAGGATGCGAACGCGCCGACGTGGGAAAACGTCATCCAGGGGCAGATCAACCTTCGGGACGCCATCCGGCGTGAGATCGATTTCGTGTCGCCGGAAGGGAAGGCGTACCGCCTGAACGAGAAGGTGGCCGTCCTCATTGCCCGGCCCCGAGGTTGGCACCTGCCGGAAAAGCACCTCCTCGTCGACGGCCGGCCGGCCTCCGGGGCGCTGGTGGACTTCGGCCTGTACGTGTTCCATAACGCCCACGAACTTCTCCGACGGGGGAGCGGGCCGTATTTTTATCTGCCCAAGCTCGAGTCGCACCTTGAGGCGCGCCTGTGGAACGACGTGTTCAACTACGCCGAGGACGCCCTCGGCCTCGCCCGGGGGACGATCAAGGCGACGGTCCTCATCGAGACGATCCTCGCGACGTTCGAGCTGGACGAAATACTCTACGAACTTCGGGAACACGCCGTCGGCATGAACTGCGGCCGGTGGGACTACATCTTCAGCTACATCAAGCGGCTCCGGAACCGGCCGGAGGTCATCCTGCCGGACCGGGCCCAGGTAACGATGACGGTGCCGTTCATGCGGGCGTACACGCTCCACACGATCAAGGTCGCCCACCGGCGGGGGGCGTTTGCCATCGGCGGGATGTCGGCGTTCATCCCGGTCAAGGACGACCCGGAAGCGAACGCCCGGGCGCTCGAGCAGGTTCGCCTCGACAAGGAGCGGGAGGTGACCGACGGCCACGACGGGACGTGGGTCGCCCATCCGGCGCTCGTTCCGGTGGCGATGGAGGTGTTCGACCGGCACATGCCGGCCCCGAACCAGGTCCACCGGCGACGGGACGACGTCCAGGTGACGGCGGCCGACCTCCTCGCCGTGCCGGAAGGGTCGATCACCGAAACGGGGCTTCGGAACAACATCAGCGTCGCCGTCCAGTACATCGAAGCTTGGCTCGGCGGCCGGGGGGCGGTGGCGATCTTCAACCTGATGGAAGATGCAGCGACGGCGGAGATCGCCCGGGCGCAGGTGTGGCAGTGGATTCACCACCCGAAAGGGGTGCTGGACGACGGCCGCAAGGTAACGGAGGCGCTCGTCCGGACCCTCATCGACGAAGAAATGGCGAAGATCCGGGCGATGGTCGGCGAGGAGCGGTTTCAATCCGGCCGGTACGGCGAGGCGAAAGATCTCTTCCTCGACCTGGTGCTCCGGGACGATTTCGTCGAATTTTTGACGCTGCCGGCCTATGAGCGGTTGTAAGAAACGCGCGTCCGAGGGGTTGCCGGCGGAGGCCGCCGTCATGCCTGAGAACGCCGTCGGCCCGGATCCGGCCGCCTTCGCCGGCGAGGAGGCTCACGAACGCTCGAGCGTCCGGAGGGCGTCGGGCGATTCGGCGCCGAAGATCCGGCGCCGAAACAGAAGAGATGAAAAAAGCGCCGCCCTGGGCGGCGCTTTTTTCGATTCGGGCGCTGGCGACGGACGTTTTTCCCGCACGGCCGAAAGGCCGGGGCCCTCATTTCCGTCGCCTCGGCCGGCGCACCGGAGGCGCTCAGCGGGATTTGGTGAGGAGCTGGATCGCTTCCTGGATCTTCTGCTCGGTGTCCTCGCCTTTGATCACCTGTTCCCGGATGCACTGCTCCATGTAGTTGGCGATGACGTAGGCGATCGCCCGGTCGACGGCGGCGCGCATGGCCGAAAGCTGGTGGACGACCTCACCGCAGCTTCGCGCCTCTTCCATCATGCGGAGGATGCCCCGGGCCTGGCCTTCGATGCGCTTCAGGCGATTTTTGACCTTCTCGTCGTAGATCGTCGCTTCGCGCGAACGCTCCATGGCGTTCACCCTTTCTTTTCTATCGTGCTGATCCGTCGAAGCAGGGGCACCGGCCTCCGAACGGCCGCGCCGAGCGGCGGTGCCTGGAGGGGGCTCGGCCCGCTGTCGGAGGCGTATGCCGGTATCCCTAACTTTCTTCCCCTTATATCCTACCCGCACGTTCAAAAAAAAGAAAGGGCCTGGTACGACGGTTTCGCTTTTAAGGCGTTTTCTGCCGGTGTTTGCGGAGTTCGCCGATGAGGTGCGGAAGTTCCGGCAGGATGAGCTTTTCCATCCCGAGGGCGACCGCCTTGGTCGATCCGGGGAGGGCGAAGACGGGTTTCCCGGCGGCGATGCCGCCGATCGCCCGGGAGAGCATGGCCGCGGAGCCGATGTCGTGATAGCTCAGCATGCGAAAAAGCTCTCCGAACCCGTCCAGCTCCTTCTCGAGGCGGCGGGAGACGACTTCGACCGTCGTGTCCCGGGCCGAGATGCCGGTGCCGCCGCTTAGGACGACGGCTTCGACGTCCGGGTGATCGAGGGCCGCCGTCAAGGCGGCGTCGATGCGATCGGGCTCGTCGGGAACGATGGCATAGGAGACGACGGGAAAACCGCGGGCTGCCGCCAGTTCGCGGATGCGGGCGCCGCTTCTGTCCGTCTCCGGCGTTCGGGTGTCACTCACGGTGATGACGGCGATTCGGACCGTATCCGGCCCGGGAGTGTGGCAGACGGAATCGGGCATGGGGCAGGCTCCTTTCTGTTCTCATCTCCGTGGGGTTGAAACGCGTGTGACTTTCTCCGTTCCGCAACTCATGGACAAAGGTCGCGGTTGCTTCCGGCATCCTCGACGGGATGCGCGTAGACCGCGGCCGGAGTCAGCCGCGTTTCGCCGCAGAGCCCGACTCCACAGGCGTCACTTTCCGCGGAACTCACGGGAGGACCGCATTCACCTACGGCCAGGTCGAACCTGAGCCGGTTCTTCGTCCCATTCTCGTCCCGGTTGCGGTGCGCGCCGCACGCCGGATACGTCCACGCCCGGACGGAAAGCGGAAGATCGGAAAGAACATGCCCGCAGGCGCGGCACGTCTTCGACGGTTGTGGGCGAAGCGGGCCGCTTCGGCATGCTTCGCGAGGAGAACGCGCTGCCGGGCGTCGGGATCCGGTTCGTACCGGGAGGCTCTATGGATCTTCACGCTGGAGCGCCTCCAGCGCCCTTTTTGCCCGGCGTCTCGCGGAACGCTTGCCGTACCATCGTGCGGCGAGGGACGTGAGCACCTCGGTCATGTCGCGCACCAGGTCGTCGGCGTTCTCTTTTTCTTCTTCTTCCACCACCAGGACTCTTCGGCCTTGCGCCCGAAGGGCGGCTTCGAGGAATTCAAAACCAACGGGAGTGAGCCGGTCTCGGTGTTCGACGACGATCGTCGTGACGTTCGGGTCGGAGAGGAGCTTGATGAGCTCCCTCCGCTTGCCGTTCAGACCGGACCCGATCTCCTTGACCGTCTTTCCGACCGAAAGGCCCTGGGCATTGGCAAACTCCAGAAGCCTCACCACCTGTCGTTCGAGATCGGCCTTTTGGTCGGAAGACGACACCCGGGCGTAAAGGGCGACGATGCCAGCTTTCGGCGCTTCGGGTTCGTGGACGAGGATCGTGCCCGAGGGGGTGATTTCGAACGGCACGGGCATTTTGCCCTCTTTGACCCAGCGCCACGCCGTCTTGTAGGTGATGCCGCGTTTTCTGGCCCATTCGCTGAGTTTCATGGGTATATTTTACTTGAGAAAGTGACAAAGATCAATCCGTATTTTGGCTCCATGTCAAAAAGTGTGACCGGGCGATCCGATGAGCGAAGGGAACAAAGGGCCAAAAGCATCTTCGGTTTGATCTTCGGGTGCACGCCCTCGGTGTCGCCGTTCAACGCCCGCCAGGGGGGATCGGCAAGGATTTCGTTCTTCCGGCGCTCAAGCGTTCGGCCCTGCGGCAGGAGCGCCGCGTCTCTGCCCCCCTGCCTCAAAGCGGATCCGGTCGAAAATTGCCTTGGCTTCCTCCCGGGAGGCGGCCCGGGAGCGGTCTCGCAGCTCTTCCTTGACCCCGTGAAACTGCGCCCCGTTCCGGAGCCCGGCGGGTCGTGGCCGGCGCTTTCGCCGGACGCTCGCTGAGGTCTGCTTCGTTTTTGCGCGGACCCGCCGCGGCCGAATCCGGAGAGAGGCCGGCCCTTGATTCCCCCTGTCGACGCTCTGCTTATTTTGCACCAGGCGATCGATGATCCGGCCTTGAAGACCGTGCGCGTGTCCATGGACGGTTTCACAGGCGGTCGGAGCCTCCTTGGGATGGGGGATGGTGTTGGTGACGATCCCATGAGCGCTCTGACCGCCTTTTTCCTGCTTGAGCCACCCCACTTTTTAGCTTGGAGCCCCGAAGGCTCTTTGCCTTCGGAGGGGACCGTCACTGGAGTCCCGACTGCGTCAGGGTGCCGGGCTTACGCCCCGGACCTTGACAATACGTGTATAGACGCCGCTTTCATTCCGTCCCCTGAAGGAGGCGGGTCTTTCCGCGGCGTACTATAATATAAAAAATAAAAAATCCGAGTTTGGAGCGGGGGAGGAAATGGATCGGCCGGTCGGCGGGAAGGCGCCGCTCGTCCTGCGGGCGCACCATCTTCTCTGCATCCACGGGTTTCAGGGGATGGGCTACAGCGCGGAATTCGTCGCGACGATGGCGCGCATCGTCGCGGCGATGCGGGCTTCGGCGCCCCTTCCGGTGCGGGTCGTCCGCGGCCTCGATACGGCGTGCTTGAGCTGCCCGCACCACGGCGAGACGACGTGTGAGGCGTCGCCGACGTCGGAGGCGCACGTCCTCGGGATCGACGACCGGGTGCTAGCGCGGCTCGACCTTGTGCCGGGGAGGGTTTACGAGAAAGCGGAGCTCATCCGTAGGACGCGGGAGCGGGTGCGGCCGGAGGATCTTGACGAACTGTGCGCCGGCTGTTCGTGGCTTTCGTACGGTGTGTGCCAGGAAGGGATCGCCCGCCTGCGCGGAGGGGCAGACTGGGGCGCGCCGCCGGGATCAATCCATCGAAAAGGGGAGCGGGAAGATGGCGACGTCGACGGGGCGCAGGGATGATCTGGAGCGGACGACGGTGCGCAAGGTGTCGCGGAGGATTTTGCCGTTTTTGTTCGTTCTGTACATCATCGCGTATCTTGACCGGGTGAACCTCGGATATGCCGCCTTGGAAATGAACGCCGATCTCGGCATCGCCGCGGAGGCGTTCGGGCTGGCCGCGGGGATTTTTTTCATCGGGTATTTTTTGTTTGAAGTGCCGAGCAACGTCCTGCTGCATCGGCTGGGGGCCCGGGTGTGGATCGCCCGCATCCTCATCAGCTGGGGGCTCGTCGTGATCGCCACCGCTTGGGTGGCGAACACGTGGCAGCTGTACGCCCTGCGGTTTCTCCTCGGCCTGGCCGAGGCGGGCTTTTTCCCCGGCATCATCCTGTACCTCACCTACTGGTTCCGGGATCGGGACCGGGCCCGGGCGGTTGCCCTCTTCATGTCGGCGCTTCCGGTCTCCAATATCATCGGGGCGCCGGTGTCGACCTGGATCATCGATCACGTTCACTGGTTCGGGTGGGCCGGCTGGCGCTGGATGTTCATTCTGGAAGGGATTCCGGCGGTCGTGTTCGGCCTGATGACGCTTCAGGTTCTCACGGACCGGCCGGAGCAGGCCGACTGGCTCGCCAGCGAGGAAAAAGCGTGGCTCGTCGGGGCGCTCCGGGAGGAGGCGGCGGCGAAGCCGCCGGCGTCGACGTGGACGGCCTTTCGCGACGGGACGGTGTGGCTTTTTTCGCTGATCTATTTTACGCTCGTCGTCGGCCTGTACGGCATCGGTTTCTGGCTGCCGACGATCACCAAAGGAATCGCCGAGGTGATGGCCAAGGCGCAGGTGTCGAACACGACCGTGGGCCTGATCGTCGTCGTCCCGTATGTCTTCGGCGGCGCGGCGATGCTCCTCTGGTCCCGCCGGAGCGACCGCCTCGGCGAACGGAAGTGGCACACGGCGCTTCCGGCCCTCGTCGGCGCGGTCGGGCTCTTCTTTTCCGGTTTCTGGCCGGAGCCGTTCGGGGCGCTCGTGATGCTCACGGTGGCGACCGTCGGCATCTACAGCTTCTTCGGGCCGTTCTGGTCGTTTGCGAACCAGTTCTTAAGCGCCGAGGCGGCGCCCGTCGGCATCGCCGTCATCAACTCGATCGGCAACCTCGGCGGCTTCGTCGGCCCTTACGCGGTCGGGTATCTCAAAACCCTGACGGGCGCGAACGCAGCAGGGCTGTACTTTCTGAGCGCGTCTCTGGCGGTGTCGTTCATCCTCGTGACGCTCGTGCGGGTCAAGGCTCGGCAGGCGGTCGTTTAAAAGGGCGCTGCAAAGATTCAAAGCGAAATTCCGATCGGTTCCGGCGCGGAGCCGATCGGAGGGCAAGGAGGATCAACATGACCCGTTCCCATGCGCATGCCGCCGATCCGCGCCGGGCCGTCGGATGGATCGGCCTGGGCCGGATGGGGCTTCCGATGGCCACCCATCTCGTCAAGGCGGGCATCCCCGTCGTCGCCTGGAATCGATCGCCCAAAGAAGCGCCGGAGGGGACGGTTCGGCTTGCCGCCTCACCGGCCGAAGCGGCGTCGGCCGGCATCGTTTTTACCATGCTTGCCGACGACGCGGCGACGGAAGCCGTCCTGCCGGCGATCCTCGAGGGGCTTCCGGAAGGCGGCATTCACGTGGCGATGAGCACGCTCGGCGTCTCCTTTTCCCGTTCGCTTGCCGAACGGCATGCGGCCCGGGGGCAACGGTTCGTGGCGGCGCCGGTGTTCGGCCGGCCGGATGCCGCTCAGGCGGCGAAGCTCCGCATCGTCGTCGCCGGACCGCCGGCGGCCAAGGAGGCGGTGCGGCCTTTCCTGGCGCGACTCGGCGAAGCGATTTTTGACGTCGGCGAAGAACCGCATCTCGCCCATGCCGTCAAGCTCGGGGGAAATTTCCTCATCGCCGGCATGCTGGAAGCCCTTTCGGAAGCGTACGTGTTCGTGGACAAGCTCGGCGTGTCGCGGGAAGCGTTTTACGAAGTCCTGACGGCCTTTTTCCGCTCGCCGGTCTACGACAATTACGGTCGCATCCTGCTTGAACGGCGGTTTGATCCGCCCGGTTTTCAGCTTCGGCTCGGGCTCAAGGACGTTCGCCTCATCGCCCGGGCGGCCGATGAAGCCCTTGTGCCCCTTCCCCTGGCGGCGCTTCTTCTCGACCGGTATCGGGAGGCGGCCGCCAATGGCCTTGCCGAGGAGGATTGGACGGCCATCCTCAAGCGCGTCGAAGCCGCCGCCGGTCTCGTGCGTTAAACGTAAGGTTCAAAAACGCCTGATTTCGGCGGGAAGCCGCGGCGCGACCTTCGCGCTGGGCGGCCGTGCCGCAGGCGGCCCGCACGGGGCGACGGCACGGCGGGAAGGCCGGGGAAAAGTGCAAAAAGGCGCCGACGGGTTCCCCGGTTGAATCGGCGATATCCCGGTCGGCATTAGGGGGCCCCGGACAGCATGGTCAGAAGGCGGTACGCCCGAAGCACTTCATCGAGCGTCTCGGCGTCGGGCGCTTCAAAGTCGAGGACGACGACGTCGATGGACCACGCGGCGGTTACCGTGAGCGTCCGCACCTCCCGAACGGCAATCGCCGCCCCATCGTCGCGGCAGTGCCGCTCGGTGCCGGCCGCGCGATCTTGCGAGGGAACCGGTGAAGCAGAGAGGCGGTCGGGCGCCGCGTCCGTCCCTTCCGGCAAAGCGACGGATTCCGGAGAAGGGGTGGGCGGCGAGCACGGCCGAAAGCCGAGCTTTTGCATGTAGGCGCGATGCGTGCTCAGCGGAATCCCGCGAAATTCAAGTCGCGCCTGTGCCACCGTGTCGCCTCCTTTCGAACCTGCGTCTCGAACCTGCGTCGATCCATTATAACAAAATTCCTTCGTCCTTTCGCCCGAAGCACCGTTTGACCGGCAATCCCATATTTGATATTTTATTCACAGATCTCCTTTTACCCCTTTGGTCAAGGAGGTGAGGCCCGGTCCGGAAGGTGAGCCGGTCGTCTGGAAGGCGAGCCGGTCGTCCCGAGGACGCACCGGCCCGAGCGCCAGGACGACGCCGGCGAACTTCCGGGCCGGGGACCGGGATGCCGATGGAGACGCTGAAGATCAAAACCGGGGCCTTCGAGACGCATCTCAACCGCGCCGGGAACGGAAAAGCGGCGATCCTCATGATCCACGGCTCAGGACCGGGGGCGACCGCTTATTCGAACTGGCAGTATGCCCTCGCCGAATTCGGCACGACCTACTCGGCCCTGGCGCCGGATCTCATCGGGTTTGGCGAGAGCACCCATCCCGACCCACCGCCGACCGGCGTGCGCGCATGGATGCGGCTGTGGGTGCGGCAACTTCTGGATCTCCTTGACGTGCTCTCCATTGAACGCGCGCATCTCATCGGCAATTCCCTCGGCGGCGCGGTGGCCCTTCATCTCTTGATGGAAGCGCCGCATCGTTTTGAGCGGGTCGTGCTCATGGGTCCGGCCGGCGCGCCGTTTCCGATCACGCCGGAGCTGGACCGCATCTGGGGCTTTTACGACGACCCGACGGAAGAAACGATGCAAAGCGTGATCCGCTGGTTTGCCTATGACGAAGGCTTCATCGCCGATCGCCTGGAAGAGATCGCGAAAAGCCGTCTTCAGGCGGCGCTCAGGCCGGAAGTGCGGCGGAGCTACGAGGCGATGTTCCCGGCGCCGAGGCAGCGGCATGTGGACGATCTCGTCGTCCCCGAATCGGCGCTTCGGCGGATCCCCCATCCGGTGCTGATCGCCCACGGCCGGGAAGACCACATCGTTCCTTTCGAGACGAGCCTGCACCTGGTTCGGCATCTCCCGAATGCGCGGCTCTATCTCCTGGGGCGGTGCAGCCACTGGATCCAGATTGAACATAAGGATGCGTTTCACCGGGTGGTCGGCGCCTTTTTGCGCGGGGAAATCTGAGGGCGCTTCCGATCGGAGCGGGCCTCGTCAGGAGATCCCGGAGGAAGGGAAGGGGAATCATGCCGCGCCTGAAGGAGAAGCGGGCGATCATCACCGGTGCGGCCCGGGGCATCGGCGCGGGAATCGCCGAAGCCTTCGGCCGGGAGGGCGCGTCGCTTGTCCTTTTCGACAAGCGGGAAGACCAGCTTCGCGAGACGGCCGAACGGCTGAAGCGGCTCGGGTATGCGGTCGAAGTCTTCCCGTGCGACGTGTCCGATCCGGAGGCGGTCGAACGGGCGGTGGTCGCCGCGGCCCAAGGCGGGCGCTTCGACGTGCTGGTGATCAACGCCGCCGTGATCCCGCGGGTGCGTCCCATTTATGAAATGAGGCCGGAAGAATGGGCCCAGGTGCTTTCGGTGAACCTGCTTGGCAGTTTTTGGATGTCCCGGGCGGTCTTCCCGCATATGCAGCGGCAGGGGGGCGGGCGGATCATCATGATCGCTTCGCGGACGTATTTTTATGCGCCGCCCGGACAGGCGGATTATGTCGCTTCCAAAGGCGCCTTGATGGGCCTGGCGCGGGTGATGGCCCGGGAGCTCGGGCCGTACAACATTACCGTAAACTGCATTGCTCCGGGCTTTCTGCCGACGCCCGGGGTGTTGGAGAACATGCCGGACGCCGGCGAACGCCGGCATGACCTGCTTAAAAACCAGGCGATTCAGCGCCCGAAGGAAATCGGCGATTTTGCCGATGCGGTCGTCTTTCTGGCTTTGGACGCCGCCCGCTTCATTACTGGCCAGACTTTAATTGTGGACGGCGGGATGTATTTTCATTAATGCCGTCAGGTTTCGATCCGTGTTTTTTTGCGGAAGCGCGCGCCCGAGCCGGATCCGGCCGCCGATCGGCCGGAAGGGCGAGATCGGCTCGCCTTCCGTTTTATTGTTTCTTAAAAATGAGCGCATTTATTTTATGTTGACATGTTATTGGATATCTGATAATATTCTCGATGACGACGGAGAGGCAGCGAGGGGGGTGAGAGCGCTTGCTTTAGCGAAAAGGGAAAATCGGAGGATCCGCAGGCTTCGGGGCTGGACACTTCCAGAAGGAAAAAGGCGCGAGGAGGGAGTGTAGGGGCTGGGAACGGCTGAAAGCGGAAACAAGCGATGGGAAGCTCAGAATCCGACCGAGGTTTCCGAAAGGAAAAAGCGGTACAGTGTAATTTTTGAATGGAAGGATTGCAAAGGTTAGCCGTGGACTTCCCCTAGATTGCTTGACACGGGGTTAAGATTATCGAAATTGAAATGCTTCACGTATGACAGCGTTCGTATTCCTTTGGCGTGAGATAGCCCAGCGCGGAATGCATCCGTTTGCTGTTGTAAAACATCTCGATGTACTCAAACACCGCTTTTTCTGCTTCTCGTACGCCAGCGAACTTCCCGCCGGCCAGGAGTTCCGCCTTCAGCGTCTTGTAAAACGCCTCCATCACTGCATTGTCGTACGGGTCACCCAGCCGTGACATACTGATGACGCCGCCATGACGCTTCACGGTCTCTTGATACCGTCGGCTCGTATATTGCGATCCTCGATCTGTGTGGACAATGAGGCCCGCTGGCGGCTGTTCCCGGCCTTCTGCTTGCAAGAATGCATCAATGACAAGCTGCTCGGTCATGCGGGTTTTCATCGCCCATCCAACCACCTTGCGGGAAAAAACGTCGATGTAGGTGGCCAAGTACAGGAACCCGTGTTGCAGCGGAATGTAGGTGATGTCTCCGACCCACAGCACATTCTTGGTCTCAGCGGAAAAGGCTCGCTGAACCAGATTCTCCACAATCCGCCCGGCGGACGGCTTGCGACCCAGACGATGTTTGCGGCGCCATGGCAGAGCCACAAGGCCCATTCGCTGCATATGCCGAGCCACACGATTCTTACTCGTGAAGATGCCTCGCTTACAAAGTTCCAGCGCAATACGTGGGCTCCCATAGCGACCTTTGAATTCACGGTATACCTCACGAATGGCGTCCATGAGCAACTCACTGTCGATTTGTCGCTGGCTCTTACGGCGCTTGCACCAATCGTAGTAGGCTTGCCTGCTTACTCGCAGCAGACGGCACATCACCTTTACTTCGTAGGTCTTTGCGTTTTCCCGGATGAATCGGTACTTGACTTCTCGACCTCCCTCCAGTATGCCTGAAATTTTTTTAGGATCTCGTTCTCCGTCTCCAGCTCTTCAAGCCGCTTTTGCAGACGCTTGATTTCCCAATCGGCATGACGAATTGGTATACCGTTGCCGGAAAAGGCGTCTTCACCATGAGTCTGGTACTCATAAACCCACCGGCTGAGCATGGTTGGGAGAATCCCAAGTGCCTTGGCTACATGGGAGACCTTCTTTCCTTCCTCCAATACCTGTCGGACGGCTGCCACTTTGAAGGCTTTATCATATTTCCTTCGCTTCAACAAAATCATCCCCTTTACACTGAGTCTAACTTGGTCTTAACCCCGTGTAAAGAGGAATGTAGAAAGTCCACCGGGAAGGAAAGGATCAAGTCCCTATTTGTGTGTAAAATTTCCCCCAACTAGAATGAGCCTGACCCCATGAATCAACACGGGGTTGGTAAGGAATTCGAGCTTAACTGATTCATGTAACTTTTATGTTTCTATTGAGTGCCTGGGATTCGCGCCATTCGAGGTATTCCGTCATGTCCAGGTACTTTTTGCTGTTTGTCCACTTTTCGTCGATCTCCATAAGCAGCGCTCCCAAGAGCCTCAGCGCGGATTCCCGATTCGGGAAAATCCGAATCACCCGTTCGCGGCGCCGGATTTCCTCATTAAGCCGTTCTAACGCGTTGGTGGTCCGCAGGCGCTTACGATATTTTTCCGGTAACGCCAAAACGGCCGTCGCATCTTCAAACCCGGCTTCCAAATACGGCCATCGCTTTCGGGGCCTTTGTTTCATACGCCTCCAGCGTCTGATTCAAAAGAAGCCGCGCCGTCTCCATATCCGGTGCCTCCAGGATGGCGCGTACCCGACGATGCACCTCCTCTTGCAGCGGTTTCGGTGTCGCATCGAGAACGTTGCGCGTAAAGTGCGTCTGGCACCGCTGCCAGGTCACGCCCTGAAAGTGCCGACGAATGGCGCGTACCAGACCGCGGTGATCGTCCGACACCACCACATCGACGCCGTGAAGCCCACGGCTTTTCAACCAGCTGAAAAACTCGCTCCAGCTGGCTTCAGACTCGCTGTCGCCAAGCATCAGGCCCAACACCTCGCGATACCCCTCGGTGTTGATGCCAATCCCGATGAGCGCGCCGCGCGACCGAACGCGCCCCTCTTCGCGCACCTTCAGCACCAGCGCGTCGACGAGGACAAAGGGGTAGGCTTTCTCGTCGAGCGGCCGGTTGTTCTATGCGGTCACCACCGGGTCGAGCCGCTTGCATAGCTCCGAGACGGTGGATTTCGAGAACTCCGTGCCGCACAGCTCTTGCGTGATCTGTTCGACTTTTCGGGTCGATACCCCGTTGACCACCATTTCCATCAACGCCAGGACGAGCGCCTGTTCGCTCCGTTGATAACGAGCAAACAGTTCGGTGGAAAACTTCCCGTTTCGAAACCGTGGAACCCGAAGCGTGAGGGTACCAACCCGGGTGGTCAACTGGTGCGGATAGGTCCCATTGCGGTACCCTTGGCGCTCTTCTGTCCGTTCATAGGGCTGCGCGCGCAGTTGCTCCGTTGCCTGGGCTTGCAAGATTTGATTTAAGACAGATTCCAAGAGTTTGGCGAGAGCATCGTCTTTCGCATCGCGGAGAAAAAGTTGATGCAAAAGCAGCGCATCTACGGTAATCTGATAGTGAGCCATTTCAATCTCCTCTCCCTTTTTGGTGGTTTGTGGGGTCAACACCATTCTAACCGAGGGGGATTGGAAATGGCTCTCTGATTTTTTCAGAGAGTCTTTTTACACAAGAATATGGACTCAACATCCGAAGTCGTGTCCGGTATCATGTGTAAAAACGGATGGTCCAGGTAACATAAAATGAGCCATCCGGCCCTCTTTGGTAGAATGTGAGACGGAGAAGAAACCACTTCACCAGGAGGGATACCGGATGGCTCA
>NZ_JXBB01000029.1 GCF_001653195.1 Hydrogenibacillus schlegelii
AGAGTCATCAAGTGCGAATGCGGCTGGACCTGCGACAGGGACGTTAATGCCGCCATGGTCATCTTGAGAAAAGGGCTTGGCCTGAGCCCCGATCGGGCCGTAGGGCTGGACCGGCCCGAACTCAAGCCCCCGGAGAAGAAGGCCGCTGCACGGATTTTGGGGGCGAGCCCCTATATCCGTGTAAGCTTTCTTCAATGAAAGGGGAAGCCCGCCCTTTCAAGGGTGGGAGGAGGTCACGATGAGAACATCTGCGACGCTTTTGAGGAGGGGCGCGGTTGATCGGATCGGTCGCCTTCGTTCGGCGGGTGCGGGACGTCGCCCTGGAGGGCGTCCGGGCCGGCGGCCGGACGATGGTCGAGCTTGCGAAGCTCGTTTTTCCGCTGACGGTGCTCGTCTCGCTTTTGCGGGAGGCGCCATTTTTACCCCGGTTGGCCGAATGGCTGGCGCCGGCGATGCATCCCCTGGGGCTTTCCGGTGAGGCGGCGCTCGTGCTCGTCCTCGGCAACGTGCTGAATCTGTACGCCGCGATCGGGGCGATGCTCGGACTCCCTCTCTCGGCGAAAGAAGCGTTCATCCTGGCGGTGATGCTCGGCTTTTCCCACAATCTGCTCGTCGAGACGGCGGTCGTCGTCCGGCTCGGGATGCGGGCGATCTGGGCGATCGGCCTGAGGATCGGTCTGGCGATTTTGAGCGCCCTGGTGCTGGCGCACCTCTGGCCGGACGAAATGGGCCGGGCGGCGGGAAAGGGAGCGACGGGAGAAGGGCTGACGGAAGCGGCGGCCGTCCGGGCAGCCGCCGGTACCGTCGAAGAGGCGTCGCTCGCCGCGGCAGAAACCGCCGCTTCCCCCTCATCCGCCGATGTCCGGAGCGCGTCGGCGGTCGGCCCTGGCGGGGCGGCGGCGCGGCTGGGGGCGGCGCTTCAGACGGGCGTCCACGGTCTCGTCCAGATGGCGCTCATCGTCTTTCCGCTCATGGTCGGCGTCGAGACGCTCAAGGCCGTCGGGGCGATCGACCGGCTGTCCCGGGGGATGGGGCCGTTTCTCCGCTGGATCGGCCTTTCAGAGCGGGCGGCGGTGACGTTTTTGGCCGGGCTTTTGTTCGGCCTCCAGTACGGGGCGGGCCTCATGCTCGAAAGCGCCCGGAAGGCCCGGTTTTCCCGGCAGGAGGTGATGATCCTCGTCACGTTTCTTTCGGCCAGCCACGCCGTGGTCGAAGATACGCTCCTGTTTGTGCCGGTCGGGGTGTCGCCGTGGGCGCTGTTTGCCTTCCGGACGGCGGTGGCGATCGCCCTCGCGGCGGCGCTGGCCCGGATCTGGATTCGCCCGCGGCGGGCCGAGGCGGCGGACGGTCGGCCAACCGGCCCCGGATGAGCGGCATGAGGCGGACCGGCTGTGACCGTCAGAGGCGTTGGGGAGCCGCCGGCCCGGCCCGTTTTGGCGCTTTGAGGCCGGGGACCGGGCACCGGTAGAGGCGCTCTGAGGCCGGCGGTCCGGTATCGATGCATATGATGCATATATTGCGAAACGATCGGCCGTATCTTGAGCGGCCGGAAAACGGGAGGAGAGTGCGATGATCGAACGGACGTCGCCGGAGGCGCTTCGGGAGCAGCATGCGGCGTACGTGTTTGCCAACGTGGCGACGTACTACGACGAGCCGCTCGTCCTCGTCCGGGGGGAGGGGGCGACCGTCTGGGACGCCGACGGCCGGTCGTACCTCGATGCGTTCGGCGGCATCCTCACGGTGCTGCTCGGCCATGCCCACCCGGCGGTGACGGAGCGGGTGAAGGCGCAGGTGGAGCGGCTCGTACACACGTCGACGCTGTACGTGAACGAGCCGATGGTGACGCTCTCGGCGCGCCTCGCCGAGGTGACGCCCGGGGCGCTCAAGCGGAGTTTTTTTACGAACAGCGGGACGGAAGCGAACGAAACGGCCCTTCTCGTGGCGCGGCTTTACACGGGGCGGGAGGCGGTGCTCGCCCTCCGGCACAGTTACCACGGCCGGTCGGCGCTCACCCTTTCGGCCGGGGGACAGGGGGCGTACAAGGCCGGCGGGTCGCTCCCCGGCGTTTATCACCTGGCGAGCCCTTACTGTTACCGCTGCCCGTTCGGCCTGACGTACCCGGCGTGCGACCTCCGCTGCGCGAAAGACGCGGAAGAGGTCATCCTCACCGCCGCCGGCGGCGAGGTCGCCGCCTTCATCGCCGAGCCGTTCCAGGGCGTGGGCGGGTTCATCACCCCGCCGCCGGAATATTTCAAAGAAGTCGTCGCCATCGTTCGGCGGTACGGCGGGATTTTTATCGCCGATGAGGTTCAGACGGGCTGGGGCCGGACGGGGCGATATCTTTGGGGCATCGAGCACTGGGACGTCGTGCCGGAGGTGATGACGTCGGCGAAGGGGATGGCGAACGGGTTTCCGATCGGCTGGACGATCGCGACGGAGGAGGTGGCGGCCGCTTTCACGAAGGCGACGATTTCGACCTTCGGCGGCAATCCCGTCTCGACGGCGGCGGCGCTGGCGGTGCTGGACGTCGTGAAGGCGGAAAATCTGCCGGAAAACGCCGAACGGGTCGGGGAGGCACTTCAGGACGGCCTTCGGGCGCTTCAGGACCTTTATCCGGCGATCGGCGACGTCCGCGGGAAGGGGCTCATGGTCGGCGTGGAGCTCGTCCACGGCGGAAAACGCCCGGCGCCGGATCTTCTTCGGCGCTGGATGGAGGCGGCCCGGAAGCGGGGGCTTCTCATCGGAAAAGGCGGCCTCTACGGAAACGTCGCCCGGATCGCGCCGCCGATCACGATCGGCCGGAGCGAGGCGGAGGAGATCGTCCGGATTTTGAAGGCGGCGATGGAAGACGTGATGCCGTACTGGGAGAGGGACGCATGAGGGGAAACGGGGGGATCCTCACGCCCTTGATCAGGGGACAACGAGCTTCCGGGCGATCGTCTTCGATCGGGAAGGGCGGGCGCTCGGCGCCGGCCGGCGGCCGATCCGGCAGCATGATCCCCGGCCGGGCCGGGGGGAGCACGACTCGGCGGTTCCGGCGGGGAAGTGCGTCCTCGGGGGTGGGAGCCGGGGCGCGGCTTCAAGGGCGACGAAGGGCCGGCGTGCTTTGCGCCGGCGGCAGATCGGGGAGGGCTCGGAATGGCGGTCATGGGCATCGACCTCGGGACGTCCGGGGTGCGGGCGCTCATCGTCGGCGAGGACGGGAGGCCGCTCGCCGAAGGTCGGGCGCCGCTTTCGTCTCCGAACCGTCCGATGCCGGGCCGGATGGAGCAGCCGGCGGAAGCGTGGTGGCCGCAGGTGGAACGGGCGGTGCGGCAGGCGCTTCAGGCGTACCGCGCCGATGGGGCGGGCCGAGCGCCGACCGGAGGCGGCCGGGCGGCGCCGGGCGCCGGGCCAAAGACGCAGACGGGTTCGGAGATGGTGCGCGCCGGGATGGCGGGCCGGGCGCGTCCGGAACTTCGGGCGCTTTCGGTGACCGGGACGTCGGGGACGGTCGTGTTTCTCGGTCGAGACGGCCGGCCGCTTCGACCGGCGATCCTTTACGGGGATCTCCGGGCCGTTCGGGAAGCGGCGGAGGTGGATGCGGCCGGCCGGTCGCTCTGGCGGCGTCTCGGGTATCGCATGACGCCGGCGTTTGCCCTGCCGAAGGTGCTGTGGGTGAAGCGCCATGAGCCGGCGGTCTGGAAAGAGACGGCGCGGGTGGTCCACGCGGCGGACTATGTCGTCGGCCTTTTGACCGGCGAAGCCGGGGTGACGAGCGAATCGGACGCCCTCAAGATGGGCTTCGATCTCCTCGAGCGGCGGTGGCCGTCGGAGGTGCTCACGGCCCTCGGCATCGATCCGGCGCGGCTGCCGCGGGTCGTCCCTTCGGGGACGGTCCTCGGCGCGATCGGACGGTGGGCGGCGGAACGGACGGGGCTTCCGGTCGGGCTTCCGGTCGTGGCCGGGATGACCGACGGCGCGACGTCGCAGCTTGCCGCCGGCGCCGCCGAGCCGGGGGCGTGGGCGAGCGTCATCGGTTCAACCCTCGTCGTCAAAGGAGTCACGCGGTCGCTCCTTGCCGATCCGGACGGCGGGGTGTATGCTCACCGGCACCCGGACGGCTGGTGGATGCCCGGCGGGGCGAGCAACGCCGGCGGGCAGGCGCTCGTCGAACGGTTCGGAGCCCGTCGGCTGGAGCGGCTCAGCCGTCTGGTCCGGTTTCCGTCGCCGTACCTCGTCTATCCGCTCGCCGGTCGGGGGGAGCGGTTTCCGTTTCTCGCGCCGGCGGCCGAGGGGTTTGTCGTGCCGGCGGCAGATCCGACCGGCCGTTCGGGCGCCTCCTCCGGTCCGACGAGCGCGCCGGCGGCCGAAGCGGCGAACGGGGCGAGCGGGGAGCCGGGGGAGCGGGAGGCGGCGGCGCTTTTCGCCGGTTATCTCGAGGGGATGGGGTACATCGAGCGGCTCGCTCTGGAACGGCTTTTGTCCCTCGGCGCGGTGATCGAGGGGCCGATCCGGGTCGCCGGCGGCACCGCCCGGAACCGGGCCTGGCTCAGGGTGCGGGCGAGCATTTTGAACCGCCCCCTCTGGGTTCCGGCGGTGCCGGAGGCGGCTTACGGCGCCGCGATTCTTGCCGGTGCCTATGTTTTGCGGCAAAGCGTCGCCGAGACGGTCGGGGCCTGGGTCCGGCCGGTCGAGGTGATCGAGCCGGATCCGGACCGGGCTTCCCTTTACGAGGCGCGCTACCGGCGGTTCGTCGAGGCGCTCCGGACACGGGGGTTTTTGCCGGATTCATTGTTACAGCCTAAGGATGCATGATTTTTCAGTCCCAGGAGGCAGAAATGTCGATGGCCGAAATGTCGTGGGAAATTCGCGGCGTGCAGGTCGTCCTCCCGGATCGCCTGATCCCGAACGGCATCATCCGGACGCGGGGAGAGCGCATCGTCTTCGTCGGAGAGGCGGACGGCGCGGAAGACGGCGCGGCGGCCGAGAACGGTGTTTCGGGCGGCGATCTTCCCGAGGAAGCTTGGTCCGCCGACGGAGCTTCTTCTTCCGCAGAAGAGCGACCGCGGGTGATCGACGCACGGGCCCTCGGGCCGGATCTCGTCGCGATTCCGGGCATGATCGACCTCCACGTTCACGGGGCGGACGGCGCGGACGTGATGGACGGGACGCCCGAAGCGCTCCGGATGATCGCCCGGGCGCTGCTTCGGGAGGGGACGACGGCCTTTTGCGCGACGACGATGTCGGCGTCGGAGGAACGGCTCGTCCGGGCGCTTCGAAACGTCGCGGCGTCCTTCGATGCGGCTCCGGCTTCGGCGGCGTCGGCGTTTTCCTCGCAGGGGGGAGCCCAGGCGGACGGCCGGGCTCCGGAAGCCATCGAGCAGGCGGGCGACCGCGCTCCTGAAGCCATCGAGCAGGCAGGCGACCGCGCGGCGGAGGCCGGCGCCGCCCTCCTCGGCGTTCACCTGGAAGGTCCCTTTCTTCATCCGGCCCGCGCCGGCGCCCATCCGGTCGAGGCGCTTCGGGCGCCGGCGCTTGCGGCGTTTCGCCGGCTGAACGAGGCCGCCGGCGGGCGGATCCGCCTCATCACCATGGCGCCGGAGCTTCCCGGGGCTTTGGAGCTCATCCCGGAACTCGTCCGGGAGGGGGTGGTCGTCTCCGTCGGCCATACGGACGCCGACTACGAGACGGTCGTCGCCGCCGCCGATCGCGGCGCGCGGCACATCACCCACGTCTTCAACGCGATGCGGCCGCTCCATCACCGGGCGCCGGGCGCCCTCGGCGCGGCGCTCGTCGATGATCGTCTGACGGTCGAGCTGATCGCGGACGGGGTGCACGTCCATCCGGCGCTGTTTCGGCTCGTGTTTCGGGCCAAGGGGACGGAGCGGGTCGTCCTCATCACCGACGGCATCCGGGCGAAAGGGCGACCGGACGGCGTCTACGAGCTCGGCGGCCGGGAAGTGACGGTGCGCTGCGGCCGGGCGACGCTTGCGGACGGGACGCTCGCCGGGAGCGTCCTTCGGATGAACGAGGCGCTCAAACATCTCGTCGACGCCGGCATTCCGCTTGTGGAGGCGGTCCGGGCGGCGACGCTCAACCCGGCCCGGGCGCTCGGCCTCGACGGGGAACGGGGCGCGCTTTTGCCGGGCCGGCTGGCCGACGTCGTGCTGCTCGATGCGTCGTTTGCGGTGCGGATGGTGTGGGTGCGGGGGCGGCTTGCGCATATCCGGGAGGAGGAAGCCGGTAAAGAAGCTGAAAAGGACGGAGCAGCTGGTAAGAGGCGATCGCTTTTTGTTCCGTTGAGGTCTCCCCTTACCGAACGTTGATCAACATTGGATCGCCCCTGTGTTCCGTTTGTACCGCCCCATTGACGAACGGCAGTGCACCGAACGGCTGAGGGTTCGGCAGCAGGGAGAGCGCGCTTCTTTTCGGCCGCCCGGTAAACGCGCTTCGGCCGACCGGCAATCACGTCGACGTGATGCTCATTTTGCTCAAGGCGGGACCTCGGTGCGGGTGGCTGATGCGTTAACATGAGCGATGCATTAAAATTGAAGGCAAGGTGTCCGTAAACGGTTGAGGAGTGCCTTGAGAAATGGACGCATGGCGTGCGCTTTTCGGTCGCTTGACGTCGGGGCGAAGGCGGCGCGCGAAGCGGAGCCGTTTGCGGATCGCGCTTTTGACGCTGGCCCTTCTCTTTTTGATCCCCGAAGGGCTGGTGATCGGCTTTCCGTTCTGGTCGAAGCCCGCCTCCGCCGACGTCATCATCGTCCTCGGCGCCAACGTCGACGCTCGCGGGCCGAAGCCGTTCTATCGGGCGCGGTTGGATGAGGCCGTGCGGCTGTATGAGGCCGGCTACGCTCCGGTGATCATCACCACCGGGGGACAGGGGCCGACGGAGCCGATTTCGGAGGGCATCGCCGGGCGCGACTATTTGATCGCCCGCGGCGTTCCGCCGGAGGCGATCGTGGCGGAGACGTCATCGACGTCGACGTTGGAAAATCTCATCCACGCCCGCCGCATCATGGCCGAGCGCGGCGACGCGACGGCGATCATCGTCTCCAACCGCTTTCATCTCTTTCGCGCCATGCTGCTCGCCCGCTTCGCGGAGGTTGAAGCGTCGTACGCGGGGGTTTTCGTCGGCGAATACTGGCCGGAGGAAATCGTCGGCCATCTTCGGGAGGTCCCGGCGATCTACTTCAATGCGCTGCGCGGTCTTTGGAGGCTGTATGACGCCGGTTGACGATCGATGATCGGGGGATGCCGGGAGGACATGGGGATGCCAGGACAATGAAACTCTTTGAAGTGTTGCCGGAGCTCTTTTTTTCGCCGCTTTCCGGTCCGAACAAGCACATCTACGCCGAGGCGGCGCTCCTTCTCTTCGAGGAGTCGCGGAAAGCGCGGTTCGGCATTCCGCTCGAGGCGCTCCGCGACTCGTTTCAAGAACTGTTTGAGTCATGGATCGAACAGGGCTTAAGCGGCGCGCTGGACGAATTCGACGAAGAAGCGAACGAAGGCGCTCCGGAGACGCCGAAAAGTTCGGTAACGAACCCTTCGGGCACGCCCGAAAACCTTTTGGGCATGACCGAAGATGCGCGTCAGAAGGCGAACGCGCTCATCCGCCGTCTGGCGGAAATCGGCTGGATCGACATCGAGACGCGGGAGTCGTTCCGCGATTACGTCGTCCTGCCCGCCTACACGAACCGCTTTTTGGCGCTCCTGAACGAACTTGCGGATCCCAAGGCGATCGAATATCAGCGCTTTGCCTTCGCCACGTACGGCGTGCTCACCGGCGAGGAAGCCAGACGCCGCCCGGCGCTCGCCGTCCGCGAAGCGCGGGAGATAACGCTTTCCTTTGAACGGGAGCTTTTGACGCTCTATCAGAACATGAAGCACCACATGGAAACGGTCGTAAAGCAGTCGTCGCTGGGAGACGTGCTCGCCCACCATTTTGAGGTGTACCAAAGCGAGATCATCGACAAAAGCTATCATCGCTTGAAGACGTCCGACCACGTCTCCCGCTATCGGCTGCAGATCTTAAATACCGTTCGGGAGTGGCGCCTCGACGCCGAGCGGATGGAGCAGACGATCCGAAACGGTCTGGAAGAGAAATTTTACGCTTCGCGGGAAGAGGCCGAGCGGGATCTTGTATCGGCGCTCGATACGATCGAATCGGTCTACAACGACATGGACGAGATTCTTTATCAGATCGATTTGCGGCATCATCAATACGTGCGGGCCTCCTACGATCGGGCGCGATACTTAAGCCGCCAGCACGGCGGGCTCGATCAGGCGCTGGCGCAAATCCTGGACGCCCTGGCCCGGGCGCCGGAAGGGGGCGTCTTCGGGGCGTCTTCGGAGGACGAACCGGCGTTGGCGCCGGAAGGCGCGTCGGCGCGTGCGCCGGAAGACGTCCCGGGGAGCGCTCCGGAAGGCGCGTCGGCGGTGTCGCTGCCTTCGCTGTTTCCCTTCAGACGCGCGGAAGCGGCCGTTCCGGATTCGCTCATGACGCCCAGAAAACGCGCCCGTGCGCATCAGATGGCGCCGCCCGTCGTTTCGCCCGTCCCGGACGCGCTTCGGCAGGCGGTTCAGGCCGAGTACAGGAAACGTCTTGAGGCGGCCATCACGCGGGCCGAAGTCGAGGCCGCCGTCCGGGAGCGTCTCGGTTCGCGTCAGGCGATGGAGCTCGCCGAATGGGCGCCGGAACGCCCGGAGGAAGCGCTCCTTTTGCTATACCTTTATGTTTACGGCCAAGACGGCGGTTCGTCTTTTCTTCTGGAGCGGATCGAACCGCGGGAGATGGTCGCGTCCGGACCGTATACGTTCGCCAACCACCGGCTCGTTCTCCGGCGAGGGGGGCGGGAAGGCGACGCGCGTTCATGATGAAGCCGAAGAAGACCGCGACTTCAGAAAGAGGGACAAGCCGTGTTTGAGGAAGCGCTCGGCGAACGCGAAAGGGAACGGTTGAGCGAAATGATCAACCGGTTGATCGCGGTGAATTTTCTCGTACGGGACAAGGAGCGCGAACGGTATGCGATCATTCGCCGCGAGCGCGATCGGCTGGAACGATTTTTTCGTTTCCTCGGCTGGGATTTCATCATCGACGAAAGCCACGAGGTCGTCTTCGTCGCGCCGCCGGGCGCGGCGCTAAGGCGGAATTTCAATCGGGAGGAGACGATCTGGCTCCTCATCCTGCGGCTCATCTACGAAGAAAAACGGCATGCCTTATCGCTTTCCCGTCAGCCGGTCGTGACCCTCGCCGAGATTCGCGCCAAGTATGAGACGTTTCGCCTGCCGCTTCCCGGGCGGACGGCGCTCGAGCGGCTCGTTCGCCTGGTGCGCGGTTACCAGCTTTTAGATCCCCTCGACGGCGAGGGCCTTACCGACGACAGCCGGTATGTGCTGCACCACACGTGGCTGTATGCGGTCGACACGCAGGAGATTCTCGCCCTTCAGGAAAAAATCGCCCGCTTTGCCCAATCGACGGATCGGGAGGGCGAACCCGGCGAAGGCGACGACGAAGACGCGGCGGATCGCGCGGAAAGACGATAGACGATATCGGGTCTGGGGGTCGTAGGTGTTGAAGTGGCTCACCGCCCTCCGTTTGATCAACTGGCATTATTTTGACGACGAAACGTTGACCTTCGGCCGAAGGACGCTCATCACCGGCAAAAACGCGACCGGCAAGTCGACGATCATCGATGCGCTTCAGGTGCTCTTCATCGCCGATCAGCGCCAAATCCGTTTCAATGCCGCCGCCCACGAAGACGCCAAGCGCAAGATGATCGACTATCTGCGGGGCAAAGTGAGCGATGAGGACCGGCATGCGCTTCGAGACGGCGATTTTACGACCTACATCGTCGCCGAATTTGACGATACGGACAAGGCGGAGCCGTTCGTCGTCGGCGCCGTGATCGACGTGTTTGCGGATGAACAATACGAGACCGAGTATTTCATCCTGGCGGAAACGCGTCTTCAAGAACTCTCCTTTCTTGAGGCAAGCGGCGCGCTCAGAAACCGCGAGTCCTTCCGTCGCGCGCACATGGGATTCGGCGGACGGCGGGTCATATTCGAACGGAACAAGGACGAATACCGCAGGCAACTCTTAACCCGCCTGGGGAGTCTCCGCGATCGCTTTTTCAATGTCTTCTCCAGGGCGATTGCCTTTCAACCGATCCGCAGTGTGCGCGATTTCGTCGAACAGTATTTGTTGGAACCGAAACCGCTGAAAATCGATCTGCTTCGGGAAAACTTCCAGCTCTATGAACGCTACCGGCACGAGCTCGAGGGGCTGGAAGCGCGTCAAAAAGCGCTCCGTTCCATCCGCGGGACGTACAGGGAGTATGAAAAATGGCACCGGACGGCCATCGAACAAGACTATGTCGTCCGCGAACTGAGGCGGTTTTTGGCCGAAGCGGACTGGAAGGCGCATCAGGAACGGCTGGAGAAGCTTCGCGCGGCGCATGAAGAGGCGATCGAACGACAAAGGCAGGCGGAAGAAGGCGAAAGGCGGGCCCGGGAAGCGGCCGAGGCGGCTTACGAGCGGTGGAAGGGCCATGAAGCGGGCGTGCGCCTTAAGGCGCTGGAGGAGAAGATCGCCGCGCTTCGCCGGACGCTTGAGGAAAAAGAGAGGACCTATCAAGCGCTTCTTCACGGGTTGGACGATCTGATCAAGTCCAGTATCATGTGTAAATTGCCCTCTTCGGCGAATGAAAGGACAGGTCACTCAGGCATTCACAACGTGCAGCATGGCCGGCTCAGTGGATTTCTGTTGTTCCTTCTTCCACTGCCAATA
>NZ_JXBB01000030.1 GCF_001653195.1 Hydrogenibacillus schlegelii
GCTTGACCGGGTAAGACCCCTCGTAGACGACGAGGTCGATCGGTCCGAGGTGGAAGCGCGGTAACGCGTGAAGCTGACGGATCCGAATCGGTCGAGGCTTTGCCCCCCACGATCCGGTTTTGAGGGAATCGGGTTTTGCCGACCGTCGGTGCCGGCGGGCGTGCAAGGCGAATAAGTGCTCAAGTTCCAGGGAAGGCGGGAAACCGCCTTTGTTTTGTTTCCGAAGTTTTGTTTCCGAACGCCGTGGTGCAAGATGAAGCGCGTGGGGGGAATTCGGTGTCGACGCCCTCGATCCCGGAGCGGTCCGGCGCCTTCGGTCCGATGTCGGACGATTCGCTCGTTCGGGAGGCACTACAAAAGGGCCTTCTGGAGCCGGACGATCTTCGATACGTCGCGGAAATGACGCCGGAGCGCTTCCGTCGTCTTTACACGGTTGCCGCGCGGCGGACCCGGCATGTGACCGTCGTCCTCGAAGCGGTCGACGACGGACACAATCAGGCGGCGGTCCTCCGCTCGGCCGATGCGTTCGGCGTTCAGGACGTTCATGTCCTCGTCGGCAAAGCGCCCTTTCGCCCCTCCGAGGGCGTCGCCCGCGGATCAGAGCGTTGGCTGACGATCCACCGGCATCCTTCGCCGGAAGCGGCGTTTTCGGCCCTTCGAGCCGCGGGGTATGTGATCGCCGCAAGCGCCCTCGATCCGACGGCGGTTCCCCTCGAGGCGCTTGATTTTGCCCGGCCGACGGCGTTCGTCTTCGGCAACGAAAAGGACGGGCTTTCGGAGGCCGCCCGGGCGCTCGCCGACGTCCGGTTCATCGTCCCGATGGTCGGGTTTGTCGAGAGCCTGAACGTCTCCGTCGCGGCCGCCATCACGCTTTACACGGCGACGCAAAAAGCGCGCGCGCTCGTCGGAGAGCGATTTTTTCTCGGCCGTGACGAGCGGCGCGCCCTGCTCGGCCGCTGGCTTCGGCAGGCGAACGACCGGACGCGACGGCTGGCGGCGCTCGAAAAGGAAAGCGCCGAGGCGGGCGGCGACGGGGGGAAGGCCGGATGACGCTTCCGGGAAGAGCAATATGTATTTTTTTCCGTTGATGGGAACATCGCTTTGCGATATACTATTCAACGTCGCGGCTGAGGAACCCCAATGGTTTCGGCGATCCGATCAGCGCGTTCCCGTTCCGCAGTAGCTCAACGGTAGAGCATCCGGCTGTTAACCGGAGGGTTGCAGGTTCGAATCCTGCCTGCGGAGCCATCCGGCCCGTTGGTGAAGTGGACGAACACACCGCCCTTTCAAGGCGGCATTCAGGGGTTCGAATCCCCTACGGGTCACCATCGCGGCGGACGATTAGCTCAGCTGGGAGAGCGCCTGCCTTACAAGCAGGAGGTCGGCGGTTCGATCCCGTCATCGTCCACCATGCCGTGGAGGGGTAGCGAAGCGGTCAAACGCGGCAGACTGTAAATCTGCTCCCTCATGGGTTCGGCGGTTCGAATCCGTCCCCCTCCACCAGCGATCTTGGTTCGCCGAACGGCGTTCTCACATCGCGGCGAATGCACGTTGGGGTGTAGCCAAGCGGTAAGGCAGCGGACTTTGGATCCGCGATCGTTGGTTCGAATCCAGCCACCCCAGCCAGCCGGTGAGCCATTAGCTCAGAGGTAGAGCACCTGACTTTTAATCAGGGTGTCGCAGGTTCGAATCCTGCATGGCTCACCAGTCCATACTGCGAAGATCAGGGCCTCCGGGGATTACTCTCCGGAGGTCTTTTTTTTACCGGCCGTTTTACCGGCCTTTCTGCCGCCATTTTGACGTCATAGAGATGAGTGTTTAACGTTGCATCTGCCAGACTGTCCTGCAGGCTTGGGAGCCGTGCGAGTGCGTGTCGAGCGCGATCTGGATGCTCGCGTGTCCCAGCCGTCCCTAAACGACCTTCGGGTGCCACCTCTTCGACAGGAGATACGTCGCGTGCGTGTGCCGGAGGTCGTGAAAGCGAATCTCCGGCACGCCGGCCCTCCGGATGCCGGCCTTAAAATCGCGATACACGTTCCGTCTCATGGCCGAAGCGCCTCCAGCGTAATGGCGTCGAGGAGGACGTAGCAAAGCGGTTTCCCGGTTTAGTCCCCTGCTTCTCGACGGGAATTATGACCGACAGGGTGAGAAACTCTGACTGTGCATTTCGTAGCGCTTCGTCGCTTTCTGGTTTCACATCCGGCCGAGGCGGGGGAGGAGAGCTTCCTGATCCGCCGGAAACGCAATCGGTAAGAACGAGGTCAATGATGATTTTGGCGGAGGCTAATGATGCTCTTGAAGGATGACAAGGACATAGGCATCGATTTCGCCAACATTGTCCAAAGCCAGTTGATCGTCGCCGGAAGCACGTAACAGCTCCCCCACCGAAAGTTCGATTATTTCCCCGGATAGGGTCACCTGCAATTTACCCTGCAGCATGAGAAGCATTACCTCGGATCCGGGATGGGAGTGCTCCGGTATGCGCTGGGCCGGTTTGAGGCCGATGAGGACGTCGGTTCTCGGGTCATCCCGGCGCCAGATCCGGCGGAACGGTCGATCGGCAGGGATCGAAAATGCCTCGGACAGCAACATTTTTTGCGGCATTGCGCTCCTCCTTCTCATCCTAAAGGTTTTACCGGCTTACTTTTGAAGGATTTTCGCACCGCCTGATCCGGGGACACACCGACCGTACCGCATCGTGTGCGATTTTGCCGAGAGATTCGTCACACGCCGGATCGGAAAAGCCGGAATGCCGGGCCGAAAGAGCGGGCGTTGCGTTATCGTGATCTTTTCCCCGATTCCGCGGTCCGATTCGATCGTGAGGAGCCGTCCGCCCGAGCGACTGTCACCCAACATTGTGATATCTTTCACGGATCACCTGCCGGAATTGTGATAGACTCGATCCACACCGGGACAAAGGAACAACGGGGACAAGGAGACGTTGGGGACAAGCGATTTCATCGCGATTGCCGCCCGTTCGGGACGGAGGACCGGAGAAAGGAGCGAAGCGTGGTGAAGCATCCATGACGGTAAAGTTCCTCATGCTTTACCTCCATTTGGTGGCGGCCATGTTCTGGATCGGAGAGATGCTGACGCTGATGCTGATCCTGACACCCGTGGTGTATCGGCAGGGGGATACGGCAAAACGAGCCCAGCTCTACCATGAAGTGGGGATGCAATCGCGTCCCTGGATGTTGGGGGCTCTGGCCCTGTTGGTGGCGACGGGTGTGGGAAACCTTTATTTTCTTAACGTCCCATGGAAGACGCTTTTTGATCTGGGGTTTTACCGGACGCCTTTAGGACGAACTCTCGGCTGGAAACTGCTTGGGGTGCTGGGGATTCTCTTGTTGACGGTACTGCACGATGTGGCGATGGCCCGGTTGCGGGCCAGGGGAGGGACGGTGACTCGGGGCTCTTACCGGGCGTTGGGGCGCTGGGTGGGGCGACTCAACCTTCTTCTGGGACTGATCGTCAGCTGGCTTGGGCTTCGCCTGATGTTCGGCGGATGAGGCGTACGGCGATTGAGTGCGGGTCGGACGTGATCATCCAACCGCCCTCTGTCGAGAATCGCCCGATGCTGGGGATGTCGGGCGATTTTTTCGATATAATGAGGCCAAAACAACTCCCATGGGGATCACGATGCCTCCGACGATCTCCGGCGTCGCCCGGGCGACCGGCGTCGTCCTCGTCCCCGAATCGGGGGCGGTCGAAAGCTGCCGCGAGCGTCTTACGGCGTTTGCCGAGCGGCTCCTTTCGCGAGGAATCGATGCCGCGTCCGTCGTGGCGCTTCCGGCGCCGGTTCCGAAAGCCTGGACGACGGTCGTCCACCAAACCGCGGAAGTGGCGCCCACGGCGGTATTTGCCTGCAACGACCGGCTGGACCTCGACGTCCTTCGGTCCGTGCGGACGCCCGGGCTTTCCGTCTCGGAGGCGGTCGGCATCGTCGGCTTCGACGATACACCGCTCGCCGCCCTGGCCGCCCCGCCGTTTTCGAGCGTCGCCCAGTCGCTTCGGGACATGGGGCGCCTCGCCGTGTCCGTCCTCCTTTTTGGGAGCGGACAGGTTTCCGGGAGCGGACAAGGGGGGCCGACGCTTCAGTTCGGCGAGGAGTGGCGGTTTCCGCCGGAGCTCGTCGTGCGGGCCTCCAGCGCCCGCACCCGCGGCTCCCTGAGAAGAACGTCAGGGGCGGGAGGCGGCCACAGGCGAGGGGAGGCGATCGCGAACGAAGGGCGGCGACCGCGAACGAAGGGAGGCGGCCATGAAAGAAAACGACGACGTCGAACAGGCGGGCGGCGCTCCCCGCAACAACGGCCGAACGGAGGCGGCCCGTATTTCGGAGGACGAAGGCGCTTCGGAGGACGGTCGCGCCGAACGGCCGGAAGAAGGGGACGATCTTCCGCCCCCGCGTCGCGGCGCAAGGCGACTCGTCGTGGGGCTGGTGATCGTCGGGCTTCTTGCCAACGGACTGGGGCTTTTTCCCCTCCTCTTCGGACGGACCGCCGAACGGAAGGCCGAAGAGCGCCTCGTCGGGGATGAGGCGGTCGCGGCGATCCGGCCGGCGATCGTCGCGGTCGTCACGCCGGACGGCCACGGGACGGGCTTCAACATCGCCCCGGAAGGGGCGATCGTCACGAACCGCCACGTCGTCGGCGACGCCGGCCGAGCCTGGGCCGTGTTTCCCGACGGCCGGCGGCTTTTTGTCTCCCTCGTCTGGTCGGATCCGTCCAAGGACGTGGCCCTCCTTCGGCCGTCGAGGAGCGGCGCGCAAGACGAAACGGAACGGATGGGCGAGGCGGAGCGGAGCTATCCGGTCCTTCCGCTCGCCGACCGCATGCCGCGCCCCGGCGAGGCGATCGTCGTCGTCGGCCATCCGCTGTTTGAGACGGACGTCGCCGTCCGGGGGACCGTGCTCGGCCCCGTCCGCCTGAAGGACGGGCGGGAGGCGATCGCCCTCGACGCGCCGATCTTCCCCGGCAACAGCGGTTCGCCGGTTCTTGCCGCCGACGGGACGGTTCTCGCCGTCGTCTTCGGGACGGCGACGCTGGAAGGAGAAAAGGCGCGCCGGGCGATCGGCCTGGCCGTGCCGGTCGCGGGCCTCTCGCTCCCCGGCGGTCGCCCTTAGGGGACGCGCCCCGAGGATTGGCGTCGCCCCGCATGCGGCCCGGATGTGCCTAACGCCGCTCCATGAGCGCCAGCGCGGCGGTATAGGCGCTCCATCCGAGGACGCCGATCCCCGCCCCCATTTCGGCCCAAAAAGCCTGCCCGGTGAGAACGGACAGGGCGAACAGGCCCGCGGCCGCCGGGAAGGCGGCCATCCCGAACATCGCCGGCCGTGCCGGCATCATCTGCCGGGGCTTCGGCACCTGATCCGGGGTTTTCCAGATTTCCGGCCGGACGGCCGGGTCATAGCGGACCGACCAGCGCAGAAACGGAAGAATCCGAGCCAGATACGCGGCGATCGTCGTGGCGACGAAAGCCATCAGGTGAAATAAGAGGGCGGCGAGAAAAAGAGGCGCTTCCTTCGTTCCGGACCGGACCGCCCAATCGGCCGCCAGCCAGCCGGCGGTCGCCGGGAGGCCGAGCAGAAAGCCGGCGACGATCCAAGGGATCGGCCAGTCGAGTTCCCGGCGCCTTCGGTTCCGGAGCGCCTGCAAGGCTCTGAAGGCGATAAGGCCGTAGGCGGTGAGGAACAGCACGCTGCCGACGACAAACGGGGCCGGCCGATCTCCGCCGATGACCAGCGCCAAAACGCCTGCGAACAGCCACGGCTCCGGCCGCGGCTTTCGGGCGAAGGGAGAGCTCCGGGACGAAACGAAGACGGAAAGCAACCGGGGCGAAAGAAGGCCGATCAAAGCCGTCATCGTTCCCAGAAGCCCGGCGGTGAGGTGGTGCGCGAAAAGGGCTTTTTCGTTCGGAACGATCCCCCACGCAAGGCGCAGGCCGTCGATTAAGGTCACGCCGAGCCAGAGGACGGGCCAGAGCGTGTACAGGGCGTCCCGTTTTCGTCGGGCGGTCCTGATGCTCCGGACGAGGTTGAGAAGCAAAATCGCGTAGGCCAGGGCGAGGAGCGCGCCGAAGCAGGCGACCGAACGACCGCCGGCGTGGGCAAATTGAAAAACGAGTCCGGCGGCCCCGAAGAGCGAAAAGCCGAGCTCCAGGCGGGCCAGTCCGACGTGGAACAGGGCTCCCTGAAAAAGAATGGGCGTCATCAAGAGAATGGCCCCCTGGATGACGTGAAGGGCAAAGCCGACGGTCAGAAGATGGACGGCGGCGAGCATAAGCGGAGAAAAGCGGTTGCCGGCGGCAAGGGCCTCGGAAGACATGCCGAGCAAGATCCAGGCGGCGCCAAAAAACCCCCATCCGGTCAGCATAAAGCGGCGCGTGAGGCGGAAGCGGAAAAGAAGCGCGCGGCCGGATCTTCGGGCAGCCCCCAAGGAATCTAAGTTCTGCATCGCGATCCCTTCCCTCGTCGCGAAAATACCCGGGAAAAGCACGGGCTCTTACGCCGGTTTCGTCGGGAGTGACTTCGATTGGAAAGCGGCCGGCATCGCCATACGGCGCTCAAGCAATTCTTCCTCTTCAAGGATGTGCCGGAGGAACGGTTGGCGGAAATCGGCGAGCGCATGCGCGAACGGACGTTTGCAAAGCGCTCGATCATCTTTACGGAAGGGGAGGAGCAGAAGGACGTTTACTTCATCGTCGACGGCTGGGTGAAGGTCTACAAGATGGACGGCCAGGGCAATGAACGAATCATTTCCATTTTGCAGAAGGGAGACATGTTTCCCCATATCGGGCTGCTCCAGCAAAGGCGCTATCCCGGGACGGCGGAAGCCCTGGAGGAGACGCTCGTCCTGTGGATGACCCGGGAGGCGTTGCGGACGTTGATCACGACCCATCAGGAGATCCAGCTTGCGCTTTGGGACATGCTGGAGAAAAAGATCAGCGACCTGCAGGCTCAGCTTTCCGCCGCCTTATCCGGGGAAGTGCGGCAAAGGCTCATGACCGTTCTGGTCCACCTTTCTCTGACCGACAACCAAGAAACGGGGGCCGCGATACGCCTGCCCTTGACCCATCAGGACCTTGCCTCCATGATCGGGACGACCCGGGAAACGGTCAATCGCGTCCTGAACGACCTGAAAAAAGAGCAACTGATCGACTACCGGCGCGGCGAAATCCGGCTGCTCAATGTAGCGGCGCTGAAACAAAAAATGGGGCAGGAAGTGTAAAGACCAGTGGCGCCGTGCGGTTATGACAAACCGAGTTTGCGCCGGGCTTCCCGGGACATCCTCTCCGGCGACCACGGCGGGTTCCAGACCAGCTCCACCGTGACTTCCCGGATGCCGGGCTGAAGCTTGAGCAGGCGCTCTACTCCGCCGGCGATCGAATTGTGCAGCGGACACCCCGGAGTGGTCAGCGTCATCCGAATTCTCGCCCGACCGTCATCGATGCGAATCTCATCGACGAGGCCGAGGTCGACAATATTCACGCCCAGTTCCGGATCGTAGACGGTTTTGAGCAGCTCGCGGATCTCGTCCGGCGTAACGGTTGGGGTTTGGAGCGGGCGAGGGGATGGACGGTTTCTCGCCTCGGTCATGAATCGGATCCCTCCTCCAGCTGGAAGACTTTTACCGCTGAAGCACCCGGCCGAGCAGGAACACGTACGCCAAAAGGGCGGCCGACAAAAGCCCCTGGGAGACGGCAACCGACGCTGATAAAAACGCGCTCATCCCGGCTGACCGATGGGCCAGTCCGGTGTGGAGCGCATACAGAAAGAGGGCTGCCAGCAGCTGAAAATACGATTGATCTTCATCACTTTCTCGGATAAAATATACCCATGAAACTCAGCCAATGGGCCAAAAATCGCGGCATCCCCTACAAGACGGCGTGGTGCTGGGTCAAAGAGGGCAAGAAGAAAGAGAGGTTGACGATGACCTGGTGCGCGATGTGACCGAGGTCCTCACGTCCCTGGCCGCCCGCTTGTACGGCAAGCGTTCCCCGAGACGTCGGGCAAAAAAGGCGCCGGAGGCGCTTCAGCGGGAAGATCCATAGAGCCTACCGGTGCGAACTCGATCCCAACGTCGACCAGCGCATCCTCCTCGCCAAGCACGCCGGGGCCGCCCGCTTCGCCTACAACTGGGGCCTCGCGCGATGGATCGAGATCTACGAAAAAGAAGGCCGCACGACAAACGCCATCGAACTCCACCGGGAACTGAACCGCCTGAAGAAGACGGACTTCCCGTGGATGTACGAAGTGTCCAAATGGGCGCCGCAGGAAGCGCTTCGGGATCTGGAAAAGGCGTTCCAAAACTTCTTTCGCGGGCGGAAGATCGGCCGGAAGATCGGCTATCCGAAGTTCCGGCGGAAACACGACCGGCGGGACAGTTTCCGGCTGGACAACAGTTCCGGCACGATTCGCCTGCTTCTGGACGGGAGTGACAGGCGTTATCCCGGAAAGGCGCGCCACATCGTGCTCCCTCGCATCGGCGCCGTGCGCCTGAAAGAGAAGCCCGTCCGCCGGAAGA
>NZ_JXBB01000031.1 GCF_001653195.1 Hydrogenibacillus schlegelii
CCAAGGCCGTCAAGGTGCTAGAGGAGGGCTTTGACGACGTCACGGCCGTGCTGGTCTTGCCGGATCGCTATCGGCGGCGCTTGCGTACCACGAACGGCGTGGAACGACTCAACGAGGAGATTCGCCGTCGTGAAAGAGTCATCCGCATCTTTCCCAACCGGGAATCCGTGATACGGTTGCTTGGAGCGCTACTCATGGAGATAGACGAGACGTGGACCACTGGGCACCGCTACCTGAATATGGATGAGTATTGGCAGTGGAAGAAGGAACAACAGAAATCCACTGAGCCGGCCATGCTGCACGTTGTGAATGCCTGAGTGACCTGTCCTTTCATTCGCCGAAGAGGGCAATTTACACATGATACTGGACTTGATCGGTGCACTCCCGTGGGACCTTGTCCGGGAGAACCTGGTGGGCGGTTTGCCCGGCTTGGTGCTGGGCGGCGTCATAGGAGTTCTTTTTGCAGGTATCTCGCTTGCCGCAATTGGTCAAATACACCTCGCGCCGGATCATTTCCTTACCCTCGCAGGCGCTGCGGCTGCTTCCGTCGTCAGCGGCATCGTCACCTGGTTTCTTACCCTATATCTGACCATTCGCATCGGATATCCCTTCAATCGCGTTACGAGGTGAATCTTCTTGTTGCATGAAGTGTGGGGCGGCTTTGGCATGGCGCTCCGGCGGTGGCCGACAGCAATTGTCTTTGCCGGAATGATCGCGGTCGCCACCACGGTTTTGTCGTTCGCCCTGGTGGACGTGCTGGCCCAGGTCGCTGTCCTCAGGGGGGCCAAAGAACTCCGCGAACGTCATGCGGTTGTTTTTGCCCCCTACTATCCGTATGGTATGGAAAGCAGCGTCGATGACCATACCGTGAAGTTCTTGATGGACCTGATCGACCGCCAGGAAGCGTATACCGCGGTCGTGTACAACATGGGCCTGGATGATCCCAATTTCGCCGGTGGGCATCCTACGCTGGTCTTATTTGGGGACATCATTTCCAAGTTGTTCCCGGATCTTAAAATCTGTGACCCCGCGCCGTGTGCCGCGCGTGGCGCAAAACTCGCAGGTCAAGAAATCGACTCGGTGATCATCGCCGGAGAACGCATCCCCGTAGTGAACACTTTGCCGCCGGGAACCACTTTTTTCGATCCCGGTGTCGCTGGTTTGCCTTTGGATAACCGCATCGTCATCCGTGCCCCGACGAAGCTACTTCCTCTCCTCCATCCAATCGAGCGAGAGGAAGCGCTTGTGCGTGCAGTCCTCCTCGGTCCGTCTGAAGAGGATGTGGATGCGTACGTGTCTGGGTGTGCGGAGGGAGGGCTCTTTCTCGTTCCCCAGGATGTGGCCGTCGACCAACCGCAAAAGTTTCGCCAGATCATGATGACTTCTGCCATGTACATCATCGGCATGCTGGGATTTCTTGCCCTTGTCTTTGCGGCATTCATGTCGTCTGCTCGTGTGAGGTTCCTTGAAGAGCGTCGAGCATTCAGGATCCGGCAAATGTATGGAGCCACGCCGCTTCATATCATGCTTCGCATTGGCGGCTTCTTGGCCGCCGTCCTCCTGGTGCCGCAGGAAATCTTGCTTTTTCTTATGTGGATGTTTTTCCAAGTGGCGGGCGTCCCTGCTCCGGAAGCAGCGCTTTGGGTCATGTTGGCCCTCGTTTTTGTGTTTATTTTCTTGTGGATCTCTTCGGTCCGTGAAGTACTTTCTCGAGAAGAGATAGGGTGGTGGGCGTGAAACCTATTCTAGAAGCACGCAATGTGACCAAAGTGTATGGTCATGGCCGCACGCAAGTCGTGGCCGTGCGCGCCGTCTCCTTGAAGATCTCGGCGGGAGAGTGCGTTGCCTTGATGGGGCCGTCCGGGAGCGGAAAGTCGACATTGCTCAAGGTCCTGGGACTCATCCTTCGGCCGACAGAAGGGAGCGTGCTGATCCGAGGAAAAGAAGCGGTCTGTGATGAGTTTTGCCGTGCTCGGTTGCGGAACAAATTTTTCGGGTACGTCGATCAAGAATTTGCGATCATTGAGAACGAAAGCGTGGAGCGGAATGTCATGATTCCCCTTCAATATGCAAATCCCAAACCTGGCCGGCAGGAAATCCGGGCGAGAACTCGTCAAGTGCTGGAAGAGGTCGGTCTTGGTTGGGCCTTGAAGAAAAATGCGTCGCAACTGTCAGGGGGTGAGCGACAGCGCGTCGCCATTGCCCGGGCACTGGTAAACGAACCGATGGTTATTCTCGCCGATGAGCCGACGGCTGCTCTCGATGGAAAGACCACCCAGGAAATTATGACGCTCTTTCTATCCATCAAAACGCGGGGGGCGGCGGTGCTCATTGCGACGCACGATGACCGGGTGGCAAAGCAATGCGACCGTATCCTGCGTATGATCGACGGTCGCCTTGTGGAATGAAACCGCCTAAACCTCTTTCGGCGCATCGGGAGGTCACGTGCCGTCAAGGGGTGTAAATGGGCTCCCCTTCGGGTGGGCTGATGTCAAAAGTTATGCATCCCCTCCTTCCGGGTGGCTGCCCCGGAAAACGAGCCTGGAGCCGGCGTAAGCCGGGTCATCGATTCGGGACTGAAATCCTTTCGAGACGCCATCCCCTCCTCCTGCTGCTCCTCGAGCACGGCCCCCATGAGCCGCAAGGCAGCCGCCACATTGGGGAAGATCCCGACGACGTCCAACCGACGCACCAGCACCCGAATCAACCGTTCCAGGACGTTGGTCGAATGGATCCGCCGCCAGTGTTCCGGCGGGAAGGCCATATAGGCAGGGACGTCCTCGTCTGCCGCTTCCAGGCGCGCCGCCACCTGAGGATACCGAGGCCGAAGCGCCTCGTCGATCTGTCGGAGACGCTCCCGGGCCAACGCCTGACTCGGCTGGGCAAAGATGCTTCGGACCTCGACGAGTCCTGCCGGCTAAGCGTGTTTGGGCACGCGTGCCAAGAGGGTTCCGCAGCCCGTGCGTCAAAACCCAGCCCCTTTCGCTCTCCGCTGGGCTTCACAATGTCGAGGGTGTTTCCCTTGACTCTCATTTTTGAATGCAGTACAATCACAGTGAATCTGAGTGAATCGTCTTGCATACCGGTTTTGTCGGTTTTCCGAAAAAACGCCAGGAAGCCGAGAAGAAAACGAAAAGGACCCGATGCCTCGCTCAAGCCGCAGATGCCCTCGATGCACCCTTGGTCGTATAAATCCGGCGAACGGATCCGGACCTACAACGAGCATCAGCATTGAAACGGCCAAAATCCACCGTCGTAATGTCTACCGAAAGGCTTGACGCCCGCAATTTGCGCGAATTACTCGACAGGCTCAGGCTCGGATTGTGAGGCAGTGCAAAATACCACTTTTGTGGTATTTACACCAGAGAGAAAGAGGTCTATTCTAAAGATGGCAGGAGAAAGTTTGGGGTCAGGGAAGGTGATGGATGGTAAGACGGAACTTGGAGGGTGTGGTTCTCCTGGCGGCGGAAGCTTATCGGAAAAATTTTTAAAGTAGGTATCCATACCATGGCGAGACTTGGTGCCCGGTGGCGGGCGGTTTCACTGGCGGTTTTAGCGGTGGCGCTGGCTAGCCTGTTGATTTCAGGAGGCGTCCATGCGCGCGCCGACAGTCTGGTAGCAAGCCCTTCCGGGGATCCGTGGGGACAAAAGGAGGTTCTCAACTACCTCTTTTGGACGGCGGATCCAAAATTAGAACAGGACGTGATAAAGCTCCAAAATGAACTGGGGCTTGATAATCAAACAATAATGAAACTCAAAGAGCTGGGTCTGAGAGAGCGTCAAAGCATCGCAGAGTTGAGGACTAAAGAAGCGTTTGATGTCGTAGCGTTCAATTCTGGAGTAGACGCTGCCTTTATCGAAATTGATAGAGAGACCCGTGAGGTGTTGGGACCGAAGTACGAAACCTTCCGCAAATGGATAAGAGACTGGTGGAACCAGGAAAAAGAGTATCGGGGAAAGTGGATCGCAGAAAAGTTGCAGAAAGAAACCGAGGTTGCCCCTCTCGCTGATTTTGAGAAGGGCGTGGTATTTGCAACTCAGTATTATGGCGATTCCTCTTGGCAAGTTGCCTTGCCTGACAAGTATGTGAAGTTCGCCAACCGGGGCTGGTTGAGCAGCATTCCTTCTTCAATCCGACCTAAGTACAGTAACCCGCCTTATACGGTGAATATCTACTACCAAGCTACAAATAAGAGCGTTCTTGGGGTTCCGGTTCAGGAAGTTGGCCCGTGGAATGAAGATGATAATTATTGGGATGCGGCCAACGGATCGAATCCACGTCGGTTGTTTAAAGATCTTCCTTTAGGAAAACCGGAAGCTCAAGCTGCCTTTTATGAGGGATATAATGGCGGTAAGGATCAGTTTGGAAGGAAAGTTACAAACCCGGCAGGAATAGATTTGACTCCTTACGTAGCTTCACAGTTGGGTCTTGGTTATCTGCAGAATGCTTGGGTAGAGGTGAGGTACAGTGATCTGCCGTAAATGCTTACTTTTAGCCTTGGCACTTGTGGTATTGGTTGGTCTATATGGTTGTGCACCACAGCAAGAGCCCGGTCCTCAAAAAAATACCGGCTGGACTGAGGTTGCGATCGATACAGGAAAAGCCAAACTCCTCCAAGAAGAGGTGGATAACGGCCACCGGCCAGGTCTTCTTGACCCACATCAAGTAATCTACGAATTCTTGGAAGGGCAACTTAAGATCTCGGGAAGCGAAGTTCAGGAAATCAAAGAAGTAGATGAAAAGGTAAAGGGATTACCGGAAGGTAAGGTTATCCAGGTGACCCTCCATGACGGAAAGGTGTTGCAACTCTCTCTCGTCCAGCCTGTCAGGAAGGGGCCCACTGGGATATGGCAGGTCGAAGGGTATCGTTTTCTTAAGTGATTCCTTTGGCGGGTGCCGGCCGCAAAACTTTCGGCACCCGCTGTTGAAATTTAAGGTGGTAAAATGTCGGTTCTGGAGATATCGATCATGCGCCCCTCATACTAGATAAAAGTTGAAACTATGTTGTATCCTTCTGCCAAAGGAGAAGCGACCTGTGAAACGAACAAAATCCATCCCCATCCAATTCAAAGCGGCTTTGGAACGCGGCTTTGGAACGGATCGCAGGAGCGCATTCGTCTGGCGCAAGAGGCGCTGGCCAGACGACGGGCACCCCTGCCGATGCTCCTCAAGACGCTTCGCATTCCTCGAGCGACGAGGGATGACCAGAAAAAGCGCCGGGAAGCCGAGAAGAAACGCAGGGAGTCCGAACGGGCACCGGACGCCTTTGAGGGTCTCACCACCAAGTGAGAGCGCCCGAAAGCCACGATCCGGGCGGCGCCTTCTTGAGTCACGCGTGGGTCGGTCATCTTCTGCTCGAAGAAGGGCAGCGACGGTCGTACCGCCTTCGGGGTCAGAAGGAAAATCTTATCGTCGAATTCTTCTTTTCGCGTTTCAAAAAGAAAGAGAGCATCAAGAGCGTCTCTTGAAGCAAGGCGCGTCGAAGCCCTTGATGCGCTATTGGCCGAACGGATCCGGACCGATAACGAGCATCGACCGCATTCAAGTCTGCGGGACAAAACTCCCCAAAAAACGCTCAAAGAAGCCCTGAGCACAAGCTAGGTTTGCATTACTAAAAAGACCGAACACAATGTCTAAAATCAAGGGGCGCGTCCTGGTGGAAGCCCTCTACATCGGGTGATCGAGTGGGGCGAGAACGATATTGCCTGGTGAGGTGATCCGCCATGCCCAGAATCGAGCCCTTTGAAACCCATGGCGAGGTCTATGATGACTGGTTTGAACGCTACAAGGGCATCTATGTCTCCGAGCTGAAGGCGGTGCGCCTCCTTTTGCCCTCGTTCCAAAGGGGGGGTAGAGGTAGGCATCGGCACCGGGCGCTTTGCCGCCCCTTTGGGGATTCGGGAAGGGGTAGAGCCTTCTCCTAAGCTGGCGGAGGTGGCTCGGCAACGGGGCCTTCGGGTGGTCGAAGGGGTGGCGGAACATCTCCCCTTTCCAGATGCCTCCTTCGACCTGGTGCTTTTTGTCACCACCATCTGCTTTGTGGATGATCTCTCGAAATCTTTTCAGGAAAGCTATCGGGTCCTCATCCCCGGTGGATTTATCCTCGTCGGGATGGTGGATCGGGAAAGCCACCTGGGAAAGATCTACGAAGCCAAGAAGGGCGAGAACGTCTTCTACCGCCACGCCACCTTCTACACCACCTCAGAAGTCGTGAACCTCCTCTACAAAGCCGGCTTTAAGGACTTTAACTTCGCCCAGACCATCTTCGGCGACCTCCACACCGGGCCTCAGGAAGAAGATCCCCGCTTTGGGTTTGGCGAAGGCTCTTTTGTCGTCATCCGCGCCCAGAGAAGGTGAGCTGACCCCCTTCAAGAAAGGAAAGAGTGGGAGACTCGACGGATGGTGAGACGAGAAAACCTCTGCCGACGGCTCTCTCCGCCGCCGTCTGTCCGGTCCGGCATCACGCTGTCGGCGGACGTGTAGACGATCCACGCCCCGGCTCCGCCGCCGTCTGTCCGGCCCGGCATCCCCTGGCGGAGAAAACCCGACGGAACCCGGTCGGATTTGCGGTTGCCGAACCGCTTCCCGGCGTTTTCCGTCCCTCAGACGCTTTTCGCCTTCGGGCGCATGCCGAGAGGGGGAGTGACCCCAAGGGAAAAATCTTAACCCGATTCGGCGAAAATGGTTTCCATGAAACCCTTGATGTTGAAGGAACGGGCAATTTTCTTTCGGGTCGCCTTAAACATCCGTAGAGCTTTCCCCAGAGCTTCCCGTGCGTCCATCCTTCCGCAGGCGGACGCCCGAGAAGCTTCTGAAGCAAGCCCTTCGGAACCTTTTCTTTGAACCCTAGCGCCCGGCGGACTATAACAAAGGCCGCCGCCTGGTGGGCGTTCAGTCCGTAAGTCTCGGCGTATTTGAAAAAGCCGATGAGCGAAGTGTAGGGCGCGGGAACGGGAAATACGGCGATGCCGCGCTTCCTTAAAGCGACGGTGAGACGGGTGAAAAGCAGCTTTTTGGTGAAGTTGTGGGTGATGCGGTTAAACTCCTTGTTGGTATCGTGGTCCTGGGCGAAGAACAGTTCCTCCAGGGCCACCTGCCTTACGCCTAAGGACGCGAGCCAGTCGGCCACCTCACCGGCCAGGTTGCCGGCGATCCACTCACTCTTTTCATGGGAGGCATGCATCAGATCGGGACTCAAGAAACCGCGGGAAACCTTGAAGTTGCCGTTCGGCAAGGCCACGGTGACGGCCACTACATTCGGGTTCAGATCGATCCCGGCCAGAGCCAGGCTTTTGTCCGGGACAGGGAGCGGATCGCTTTTCAGGGGAAAGGAGATGAAACAGTCGAATCGGTCGTCTTTCCGCACGACCCGAACGGTGTAAGCCGCGCCGGCATTCAGATGTTTCACTCGAGCCGCATCTGGATGCCCCGGCGGCGGAGTTTGTCCTTCGGGTGCTCCAGCTTCTCCGCGGCCTTTTCGATCTTGGCCTCCAGGTTCGAAACGTACATGTCCACCTGCGCTTTCTGGCGCTCGAGGGTGGCCCTTGCATCCTCCACGGCCCACCGGCACCAGCGGGCGTTGGGGAAGAACTTCCGGTAGAGGTCCTTGACGATTTCGCCCGTCTTCTTTCCCCGCCTCAGCGCCTGGTAGGCGGTGCGCCGGGCCGCCTGGTATCGACTCATGAAGGAAATGAGCTCGGCTTTTGCCGTCTCATTCGGGTATATCCGGCCCGGGAGGGTCACCATGTCGACTCCGGCCTGCTTGGCCGAAGATATGCGGGCATAGATGACCGCCCTGCGGCCGGAAGGCAGAGCTTCACCCAGGAGGCGCAGGATTTCGCTCCTGGGGAAGCGCCTCCGGCCGGAAGGCAGTCGTGTCCGGTATCATGTGTAAAAACGGATGGTCCAGGTAACATAAAATGAGCCATCCGGCCCTCTTTGGTAGAATGTGAGACGGAGAAGAAACCACTTCACCAGGAGGGATACCGGATGGCTC
>NZ_JXBB01000032.1 GCF_001653195.1 Hydrogenibacillus schlegelii
ATACGGTTGCTTGGAGCGCTACTCATGGAGATAGACGAGACGTGGACCACTGGGCACCGCTACCTGAATATGGATGAGTATTGGCAGTGGAAGAAGGAACAACAGAAATCCACTGAGCCGGCCATGCTGCACGTTGTGAATGCCTGAGTGACCTGTCCTTTCATTCGCCGAAGAGGGCAATTTACACATGATACTGGACTTGATCCGAGAAGGCACAGGAGAAGCGGAGGAACGCTCGTGGAGGATTCAACCGCAAGAAGCCAAAGCCGCTTCTCGCTGGACGTATCAGGTGTGGTCTCTGTGGTCATGCGTACGGTGTCTGCGTCAATGGGAAGAAGGATGCGTACAAGTGCAACGGACGACTGAAGAAGTACCACCTTGACGGCTCTCCTCGCTGTACCTCACCAATCCTCTTACAGGAACCGTTCGAGCAGGTAGTGAAAGACCTCCTTCTCAATGCTCTGTCGAGTCCTGAATCAGCACGGAAGGCGGTAGAGGAGTACCTTTCCAGTCTGGAGAGGAAGAAGGTCGAGCTTGAGACCATCCTCGGTCCAGCAAACGAGCAGCTCTCTACGGTACAGGAGAAGATGCGGAGGTTGGCAAAGGTCTACCTCTCCGGAGTGCTTGATGACGAAGAGTACCACAGAGAGCAAGAAGCGTTGAGGGAGCAGGAGCAAGCCATCCGTCAGAGATTTGAACGTTACGGTACCGAGTTCGATACTCTTACCAATGTTCAACGGCACATCGAAGACGTGAAGGCAGTGCTGGAGTCTGGACTGTTCGATGTCCGCTACTCCGGTGATGAGCACGTGGTGGAGGAAGTTGCTTTCGTCAGAGTCAAGGACGAGAAACACTTGACGGTAGGATTCCCACAGAGAGCAATAACATGGGAAGAGCTCCTCGACCTCTTTCAAGTGACGTGTTGGGTTTACGAAGACCGTATCGAGGTGAGAGGACTCTTCCCACTCAAAAATCTACCAATTCATAAAGCATTAAGGTGCTGCTTTCATTGCTCAAACCATCCAGCGGCCGGGTTCGCATTTTGGGCATTGACGTGGCGGAGCAACCCGCGCGGGCCAGGCGCTATGTCGGGTGGGTTCCTCAGGAAACGGCCGTGGATCCCCTGTTGACCGGCCGGGAGAACTTGCTGCTGGTGGCCGGCATGTACCATCTTCCCCCTGCCGATGCAGCCCGGCGGGCGGAGGAGCTCTTGCAGCTGGTCGACCTGTCCGACGCCGCGGACCGGGTCGTCCGAGACTACTCCGGCGGGATGCGGAAGCGGCTCGACCTGGCCATGGGGCTGGTACACCGGCCTGCCGTGCTGGTTCTGGACGAACCCACCCTGGGCCTCGACATCCAGACCCGGCGGCGGCTGTGGCAGTACATCCGCACGTTCCGGGACCGGGGAACCACCATTCTGCTCACCACCCACTACCTGGAGGAAGCAGACTGGCTCTGTGACCGGGTGGCCATCATCGACGGGGGCCGGTGCCTTGCCCTGGATGCCCCGGCGCGGCTCAAGGCCCGCTATGGCAGCGAGTATCTGGAGTTGCGGGTGGCGGCAGGCCAACCGGCCGAACAGGTGCGGCAGCTGGCCCGGCAGCTCGAGGTCCTGGAACCGGTCATGGAGGTGGAGGTGGACTGGCCCGGTTCCAGCTCCGGGCTTGCCGTTCGCATCGGATTGCGGGTGCGGGATTCCCTTGCCGCCCTGGAACCGGTCCTGGCCACCTGCCGGGCGGCGGGGATCGCTCTTGAGGGGGTGGCGGCTCGGCCGGCCACCCTGGACGACGTGTTCCTCCACTTGACCGGGCGAGCCTTGCGGGATGGGGAGACGGCAGGCTAGGTTACCCTGGCAAGGGCTGGGTGTGAGCTGGCGGGGACTAGGTCGGAACTCGCGGAAGCTGGGTCTAAGCTGCCGAAGGTCGGATCCAATCCAAGCGGGACGGTACGGCGAGCGCTGCTGGAGGGGGCGGAGGATGGGCGAATTCTGGCTGGAAAACCGTGTGATGCTCCAGCGGTGGCGGTTCCGCTTGCGCCGGGAGCCCTTGACGTGGTTGTCGACGTTGAGCCAGCCGGTGCTCTGGCTGTTGCTTTTCGGTCACCTGCTGGCCCGCATGGCGGCGGGCGATGTGCCGGGGCACAACTACCTGGCCTTCATGAGCGCCGGGGCCATGGTGATGACGGTGTTCAACGGGGCCATAAACGGTGGGGTTGAGCTCCTTTTCGACCGGGAGACCGGGTTTCTGCAGCGCCTTCTGGCCGCGCCCATCCAGCGGCTGTCCATCGTCACCAGCCGGTTCGTCTACATCATGGCGGTGACCGCCGTACAGAACTTGCTTATCATCCTGACAGCCTACGGGCTAGGGGTTCGATTTGCCACCGGCCTGGGCGGGATCGTGGCGGCCCTTGGCATCGGTGCCCTTTATGGGGCGGGGGTCGCCACCTTGTCGATTGCCCTCGCCTTCGCCGTTCGCCGGCATCCCGAGTTCTTTACCATCACGGCGTTCCTGAGCCTGCCCCTGCTCTTTTTGAGTACCGCTCTGGCCCCCCTCGACCTCATGCCGGGATGGATGCAGGTCCTGGCCCGGTCCAATCCCATGACCTACGCCATCGAGGCCACCCGCGCGCTGGTCCTCAACGGCTGGGATACGCAGCTGGTTTTCTCTATGGTGGGAATCCTCCTGGCCTTCGATGCGGTGGCACTGGCCGTTGCGGCGCGGGTGTTACGGCGCGGCCTAGCGTAATAGCGTAATCTGGCGTAAGTAGAGCAGGGCGGCTTGGTGTTATGCCGGTGATTTTGGGTGTGGCGCCTGGTGCTGCGCCGTGGTCAACCTTGGACATGGTTTGTTTTTTGGTCCCCGTGGGCGATTGGACGAGTTGTCGCGGAGTAGGACGAATTCACCTTCCTCAAGAAGAGATAACGTTCCTCTTTGGCAACCTCCAAAACCAACCGGGTCATTCCAGGCACCCTACTCGGGTTTGAGACAAAAGAGGCCGTCGAGGAAGCCGGTTACGAGGTGGCCTGACGCGGAAAGGCGGGGCAGGGCCCGGCACTCCGGCCGGGTCCTGCCCCTTCATCGATGCCTCTAACGGGCACGAAGGCCGTTGGCGACGGCCAGCAGCTCACTCACCTCGTGAGCGGCAACGGCCAGCGAGACGCCAACCCAGCCTGTCAGCGCGCCCGGGATCAAGATCGCCAGAACGGCTAGCGAGAAGATGATGTTTTGGCGGCTGATGGCGCGGGCCCGGCGCCCCAGGCGAACAGCGTAAGCCACTTTTCTCAGATCGTCGGCCATCAGGGCGACATCAGCCGCCTCAATAGCGGCGTCGGTTCCCGCGGTGCCCATGGCTATCCCGACCGTGGCAGCGGCTAGGGCCGGCGCGTCGTTGATGCCGTCGCCGACCATGATCACACCGCCATACTCTTCAGCCAGCGCCTTCACGATCCTCGCCTTATCGTCCGGCTTCAGTTCCGCCCGGACATCGTCGATGCCAAGTTCCCGGGCGATGGCGTTCGCCGTCCGCTGATTGTCGCCGGTTAGCATGATGAAGTGCTCGACACCCGCTTCGCGCAATGCCTGTAGAGCGTCTTTTGCCTCGGGCCGGATCTCATCGCGGATGGCCAGCAGCCCCTTCACTTCCTCATCGGTGCCCACGAAGACGACCGTATGCCCGCCGTCCCGCAGCTCGTCGATCTTGTCCGACAGCTCCGCGGGGACCCGGGCTCCCAGCTGTTGAAAGAGAGCGGGGCTCCCAACATAGAGGCTCACCTCGCCGACCACCGCCCTGGCCCCGGCTCCGGGTAGAGCCTGAAAGTCCCCGGCCTCGGGTACCTCGATCCCTTCATTCTGGGCCTTGGCCATGACGGCTCGGGCCAGGGGGTGCTCAGAGAAACGCTCAATCGCGGCGGCTCGCGCCAGCACTTCCCGCTCCGTCCATCCGGGCGCTGCGACAATGGTAGTCACCACGGGCTCTCCGCGCGTCAGCGTTCCGGTCTTGTCGAGGGCCACTGCGCGGACCGTGCCGAGGTTCTCAAGATGGATGCCCCCCTTGATGAGCACGCCGTTCTTGCCGGCTGTACCGATGGCGGAAGCCATGGCCACGGGCGTCGACATGACAAGGGCGCAAGGTGCCGCTGCTACCAGGAGGACCACAGCGCGGGTGGCCCAGGTCGACCAGTCGAGACCGATCAGGGGCGGGAGCAAGACCAAGGCCACGGCTGCAAGCAGGACAACAGGGCTGTAACGCCTACCAAACCGCTCGATGAAGCGCTGAGCCCGCCCTTTTTCTGATTGAGCCTGTTCGACCAGGCGGATGATCTTGGACAGGGTATTGTCCTCGAAAGTAGCCGTGGCCTCCAGAACAAGGGCGCCCTCACCGTTCACTGTGCCGGCAAAGACCCGGTCGCCTGGGCCCTTTGCCACAGGCACCGACTCGCCTGTGACCGCAGCTTCGTTAATGCTCGACCGCCCTTCACGAATGATGGCGTCGGTGGCGATGGATTCGCCCGGCCGCACGAGGAACCGATCGCCCGGTTTCAGGGAGCTCGCCGGCACCATGCGCTCCCGGCCGTTCTCGAGGAGCCGCGCCTCCTTGGGGGCCAAATCGAGCAACGCCTTGATGGCGGAGCGGGTGCGAGCGAAGGTGTACTCCTCCAGGCCTTCTGCCAGCCCGTAGAGAAAGACAAGGAAGGTGGCCTCAAACCACTGGCCGAGAAGGACGGCTCCCAACGTGGCGAAGGCCATGAGAGCTTCGATGCCTACTTCCCGCTCTTCAATGAACTCTTCCCAACCCTCGCGTACCCAGAAGTAGCCCCCGAGGGCAATGGCAACGACGTAAAAGGGGATCTGGACCGCGGGGCCAAGGCCTAGCTTCCCGGCTAACCAGCCCAAGCCCAACACGATGCCTCCGAGGCCAGCATTACGGATGGGGGGGAAGCGGTACCAGGGACCTTCGAAGCCTTCTTCCTCTTCAGCGTCCTCATCTTCTCGGCTCGAGGAATGGCGTTCCGCCTCTTCGGCGACGGCGCGCGTGGTAAGGCTCTTTTCGTCCATGACAATTCCTCCTTCGCACTACTTCCGAACACGGACGTTGGGGGCCAGGTGCTTCTTCTGAATCCCCGCACGGCACCGGCCGCCGACGCGCAAGGTCATCCGTTGCTCGAAGTTTTTCTGGTCTTCACGGAACAAGTCGGCAGGGAACCGCCTGACGACCTCTGCCAGCTCCTTCACGACCGGGTCCGTGAGATCGAGCGAATAGTAGACCCACCGGCCGTCTCGTCGTGCCCGCAGTAGCCTGGCGTTGCGGAGCTCTTTCAAGTGCCGTGACACGTGGTATTGGGGTACCTCAAGGGAGTCGACGAGTTCGCAGACACACACCTCCTCATCATTCGCGGCCATGAGCCGGACGATCCGGAGGCGCGTAGGATCCGACAGTGCCTTGAAAACATCCGTGATTCGCGAGAGTTCCGTCTCGGTCACCCCCCCTGCTTCCCGCCCGTTCTGGTTCTCCAGTACTACCGGCGCATGGCCGGGCCCCGCCGCTTTAAGAAGTATTATATATGTGCATATGCGCATATGTCAAGGCGGGGGCGCAGTTCTTTCACGCTTTCCTTTCCCATGCGGTTTGGTGAGTGGTCGGCGCCCGTGAGGAACCGTCTGCCCGCGGACCATTCCTTCCGGGACATCGGCCGGGCCGTCGATTTTGCGTTCGTCGAAGAAGAGACGGCCGATCTGTACAGCGCCGATCAAGGCCGGCCTTGTGAACGCTAATCGAAAAGTTACCTGTATCAGTTTTCGGTAGGGGATGCCCCTACTCCCGGCCAAGAGACGTCTTAGCCGGAGGGTTGGCGGGACCAAAGTGATCGGGCTTTGGCCCAGTAAGTGGGATTGCTGACCTCCGGGAGTGGCGAGACGACCTGGTTGGGGTGGACTTGCCCCGGTTTCGTGGACACCCCGATACTTGGGGCATAAGCCCCGGAAAGGGTGATCCCCATGCCGGCTACCAAGCCGCCGTACCCTTCCGAGTTTCGGGCCGAAGCCGTCCGCCTCGTCCGGGAGAGCGGGAAGAAGCTCCAGCAGATTGCCGCCGACCGCGGCGTCTCGGAAGCCAGCTTGCGGAAGTGGGTCCGCCAAGCCGAGATCGATGCGGGGCAGCGCCCCGGGTTGACCACAGCCGAGCGGGAGGAGCTGAACCGGCTGCGGCGGGAGAACCGGATCCTGCGGGAGGAGCGTGAGATTTTAAAAAAAGTCCTCCATGCCGCCTACGGCGGCACCACGAAGGACGAAAATGGCGTCCAGCCAAAGTTGTATGTGCCACCGGTTGCATGAGATCGAGCTTGCTTGGGATCAAGTCCAGTATCATGTGTAAATTGCCCTCTTCGGCGAATGAAAGGACAGGTCACTCAGGCATTCACAACGTGCAGCATGGCCGGCTCAGTGGATTTCTGTTGTTCCTTCTTCCACTGCCAAT
>NZ_JXBB01000033.1 GCF_001653195.1 Hydrogenibacillus schlegelii
CACGGCTTAAGCCGTGCTCGAAGCCGTGGCTTGGAAGCGATGCAAGAGCAAGCCATCCTGACGGCTGTAGTGCAGAATCTCAAACGATTAAGCCGGTATGTGCGGAAGCGCCCACAGACCGGGAGTTCCGTGTGCCTCAAACCGGCATACGAAAGGCTCACAAGGGGAGTGGCCGCATTTTTGACGGTTCTATTCGTTATGACGTCACACCTCGTCGGGCGAAGATGGTCGATCCAGTGGACTTAATTCACCAGCCTTTTAAACTAGATTTCGCTCTTATGTCGTCCACTTGGACGACAAAAGCTTCAGAGTCAAAATTTACCCTCATCCGTTTCCTCATCGAGTAAAACGATCGATAAACATTAAGATCGACTTCACTCCCGGTTCAATTCCCAACTTCTCGGCGATGCGGGCGAGGTGCGTCTTGATCGTCGACCGGCTAAGATGGAGCTTCCGGGCGATCTCCCCGGTGCTTGCGCCGGCAGCCAAAAGTTCCAGAACCTCTTCGATCAGCCAGATCGCGTATCCGTACGGATATCGATACGTCGAAAAGAATAAGCCCACATAGCCAAGCGGCTCCTCCCCAAACGGTACCGCGACGGTCCACATCTTTTGAACTGCGGACAGCTGTGAACCGTGCCGACTACAGCCCGAATGCGGCCCGAGCGCTTCGCCAGAACAAAAGCAGTGAGGCCATATGACGCCTCGTCGAGCGCATCTCCGGGATTGAACTTTGGAAATGCGCCGAAGGGCAACGACCGTGCGCCTTCGTCTGCGTGTTCCCCGCCTCTTCCATCAAGAGCCGGATGCATGACCAAAGCGACGCGGAGATCGGAATCCGTGACGATGATGAGCCCGACGTCGGGCAAGAACATTCCAAGCGTTTCGTAACGCCGATACCGTCGGCGAAGGCAAGCGATGAACGAAAAGAGGCGTCCCCTGTTATGTATCTTTGTTTCCTTTTTACCAAAGTCAGCGCGAGATGTAAATACCTCAAACGAGGTATTTTCCCTCGCCAGCGCCCCACCCTTTCATCTTCCCTGTCATGCGCCCCTCAGACTGGACAAATGCTGAAGCTATGTTGTATCCTTCTGTCAAAGGAGGGGCGACTCGTGAAACGCACAAAATCCATCCCCGGATCCATCAAATTCAAAGCGGCTTTGGAACGGATCAAAGGCGAAAAAACGCTCGTCGAACTCTCCCGGGAATACGGCGTTCATCCGAATACCCTCTTGAAGTGGAAGCAAACCCTCCTGGAAAAAGGCGCTGAGCTCTTTGAACCCCCGAACAAAGAGCAGGAATACCAGAAGCGCATTCGTGATTTGGAACAGCTCCTCGGCAAAAAGGAGGTCGAAATCGCGCTCCTAAAAAACTTCCTCGGGCAGGGGAGCTAGATCAACTTCCGCTTCAGGAGCGCATCCGTCTGGCGCAAGAGGCGCTGGCCAGGCGGCTGGCTCCCCTGCCGGTTCTCCTCAAGACACTTCGCATTTCACGAGCGACGTGGTATTACCAGAAAAAGCGAGAGGAGACCGAAAAGAGACGGGCTCTGGCAGACGAAGCGCTCAAAGCTGAGATCGAAGCCATCCTTCGGGAACATCCGGAGTCCGGCGATCGCCGCCTCGAGGCCGAGCTTCGGCGATGGGGAATGGTCGTCAATGGAAAGCGGGTCCGTCGTCTTCTCCACACGTTTGAGCTTTCCCTCACGCGAAAGGTGAGAAAACCGAAGCCCAATCCGCTGCTCGAGACGGTCGTTCTGGCCAAGGAACGGGTGAATCTCGTCGCCGGCCTTCTTTCCGAACGGGAGCCGGACGCTTTCGAGGTACTCTACACCGATTTCACCCCACTCGTCTATGGCGGCGGGAAGGTTTGGTTTTTGCCGATTCTGGACCATCGGACCCGCATGGTGATCGGATATGCCATCTCTTTCTCGCCGGATGTTCGGACGGCGCTTCAGGCTTGGGAACGCGCCAAAGCGTTCATCCTGACCCAAAAGAGGGAGCGCCCGAAAGCCATCGTCCATCACGATCAGGGCGGCGCCTTTTTGAGTCACGCGTGGGTCGGTCATCTGCACGGATCCGGTACTACAACGAGCATCGGCTGCATTCAAGCCTGCGGTCACAAAACGCCCCAAGAAATGCTCAAAGAAGCCCTAAGCACAAGCAAGGTCTACATTACATAGGGAGACCGAACAAAGTGTCTAATTCAAGGGGCGCGGATCCGTAAGCTGTGGCCGGCAGCCCTTCCCATCTATCGGTAGGGATTGCATGCACGTACCATGCTTGTGTGATTGGCAATCTCCTTGCGGGTTCAAGGGAAACTCGGAGGGAAATCCGCCATGGCACTCCTTGTACGGCCTGCCCGGCCGGATGATGCTACAGCCATCGCACGGGTTCAGGTGGCGACTTGGCGTAGTACATACCGCGGTCTCATTCCAGATGAGTACCTGGACAACATGGAAGAGGAACCTCGCGCTTCCCAATGGCGAGATGTGATCTCCCGCGATGCAGGAGCGGCGAATCAACCGTTCGTCATTGTGGCTGAGGACACCGGGCGAGGTGTGGTTGGCTTTGCCGCTGCCGGCCCCGAGCGACGCGGTGACCCGCATTTCCACAGCGAACTGGGTGCGATCTACATCCTAAAAAAGTACCAGCGCCAAGGAATCGGTAGACGGCTGGTCCGAGAGGTCGCACAGCGGTTACTTCAACGGGGCTTTAACACCATGCTGGTCTGGGTTCTTGCGGAAAACCCTTGCCGCCACTTCTACGAGGCCCTTGGAGGCCGCCTGTTGCGAAGCCAACCTATTACAATCGGCGGCAAGACGCTGGAAGAGTGGGCATACGGGTGGGACGATATCCGGCACCTAGCCGGACACACCGGCACACGCTTGTAGCGACCGGTCGTAAAATCCACCACGAAGGCCAGATGAAAATTCCCCCGCCCCACCGAATTACAGACACCGAATCCCCGGCAAGGATGAGGTGTCTGCATCATGATAGGAGCGAGGGAAATGTTTTACATCGAGGAGTTGTACGCGAAACTGCGCAGCATCCGGGAGGTCGCCCGGAGGACCGGTCACGACCGCAAGACGGTGCGCAAGTCCATTTACGCACAGGAACTGCCTCGTTACAAGCCCCGGCCGCCGCGTCCGTCCAAGTTGGACCCCTTCAAGCCATCCCTGGTGAGCCGCATCGCCGAAGGGACGTTGAACTGCAACGTCCTGCTGGACGAGATTCGCGCCCTGGGGTACACTGGCGGGAAGAGCATCCTCAAGGCCTTTGTTGCCCAGTACCGGGTGCCCCGTGCCGCACAAGCGGTTCAGCGTTTCGAAACGTTGCCTGGCCAGTAGGCCCAGGTGGACTGGGCGTACTTCCGGGATGAGGATGAGCGCGGCCGGCGGCAGACGGTGTACGCCTTCGTGTACCTGCTGAGTTTTTCCCGCTTCATGGACGTCGAGTTCACGGAATGGATGGACCTGGATACCCTGCTCCGGTGTCTCTTGAACGCCTTCGAAGCCTGTGGTGGCGTGCCGAAGGAGGTTCTGTTCGACAACATGAAGTAGGTCGTCCTGGGACATAACGAAAGGGGTGAGGTCGAGTGGCATCCCCGGATGGCCGACTTTGCTGCGCTGGTCGGTTTCCAACCCAAGGCCTGCCGCCCGTGGCGGGCCCCGACCAAGGGCAAGGTGGAACGGCTCATCCGGTACGTGCGGGAGAATTTCTGGCCCGGCCGGCGGTTCACGAACCTGGCGGACCTGTACGAACAGGCTCAAGCGTGGTGTGCCCGGGCCAACCGGCGGGTCCATGGGACGACAGGTGTCGTTCCGGCGGAGCAGCCGGCCCGCGAGCCCCTGCAGCCGGTACCGGAGCGGCAGCGGCTGGAGCACATGCTGGTAGAAGCCCGCAAGGTGAGCCGGGACCGTTCGTTTCCTGGGGCGGTTACCGATACGGCGTTCCCTGGCATTGGGCGGGGGCGCAGGTGGTGGTGAAGGAGCGGGGCGCGTACGTGGAAATCTGGACGGCCACGGGAGACCATTGCATCGACCGCCACCCGCGTTCTCTGCTCCCTGGCACCGTCGTACGCATTCCGGACCCGTATGCCGGACTGCCGCTGAACGGACCCGTCCGGCGTCCGGAACCGGTCGCCCGGCGCATACCGGACCCGGAGGCCGCTGGTCGTCCATGAGGCTCCGGTCGGAGGCGAGGCCCGATGATCGCCCTGGAGAGGGCCCGGCAGTACCTGGAGCAGCTGAGCTTGAGCCACGCGGCGGCGGTTCTCGAAAGCCGCCTGGAGGCAGCGGCCACGCAGGAGATGACCGATGCCGATTCCCTGGCGGATCTGCAGGATGCGGAGCTGGCCGTTCGTCGGGAACGGTCCTTGAAGGCTCGCATTCGCCTGGCGCATCTCCCCTTCCACAAGACCCTGGACCCGTTCGACTTTGCCTTCCAGTCGTCCATCGATGAGCGCCAAATTCGGGAACTGGCCACCATGGCGTTTGTGGCCAACGCGACCAACGTCCTGTTCCTGGGGCCGCCTGGCGTGGGGAAGACACACCTGGCTGTCGCTCTGGGGCTCGCAGCCATCGAGCAGGGCCTGGCCGTGTACTTCGTGACGGCCTATACCCTCGTCCAGAACTTGCGCCGAGCCCATCCCGAAAACCGGCTGGAGAGACGGCTACGGGTGTACACCGCGCCCCGGCTGCTCATCATCGACGAACTGGGCGACCTGGCCCTGGACTCGCTGGAGGCGACGCTATTCTTCCAACTCGTAAGCGCGTGGTGGGTGCCTTTGAATCCCGGACCGGGGGATTTTTCGAGTGGCCAGAATGGGGGATTTTTAAATCGGCCTTGACAAGGGGGGCAAATTCATTTTTATTTTGCTTAAAATAACCGACTTTTTCAGGGAAACTAGCTAACTAACGAGAGCCGCCCATCGGAGATTTCCACGACTCTTTCAAAGCCGCATATCCCTTCGATCCGGTGCGACACCAAGATCACGGTGCTGCTTTGGAGCTCGTTCTCGATCAAGTTTGCGAAGATCTCCACGGCTTCCCTGTCAAGCGCCGAGTTGACCTCATCGTAAATCATCACCGGTTTCTTGTTCATGAGCGAGCGGGCGATGAGCAGCTTCTGCTTCTCCCCGCCCGAAAACCTGGCGCCGAAATCTCCCGGGCGTTTGTGAAACAGGTCCTCCTCGTCCTCAATGAGTGTGTTCAGCTTGAGAAGGTCGACGAGCCTCCAGATCGCGCCGATGTCGCAAGACTCGCGCGGGTAGATCATGTTCTCGTAAATGCTCCGGTCGAACAGCTCCATATGCTGGGAGTAGTAGCCGATGTCGGCAGCGCCGTGCAAGTACTTGCGGTTGTACAGCACGCGCCCCTGGTCCGGGTTTAGGAGCCCGGCGATCAGCTTGACCAACGTCGACTTCCCGCTGCCGTTCTTGCCCACGATAAGTAGCTTCTCCCGCTGACGGATATCGAAAAATACCTGCTGGAGCACGGGCTCGCCTTCCTTGTAGGAAAAGGATACGTCCTCGACGGCGATGATCACGGGATCGGGGAGCGAGACAACTTGGACCGGACGGATCCGGGGCGGGTCGCCGTAACCGATTTTCCTGAGAGAGACATCGAGTCTTCCCAGGAGCTCCAGGAAGGCGAGGAACCGCTTGCCGAATCCGGCGAGGTGAAAAGCCGAATAGATGAGAATCAACACAAGCGAAGCGTCGAACGACCCGCCCGGCCTGAGGGTGAAGCCCGCGGCCACGACGGCGACCGTGCCGAGCGTCATCCACAGCTGCGTGATGAGATGGGAATGGTCGATCTGCTTCTGCTGGTTGAAGTAGGCTTCCCGCTCCTTATTCAGCATCTTATCGAAATTGCGGTTCTCCAAGGAGATCGATCCCGCGGAGAGTAAGTCGTGTCCGGTATCATGTGTAAAAACGGATGGTCCAGGTGACATAAAATGAGCCATCCGGCCCTCTTTGGTAGAATGTGAGACGGAGAAGAAACCACTTCACCAGGAGGGATACCGGATGGCTCAGTACCAGATTACCGTGGACGACGAGATTTTGGAAGGCCTCTT
>NZ_JXBB01000034.1 GCF_001653195.1 Hydrogenibacillus schlegelii
CCAAGGCCGTCAAGGTGCTAGAGGAGGGCTTTGACGACGTCACGGCCGTGCTGGTCTTGCCGGATCGCTATCGGCGGCGCTTGCGTACCACGAACGGCGTGGAACGACTCAACGAGGAGATTCGCCGTCGTGAAAGAGTCATCCGCATCTTTCCCAACCGGGAATCCGTGATACGGTTGCTTGGAGCGCTACTCATGGAGATAGACGAGACGTGGACCACTGGGCACCGCTACCTGAATATGGATGAGTATTGGCAGTGGAAGAAGGAACAACAGAAATCCACTGAGCCGGCCATGCTGCACGTTGTGAATGCCTGAGTGACCTGTCCTTTCATTCGCCGAAGAGGGCAATTTACACATGATACTGGACTTGATCTCCGGTAAAAGGCCCACGGCTTTTCCAGGTCGAAAATGAGGATGACGCCGGTCGCGGCGAGGAAGAAGCCGCCGATGACGGACGTCGCCAGCGTCCACGTCTGATCGACGGCGATGCCGAAGAGCTTGAGCAAGGCGTAGATCATGAACGCGCCTCCGGCGATCGACTTCGTCCACGTATAGAGCGACACCCGCCAGTCCCACGGCGGCCGGTGCGGCACCTCGTAGGCGACGCGGGCGTTCGGAAGCGACTGGACGCCGCCCGCTTCGAGCGTTTCCACCGGATACCCTTCCTTCTGCTCCGACCACATGTTGCCGCCGGTGTACGCGGCGACGGACGGGTTCAGCGTCGCTTCGTGGGCGCCCAGATAAAACACCTTCGGCGACGTCCCTTTTTCCGGCTTCCGCACCTCCGCCTTGTTCCGAGCGATCAGGCGGGAGACCTCGCTGTTCGGGTCGTTCAGGTCGCCGACGACGATCGCCTCCGTCGGACAGACGACGACGCACGCCGGCTCGAGCCCCTGATCGATGCGGTGCGCACAGAAGTTACATTTTTCAATGCTGTGAAATTCGGGGTTGATGTTGATCGCGTCGTACGGGCAGGCGGCCATACAGGCCTTGCAGCCGATGCACCGTTCCCGGTCAAAGTCGACGATCCCGTCGGGGCGGATGAACATCGCCTCGACCGGACAGACCGGGACGCACGGCGCATCCGTGCACTGATTGCAACGCGTGACCTGGAAGAACCGGTTGACCTCCGGATAGACGCCGACCTCCACCGCCTTGACGAACGTTCGGTTGACCCCCAGCGGCACTTCGTTTTCCGACTTACAGGCGGTCGAGCAGGCGTGGCACCCGATGCACTTGTTCTGATCGAGCACTTTCCCCCAGCGCACACCCGGTTGAGGCGGAGAAGGGGAGATGACGTCGAGCGTCTCGATCACGGCAAACCCTCCTTCGTCGATCCTCCGTCGCGCCCCTCGTCGAAGCCGGCGAAGCTTCGCCCCTCGGCTGATTCTATGACATCTTTGTGTCGGATGTCTGGATTCACTATAACATTGAAAACGATCGTTTTGTTATTGCGTTTTGTTATGCGCCATAACGAACCGTTATATCCCGTGGGAGAAACGCCCCGGCGCCCCGGCTCATGAGCCAGGCGACGAACGCCTCGACGTGCGGCGGCCGGTACCGCTTTCGCGCCATGGCGAGATACAGCGGCCGCGTGAGGACGAGCCCTTCCACCGGCAGATGCACGAGGCGCCCGGCGCGGATGTCCGTCGCCACGCTCATCTCGGACAGAAAGGCGACGCCGAGGCCGGCCTCGACGGCCGTCTTCACCGCCTGCGTCGCGTTAAAAGCAATCATCTTCGGCCGCGGCCCGCCAAGACGCTCCATAAGCGCCTGCTCGACGAGCTCCCGCGTTCCGGAACCGATCTCCCGGACGATGAGCACCGCATCGGCCAGGGCCGCCGGCGGGAGGGCGCCGCCGGCGGCGGCGCGGACCAGGGGGTGAGCCGGATGGGCGACGAGGATGAGCTCGTCTTCGGCAAAGCCGATCGCTTCGACGTCCGCCTCCTCCTCCGGCGGCACCTGTCCTTCGAGCAGGGCGACGTCCAAGCGATGCTCCTTCAGCCGATCGACGATGCTGCGGGTGTTGTCGATGTAGACGTCAAACACGAACCGCGCCTCGTAAGCGAGCGCGTTGGCGATCACGTGCGGGAGCGCGTATTCGCCGATCGTCCGCGTCGCGCCGAGCAGGATCGGCATCGTCTCGCCGTCGGAAAGAAGCGTCTTCAGCGCCTCTCGGGCCCGCTCGTGATCGGCGATGATCGCCTTCAGGTAGGGATAAAGCCGCTTTCCGTAGGCGTTTGGAATGAGGCCGCTTTCCGTCCGTTCAAAGAGCGGCACGCCGTAGTACGCCTCGAGGGACCGGATGTGCCGCGTGACCGCCGGCTGCGTGAGGTGCGCCCGCCGGGCCGCCTCGCTCACGCTCCCGTGCTCGAAGACAAGGCAGAAAAGCTCGATGCTGAGCAGGTTCATCGCCCATCCCCCTTCCCGCCTCGGACGGCATCTTTCGTCCGGCCTCGCCAACCGCGCGACCCGCTCGCCTTGACGACCCGCCCGAACGCTCGATCCGCCCGGCAACGCGACCGTCGGGCTTCACGATCCGAGCGTTCTTTCGCCCCCGCGCACGTCGCTTTCGCCGTCCCCCAAACGCTGGGCGGCGATGCCCTCACAGGCCCCGCGGCCCATCGCCGGAGAGGACCGGCGCCGCTTCCGCCATCAGCGGCCGCCGCCCCCGGCGGACGGCCCGGAACCAGACGCCGGCGGCCGCCGCCGAACCGAGGGCGAAGACGACGAAAACCGTATACAGCGGCGCGTCGATCAGCCCCCGGGCGTACGCCGTCGAGGCGACGACCGTCCCCGGGATCCCCCGCTCGCTGAAGGCGACGGCGAAGTTGAGCGCGCAAAACCGACCCTGTCCCGTCATCCGGGCGACGGCGTAGGTCGGAAGGCCCTGGAGAAGATAAGCAAACAGGGCGAACTCCAGAAGCAGCGCGAAAGAAAAGGTTTCCCCGAACGATACGTGATACCCGACGGCGGCAAAATAAAGCGGTGCGAACATCTGAAGCGGCAGCTGCCCGAGCCCGGCCTCGACCGCCTGCCGCTCTTCGTCCTTCAGCCAAAGCCGCGCCAGAAGCCCGACGAAAAGCGGGACAAAGATCGCCTCGACGTCGTAACGGGTGGCCAGGCCGGCGCCGAGAAACAGCGCCCCCAAAACGAGGGGGAGGGCCCAGCCGCCCCCCGCTGTCCGCCGGCGAAATACCGCGGCCACGGGGCGAAAGAAAAGCCACGCCAGCCCCCCCGCGGCGGCCATGACGGCCAGCGTCCGGGCGATGAAGAGCGCCCCCGTTCCGAGGGCATCCCCCGCGCCGAACGACGTCCCGGCGGCTAGCGCCAGCGCCACGCTCAAAAGCCCCCACAGCAAAAGATCGTGAAAGGCCGCCACGGTGATCACCAGCTGGGCAAACGGCGTGCGATCGATATTTAAATCCTTGAAAATTTTAGCCAGGATCGGCACCGCCGTGATCGACGTCATGACGCCGACGATGAGGCGAAACGACGCCGCTCCGAGGGAGCCGACCGCCGCTTCCCCGGCGTGCCGCGAAAAAGCAAAAAACGGCACCAGGGCGTACGCCAAAACGAGCGCCGGCACCGTCGTCCCGACGATCAGGCGGCCGAAAAGAGGCGTTCGGGCGATCGCCTCCGGACGGTGGAAATGAAGCCCGGTCTCCAGCATGAGAAAATAAAGCCCCAGCACGGCGACGACCCAGAGGAGCGCTTTTCCGTCCTCCGGCCAGATGAGCCCGTACGCCGCCGGCCAGAGCGTGCCGAGCACCGACGGGCCGAGCGCATAGCCGGCGGCGACCTCCCCGATCACCCGAGGCACATAGATCCGTTCCGCCAGCGCGCCGAGCGCCCGCGCCGCCAGCATCACCGCCCCCAGGCCGAAGAAAAGCTGCATCAGCGCTTCCGCCTTCAGCCCAAACATGCTCCCCTCTCCCCACCGTTGGCCGGCCCCGAGGTTACCGTCGATCGCCGGCACGTCGCCGCGTTCTTTGGCCTGGTCCGCCTCCTCTCCGGCCGGTACGACCGCCGAGAACGGCCGAAAACCCGCAGGCCAGGATGCGGCCCGCGGGCCCGACCGTGCATTCGACGCCCGGTGCACCGCTCGGCGACACCGCGCGCGTTTCGGGACGGTTACCGCTTCCGAATGACGTAGACGAACGTTCCGTCCGCCTCATGCGTCTCCATGAGCTCATGCCCCGCCTGTTTGGCCCAGGCCGGGATGTCTTTGAGCGACCCCCGGTCCGTCGCCTGAACGACGAGGATCTGACCGGAGGAAAGCGCGTCGATCGCCTTTTTCGCCCGCACGACCGGCATCGGGCACGAAAGGCCCGTCGCATCGACGACCTTGTCCGCCTTTTGCAAAAGCTCCTGAACCGTCATCGTAACGCCTCCTCCCCGATTTCAGCCCCAAGGCCGGTTGCTTGCCGCTCGCTCGTCTCGCGTTTGACGCTTGCGCTCGACGTAAATCGACTGAGCTTCGAAAACGGCGCCGGTCAAAAGCTCAACGTCACCTGGGCATCCTGGGCGAATTCGACGAAGGTTGCCGCACCGGCGAACTCCACCCCGTCGATGAAATCCTCCGGCTTCCAGCCGAGAGCATCAACGGTCATCTGGCAGCCGATGAGCCGGACGCCGCTTTCTTTGGCCATCTGGATCAAGTCCTGGATCGGCGGCACGTTCGTCCGCTTGAATCCTTCCTCCATCGGAGCGTTTTCCGGCTTCAACTTCAGCATCGACGGACCGTCCTTGTGGATGATTGGAAGTCCTTCAAAGGTAAAGAATATCCCGACTTCCGATTCCATGGCGGCCGCCGCAAGCGCGATGTTAAACACCTTGTAAGCCGTTTCCAGGCCGCCGGACGATGCGATGATCGCCACCCGCTTCCCCATCGTTCAGGCTCCTCTCCCTGCCTTTTTGCCGCCCGCTGATCCGTACTTTCAACCGTCACGCTTGCGCCGTCAGAACGCCGACCGCCTCCCGTTCTGCCGACCCGGAAACCGGTCGGCAGAACGGACAGAGGACGGGGCGACTTTCTTTTTTACACTGAGGCGGGACGTTTACGCCGTGGCGGTATGCTTTACGCCGTGGCGTGATGGACGGCGCAGCGGTTCGGACCGATCTCGAGCTCGATTTCCTCTTCCGGCGCGACGGTGAGCTTTCCGACGTTGATGGCGATGATCTTTTCGAAGTTCGGCGGCCGCTCCGTCGACGCGGACGCTTCCACCGCCGCCGTAAACGCCTTCCGGTCGATCTCCCGAAGCAGCTCGTTGATGCGCCGGAGGTCGCCGAGTCGGGCGCCGACGACGCCCCGCGCGTTGATTTCCGTGTGGTGGGAATAGTGGGCCGGGAGGACGATGACGTCGTCTGAAAGAGCCTTTAGCTTATTGGAAACCGTATCATACAAATCTTGCGCCCACTCGGACACCTTGCCGCCGAGGTCCGGCCGGCCGAGGCCGCTCACGAACACGGTGTCGCCCGAGAGGAAAAAGCGGTTGTCGACGAGGAGCGACGTCGATCCCGGCGTATGGCCCGGCGTCGGGATGACGATGACGTCGACGTCGACCGCGCCGACCCGAAGCGTCTTGTGCTGCTCCAGCGGCTCGAACCGGAGCGCCCCCTGGTGGGTGAAGATATCGTGGGACGACACGAAGTACGGCGCCCCGACGCGATCGGCCAGGCGACGCCCGCCGGAGATGTGGTCGGCGTGAATGTGGGTGTCGACGACGTGCCGGATCGTCCAGCCGTTTTGGCGGGCGAAGTCCTCATAGAAGTCGACCCGGCGCAGCGCGTCGACCACGAGGGCTTCCCCTTCCGAGACGATGAAGTACGACAGGCAGCCCTTGCCGAGGCGGTTGAACTGGATGACTTTGAGTTTGTCGTCTTCGTGAACGACGACGGGATGAAGGGACTGGCTCCACGCCTCCATGCCGCCCTCGACCGAGACGGCCCGGTAGCCCCGCGCCGTGAGAAGCTCGGTCACATACGCGCTCGATCCGCCCTTGGCGCAGACGACGTGGATCTCCTTGTCCTTCGGCAGGCGGGCAAAAACGCTTTCATCGTCGTCCAGAAAATCAAAGTACGGGATGTTGACCGACCGCACCCGTTCGCCTTCGATCTTCCAGCCTGCATAGTCGTCGGCATTCCGAACGTCGAGAATGAAGACGTCCTCATCCCCGTGCATCCGCTTCACCAGCTCGTCGATCGGGATCGTCGGAACCGGTTTCGTCTCCTGGACCATGGTCCTCCTCCCCTTTCTCGATGTTGGGCCGTTTCGGTAAAGCGACGGATATACCATACCGCCATGGGTTTATATGGTATACCGCTTGGTTACAGTTTACCGATCGGTCACAGATATGTCAATCCGGTGAACGATGTAATTTTGACTTTGTCCGCGACTGCGGCAAAAAAACCGCCCGCCGAAAGGCGAGCGGTTGAAGAGGCACACGGGCGGAATCAGGATCGATCCGGTCGCCAGACCAAAACCGGCTGCCGGGCGGCCTTAGCCTCATCGAGGCGACCGACCGGCGTCGTGTGCGGCGCCGAGCGGACGAGCGCCGGGTCCCGCTCCGCCTCTTCGGCGATCGCCCGCATGGCGGCGATGAACGCATCGAGCGTCTCTTTGCTTTCCGTCTCCGTCGGCTCGATCATGAGCGCTTCTTCCACGATGAGCGGGAAGTAGATCGTCGGCGGGTGAAAGCCGTAGTCCATGAGACGCTTCGCGATGTCGAGCGTCCGCACGCCCCGGGCTTTTTGCCGGCGGCCGGAGAGGACGAACTCATGCTTGACGAGGCCCCCGTACGGAACGTCGTAGACGTCCTTGAGCCGGCTGAGCACATAGTTGGCGGCCAGGACCGCGTCTTCCGCCACCTGGCGAAGCCCCTCGGCGCCGAGGGCGCGGATATAGGCGTACGCCCGGACGAGCACCCCGAAGCTTCCGGCGAAGCCCCGGACGCGGCCGATCGAGTGCGGATGGTCCTCCGAAAGTCGGTAGAAGACCGATCCGTCCGGCCGCTTTTCGGCGACGACCCGGGGGATCGGGAGGTACGGCTCGAGATGCGCCTTGACCCCGACGGGGCCGGCCCCGGGCCCGCCGCCGCCGTGGGGCGTGGAGAAGGTTTTGTGGACGTTGACGTGCACGACGTCGAAGCCCATGTCGCCGGGACGGCTTTTCCCGAGGATGGCGTTCAGGTTGGCCCCGTCGTAATAGACGAGGGCGCCGGCGGCGTGGGCCGCCTCGACGATCGCCAGGATATCCGTCTCAAAAAGGCCGAGGGTATTCGGATTGGTGAGCATGACTGCGGCCACGTCCGGGCCGAGTGCCGCCCGGTATGCGTCGAGGTCGACGAGGCCCCGGGCGTCGCTCGGCACGCTCACCGCCTCAAACCCGGCCATCGCCGCGCTCGCCGGGTTGGTGCCGTGGGCCGAATCGGGGACGAGCACCTTCCGGCGCCGTTCGCCCCGGGCCCGGTGGTAGGCGGCGATGATCTTGAGGCCGACGAGTTCTCCGTGGGAGCCGGCCGCCGGGAGGAGCGAGACGGCGTCCATGCCGGTGATCTCCCGAAGCGCCGCCTCCAACCGGTGCAAAAGCTCCAGCGCTCCCTGCACCGTTTCCACCGGCGCAAGGGGATGGATGCGCACAAAGCCGTCCAGCCGCGCCAGGTCTTCGTTGATTTTCGGGTTGTACTTCATCGTGCACGAGCCGAGGGGATAAAAGCCGGTATCCACCCCGTAGTTTCGCCGGGAGAGGGCGGTGTAGTGCCGGACGAGTTCCGGCTCCGACACCTCCGGAAGAAGCGGCGGCGTCGTTCGCACGAGCGCCTCCCCGTACAGGGCGACGGGATCTGCCGGCGGCACGTCGAGGGGCGGCAGATCCGCCGCCCGTTTTCCCGGCTGCGAGCGCTCAAAAAGAAGCGGCACCTCCCGCGGCCCGAACAGCGCCGGCGCCGCGCCGGCCGGACGGCCGCCTTCCGCCGCCCCGGCGGCCTGCATCGCCTCTGGGTTCACCGGCCCCACCTCCCGAGCGCTTCGACGAAGGCGTCGATCTCCGCCTTGGTCCGAACTTCGGTCACCGTGACGAGAAGCTTTGTCCGATAATCCTCCCCGAGGCTTCCGAGCGGGTACCCGGCGAGAAAGCCCTGCTCGAGGAGCGCCGCCACCGCCTCATCGGCCGGACGGCCGAGCTCGAGGACGAATTCGTTGAACACCGGGGCCGGGTAGGCCCGGCGAAACGGCGTCCGGGCCTCGATCGCCTGAAGGGCGTACTGCGTCTTGTGGACGTTCTGTTCGGCCAGCGCCCGAAGCCCGCGCGGGCCGAAGGCGCTCATCGCCACCGCCGCCGCGAGCGCCATGAGCGCCTGGTTCGTCGTGATGTTCGACGTCGCCTTTTCCCGGCGAATGTGCTGCTCGCGCGTCTGAAGCGTGAGCACATACCCCCGCCGGCCCGCGGCGTCGACCGTCTCCCCGACGATGCGGCCGGGAAGCTTTCGGACGTCTTTCATCCGGGCGGCCAGATACCCGGCGTACGGCCCGCCGAAGCTTAAAGGGATGCCGAGGGGCTGCATGTCCCCGACGACGAGATCGGCGCCGAAGTCCCCCGGCGGACGAAGGAGCCCGAGGGCGAGCGGATTGGCCGAGACGATCCACATCGCCCCGCTTGCCGCCACCGCCTGCCGGTGGGCGCCCAGCGGCTCGACGACGCCGAAGAAATTCGGCGTCTGAACGACGACCGCTGCGGCGTCCGCCGCAAGCGCTCGGAGCGCCCCGGCATCGGTGGCGCCGCCCGGCGCCGGTGCGACGTCGACCGTCACCCCCTCGAGATCCCGGACGACCGTCTCGACGACGCTCCGGGCGTGAGGATGGAGCGCCTCGCTCAGGACGACCCGCTTCCGGCGCGTCTCCCGGAGCGAAAGAAGCACCGCCTCGGCCAGGGCCGTCGGCCCGTCGTACAGCGAAGCGTTCGCCACCTCCATCCCGGTGAGGGAAGCGACCATCGTCTGAAACTCGAAGATCGCCTGCAGATTCCCCTGCGAAAGTTCCGGCTGATACGGCGTATACGCGGTGTAAAATTCCGACCGGCGAAGGACGTGGTCGACGACCGCCGGAATCGTGTGCTCATAAGCCCCGGCGCCGAGGAACGAGACGAGGGCGTCGGTCGTCCGGTTCTTGGCCGCCAGCCGGCCGAGTTCCCGGACGAGCTCCGGTTCCGTCAGGGCCGGTTCGAGATCGAGCGGCCGTTTGAGCCGGACGGGGTCCGGAATGTCGGCAAAGAGCGCTTCCACATCCGGTACGCCGATCGCCTCGAGCATCGCCTGCCGGTCGGCGTCGGTGAGAGGCAGATACCGGTGACCCACCGCTTGACTTCCTTTCTTGTGCAGTGTTCGATTCTTGTCCTGGGTTCGATTCGCCGCTTGCCCCTTCTCTTTCCCGTCGTCCGTTCTCTCCCATGACTCCCGGCCCTCGCGAACGCTGAATCCGGCCGCCCTGAGGCCGGGCGGCCCAGCCCACCCGGCCGGATCGGCAGGCACCCTGCCCCCGATATCTGTCCGGCCGCCCTTTAACCGCCGGGCGCCTTGGATCGCCGGTAAAACGGGAGCGGCACGACCTTCGCCGGCACCCGCCGGCCCCGGACGTCGACGAAAAGCACCGGTTCTCCGGCGTGGGCGGCCGCGACGAGGGCCATCGCGATCGGCCGGCCGAGGGTCGGCGAAGGAGCCCCGCTCGTCACCGATCCGGCCGGCGCCACCGCCTCCGGCGCGGGGTAGACGGCGTATCCGCTTCGGGCCGGTGCCCGTCCTTCGAGAACGAGCCCGACGAGCCGCCGGGGTACCCCTTCCTCCTTCTGCCGCCGGAGGGCCGGCTCTCCGATGAACGGCACCGCCTTCCCGAAACGGACAAACGCCTCCAGGCCCGCTTCGAGGGGCGTCACCTCCGGCGTCAGCTCCTGGCCGTACAGCGGAAGCCCCGCCTCGAGCCGGAGCGTGTCCCGGGCGCCGAGCCCCGCCGGCACGAGGCCGTCGGGCGACCCCGCCTCGAGGAGCGCCTGCCACAGGGCCGGCGCCTCCTCGGCGGCCAGCATGAGCTCAAAGCCGTCCTCGCCGGTGTAGCCCGTCCGGGAGGCGAGGAGAACCGGCACGCCGGCGACGATGACGTTTTGGGCAAAGCGAAATGGCTTAAGCCCCATAAGCGCCTCCCGGTGCCTTTCGGCGGCCACCCGCCCCAAAATCGCCGCTGCCTTCGGCCCCTGCAGGGCGAGGAGGGCGACCCGCGGCGAAAGGTCGTCGACGTCCGCCTCGATGCCTTCCCGATCCCGCACCTCCCGGGCCCAGGCGACGATCCGCGCGATGTTGGCCGCGTTCGGCACGAGCAAAAATTCATCGTCGCCCAGCCGGTAAACGAGGAGATCGTCCAGCACCCCGCCGGACGCCTTCAGCACGAAGGCGTACCGCGCCCGCCCCGGCGAGAGCGTCCCCGCCTCCGCCGTCACGAGGCGCTCCACGAGCCGGACCGCCTCCGAGCCCGCGATCCGCACCTCGCCCATGTGGGAGACGTCAAACAGCCCCGCCGCCGTCCGCACCGCCCGGTGCTCCTCGAGGATGCCGGAAAACGACACCGGCATCGCAAATCCGGCAAATTCGGTCAGCTTGGCCGTCTCCCGGTACAGCGGATAAAGCGGCGTCGTCTTGAGCCCCGTTCCGTTTTGCCCTGCCACGGCCGGCCTCCTTTCAAAAACAAAAAGACAGAGCCGGGGCATGCCCGCTCTGTCCGTCGACCTGAGCGTTTCCCCGGGACGACCGCCGCACTGCCTGCAACCGGCACGGTTCGGCGGCGCGCGCCCGGCGTTACGCCTTCGGTGGCGCCGGGACCGCCGGGCGGCCCCGACGCGCTCTCCAGAGCTGCGTCCGGTGCGGGATCCATGGGCCTGAGAGTTTCACCGCACGCCTGCCGCCGTGCGGCTTGCTCCTTCGGCGCCGGACGAGCCGGACTCTCTCCCGCCCGTCATCCGCCATCGATGCCGTTTTCCTCCGCTTTCCGACGCGCCGAACCGTTTCTCGCGCGCCGGACCGGCGCTCCGGCGCCGCCGCGAATGGGCGCCGGACCCGGCCTCCATACTACCGGTATGGTAGCACACTTCCGGAAGAACGCAAGCGGCCCCGGCGTGAAATCAAACGCGGAAAGCAAAGGGGGAGGGCGGTGGAGCTTACGATCCGCTTTCACCTCGGGCTCGTCGATCGACTGATGGCCGCCGAGCGGGACGGCGCCTGGGACCGCTGGTCGGACTTCGAGCTCGCCTTCGAAGCCCGCCGCCTCGGCCGGATGGATCCCCCGGAGGTGCTCATGGCCCCCCGGGCCCTGCCGAACATGACGTTTTATCCCCACCAGATCGCCACCGCCGAAACGGTCATCCGCAAGATGCGCGGCCGGGCGATCCTCGCCGACGAAGTCGGCCTCGGAAAAACGATCGAAGCCGGCCTCATCCTGAAGGAATACATGATCCGGGGCCTCGTCAAAAAAGCGCTCCTCCTCGTCCCCGCCTCCCTCGCCCTGCAGTGGCAGCGGGAGCTCTGGCAGAAGTTTCTCATCCCGGCGGCCATCGTCAAAAAAGCGCCCATGTGGGAGGCCCACGACGTCGTCATCGCCTCCCTCGATCTCGCCAAGCGGGAACCGCACCGGTCGATCCTCCTCCGGCAGGCGTTCGACTTCCTCCTCGTCGACGAAGCCCACAAGCTGAAAAACCCTCGCACCGCCAACCACCGCTTCGTTCGGGAGCTCACGAAAAAATTTTGCCTGCTCCTTACCGCAACGCCGGTGCAAAACGATATCCGGGAACTCTATACCCTCGTGAGCCTCCTCCTCCCCGGCCACCTCGGCACCGAAGACGAATTCCGGCGGCATTTCGTCGCCGGCCGCCGGGAGGTGAAAAACGCCCCGGCCCTCCGAGGCGTCCTCCGGGAGGTCATGATCCGCAACCGCCGCAAAGACGCCGACATCGCCCTCCCGGATCGACACGTCGTCACCGTCCCCGTCCGGTTGACGAAAGAGGAGCGGCGCTTTTACGACGCCGTGAGCCAGTTCATCGTCCGGGAATACGCCCGTCGGGGGATGCCGCCGCAGTTTGCCCTGCTCACGCTGAAGCGGGAGCTCGTCTCGAGCCGCGATGCCGTCTACAAAAGCCTCATCCGCCTCTACGAGCGGCTCCCGAAGGACGCGCCGCTCGCGGCGGAGCTCGCCGAGCTCGCCCGCCTCGGCCGGGAGATCCGCACCCACAGCAAGGCCAAAACCCTCGTCGAACTCCTCGGAAACCTCGACGGCAAGGCGGTCGTCTTCACCGAATTCCACGGCACCCTCTTTTTCCTGCAAAAAACGCTGGCCGAGGCCGGCATCCCCGCCGTCCTCTACCGCGGCGGCTACGGCCAGAACAAAAAAGACTGGATGCGGGAGCTGTTCGAAAAAAAGGCCCGCGTCCTCCTCGCCACCGACGCCGGCGGCGAAGGGCTGAACCTCCAGTTCGCCCACCACCTCATCAACTACGACCTGCCGTGGAACCCGCTCAAGCTCGAGCAGCGGATCGGCCGCATCCACCGCATCGGCCAGACGCGGGACGTGTTCATCTACCACTTCATCACCGAAGGCACGATCGAAGAGGCGATCCTGAAGCTTCTTTACGAAAAGCTCGCCCTCTTTGAAAACGCCGTCGGCACCCTGGAAAACGTCCTCGAGCGGCTGCCGAAAGGCTTTTCCGTCGAGCGGCATATCGCCGAGATTTTCCTCCGGGCCCGCAGCGAAAAAGACGCCCTCTTGCGGCTGGAGAACGTCGTCGCCGCCCTGAAAAAGCTCGAGGCGGAAGAAGCCCGCCGGGCCGCCCTGGCCGAAGCGGCCCTCCCGGAGGAGGCGATCGACGCCAACGCGGCGCCCCCGGACCGGGCGTCTTTCGCCGAGTAGGGCCGGCCGACCGCTCCCTTTGGTTTCGTTCCCCGGGAGAGGGCGTCCCTCGCCGCGAAGACCCGGCCGGGCGCTCCCTTGAGCTTTGCTCCCTTTGGAAAGGAGGGGCCCGATGGCGGACGATGCGGCGCTTTACGCCTTTGCCCGGCGCTTTTTCGAAGCCCGGCGATCGGTCATCCGGGAAGCCGGCGACGCGCATCTCGTCGTCGAACTTTCCCGGGAGGCCGACGAGGCGCTCCGGTACCGGCCCTTTTACTGGTCCTACGTCACGAGCCTCGGTCTTTCGCCCACGCCCCTCGTTCGGACGTACCGCTTTCCCGGACTCCGGCCGACCGCAACGCCGCCGGCCCTTTCCATGCACGAGGAGGTGCTCACCTTCGGCGCACCGCGGCTTCGGCGGATGCTGGAGGCGGCGGTCGCCTTCGGCCGCCTCTCCCGCGCGTTTGAAGTGCCGGAGGAGGAGAACCGACCGCCGGAGGCCGGTTCCGGAGCGGTTCCCGGCGGCGCCCACTCCCCCCGCGGCGTCCTCGTTCCGTGGCTTCTCCTTTCGTTTACCGTCGCCTACACGGCCGCCCTCCGCTGGGAACGGCTCGTCACCTACGGCGTTCGTCTGACCGACCTTGCGCTCGATGAGGCCTTTCACGCTCGCCTCGCCGGCCGCCGGCTCGGCCCCAACCCGCCACCCGACCGGCCGATCTTGACGCCGCTTTTTCGTTTTTCGGCGGCGGTGGAAAAAGCGACGGCGCACCTTCGGGCGCGGCTTCAAGCCGAAGACCGGAGCTGGGCCGACGCCTGGATCCGGGAAGGAGAGGCGGAAAAGGCAAAGATCGCCCGCTACTACGACGCCCTCCTCCGGCGCTCCGGCGACGGCGCGGCGCCCCGGCGCCGCCGAAACCGCCGGGAAGGTCCCGCCCGCGGCAGCGCGCCTGAGCCTTCCGCCCGGGACGAGCGCGCCGCCCGAAACGGCGAACCGCCGGAAGGCCCATCCGGCACCGTCCCCAAGACGCCCGGCGCGACCTCGCGGGGCCAAGGGGCCGACGACCCGCTTGCCTTCCGGACCGCCCTCAGCGAAGAAAAAAAACGCCGGCTGGCCGAGATCGACTGGGCCCACACGCCGGCGATCGACGTCACCCTCGAGCAGGCGGCGCTCCTCTACCTCCTCGACGACGGGACCCGCCCCGCTCCCGCCGGAGGTCCTCCGGCGGACGAAGCGTAATCGGAAGAGGCGGCATCGGCCGACCGGGGCGGGGTCGTTCGACCGCCCCCGCGGACGGAAGCGGCCGCGGCCGATCGCCGGATCCGGCGCCACACCGCCGTCGCCCGGGCAAGCCTCGACTTCTGGCGCGACCACCACCACGCCGCCGTAAGCGGCACGAGGCCGAACCACTCCGTCCACCACGGCGGCCGGCGCGGCCCCGCCGCTTCCGGCGCCTCCGGATGGGCGGCATTCCGGTCGCCCGGCGCTTCGGTCGGGGCAGGCGGAGGATCGAGCGAGCGAACGACCTTTTGCGTGAGCAGATAAAGCCAGGCGTTTCTCTGCTCCACGGCGCACCCCTCCGGACGGGCTTTTTTTATGATTGTGTCCCGTCCGGCATCCCCGCATGCCCGTCTTCCCGGTGTCGGACATACGCGGCGATCCGCGCCGCCGCCGCCTCCGGCGAAAATCGCGCCGTCGAGATGGCACAGTGGGCCGCCGCCCGGTAGAGGGCGAACCGCCGGCGGAAAAGCGCCCTCATCGCCGCCTCGCCCCCGGCCAGAAGGGGACGCGCCGGATCGGCGCCCACCCGCTCGCGGACGGCCGAAAGCGGTGCGTACAAAAAAACGACCGTCCCCGCCGCCCGCATCCGGGCACGGTTTTCCGGGTCGACGACGACGCCGCCGCCGGTCGAGACGACGAGCGGCGCCCGCTCGTCCGTCAGGCGAAAGAGGAGCGCCTTTTCCTCCCGGCGAAACGCCGCCTCCCCCTCCGTCTGAAAAAAGGCGGCGATCGGCCTGCCGAACCGCGCTTCGAGCAGGGCGTCCATGTCGACCCACCGCCGGCCGAGGCGCGCCGCCACGAGCGGACCGACGGTCGTTTTACCGGCGCCCATAAAACCGACGAGAAACACATGTCTCATCCCGGTCACGCCCCCGACCGCCCTCAGCAGAATTCGATCGGCCCGCCCGGGTCGGCGAAGCGGCGGCGGAGCGCCTCCACGACGCACGGCGGCACGAGGTCGTCCACCCGGCCGCCGTAGCGGGCGACCTCCTTGACGATGCTCGAGCTCAAGAACGAATACTCCTTGCTCGTCATCATGAAAAACGTCTCGATGGACGGGTCGAGATTTTTGTTGATGAGGGCCATCTGCATCTCATACTCGAAGTCGGTCACCGCCCGGAGGCCCTTGACGATCGCCCGCGCTCCCCGCCGGCGCATGTATTCGACCAGAAGCCCGGTAAACGAATCGACTTCCACGTTCGCAAGGTGCTTCGTCGCCTCTTTAAGGAGCGCGACCCGCTCCTCGACGGTAAAAAGCGGCGTCTTGCTCCGGTTGATGAGCACGGCGACGATCAACCGATCGAACACCCGGCTCGCCCGCTCGACGATGTCGAGGTGGCCGTACGTCACCGGATCAAAGCTTCCGGGATAGACCGCGACGGTCATCGCTTCGCCCGATCGCCCGGGCTCCCTCCTTTCCTGCTCCGGCCTCCGCACCGATCCGGCTCCCCGCCGCCCCTCATTCCGGCTCCTTGCCGCCCGGAAGGCGAACTTTCCTTTCGCTTCCCCGCTCCCGCTCCGCTTTCTGCTTCTTCGATGCGCTCGGTCCGTCTTCCGCTTCCCCGGGCGCGCTCCCGTTTCGTCTCTCCGCCCGCCATCAAGCCGGCGCACCCGGAAGCCCGAAAACGCCTCATCCCGCCGGATTTCGGTCGAAACGCCAGATCTCCAGGGTCGCGGCGCCCACCGTCCGGCGCTTCAGTCGCCTGAGCACGCCGCCGACGGCCGGCGCCTCATCCGGCAGGGCAGAAAACGGCCCGCCCCGCTCGACGGCGATCGTCGCCCCCGGCCGGAAGACGCCGGATGCGGCAAGCTTCACGAGGAGCGCGGCAAGGGCGGCGTCGGACCACCCGTACGGCGGATCGAAAAAGGCGAGATCGGCGGCGATCCCCTCCGCCGGGAGCACCTCCGAAAGCCGCCGGGCGTCGAGGAAAAGGAGCCGGACCGCCGCCTCGGCGCCGAGGGCCCGGACGTTTTCTCGGATGACGGCCAGCGCCCGGGGATTCCGTTCGACGAGCACCGCCCGCTCGGCGCCCCGGGAAAGCGCCTCGAGGCCCAGGGCGCCGCTTCCGGCAAAAGCGTCGAGGGCGGTTCCGCCGTCGAAATACGGGCCGATGAGGTTAAACAGCGTCTCCTTCACCCGATCGAGCGTCGGCCGCGTCGACGCGCCGGGGAGCGTCTTGAGCGGCCGGCCGCGCCACTTGCCGGCAATAATGCGCATTTTTTACATCCATCCTCTGGCGTCTATGGGTATATTTCCCCGTTTGCCGGTCCAAGATAGGGATAGCGGCAACGCCGGTTGCCGCAAACCGAGGGAGTCGACTTCGTTCCCCAAAGCTCTTCCTCCGGTTTCTCCTCTCCCAACTGGAGCATCGCTGCCGAACGGCGCGATGCTCATTTTTTTAATCGAGGGCGACCGGCCGCCGGAGGACGTCATCGGCGAGGCGAAGGAGCGCCGCCGGAAGCGGCTCCCCTTCGTACGCCGGGGGCCGGCCGGCGGAACGCGCCTCGAGGAGCGCATCGGCGACCGCCCGGGCGTCCCGGTGGGCGTAGGCGAGGACCGTTCGGTCATACGGCGAGGTGAGGTCCGCCAAGCGGAACTCCGGCAGGCCGCTCTGCCGGACGCCAAACAGATCCCCCGGACCGCGGAGCTCGAGGTCTTTTTCCGCGAGGAGAAAGCCGTCCCGCGTCTCGACGAGCGTCCGAAGCCGCTCCCGAGCGATCTCCGTCCGGGCGTTGGAGACGAGGATGCACGTGCTCTTCGCCGCGCCGCGGCCGACGCGGCCCCGGAGCTGGTGAAGCTGGGAAAGCCCGAATCGCTCCGCATCGACGATGACCATCACCGTCGCGTTCGGCACGTCGACGCCGACCTCCACGACCGTCGTCGCGACGAGGACGTCCAGCTCCCCGCGGACGAACGCCTGCATCACGGCGTCTTTTTCCTTCCCCGGCAGCCGGCCGTGGAGGAGCCCGACGCGAAACTCCGAAAGCGCTGTCCGCAGCCGCTCGTAGAGGGCGAGGGCGTTTTCGAAGTCGACCTTCTCCGACGCCTCGATGAGCGGCGCGATGACGTACGCCTGCCGGCCGGCTTGAAGCTCCCGCCGCATAAAATCGAGCACCGCCCCGAAGCGCGCCGGCGTCGTCCAGAGCGTCTCCACCTCGCCGCGGCCTTTCGGCAGTTCGTCGATCGTCGAGACGTCCAGATCGCCGAAATAGGCGAGGGCGAGCGTCCGGGGGATCGGCGTCGCGGTCATGAGCAAAATATCCGTTCCTTCCCCCTTTTCGAGCAGCATCCGCCGCTCGGCGACGCCGAAACGGTGCTGCTCGTCGACGACCGCAAGCCCGAGCCGGCGAAAGGCGATGTCTTCCTGGATGAGGGCGTGGGTGCCGACGACGACGTCGAGCCGCCCGTCCCGAAGCCGCTCGAGGATCCGCTCCCGGGCGGCCGGCGGCGTCCGGCCGGTAAGGAGGGCGAGCTCGGCGTCGAGCGGGAGGAGCTTCCGGAGCGTCCGGGCATGCTGCATCGCAAGCACTTCCGTCGGCACCATGAGCGCGCCCTGGAAGCCCGCCGTGACGACGGCGTACAGGGCGAGAGCGGCCACGACCGTCTTCCCGGAACCGACATCCCCCTGAAGGAGCCGGTACATCGCCTCGGGGCTCCGAAGGTCGGCGACGATCTCCCGAAGCGCCCGCGCCTGCGCCCCCGTCAGGCGAAACGGCAGCGCCTCGATCGCCCGCCGAAGCCGCCCTTCGTCGACCGGCTTGGCCACCCCCGTCGCCCGCCGCCGGCGGAGGCCCCGGAGAAGGGCGAGCTTCAGCTGAAAGAGAAAGAGCTCCTCATAGATGAGCCGCCTTTTTCCCCGGGCGACGTCATCCGGCGACGCCGGAAGGTGAACGAGGCGAAGCGCCGCCCGTCGGTCCGGAAAGCGGTACCGCCGGACGATCGGCGGCGGCAGCACTTCCGGCACCTCGAGATCGTCCCGGCCGAGCGCCGCCTCCACGAGCGCCCGGTATTCCTTCGGCCGAACCCCTTCCGTCGCCGGATAGACCGGGACGACTCCGTCCGGAGGCCGCGCCGGGGCGATCTCCGTCCGCTGGGCGACGACCGTCCGTCGGCGGACGTCGTACGGGCCGTAGACCCAGACGGCCGTCCCCGGCGCAAGGCGCGCCTTCAGATACGGCTGGTTGAACCAGACCGCCGTGAGCGGCCGACCGCCGACGTCGAGACGAACGGCCAGACGGGATTTGCCCGGGGAAAAAAACTTGAGCATCGGCATCCCTGTGACGACGCCGTAGAACGCCGCCGGACCGTCCGCCCGGATGGCGGCCGGATCTGCCGGTCGGGCATCTTCGTACCGGAGCGGGAACCGGTAGAGGAGATCTTCCACCGTCTCGACGCCGGCGCGGCGGAGCGCCGCCGCTTTTTTCGCCGAGAGGCCGAGGGCATCGACCGGCGACGAAAGCTCCAAGCGCCGTCACCTCCGTCTTCCGCTGCCGCGGCGCCCTGAAACGCCGCGCCAACCCGCCGCCCCGCCGCCCCGCGGACACCGCCGGTCAGCCGCATCCCCCGGACATCCCGCGCTGCCGGCGCCCTGCCCCCTGGAGCCCAGCCGAACGGCCAGCCTCCCTTCGGTCCCCCACGCACGGCCCAACGCCCGGCGTCGCCGGGCCCCGCTTCCGGCGGCGCGGGGCGCTCTTTTCGAAGCGCGACCGCCGGCGCCGTCGCTTTATTCGACGGCGAGGATGAGGGGATAGACCGGCTGGCCGCCGTCGTGGGTTTCCACGTCGACGTCGGGAAAAGCCTGCCGGATGGCCGCCGGAAGCCGGTCCCGGACGTCCGCCGGAAGGCCCGCGCCAAAGTAAGCGGTGACGACCGACGCTTCATCGTCCACGGCTTCCCGGAGCGCCGAAAGGGCCACCTTCACGAGGTCCTCCCCCCGGGCGACAAGCGCCCCGCCGGAGAGGGCCAGCCACTCCCCTTCCCGAATCGACTCTCCGTCGTAGACGGCGTCCCGAACCGCCCGGGTGAACTCGATCGCCCGGACCGCTTCCGCCGCCTTTTGCATCCGGGCGGCGTTTTCTTCCGGGGTCGCCGCCGGGTGAAAGGCGAGGGCGGCGGCCAGCCCCGCCGCGACGCTCGTCGTCGGCACGACGACGGCGCCGCCGGAAAGTCCGGCCGCCTGCTCGGCGGCGAGGACGACGTTTTTGTTGTTCGGGAGCACGAACACCGTCTCCGCCCGGGCGGCGCGGATCGCCCGGACGATCGCCTCGGCGCTCGGGTTCATCGTCTGGCCGCCTTCGACGACGACGTCAACGCCGAGGCTTTTGAAGATGCGGCGAAATCCCTCTCCGGCGACGACGGCGACGATCGCCTGGGCCTTCGCCGGCGGCGCCGTTCCCTCTCGGGCGTGATTCGCCGGGGCCGCCGGCCCGGCCTCCGGACCGCCCGGGGCGGCGGTCACCCGGGCGAGGCGACGGCGGATCTGCTCGCGCATGTTGTCGATCTTGATTTTCACCAGTTCGCCGTACCCTTGGACGAAGTCGAGCACCGCCCCTGGCGTCTCCGAGTGGACGTGCACCTTGACGAGATCGTCGTCGGCCGCCACGAGGAGGGAGTCGCCGAAGCGGGAGACGGCCTCCCGGAACGCCTCAAGGTCAAACGCCGACGCCCGATTCGGCTCAAGGCGGACGATCACCTCGGTGCAGTAGCCGTATCGGAGCTCTTCCGGCCGGGTGTCCGGCGGCAGATGATCCTCCGGTCCGAGAAACGCCTCCGCTTCCGGGCCGGCCGCCGGCCGCCCCTCCGGCGGCCGATCGTCGGCATGACCGGACGCGCCGGCCGGGACGGACGCGCCGGCCGGAACGAACGCGCCGCCCTCCAGACCGCCGGCGAGCGCCTCGGCCATCCCCTCAAAAATGACGATCAGACCGGAGCCGCCGGCATCGACGACGCCGGCGGCCCGAAGCGTCGGAAGCAGCTCCGGCGTCTTCGCCAGCGCTTCACGAGCCGCCTCCAGCCAGGCGGCAAAAAGGGCCGTCCACGCCGCCTGCGCTTCGGCGTTTGCCGCTCCCAACGCCTCCGCTTCGGCGATCGCCGGGTGCGCCGTCCGCGGTCGGGCTGCCGGCCGGCCGAAGGGCCCGGTCCGGCCGCCATCCACCGCCTGCCGGGCAGATCGGGCCGCCTCCCGCGCGACGGTGAGGATCGTCCCTTCGACCGGCTTCATGACCGCCGCGTAAGCCGTCTTCACGCCTGCCTCCAGCGCTTCGGCAAAGGCTCGGACGTCCGCCGCCTCCGAGCCGGCGAGCCGCTCGGCAAATCCGCGAAACAGCTGCGACAGGATGACGCCGGAATTGCCCCGAGCGCCCATGAGCACCCCGCGGGAAAACGCCTTGGCGACCGCGCCGACGCCCGCGCCGGGCACCCGGGCCGCCTCCCGGGCGGCGGCGACGCCTTCCGCCATCGTGAGCGCCATATTCGTTCCGGTGTCCCCATCGGGCACCGGAAAGACGTTCAGCCGGTCGATCGCTGCCTTTTTCGTCCGCAGCCGGTCGAGCCCGGCTTCAAGCAGCGTCAAAAGCCCCGCGCCGGTCAGCGCGCCGGATGCGGTCCAGAGCGATGTCGGTTGTGACGATGCCACCCGAGTGCCTCCTTAGCTACGACGACCGCCCGGAACTGAGGCGGTTTTGCCGCTCAGCGCACGCCTTCGACGAAAACGTCGACCCGCACCTCCCCGACCCAGAGCGCTTCCCGGAGCTGATGCCGGATGCGGGCCTGGACGTTCATCGCCACTTCCGAGATTTTCGTTCCGTAGCGGACGACAAGGTAAAGCGTCACCCGAAGGCCTCCATCTTCGACGCTCACGTCGATCCCCCGCCGATACGTCCTTCTGCCGAGGCGTTCCGACACCTCATCTTTGATCCGTCCCCGCGGGGCAAAACCGACGACGCCGTACACCTCCCCCGCCGCATACCCGGCGAGGCGGGCGATCGCCTCCGGAGCGACGCGGATCACCCCATCGGGGGTGTCCATGCGCCACACGGGCCTCACCCTTTCTTTCCTCCCCCCACTATAAAAGCTTCGGACGGGAATTTCAAATCCTCCGTTGCAACCCCCGCGGTCGATGTGCTATCATGGCGCGGGAGGAGGGACGGCCATGTCGCGCAAATGCTTCGTTACCGGCAAAAAGCCCGGCTTCGGCAACAAACGGAGCCACTCGATGCGGGCGTCCCGCCGGCGGTGGGGCGTCAACGTCCAGAAGGTCCGCATCCTCGTCGACGGAAAACCGAAGCGCGTCTGGGTCAGCGCCAAAGCGCTCAAATCCGGCAAGGTGAAGCGCGTCTAACCGGAAGCGATCCGGAGGAAGGAGGCGCGGTCCGGAGGAGCAAGGCCCGGGCCAACCGGACGCGGCCCAAAAAAAAGCACCCGACGGGTGCTTTTTTTTTTTAGTATCGACGTTTCATCGCCGTTTATTTTTTTCGCTCCCCCTTTTTAACCACCCGCTTTTTCCCTTCGCCGCCGAAAAGCTGCAAAAAAAAGCGGACAACGGCGCCGACGGGCCGCGGCAGCTTGATCGTGTAAAACCGCACTCCGCCTTCCCCCTTTTCTCGAACTGGCGCGCTCTCCAACGTTCGCGGGTCCCAAAGCGGACGTTCACCCGGGCCGCTTCGCGACGATCGCTCCGCGGCGATCAGAAGCTCCGCTGATACATCCAGTAGCCGAAACCGATGAAACCGAAGCCGGCCAGCGCCGGCCAGACCCAGGCCGGAAGCGTGCGGATGAGGACGATGACCCCCACCGCGGCGGAGACGACGCCGAGGAGGCGCCCGAGCGCCGCCTGCGGTCGGTTGCGCCGGAAGATCTCGCCTCCCTCCCCTCCGACCGTCTCCGAGCGGGTTTTACTTCAAATGTATATGCCGGCCGGCGGGCTTATGTCCGGCCCCCGCCGAGCAAACGAAAATGCCGGCCTTCTTCGGGCCGGCGTCTTTTCTCGACCAGGAAACGATTAAACGCGCCCGGTTTTCAAGGCCGGATTTCATCGCTCGGTGCGTGTCAACGTTCAGTAGGCAAAGACCTCACCGGCTCCGATTCTCTTCACCACAACCGTTGCTCCGCTCGGGCCAACTCCCGAAGCACATGTTTGACCCATGGCCGGTCTCTGCAGGTCATGCGCCCCTCATCCTGGACAAATGCTGAAACTACGTTGTATCCTTCTGTGAGAAGGGGTAATCGGCAAGGCCCGAACGTTCCGGACGGAGGACTGAATGCCGATGCACAGCTTCCAGACGCTATCGGAAGAACCCGGAACTCTTCTCTATACCTGTGTCTATAACTGATGTCCTACGCCAAAACTATCAGTCGGTGGAAGCCGTCTATCGTTGACTCTGTGGAGCTTCGGCTTACGCAGGGAGGTTACCCATGTGAACAAGCAAGATATGGAATGGTCCCACCCTTGTGGCATGACATTGCTGAGTGACATCTCGGGTGCGCGATGGGTCGAGCAAAGCCTGCAGGCATCTCCCTTTGCTCACGTCGGCGCACTGATTCCCGAGAGATTCGCTCGCTACGTCCGGTTGCTTCATCCTGCGCACGATGACCAGGGGAAACCTGTTAGATGGGCCGAGGTTGCCGCTTGGAGCGGGCAACGAGTTTACCCCCGCATGAGCTTTGACATCATCAGCATTCCCCGTCAGGGATATGGAAAAGGAAGCCCTCCTTGGAAAGACCCCCCGAGGCGCGGAAGCCTTGAACAGGACGATGCTACCGCGCTCGCTGAGTTCCTAGCAGCCTTTACGACTACGCCGAACCGGTGCTTCTTCGCCGTGTGGGAGGGTTATGGCCACCTTTCACCGGGAGGGATTGCAGGGCTAACCCAGTCCGGAGAAGGGGGGCAAATACTTTCCCCCCGTGAAGTCCTTGAAGCCTCTCGTTTGGAGGGGGTAGGACGCCGTTACATCCTTTACACGGGGCCCCTGTCTTGTGTGACTTCCTTCTTTGCCGGTGTCTGGTCGGACTCACCGAATCTCTGGTGGCCAGAGGATCGTCAGTGGATCGTGGCGACCGATATCGATCTCGACTCGACGTACGTAGGCGGGTCGGAAGCTTTGATTGAGGCACTTTCCAACGATCCTCGCTTCGAGGTGTTGCCGGCGAGCAGAGATGACCCAACTTACCCATAATTTTCCCAGAATGCACGGGTGCAAGTTTCGTTCACCCCTACCAAGATTTAGCTCTTCCGGAAAAGGTATTCGTAACCAAAGTAAAGAAAAATAATTTTTCCTTGTTGATTCTTCCACGCTTAATCCCACTTTTATCTTCTGCCCGGTGACGGCGGTATGCCTTGATGTTTTCGGGTAAATCCAATGCCAGGAATCGACGCGGCAGAATCGCCCGCCGGATGAAGCGACAGGGGGCGCGGTGGAGCCGTCACGGGGCGGATGCCCTGGCGCGGTTACTGACGGCCCGGGCGAATGGGCGCTTCGGGGAAGCGGGGCGGTCAGAGGCGCAAGTGCGCCGGTCCGAGGCGAAAGAAGCAAAGCCCCGTTGGCGGAAGCCGGATGTCCGGCAGGGGCTGGCTCACGCGGCCGGGGAGTGGCTGCAGGGGCATCTTCCGGCGCTGGAAGGTCCGTTCGCCGGGAAACCGTGGGTGAAGTTCGTTTTGCGTGAGCTTACGAGACCGGTCTTCCCATGAGATTGAGCGCGGATTTCCCTTTCGGTGAGATCCCTGCCTCCCGAACCTTGACACGGCCATGCAAAATTCTTACCCTTGACAACGTCCCACCGCCGTGCTATGTTGAGGTCAAAATTCATCGGCAAAAGGCGAGGAAGAAGAGGGGCGCGGCGCGAGGCCGCAGAGCGAGCCGGGGACGGTGGAAGCCCGGTCGGCGGCGCCGATGCCCGAGCGCTTCGGAGCCGGTCCCCGAACGCGCCGGCGGCGTACGCCGGTGACCAGTAGGCGGACAACGGGTCACCCGTTATCGTCGGCTGTAAGGCCACTGAGGCAGCCGCTTGCTCCGCTCGGCGCGCGGCCCGAGCGGTTTACGACGGGCCGCCGGTCCGGCTTCGGAGCCGACGGTCCGCCGTCGAGTCGGCGGTCCGGGCGCGCCCGAACGCTTCAAGGCGAGCCGAGCGTGACGGGGCGGCGGCTGCGAAGAAGGGTGGTACCGCGAGGAACCTCTCGCCCCTTCCGAAAGGAAGGGACGGGAGGTTTTTTGATTCTCCCGATTCGAAAGACACGGAGTGGAGGGATTCCATGCTGAAGGATCAGGCCTTTCTCCGCATTCCGGGCCCGACGCCGCTTCCGCCGAGCGTCGAGCGGGCGATGATCCGGCCGATGATCGGCCACCGGGACAAGGCGATGGACGCCCTCATCGCCGACCTCATCCCGCGCCTTCGGCCCCTCTTCGGCACCTCCGGCGCCGTTTACCTCCTCGCCGGGAGCGGCACCCTCGCCCTCGAGACGGCCCTCGTCAACGTCACCGACGAAGGGGACAAGGTGCTCCACCTCATCACCGGCGCCTTCGGCGAGCGCTTCTTCCGCATCGCCGAAGGCCACCGCCGGCAGGCGATTCCTCACCACGTCCCGTGGGGTGAGGCCGTCGATCCCGACGACGTCCGGCGGCTGCTTCAGGCTCACCCCGACGTCCGGGCCGTCGTCGCCACCCACAGCGAGACGTCCACCGGCGTCCTGAACCCGATCGCCGACATCGCCCGCGTCGTCCGGGAACATTCCGACGCCCTCCTCGTCGTCGACGCCGTCTCCAGCCTGGGCGGCACACCGGTCGAGATGGACGTCTGGGGCGTCGACGCCGTCGCCTCCGGATCGCAAAAGGCCCTTATGGCCCCGCCGGGTCTCGCCCTCGTCGCCCTCGGCGAACGGGCCCGGGCGGCAATGCACCGCATCCAAAGCCCCCGCTTTTACGCCGACCTCCGGCAGTACGAGGCCTCCCTCGCCCAGTCCACCGTCCCCTTCACCCCGGCGGTGACGCTCCTCTTCGCCCTCGAAGCGTCCCTCGACCTCATCGAAGCGGAGGGCCTCGCCCACGTCTTCGCCCGGCACCGGAAGATGCGGGACATGACCCGGGCCGCCTTGAAGGCCCTCGGCGTGCCCCTCCTGGCCGCCGACGCCGTCGCCTCCCCGACGGTCACCGCCGTCCGGCCGACGCGCTTTACGCCAAAGGCCCTCCTTCAGGCGGTCCGGGACGAATTCGGCATCGTCTTCGCTTCCGGCCAGGGAAAGCTGAAAGACGAGATCTTCCGCATCGGCCACATGGGCTATCTGTCCGAAGCGGACGTGCTGCAGTATATCGCTGCCCTCGAAGTGGCCGCGAAGCGCCTCGACCCCGAAAGCCCACTCGGCGCCGGCATCCGCGCCGCCCTGGAGGTGACCCTCGCATGACCGACCGACTTCTGGCCGGAAAGACGGCGACCGAGACCGCGACCGAACGGACCGCCGCCCCGGCACCGACGTCACCGGCGGCGGGCGAACAGGCTGCCCCGTCCTTCCTTACCGCCGGCGCCCGGGGCCCGTACGTCATCGCCGTCGCCGATCCTCTGTCCGACGACGGCCTCAGAGCCCTCCTCGACGCCGACGACGTCGAACTCCTCCGGGTCGACGGGGCCGACGAGGCCACCCGCCGGGCGGCGTTTGCCCGGGCGGACGCCCTCCTCGTCCGCTCCCAGACCAAAGTCACCCGGGAGCTCATCGCCGACATGCCGAAGCTCAAGGTCATCGGCCGGGCCGGCGTCGGCGTCGACAACATCGACCTCGACGCCGCCACCGAACGGGGCGTCATCGTCCTGAACGCCCCCTACGGCAACATGATCGCCGCCGCCGAGCACACCCTGGCGATGATGCTCGCCCTCGCCCGGCACATCCCCCGGGCGCACCAGTCCCTCGTGGCCGGGCGCTGGGATCGGAAGGCCTTCCTCGGCTTCGAGCTCGCCGGAAAAACCCTCGGCATCGTCGGCCTTGGTCGCATCGGCCAGGAAGTCGCCAAGCGGGCCAAGGCGTTTGAGATGCGGGTCATCGCCTACGACCCCTACCTCACCGAAGAGCGGGCCCGGGCGCTTGCCGTCGAAAAAGTAAGCTTCGAGACGCTCCTCGCCGAGGCCGACATCATCACGCTGCACACCCCGCTGACGGACGAGACGCGGAACCTGATCGACGCCGCCGCCATCGCCCGGATGAAAGACGGCGTCCGCATCGTCAACTGCGCTCGGGGCGGCCTCATCGACGAACGGGCCCTCTACGACGCCCTCGTCTCCGGCAAGGTCGCGGGCGCCGCCCTCGACGTCTTCGCCGAAGAACCGCCGGCCGGGAATCCCCTCCTCGATCTCCCGAACGTCGTCGTCACGCCGCACCTCGGCGCGAGCACCGTCGAAGCCCAGGAACTCGTCGCCCGGGACGTCGCCCAGGAGGTGCTGAACGTCCTCCGGGGCCGGCCGTTTAAAAACAGCGTCAACTTCCCCTCCCTCGCCCCGGACGTCTACGCCCGCCTGAAAGACGACCTCGCCCTCGCCGATGCCCTCGGCCGCTTCGTCGGTGCCCTCATCGAGCGGGCGCCGACCCGGCTCCGGATCACCTACGGCGGCGCTTTCGGTCCCGACGACGAAGCCGCCCTCACCCGGGCCGTCGTCCAGGGCTTTTTGAAGCGACAGCTCGACATTCACGTCAACTTCGTCAACGCCCTCTTCCTCGCCAAGCAACGGCGCCTCGCCGTCACCGCCGAGATGACCCCCCGGACCGAAGGGTTCGAAAAGCTCCTCACCGTCGAGGCGACCGACGAAACCGGGGCGAGCTTCTCGGCCGCCGGCACCGTCCTGAACGGCTTGGGCCCCCGCATCGTCAAGGTCGACGGCTTTTCCGTCGACGTCGTCCCCCGGGGTCCCATCCTCTACGTTCACCACCACGACCGCCCCGGCGTCATCGGCCGCGTCGGCACGCTCCTCGGCCGCCACGGCGTGAACATCGCCACGATGCAGGTCGGCCGGCGGGACGAGGGCGGCCGGGCGATCATGATGCTCACCGTCGACCACCCGCCGGGGCCCGACGTCCTCGCCGACCTCGAGCGGCTCGACGACATCGACCGCGTCCGGGCGCTCACGCTGTAAGCGTTTTTCCGGACGGCCCTCCGGCATGCCGCCTTCCGCGGCCGTCGTTTCACCCGGGCGACGGGGCCGATCCCGCGACGCTCCCGCGCTCGCCGCTTCACCGGACGGCGTTCCGGGAGCCGGGCGGCGCCGCGCGGCCCGCTTTCGCCCTGCGACGGCCCGCGCGGCGGCCGGGTGAACCGGCGGACCGCAGGCGACAGGACCGACCGGCGGACCGCACGGCGCCGGACTTATGGCGAACGCTTGACGGTCCTAAGTCGCATCGCCGCTTCCGCCACCGTGAGGCCATGAAGCTCCGGCGTTCCGTAGCCTTCGAGGGCGACGAGCCGTCCGCCGATGACCGGATACAGCCCCTGCCAGCCGCCGACGAGGCGCCAGCCGCCGGCGGCGGGGTCGGATCGAAGAAAAAGCACGTAATCCCCCTCGGCGTACGGGCCGGGATAGGCGGCGTTCAGCGGATCGTCCACCGGGGGCGGCGGCTCGAGCCCCGCTTCGACGATAAGCCACGGCGCCCGCCCGCGGCCGAGGATCGTCCGGAGGGGGCGAAACGCCTGCCAGAACCGAACGACTTTCCGACCGTCCTTCTCTTCCCCCGTCGGGCGCCGGTCGACGACCGCGCCCATCGACGCGTGCACCGCCCACGCCGACGAAGCGACGAGCGCCTTCAGCGAAACTTCAGCCATCCCATCTCCGTCCCCCATTCGTCTCTTCTGACGCTTTATCCCCGTGGCAACCCGAGCGCCGTCTCTTCTCCCCCTTTTTCCCGGCGGCAACAAAAACGCGCGGCACGGCCGCGCGTTTTTGCATGCGTTCTCGGGCCCGTCTCACCCTTCCCGGGACTCTTCGAGGTACATCTGCACGTAAGGCGGCACCTTCGGCGCGATATAGGTGATCGGCTCATCGAAGACGACGTAATCCAGGTTCACCATGAGAAGGAGATAGCGTTTCCCCGTCTCCGGGTCGCTCACGATGATGTGATCCCGGCCGGCGGTCTGGATGACGCCTCGGATGACCATCGCGTTCCATTCGCGGTTATTTTCATACGTGAGATAAAACGTTGCCGTCTTTCCTTTGTTGTAGCGAAGGATGTTTTCCACGTACGACTGCTCGGCGATCATCTGCTCTTCCGTCATCGGCACCCCGGGAACGACGGCGCCGCTCGGAGGAAGCGGACCGTAGGCGGTCACCGGAGGCACGGCAGAACCCGCATAATACGGATAATAGGAATAAAACGGGTAAGTCGGATAGACCGTCGGCCAGGTCGCTTGCGGCATCGCCGGCGTGCCGGGCGTCCCGGCCGAAAGCGCCGTCGAAGGCCCCGCGGGAGCCGGCGCCCCCGATCCTTCCGTCCCTTTCGTTCCCGTCGTTCCCGTCCCTTTGGCCCCGGTTCCGGTGCCGGCATACGTCTGCCCCCACATTCCGGAGAAAACCATCGGCTCCAGTGCTCCGAACGTCTCATTCCCCGCCGCAGGCCAAAGCGGCATCGCATCCCACATCCCGAACCTCGCGCTCCTTTCCCGTTTTTTCGGTTTTTTGGCGATGGCGAACCATCCGTCCGCTTTCGCTCGCCGGCTTCCGCCGCGATCGCGGCCTTCATCCCCGGTAGACGCCCGGACAGGTCGACGCCGTCGGATGATAAAAGCAGTGGGACTTGTAGCGGCCGGCATTCCACTGCCGGAACCACTGCGGCGGACAGCCGCCGGTGTACGGCTTGAAAAACCAGAGGGCAAACGTCGCAGGATGAAACCGCCGCCCCTGCACGCACTTCCGGGCCAGGGCGACCTCGCTCGCCCGGGCGCGCTGGTAAAAATACCCTTTCCGCACCGCTTCAAAGCCGCCGGGAGACTGAAAGATCGCTTGCCGAAGCGTGCGGATGCCGCGGAAATCGAGGCAGTTCGCCCGGACGCGGTTGACGGCGACGTTGCCGACGAGGAGCATCCCGAGCTTGCCTTCAGACTCCGCTTCGGCGCGAATCAGCCGCGCAAGAATCTGCAGTTCATCCCACGTCGCCCGAACGACACCCACCGTTCCCTCCCCCTCTTCCGTCGCTCGGTACCACCGTATGACCGGGCAAGGGCGGCGGGAACTTGCCCACCCATCCGCCGGCGCCCATTTTCGGGCCCGTCGGATGCGGAAAAGCGCCGCGCCGCCTTCCGGCCCGCGCGCATATGCTGATCCGGCCCGACGCTTCGACTTCAAAAAAGGACGGTGCCGGATGAACGAACGGATCGATTACCTGGAACTCATCGCCCGCCTCGGCATCGACGATGCGCACCCCGGCGGCCCCCTCGCCTCCGAGGCGATGCTCGCGGCGCTCGCCGCCTCCGGCCTTCGCCCCGGCGCCCGCATCCTGGAGGTCGGCGCCGGCGGGGGGCGAAGCACCGTCCGCCTTGCCGTCGCCGGCTACCGGGTGACGGCCGTCGAACGGGATTCCCGGCACGTCGCCCGGGCCCGGGCGCGGCTTCGCGCCTCCGGCCTTGACGCGGACGTCTTCGCGCATGATGCCGAAACGCTCCCGTTTCCTGAGGAGACGTTCGACGCCGTGTGGTCCGAGTCGGTCGCCCTGTTCGTCTCGGATCGGGCGCTCCGGGAGTGGCACCGCGTGCTCCGCCCCGGCGGCTTCGTCCTGGCCCGGGAACTTGTCCTGAACACCCCGTTTCCGCCGGCGCTGAAGGAAGCGTTTATCGCCTTCTACCGCATCGCCCGGCCGTTTTGCGCCGACGACTGGGAGCAGGCCTTTCGGTCCGCCGGATTTTCCCGGCTCGACGTCCTCGACCGGCATCCCCTCGACGGCCGGAGCGGCCGGTTCGGTCCGGAGCGGCCACCGAGCCCCCGGCCGCCGGACGGCTTCTTTTCCCCGGACGGCCGCCTCGATCCGGAGGCGATCGCCCCGCTCAACCCCGCTTTCTTCTCCGGAGATCCCCGGGCGCTTCTTCCGCTCCTTCAGGCCCTCCGCACCCACGAACGGCTCACCTGGACGGCACTGCCCCATCTGGACGCCGTCCTTTTTCGGGCGACGAAGGGCGCACCCCGGACGTAAAAGGCGATCGAGCGTTTCGGCTTCCGCCGGTTCCGGAGGAGGACGGAGCGAAGGCGTACGACGGCCACCGCTTCCGGGCGCACGCAAAAAGCCGGCGGTTTCAAAATCGCCGGCCTTTTTCGGATCCGGCGCCGCCCGGGCGTCTTTTCGCCGCGTCCCGGCACCGCCCAATCTTGGTTCAATCCCGCTTTTCCCTTCGCCGCCCCCGCTTCGCCTCACCCGCGGGTCCGGTCGCTCTGCTTTGACCGCGCCTTAAGCTCCGCCTTCGTCCACCGGCCGGACGGATCGAGGAGCGCCCGATACGGCGACGCATCGATGCCGAGCTCATGAAGCCGCCGGATGAGGTGCCGGTGATCCTGCCGGGGCGTCGCCCGGATGTAGCCCTCGACGATCGTGGCCGGATCGATCGACGAAAGACCGCGCTCCAGGGCGAGCTCGGCGATCTTCGCCGCGATCGCTTCCTTGGCCGCTGCCCGAAACAAAGACGGCACCGGCGCCACGAGGGCATTCAGCAGTCGCTTCCCCTCGTCCGTCCAGAGGGGAAGGCTTTGTTCGATCAGCGCCCGACGCCGTTCAAGGACCGACGGACCGTCGACCCGGGGCATGGAGAAAAGAAACTTCCGGAACATGAAAAATCCGCCGATGCTCAAGAACACGATCATCAACGCCGACCAACCGATGACGAGCCACTGCGCCCAGGCGCTCATCCGTCTCCCTCCCCCGGCCGGCGGCGACGGTGCCCGGGCGGCGCCATCCGGTACACCCGCGCCTCGTAAGGCCCGAGCCGAAACGCCTCCGGCCGCTCGACCTCCCACGATCCCCGGCGGACGTCCGCGGCCGTCTGCTTCCCGTCCGGCCCGGCCGCCCCGACCGGCGTTTCCCGTCGCCCTTCTCCGGCGAACGTCGACGGGCCGGCTCCGTGACCCCCCCGTTCCGGCGGCCGCTCTCCGGGCGCGCCGATCTCCGGCCCGCCGGCGGCCTTGCCCCCGCCGACCTCGGCAAAGGCGGCCGCCTCCCCGTCCCCCCAAGCGACGGGGATCGGCGTCGCCGGATCCCAGTACGCCGGCGGGCGGTGCCGGTTGTCCAGCACCCGGACCATCGGACGGCCGGCGATCGGCCGCGGGAGGGGCCACGTCGTCGGCACCGGTGACAAATTGAGCGCCACCAGCCACGGCCCCGCCTCGTCTTCCCGAAGAAAGGCGATGACCGCCGGATCGTCCGGGCAAAGCGGCACCAGCCGGCCGTAGACGAGGGCCGGCACCCGCTTCCGGAGGGCGATGAGGGCGCGGTAGAAATGGAGCACCGACTCCGGATCGGCCCATGCCGCCTCGACGTTGATCTCCCGGTAATTCGGATTCACCCGAATCCACGGCGTCCCGGAGGTAAAGCCGGCATTTTTTCCCGCCGACCACTGCATCGGCGTCCGGGCGTTGTCCCGGCTCATCCGGTGGATCGCCGCCATGAGCGTCTCCTCGGCGACGCCCCGCTCCCGCCCCTCCCGGTAAAAATTCAGCGTCTCGATGTCCCGGTAGTCGTCGATCGACGGGAAGCGGACGTTCGTCATGCCGATCTCCTCGCCCTGATAGACAAACGGCGTCCCCTTTTGCAGAAGGAGAAGCGCGGCCAGGAGCTTCGCCGCCGCCACCCGGTACTCCCCGTCGTCGCCGAAACGGGACACCGGGCGCGGCTGATCGTGATTGCCGAGGTAAAGGGCCGGCCACGCCCGGCCTTCGAGCTTCGTCTGCCAGCGGAAGAGAACCCGCTTCCACCGGACGACGTCGAAAGGCGCCGGCTCCCACTTCGTCGCCCCGATGTCGACGGTCATGTGCTCGAAGGGGAAGATCATCCCCAGCGGGCCCCGCCCGAGAGCGGCGTACCGCCAGGCGTGTTCCGGCGTCACCCCCGGCGTCTCGCCGACGGTGAGGAGATCCGCTCCCTTCAGGACCGCCTCGTACATCTCCTCCAGATAGCGAAACGCCTTCGGATGGTTGATCACCCGCTCGAAACCGACCGCGTCCGTCTCGTCGTCGAGCTCCGGCTTGCCGATGGCGTTGATGACATCCATGCGGAAGCCGGCGACGCCCTTTTCCAGCCAGAAGCGCATCAGCCGGTAGACTTCCTGCCGCACCGCCGGCAAGTCCCAGTTGAGATCCGGTTGTTTTGGACTAAATAGGTGCAGATAATACGCATTCCGTTCCGGCACGTACGTCCAGGCCGGGCCGCCGAAGACCGACCGCCAGCGGTTGGGGAGGCCGCCGTTTTTCCCCGTCCGCCAGATATAAAAATCCCGATACGGAACGATCCCCTGCCGGGAGGCGTAAAACCACGGATGCTCGTCGCTCGTATGATTGACGACGAGGTCGAGAACGAGGCGGATCCCCCGGGCGTCCGCCTCCCGGACGAGCCGCTCAAAATCCGCCATCGTCCCGAACTGAGGATCGATCTCCCGATAATCGCTCACATCGTAGCCGTGATCGGCTCCCGGCGAACGGTAGATCGGGGACAGCCAGACGGCATCGACGCCGAGCGCCTGAAGATAATCGAGCTTCGCAAGGACCCCTGCAAGATCGCCGACGCCGTCGCCGCTCGCGTCGAAAAAGCTGCGCGGATAGATCTGGTAGACGATCGCCTCTTTCCACCATGCCCGCTCCGGGCGGGCCCTGCCTTCCATCGTCATCGCGCACGCCGCTCCCGTGTTTGGTGCTTTGGGCCCCGTTGCGCTTTTCATTTTAATGGAGGGAATTTCGGGGCACAACCGCTTCCGGCGGCCGGGCCAAAACATGCAGCGGACAAACATGCTACAATAAAAAGGCGTGCCGGTCCGGGGACGACCGGGATCACTCGCTCGAGAAAGGAGCCGGTCCGTTGCACCGCTTATCCGATGCCGAATCCCGTCCCGTTCCGTCCGACGCGGCCGACGAGGCGGTCCGCGTCCGTTTTGCGCCCAGTCCGACCGGGGGACTGCACATCGGCGGGCTCAGGACGGCGCTTTTTAACTGGCTGTTTGCTCGCCGTCACGGCGGCAAAATCGTCCTCCGGATCGACGATACCGACCGGGAGCGCTCCAAAGAAGAACACCTCCGGAGCATCCTCAACGGCTTCCGATGGCTCGGCGTCACGTTTGACGAAGGGGTGGAAGAAGGGGGCCCTTACGGGCCGTACCGCCAGTCCGAACGCCTCCCCCTCTACCGGGCCGCCCTGGAGCGCCTCGTCGCCGAAGGCAAGGCCTACCCGTGCTACTGCACCGCCGAGGAGCTGGAAGAAAGCCGGAAACGGCAGCTCGCCGAAGGGAAGACCCCTCGCTATCCCGGCACCTGCCGGAACCTCACCCCGGAAGAGCGGGCCGCCCGGGAGGCGGAAGGGCGAAAGCCCGTCTTTCGCCTGAAAGTCGATCTCGACCGCCCCGTCGTCGTCCACGACGTCATCCGGGGCGACGTCGTCTTCCCGCCGGATCAGCTCGACGACTTCGTCATCGTCAAAAGCGACGGCATGCCGACGTATCACTTCGCAAGCTGCGTCGACGACGCCGAGATGCGCATCACCCACATCATCCGGGCGGAAGAGCATCTCTCCAACACGCCCCGTCACGTCGTCCTGTTCCGGGCCCTCGGGGCGCCGGTGCCGACGTTTGCCCACGTGCCGATGATCCTTGCTCCGGATCGGACGAAGCTCTCGAAGCGCCACGGAGCGACGAGCGTCGAAGAATTCCGGGCCCTCGGCTTTTTGCCGGAAGCGATCGTCAACTACAGCCTGCTCCTCGGCTACACGCCGGAAGACGGGAGCGAACTCTTCCGCCTCGAGGAGCTCGCCCCGACGTTTGATCTCGCCCGCATCGCCAAGCATCCGGCCGTCTACGACGTCGGCAAGCTCCGCTGGATGAACGCCCACTACCTCCGGACGCTTCCGCTCGAGCGGGTCTACGCGTATGCCGAGCCGTTTTTCAAAGCCGCCGGGTATTTGCCGGAGGAGCCGGACGAAGCGGCCAAAAAAACGGCCCTCGAGCGGATCGAGGCCGTCCGGGAGCGGGTCGCGACGCTGGTCGAGCTCGTTGACGCCGTGAGCTACTTCTACCGCCCCGTCGAAGCCTACGACGAAAAAGGCGTCGCCAAGCACTTCAAAAACCCGGCGGAAGTCGCCGAGCGGCTCCGCCTCGCCGCCGAACGTCTGGCCGCGGTCGAGCCGTGGACCCTTGAGACGACCGAGGCGGCCTACCGGGCCCTCATCGCGGAGCTCGGCATCTCCGGCGGCGCCCTGATCCATCCGACGCGCCTCGCCCTAAGCGGCCGAACCGTCGGACCGGGGATTTTTCACCTCATGGTGCTCCTCGGCAAAACCGAAACGATCCGACGCCTGGAAGCGGCGATCGACTGGCTGAAAGCGCGGGCGTAGGGCCCGCGCTTTTGGCCGCCTTTGGAGCCGTTTCATTTTGGATCGGATATGACATAATTTGCATCAATAATCCCCTTGACGTTGCGCCAGAATACGTGATAAGATTGGTTTTGCTTGCGGCACGAGGGAGACGATCCCCAGAGACGCAAGCGAAGGCATTGCGGGATGGTGCAATGGTAGCACGCCTGACTCTGGATCAGGTAGTCTAGGTTCGAATCCTAGTCCCGCAGCCACGGCCCCATCGTCTAGCGGCCCAGGACGCCGCGTTCTCAGCGCGGAAACCGGGGTTCGAGTCCCCGTGGGGTCACCATACATAGCAAAAAGGGCGGCGCCTGCCGCCCTTTTTCGTTTGGGACGGAAGATCGCTCTACCGCACCCGCGGCGCCTTTTCCGGAACGACTTCGGCCTCCTGGGGCCGCTCTTCTTTCGGGAAGCTGATGTCGACGACGTGGACGTTCACCTCCACGACGGTGAGCCCGGTCATCATTTCGATCGCCCGCTTGACATTCCGCTGGATGTCCTCGGCGACCTGCCGGATGGCCCGCCCGTATTCGACGACGACGGAAACGTCCACCGCCGCCTCCCGCTCTCCCACTTCGACCTGAACGCCGCGGGACGGGTTCCGCTTGCGACCGAAGCGATCGACGAGCTCCTCCACGAAGCCGCTCGACATCCCGGCGACCCCTTCCACCTCCTGCGCCGCGAGGCCGGCGATGATGCCGACGACTTCCGGAGCGATGCGAATTTTCCCCAGCTCATTCGTCTCATAAGCCGGAACCTGGTTCTCCAAGCGGACCCCTCCTTTTCCCCGGTTGACTCTAGCGTACCGAAGCCGCTTTCGCCTGTCAAATGGGCAGCGACATCCCGGCCGGCCTTCACCCGACCGGTCGGCCGGCGACCCAAACAGCCGGGCCCGGAGGCAGTTCGCCGTCGGCGTCTTTGCACCTCCTAGCCGATGATGCGAAAGCCGGGCTTTTCCCCTTCCGGCGCGCCGAAGGTGACGTCGACCGCCTCGACGCGGGCGGCCGGCGGCCCCGAACGCCCCCAGGCGACGAGCGCCTCGACGGCATCCCGCGGGCCTTCGGCGACCGCTTCGACACGGCCGTCGGGAAGGTTCCGCACCCAACCGTTTACGCCGAGGCGCTCCGCTTCCCGCCGCATCGAAAAGCGAAAGCCCACGCCCTGAACGTGCCCGCGGATCCGGATGTGGGCCCGCACCCGATCCGACATCGTCTCCCTCCTCCGAGAACGCCGGTGCTGTCATTCATTATAGTACGCCGCGGGAAGGCTTGCCTCCTTCAGGGGGCGGGACGAAAGCGGCGCTCGAACATTTGTTTGAATTTCGGTATCCTCGCCTTGGACTCAAAAAGGAATAGAAGACCCGGGAGACTTATTTTTGGGATGCCGTCGTCCGGAAGCGAACGCCCCTCGTCCGGTACCTCGAGGCGAAGGCAAAGCGGCTCGGGCTTTCGCGCCTCGCCTGGTTCGACGTCGAGGCGCCGCTTCCGGCCCGGAAGGCGACGATCCCCTTTACGAAGGGGCGGCCATCATCGCGGAAGGGCCGTCGTTTCACCGCCGCTACCGGGCGTTGCTCCGGGACACCGGCCGCCTTCCGGTCGAGCGGCTGGCCCGGGCGCACCTCGGCGCCGATCTGACGCGGCCGAAGTTCTGGGAGCGGGCGGTGGAGGCGGCGGTCGCCGACGTCGATGCGTTTGTGCGAGAGGCCGACGTCCTCCCGGCGGATGGGGAACGATGATCCGGACATTCGTCGCGCTTCCCGCCGGCGTCCGGCGGTTCGTCCGGTGCGAAGCGTTGCTCGGGCTCGATCCGGGGATCATTGGGCACCGAGCGGCCTCTTTACGCTCGTGATCGGGGGAAGCGCCATCCCGAATCGCTCTGGCCGTCGAACGATTCGGGCGCAAGCGGCGCTTCGTCACCGGCATCCTGAAGAAGGAAACGCCAAGCGGGAGCAAAAACAAATCCCCTAAAGCCTCGTCCGGCTCGGCTTTAGGGGATTTTATGTCCGTGGTGGTGCGGGTGAGAGGAGTCGAACCTCCACGGGGGTTGCCCACTAGATCCTGAATCTAGCGCGTCTGCCAATTCCGCCACACCCGCAGAACAGCTGTCAGACGATATACATCGTAACACCGCTCGCCCAAGTTGTCAACGGAAAAATTTGCGCTCATGCGATCGGAAATGGACGAAGATCGCCCCATCCGCCGGCGGCCGCCGTCAACCGGCGACCGGCGCTCCGGCGAGGGCCTCCCGGACCTTTTGCACGACCGCCTCCGACGCCTCTCGCCACCGATCCTCGTCGATCGGAGCGTCGGGGTCTTTCGGCGGCTGGAACTGGTTCCACATCGCGCTTAAGCCCTGGGCGTCGAAAAACGGGTGGGCCGGCATCGGCCCGACGCCGTGTTGGAGCACATGCCGGAGCAAAAACGGCGTCCCGAAACGGACCCGGGCCGCCGGGGCGTCGAGCGCTCCGGCGACGACCGCGATCGGCAGGCGGATGTAATAGTCCGATTCTCCCACCCGGGCGAGCAGCCGATCGAGGTACCCGCCGTCGTACTCCCAACCGCCGCCGAGCTCGAATCTGAGCGGTCGGAGGCGCATAAGCGCCTCGCCGAAGGTCATCTCCTTTCCCTCGATCCCTTCCCCGGAAAGGCGAAGCACGGCCGTCCCTCGCTTTCGTCAGACCGCGTTTTTGAGGCAACGCCATGATTAGCCTTCCCGAAGTCGGCGGCGCCCATCCATGCCGGGCCCTACCCAAGGGCCCTCTCTGCCGGCTTCCCCCCGCCGGCCGTGCCTCCGTATGCGACGAGGGCCACGCCGGCGACGATCAGCGCCACCCCGGCGAGCTCCACCCCTCCGAGCGGCTCGCCGAGAACGACGGCCGCGGTGATCATCCCGACCGGAAGCTCCGCCGAGGAAAGGAGCGTCGTCGCCGCCCCGCCGATCCGAGGTGCCCCCCAGTTGAACAGAAGCGGCGGCAGGACCTGGCCGAAGAGGGCGAGCCAGAGGACGAGCCCGAACGCCGACGGTGGAGCCAGAAGCGACGCCGACGGCTCCGTGAGACGGAAAAAGGCGCTGACAACCAGCGCGCCGGTGACGACCATCACCAGCGAGCGGTCGACGACGTCATACGGCGCCCGGATGCGGGCGGTACCGAGGAGAAACGTCGTGTAGCTCCCGGCGGCCAAAAGGCCGAGCGCCATCCCCCGAAGATCGATCGCCGACCAGTCGATCGCCCACACCCGGAGGGCGAGCGCATCGCCGACGAAGATGAGGACGACGGCGAGCGCCCGCCCTGCCGTGATGCGAACGCCGAAGAGGAGGCGTTCCAGGACGATCCCCATCCAGACGAACTGAAACAAAAGCACGAGCGCCACCTGCGCCGGAAGCGTCCGGAGGGCGCCGTAGTAGGCGAGGCTCACGCCGGCGAGGCCGGCGACGCCAAGGGCGGCGAGGCCGGCGATCGCCCGGCCCCTCCCCCCTTCGTCCGCCGGCTCCTCCGCCGGCCTAAAAGGCGTCGCCTTCTTCCCCTCTTCCCGAACGCCCCGGCGAGCGACGAAGGGCCGGCGGCTGAACGAGGGGCGACGGTCGAACAAAAGCCGTCGGCCGACGCGAACGACCGTAAGCAGCACCGCCGCCCAGAACAACTGACCGAATGTCACTTCGGCAAACGAAAGCCCCGCCTCATACGCCCGCTTGACCGCCGGCGCCAGCGTCCCGTACATGGACGCCGCCAGCAAGACGGCCAAGGCCCCCATGCGCATCCTCACGGCTCCCTCCCTTCGCTCCGATCGTCGCCGGCTCCGGCCCCTTCCTCGATCGTCCGCTCGACGTACCGGGTCAGATGGATGAGATCCGCCACCCGAAGCGCCTCTTCGGCCCAGGCCGGAAGCGCCGGCCGAATTCCGTCGGGATCGATGAACGCCGGCTCGGCGTAGTCGCCGCCGGGAAGGACGGCATAAGACGGCGTCGGAGCAAGCAGGCTCCGGCCCATCGCCTGACCGGCCCACGCCGAGGCGGGAAGGCCGAGCAGGTTCGAGAGCGTCGGCGCGATGTCCACCTCTCCGCCGATCGTCGCCACCGTCTCCCCGGCAAGCCGCGGATGATAAATCAGAAAAGGCACCGGCTGATACGTCCGCACCCACGCCTCAAAGTCGATCGGCCCGCCGAACGCCGCTTCGATCGCGTCCCGATCTTTGTGCCAGAGCAGTCCGTCGTGGTCGCCGTAGAGGGCGATCAGCGTTCGCTCGGCGAGACCCGCCTGATTGAGCGCCGCGATGAACTCCCCGAGCGCCCGGTCGACGTAGTGGATGCTTTCGAGGTAGCGACCGACGATCGTCCCGTCGAGCTCCGGCGGAAGCGGAAGCGTCCGCTCTTCTTCTGGAAGCTCAAAGGGCAGGTGGCTCGAGAGGGTGATCACAAACGCATAAAACGGCTCCGGCGTCCGGGTGAGCCGCTCTGCCGTCTGGCAAAAGAGCGACCGGTCCGAAAGCCCCATGCCGATGATCTCGTCCGCTTCCAGATGCTCCAGCGACACAAACGGCTCAAGCCCGAGCCCCGGATACATCTTCGCCCGGTTCCAGTAGGACGCCCGGTCCCCGTGGACCGCCAGCACCGCGTACCCCTGCGCTCGAAGCTTCTTCGCCAGCGACGGGTAAGCCGCACCGGCAAACCGGTAAAAGGCCGCTCCCCGGGCCGCCGGATAGAGAGACGTCTGCGACAGAAGTTCCGCATCGGAGCTGTTCCCTTCGATCGTCTGCGGATAAAAATGCGGAAAATAAAGCGCGTGTTCCCGCAGGCGCCGCAGGTTCGGCGTCACCGGAATCCCTTCGATGTCAAGGTCAAGCACAAAGTTGTGCAGCGACTCTACCTGAATGAGGACGAGGTTCATCCCCTGCGCCCAGCCGCGCCAGGGGTTATCAAACGAATCCCGGAGCTCCGGATCGTGCCTCCGGAACCAGGCCGCAATCTCCTCGAGCGCTTGCGGATTCGCCGCCGCTTCGCCCTCCCGGAGGATCGCCAGCGCGTCGACGACGTGGTGGCCGAGGGGTCCGTACCGCTGAACGGCTCCCCGGCCGACCGCCGGCCGGGACTCCCCGCCGGAGAAAGCCGCCGGCGCTTCGGCAGGCGCCGTGCGGACGGCCATCAGGGCCCAGATCCCCCCCACCGCCGCCGCCGCGACGAGACCGAAGAAAACGGCTTGCAAGGCCGGAATCGACGGCTTCGGCCGGCGACACGACCGCCGGGCGAAGACGTACGCCGCCGGGACGTCGGCCCAGACGACCCACTCCCGCCACGACCAGAGGGACTCGAGGCTCCCCCCGAGGCCGCCCAAATTGTTCACCTGAAGCAGGGCGTAGATCGACATCGGACGGCCGAAATAGCGAAAGTACAGAAGGTCGGCGAACAGAAGCGCCGAGACGGCGACGTTCATGCCGAAGCGGACCCACGGCTGCCGTTCCGGGCGGAAAACACCCGGCAACAGACCGAGCGCCAACGCGGCCACCAGAGACCAGAATGCGCCGGAGGCGGTCACGCCGCCGCCCATGATCGCCCCGGCGTAGACGAGTTTGATCCCGAGGGCGACCGGCCAGAGGATCTCCCCTGCCATCGGCTCTCCTCTCCCTTCCCCCTCCCGTTTATATCACAAAATGAATTTTTTCCCAAGCCCGATAGGCGGCGCTCAGCGCCCACGCCGCGCCTCCGACCGGCGCCGCCCGGAGCGTCACCCCGGGGAGCACCACCGCCCGGGGCCGATCCGGTCGGGGATAGCCGAGCGCCCGAAGGAGGGCCGGGACGGCCGGATGGGACGCCCGGGGCGCCAGCGCCCGAAGGAAAGCCGCCGCCGCGACGACGGCTTCGAGCCCGTTCGGCTCCGGCCAGACGAGGACGGCCGCCCAGAGCCCGCCGTCGAACCGCTCCGGTCCCCCCAGGCGCCCCCACAACAAAGTCCCCGGCGGCGCTTCATCCGGGAACAGAAGGACGTCTCCTTCCGGCGTCCCGAGCCCTTCCCAGCGGCGGATGCGGTAAGCCGGCCGGAGTCCGCCGACGGCGGCGTTCCAGCCGACGATGAGCTCCCGAAGGCTCGGCCTGAGCCACCCTTCCGCCCTTTTCCCCAGCACCGTTTCGCCCCCCGATCGCCGGATTTTCCGGTTTCATCCAGTATCGACCGGCGGGGAACCGTCCAAACGTCCCCTCCGAACCGCCGTCGGCAAAGCGGCGGAGGAAGACGAAGCGACCGTCAACCGAGCGGCGGCCGCAAAACAAAACGGCCGCCTCGCGGCCGTCGGATGTCGGATGAAAAGGTCCTTTTGAATTGGGAGCGGGCGAACGGCACGCCGCTTCCGCCCCTCCGGGTCACGGGGCCTCCCAGCCCTCTTTTTTCCAGTACGCCTGCATCGCCGAAAGATCAAATTCCGCCTCGGCGGTGCGGATCTTCTCCGGCTTAAACCGCTTGTAGAGCCAGTCGAGATAAGCCTTCCGCATCGCGAGCTTGATCGTCGTAAACCGCTGCTCGAACGCTTCGCCCAGTCCGGGGCGATCCCCGAAACCGCGGAAGCGGTAGACGACATGGCTCACGACCGTCATCATCTCCACCTTGAGGATTGGCGCCATTTTAGCACAAACGCCCGGCCAGGGCAATTCTAATTTTTGCGCTGCCATTTTTATAAAACGCCGTTTCAAATTGGATTGACATCGGCGGCGACTGTCGTATAATAGTGGTGTAGCGTTTGGTTTATTGTATAACAGAATCCGCGGAAAGGGAGAGGACCATGCCGACGAAACCGGAGCGCGCCGCCGCCCTCCGCCACGACTGGGAACACAATCCCCGCTGGCAGGGTATCCGCCGGGATTACTCGGCGGACGACGTCGTCAACCTGCAGGGGACGCTGACCATCGAGTACACCCTCGCCCGGCGCGGCGCCGAACGCTTCTGGCGGGACTTAAACGACCCGAACGGCTTCATCCGTGCCCTCGGGGCCCTCACCGGCGGCCAGGCGGTTCAGATGGTCAAAGCCGGCCTCAAGGCGATCTACGTGAGCGGCTGGCAGGTCGCCGCCGACGCCAACCTCGCCGGCGAGACGTACCCCGACCAGAGCCTGTATCCGGCCAACAGCGTCCCGGCCCTCGTCCGGCGGATCAACCGGGCGCTCAAACGGGCGGACGAAATCCACGCCCTCGAAGGGAAGACCGACATCGACTGGTTCGTGCCGATCGTCGCCGACGCCGAGGCCGGCTTCGGCGGACCGCTGAACGTTTTTGAGCTGACGAAGGCGATGATCGAAGCCGGCGCCGCGGCGATCCACCTCGAGGACCAGCTGTCGGCGGAGAAAAAATGCGGCCACATGGGCGGGAAGGTGCTCCTTCCGACGTCGCTCGCGATCCGGAACCTCACCGCCGCCCGCCTCGCCGCCGACGTCCTCGGCGTCCCGACGGTCATCATCGCCCGGACCGACGCCTTGGGCGCCACGCTCCTTCAGTCGGACGTCGATCCCCGGGATCGGAAGTTCCTCACCGGCGAGCGGACGCCGGAAGGCTACTTCGTCGTCAAGGCCGGACTCGAGCAGGCGATCGAACGGGCCCTCGCCTACGCCCCGTACGCCGACCTCCTCTGGTTCGAGACGAGCGAGCCGAACCTCGAAGAAGCGCGGGCGTTTGCCGAGGCGATCCACGCCAAATATCCCGGCAAGCTCCTCGCCTACAACTGCTCGCCGTCCTTCAACTGGAAAAAGAAGCTCGACGACCGGACGATCGCCACGTTCCAGGAACGGCTCGCCGAGATGGGCTACAAGTTCCAGTTCGTCACCCTGGCCGGGTTCCACGCGCTCAACCACAGCGTGTTCGAACTCGCCCGGGACTACCGGGATCGGGGGATGGCCGCCTACGCCGAGCTTCAGGAACGGGAGTTTGCCAGCGAGGCGTACGGCTACACCGCGACGCGGCACCAGCGGGAAGTCGGCGCCGGCTACTTCGACCAGGTCTCTCTCGTCATCTCCGGCGGGCTTTCGTCGACGCTTGCCCTCGTCGGCTCGACGGAAGAAGAACAGTTCTGAGAGCGCTCCGGATCTTGGCGCTCCCCGAGTTCGGTCTCCCCGAGATCGAAAACCGGCCGCCCCGATGATCGGGGCGGCCGGTCGGCGTTTTCGGCGCGCTTTCGTTTCCACGGCCTGCCGCTTCCACGCCCTTACGCCCTCCTCCCCGGCGTCGGTCCCCTCTTTCGGCGCATCCCGCCGGTCCCATCACTCGGCGCTTTTATCCCCCGTCCAGAGGGGAAGGTTGCGAAAGAGGGCGATGGCACCGGAGACAAAATAAAAGAGCGAGGCCAGCAGGGCGAGGAACGCGATCCACACCTCTTCATCGACGCCCGCCGCGACGTCCTCGACGGCCCCCGCCTCCATCGGATCGCGTCCGCGATCCCGTTTGACCCGCCGCGTCCGCTTCCCTCCCGTCGGCCGAACGCCGCCTTTTGGCCGCTCCATCGTCGCTTCCCCTCCCCCGATCCACCGGTTCCCGATCCGGCCGCCGCCGGTTCATCGGCGTCTTCCCGGTCGCCCTCCGTTTTCGGGCCAGCACCCGTCGGAAAGAGAGGACGGCGACCATGAGGCCGGTGCTCGAGCCGAGGAAGAGAAACATCGCTCCCAGCCCGGCAAGCCAGCGATCGGTCCGGGATCGTTCCACGTCGCCGCCTCCTTTCCGACGCGAGCTGAGCGCCGACGCACGCGCCCTTCCGCCCCGAACAAAACGGTGACCCCATCCCCTTCCGACACCGGTGCGACGGGGGTGCCCGTGTCCTTCCGACGCTCGCAACGGCCTCCCCTGCGACGTCCTCTCTCCTCAAGGTATGCCCGTCTGAGCGGCGGCGGATGGACGCCGGGCCTTGGGTCGGACGAGGGCGGTGTGGTATGATGGGCGCGATCGGAAGGAGGCCGGTGCATGGAGGCGTGGTTGTTCATCGAGCGACTCCTCGTCGCCGCCGTCCTCGGCGGACTCATCGGCTGGGAACGGGGGCAGCGACACAAACAGGCGGGGCTCAAAACCCACCTGTTCGTCGCCGTCGGATCGGCCCTCATCACCGTGACGTCGATCTACGGCTTTCGCTCCTACATGAGCCCGGATACGCCGTACGACCCGACGCGCATCCCGGCGCAAATCGTGAGCGGCATCGGTTTTCTCGGCGCCGGGGCGATCCTCCGCCGTTCGGATTGGACGGTTCAGGGGCTCACGACCGCCGCCACCCTCTGGGTCGTCGCGGCGATCGGGATCGCCGCCGGGAGCGGATTTTACCTGCCGGCGGCGGCGGCGACGGCGATCGTCCTCGCCAGCTCGCTCTTTCTGCCGCGGGTTGAGGACCGGTTTTTCGGCAAAAAGGCGCACGCCCTCACCATCGTCGTCGAAGACCGGCCAGGGCGCCTCGGCGCCATCACCGCCGCCCTCGGGGCGCTCCAGGTTGACATCGTTCAGGCGAACCTCCGCCCCGGCGAAGAAGACCCCGACGGTCGGCCTGAGGACGTCGTCGTCGAACTCGCCGTGGTCCTTCCACCCCGGCGCACGCCCCTCGACGTCGTCGCCGCCTTGAAAGGCATCGCCGGCGTCCGGTCGATCGACTGGGAGCCCTAGCCGGGCCCTCGGGGGATCAACGGTCGAGCACTTCCTTCGCTCCGGCGACGACGCCGAGGAGGGAAGCGACGTCGCTCGGGACGATGAGCTTCGTCGCCTGCCCTTCGGCGACCTTCTCCAGCGCCTCGAGGGAGCGGATCTGGACGACTTCTTTCGTCGGCGCCGCCTGCTTGATCGCCTCGAAGATCATCCGCTGGCCCCGGGCCTGGGCTTCGGCGCGGGTCAGGATCGCCTGCGCTTCCCCCTCAGCCCGGAGGATCTGCGACTGCTTCTCCCCTTCCGCCCGGCGGATCGCCGCCTCCCGCTCGGCCTCCGCCTCGAGGATCTTCGCCTGCTTGAGGCCTTCTGCTTTCAGAATATTGGATTCCTTTTCGCCCTGGGCCATGAGCACCGCTTCCCGCCGGATGCGTTCGGCCCGCATCTGCCGCTCCATCGCGTCCTGGATCTCTTTCGGCGGGACGATGTTTTTGATCTCAACGCGGTTGATCTTGATGCCCCACTTGTCCGTCGCCTCGTCGAGCACCGCCCGAAGTTTGGCGTTCACCGTGTCCCGGGACGTGAGCGTCTGATCGAGGTCGAGTTCGCCGATGAGGTTTCGAAGCGTCGTCGCCGTGAGGTTTTCAATGGCGGCGATCGGATTGGCGATTTCGTACTGGTTGCGGATCGGATCGGTGATCTGATAATAGACGACGCTGTCGATCTGGATGCTCACGTTGTCCCGGGTGATCATGCTCTGGGGCGGAAACTCGACAACGTGCTCCCGAAGGTCCTTCACCGCCGCCACGCGGTCGATGATCGGGATGATGAGATGAATGCCGCTGTCCAGCACCCGGTGAAACTTCCCGAGCCGCTCCACGACGCAGACCTCCGCCTGGCGGACGATGCGGACCGACCGGATGAGGAGGACGACGAGGTAAACGGCGATTAGGAAAAGAACGACGTTAAACAACGTGGTGAACATTGCACCGCCCCTTTCGTTTGGACATTTTTCCACCCTCGGACCGCCGGCCGCCGCCGTCTCCGAGCCGGCGCCCTCCACCGGGGCCTCCGGGCGGGCCGACCGGCGCCGACGGATTCGGTCCGCCATTCGGCACAGACGGATTTGCATCGCCCCCTGGCGCCGACGGTCCCCCCGGCGCTTCCGCCCCGTCCTCCGGCGGTCCGGCCGCCCGATCCGGTTCGACGATGAGCGTCACCCCCTCGACGGCGACGACGCGGACCGGCCGGCCGGCGGCGATCGGGCCGCTTTCGCTTCGGGCCGACCAGATCTCCCCGTCGATCTTCACCTCACCCCGGACGGTGGCGTCGAGGGCGCTCAAGGTCCATCCCCGCCTCCCGACAAGGGCAAAGACGCCGCTCGCAAGCGACCGGCTCCGACGCCGCATCCGCTCCGAAAACGGCCGCGTCCCCCACCAGAGGGCGGTCGAAACGACAACAAAGACGGCGAGGGCGACGGCCGTCTCCGGGCGGAAAAGGGTGACGATTCCCGCCGCGAGCGCCCCGAGGCCGACCCAGACGAGGACGAACGTCACGGTGAACGCCTCGACGATAAAAAGGCCGAAGGCGAGGACGAACCATACGAGCGGGTCCCCGAGCCCCCCGAACACGTCCTGCAAACCACTCACCCCTTTGCGATCATAGCAGAAAATTACGAGGAAGAAAAGGGCCGACGCCGTCCCGCTTTCCCCGCCCGGCGCGTATGCTGCGGGAAGAAAGAAAAATCCCCGCTCCGCCATTCCGGCGGATCGGGGCGACGATGGCGCCGGACCGTCGGGTCGGCGCCGGAATCCCCGCCGAAGCGGCGGGGAAGGAGGGACCATGCATGTGGGATCTCATCCCCTGGTCTTCGTGGTGGCAGGCCCTGGACCGGGCGTTCGCGCGGGCGATGCCGGCCGTCGGGACCGAGGAAGACGGCGAACGCTTCATCATCCGCGTCGCCCTTCCCCCGGGCGTCCCCCCGGAAGCGCTGACCGCCCGCGTCGCCGGGCACGCCGTCACCCTGCAGATGCAAAACACCGAGATCGTCGAACGGAACGATCCGGTCGCCCCCTTTCAGGCACGGCGCACGCGGGCGCTGGCCGTCTCCGTCCCCCTTCCGGCGGCCGTCGACGCCGCGTCGATGGACCGCACCGTCGACGGCCGGACGGTCGTCCTGACATTTAGGAAAAAAGCGCCGCATGCCACGCTTTGAGGGCGCGGACGGCGGACGTCGGGTGGCCGGCTTCCGGAAGCCCCTCGACGAGCGCCGGGAAGTCGAGGACGGCGCTTAAGGGAAGTCCGGCGTCCGCCAGCGCCGCCGCCTCCGGCAGGCGGTGGCTGTAGAGGGCAAGCACGCCGGTCGGCTGAAGGCCGACGGCCCGAAGCGCCTCGGCGGCGGCGAGGGCGCTTTTGCCCGTCGAGACGATGTCCTCGACGATGAGCACCCGGGTGCCCGGCGAAAGCTCGCCTTCCACCTGCCGGCCGCGGCCGTGATCCTTCGGCGCCGGCCGCACGTAGAGAAAGGGAAGCTCGAGCCGGTCGGCAAGGAGCACCCCGGGCGGAATCCCGCCGGTGGCGACGCCGGCGACCGCCTCCGGCACCGGGCGGAGTCGTCGAGCGACGGACGAAAGCGCCGCGATCGCCGCCCGTCGCGGACCGGGATGGGCATAGAGGAGCCGCCCGTCGACGTAAAGGGGGGCTTTCCGCCCGGAAGCCCAGGTAAACATCGGATCGAACGAAATGCGAACGGCTCCGACCTCAAAGAGCGCCTTCCGGACCGCCGCCTGCTCCTCGGCGGTCGGCAGGGCGGACGGATCGATCATCGGCCTTCCCTCCTTGACTCGGGACCCGGCCCGTTCGTTTGACCCGGCCCGCGGGACAAAAAAGCGTCGCGTCCGGCATCGGTCGAACCGACGGGACCGATCCCGGGTCGGTCGGCCGCAGCCGGCCGAAGCGCCCCGGCGACGGCGTCCCGGACGGCCAAAAACGCCGCCCGGGGATCGGCGCTTCCGTAGATCGGCCGACCGACGACGAGGGCATCGCTTCCGGCCCGGATCGCCGCCGCCGGATCGAGAATGCGGGCCTGATCGTCGCCGGCCGCCGGCGCGCCGGACCACCGGATGCCCGGGGTCACGACGAAGAGCGACGGATACGCCGCCTTGATCGCCGCCGCTTCCTCGGGCGCGGCGACGACGCCAAACAGCCCCGCCTCGGCGGCAACCCCCGCGAGACGAAGCGCCGCCCGTCCGGGTTCCGCGTCCAGGCCGAGGCGGCGAAGCTCGGACGGATCGTGATGGGTGAGCACCGTCACCGCGAGAAGCTTCGGCCCGCCCTCGGCCGCCTTCTGGGCCGCCGCGAGCATCTTCGGCCCGCCGAGGGCGTGGACCGTCAGCCATGCGGCGCCGAGGTCGGCCAGGGCAGCGACGGTCCGGGCGACGGTCGACGGGATGTCGTGGAGCTTTAAGTCTAAAAAGACGTTGCCGCCCGCCGCCCGGACGGCGGCGATGGCTTCGCGGTGGGCGGCGTAAAAGAGGCTCAGGCCGACCTTGTACCAGCGGGCTTCGCCTTCGAGCGCCCGAAGAAGCGCCGTCAGGGCGTCCGGCGCCACGTCCAGGGCGACGACGATGCGATCCGCGGCCGGCGTCGCCGCTTCCTTCCCGGCGGTCATCGAGCCGCCCTCCTTTCGGCCTTCTCGCCCCGAACCGCCGGCGGATGGGCGGCGCCGAGAAGGTCGTGAATGTGCCGGACGCCGAGTGCCCGAAGGCGTTCGGGAAGCGCCGCCGCAAGGCGCGGGAGAACGTACGGGTCGCGGAAGTTGGCCGTTCCGACCTGGACGAGCTCGGCGCCGGCGAGGATAAAGGCGAGGACGTCGTCGACCGTCTCGATCCCGCCGACGCCGATGATCGGGATCGCGACGTGCGGGTAGACGGCGTACACCATCCGAAGGGCAATCGGTCGGATCGCCGGGCCCGAAAGGCCGCCGGTCGTGTTCCAGAGGAGGGGCCGGCGCCGGCCGACGTCGATCGACAGACCGACGACGGTGTTGATGAGGCTTAATCCGTCGGCGCCGCCGGCCTCCGCCGCCCGGGCCAAGGCGACGATGTCGGTGACGTTCGGCGAGAGCTTCACGATGACCGGGACCCGGCTTTCCGCCTTTACCTTTTCCGTCAGGCGAAAAAGCGTCCGGGCGTCGGTGCCGAACTCCATTCCGCCGGCCTTGACGTTCGGACAGCTCACGTTCAGTTCGATCGCGGCGACGTCGGGCGAGGCAGCAAGGGCCCGGACGACGGCGACGTACTCCTCTTCGGTGCTCCCGGCGACGTTGACGATGATCGGGACGCCGTGGCGGCGGGCGGCCGGGAGCACCTCCCGAACGACGGCTTCGACGCCGGGATTTTCGAGGCCGATGGCGTTCAGCATCCCCGACGGGGTCTCGGCGACCCGCGGCGTGCCGTTGCCGAGCCGGGGCCCGCCGGTCGTCGCCTTCGTGACGAGGGCGCCGAGCCAGCGGAGATCGTAGAGCTCGGCGAACTCCTCCCCGTAGCCGAACGTCCCGGAAGCCGGCATGAGGACGTTGGCGAAACGGAGGCCGAAGGCGACGTGCTCGAGCGCCGGAAAACGCTCGGGAGGCCGGAAGGGATCAAACGAAACCGCCGCCATCCGCCCACCCCCTTCCTCCATCCGGCGAGCCGTCTTCCGGAACGCCGGCGACGTGAAGCGACGCCAGAGCAAAGACCGGGCCGTCCCGGCAGACTCGCCGGTGGCGGAGCGCGCTCCCTTCGGCGACCGGAACGACGCACGCCCGGCAGGCGCCGGCGCCGCAGGCCATCCGCGCCTCGAGGGCAGCGTAGATCGGCCGACCGTCGCCGCGGAACATCCGCTGGAACGCCCGGAGCATCGGCACGGGCCCGCAGACGAAGGCGGCATGAAACGCCGCCTCCGGCCCGAGGCCGTCGGTGACGCGGCCTTTGGCGCCGGCGCTTCCATCGTCGGTATACAGCTCGACGTCGGCGACGGCCCGAAGGCGCCGGAGGCCGAAGACGTCCTCGGCGCAAGCAAAGCCGATCCGCGCCTTCACCCGGACGCCCCGGGCATGAAGCGCCCGGGCGAGGAAGATAAGCGGCGCCACGCCGAGGCCGCCGCCGACGAGAAGGGCCGTCTCCCCCGCCCGGACGGCCGAAAGCGGAAAGCCGGTCGACGGCGGCAAAAAGGCGTCGACCGCCGCCCCGACCGGAAGCGCGGCGAGGCGCGCCGTCCCTTCGCCGACGACGCGGAAGATGAGCCTTAAGACCCGCTCCCTCTCGTCCCAGTCGGCGACGCTCAAAGGTCGCCGGAGGACGAGGGCGTCTCCCGGCACCCGCACGTGAACGAACTGGCCGGGTCGGGGTTCCGGAAAAGCCGGCGGAACGGCCAGGGCGAGCTCGACGATCGACCGGCCGATCGCCCGGCGGCCGACGATCCGGGCCGCGCCGGTCCTCATCGCCGCCCCTCCCCGACGCCGTCCCTTAAGGTCGCCTGCAACGCCTCGGCGAGGGCGGCCGCCGTATCGAGGGCCGTGAGGCAGGAGAGCCCCCGCTCCACCGCCGCCCGGCGGATGCGGAAGCCGTCCGTCTCTTCCTCCGACCCGGGGCTGTAGGTGTTGACGACGACCTGAACGGTCCGCTCCCGGATGAGATCGAGCACCGTCGGCGGCGGGCCGCCGATTTTCTCCACGGACGCTGCCGCCAGGCCGTGGCGGGCAAAAGTCGCCGCCGTCCCCGGCGTCGCAAAGAGACGGACCCCGAGGGCGGAAAACGCCCGGGCGATCGGAATGGCCGCCGGTTTGTCCGCATCGGCGATGGAAAAGAGGACCGCCCGCAAGGGAAGCGGAAGGGCGCCGGCCATGCGGAGCGCCTTAAGAAGCGCTCGGGCCGGGTCGCGCTCCCGGGCCATCACTTCGCCGGTCGACTTCATCACCGGCCCGAGGGTCACGTCGACCCGGGCCAGTTTGGCAAAGGAAAAGACCGGCGCCTTGACGAACACCGCCTCCGGCGGCGGAAGGAGCCCCGACGGCGCCCCGAGGGAGGCCAGCGTCTCCCCGAGCATGATCGCCGTCGCCCAGCGGAGAAGCGGTAGGCCCGTCGCCTTGCTCAGGAAGGGAAGCGTCCGGGACGCCCGGGGGTTCGCCTCGAGGACGAAGACGTCGCTTCCCTGGACGGCGAACTGGACGTTGAGGAGCCCCCGGACGCCGAGATCCAGGGCGATCTTCGCCGTCGCTTCGGCGACGGCCTGTCGGATCGCCTCCGGCACGTCCGGCGCCGGAAAGACGGCGATCGAATCGCCGGAGTGGACGCCGGCCCGCTCCACGTGCTTCAGGATCCCCGGGATGAGCACCTCCCGGCCGTCGGTGAGGGCATCGACTTCGAGCTCCACCCCCTCGACGTACCGGTCGAGGAGCACCGGCACCTCCCGACGCTCCCGCAAAAAGCGGCCGAGGTACGCCCGAAGCGCCGCCTCGTCCCGGACGATGGCCATCTCCCGCCCGCCCAGGACGTAGCTCGGCCGGACGACGAGGGGGAACCCGAGCCGGCGGGCGCCCTCGAGCGCTTCTTCCGCCGTCCGGGCGGCGATGCCCGGCGGCCGCCGGAGGCCGAGCCGCTCGAGCACGGCGTCGAACTTCGCCCGATCTTCCGCCGCATCGATCGCGGAAAGGGGCGTCCCGAGGATCGGCCAGCCTGCCCGATCGACGGCATGGGCAAGCCGGAGGGCCGTCTGCCCGCCGAACTGAACGAGAACGCCGACCGGCCGCTCCCGTTCGAGGACGGCGAGCACTTCCTCCTGAGAGGCCGGCTCGACGTAAACGGCATCCGCGACCGTGTAGTCGGTCGACACCGTTTCGGGATTGGTGTTCACGATCGCCACCCGATAGCCCCGGGCCTTCGCTTCGAGGATGGCGTGAACGGTGGCGTAGTCGAATTCGATGCCCTGCCCGATCCGGATCGGCCCGGCGCCGAGGACGACGACCGTCGGACGGCCGTCGGGCCGCCCCGCCGAAGCCGCCGCGCCGCCTTCCCTGCCGCCGGACGGAGCCTCCTCCTCCGGCGCCCCGGCATACGTCCCGTACCAGAGGGGCGGCGTCCGCCCCGGCGCCGCCCGGCCGCCATCGGTCCAGCGGGGACGGATCGCGTTTGCCTCCCGAAAGCGCCGGACGGCATCCGGCGTCTCACCGGTCAAGACGGCAATCGTCCGGTCGGAAAAGCCGAGGGACTTCGCCGCCCGAACCGCCGCGGCCTGGAGCCCCTCCTCCCGGAGGCGCCGCTCCGCCGCGACGATTTCGGCGATCGGTCGGACGAAAGCGAGCGGAAGGTCGGACGCCCGCGCCGCTTCTTCCTCCGGCATCCCGCGGCGGAGCGCTTCCGCGAGGCGAAAGAGCCGCCGGTCGTCCGACGCTCCGAGCTCGGCCCGAAGCTCGGCGTCCGAAAGGCGCGCCACCTCCGGATCGATCAGGTGATCCAGCCCGAGCTCGAGGGCCCGAAGGCCTTTGAGGAGCGCCTCCGCCAGCGTCCCGCCGATCGTCATCGTCTCCCCGGTCGCCCGCATCTCCGTCCCGAGGCGACGGCTCATCCCCGGAAAGGCATCGAACGGAAAGTGCGGCCATTTGACGACGACGTCCCGAAGCACCGGCGGCTCGTCGGCCCGCCGGCCGGTCGTCGGCAGTTCGATCTCCGGAAGCGTGAAGCCGGCGGCGAGGAGCGCCGACACGTACGCGATCGGATAGCCCGTCGCCTTCGAGGCGAGGGCGCTCGAGCGGCTCACCCGCGGATTGAGCTCGATCACAAAATAGCGGTCCTGCCCCGGGTCGTAGGCGAACTGGACGTTGGCGCCGCCGATGACGCCGATCGCCCGGACGATCCGGGCCGCCGCCCCGGCGAGCCGCCGGACGACCGCCGGGGGGAGGCTCTGAGGCGGCGCCACGACGATCGAGTCGCCGGTGTGGACGCCGACCGGGTCGACGTTTTCCATCGCCGCGACGACGACCGCCCGATCGTCGGCATCCCGGACGACCTCAAACTCGATCTCCCGCAGGCCGAGGAGGCTCGTTTCGACGAGCGCCTGGTGGATCGGGCTCGCCTGAAGCGCCCGGCCGACGACCTCCCGGAGCGCCTCCGGATCGCCGGCGCTGCCGCCCCCGGTGCCGCCCAGGGTGTACGCCGGCCGGACGAAGACCGGATAGCCGTGGGCGTCGGCGAACGCGAGGGCCGCCTCGACCGACGCGACCGCCTCGGACGGCGGCACCGGCTCGCCGAGGGCGATCATTTTCCGGCGGAAGCGCTCGCGGTCTTCGCCGTCTTCGATCGCCGAAAGGGGCGTGCCGAGCAGCGCGACGCCGAAACGGCGGAAGGCGTCCCGCTCCGCCAGCCCTCGGGCGAGGTTCAGGCCCGTCTGGCCGCCGAGACCGGCGAGGAGGCCGTCGGGCCGCTCCCGCTCGATCACCGCCTCCACCGCCTCGGGCGTAAGGGGCTCGAAGTAGATGCGGTCCGCCGTCTCGGCGTCGGTCATGATTGTCGCCGGATTGTTGTTGATGAGCACGACCTCGAGGCCGGCCGACCGGAGGGCACGGCACGCCTCGGAGCCGGCGTAGTCGAACTCGGCCCCCTGACCGATGACGACCGGCCCGGAACCGAGGATGAGCACGCGGCGAAGGTCACGTCGAAGGGGCATCGCACGGACTCCTTTCTGGGTTAACGGCGGGCGAAGCCGGGGCGAGATCGGTCCGACCGAAAAAGCGTCACCGGTTCCGGTCCGATCCCGGACCGGACCGGAACCGGTCTCCGATCCGGCGCCGCTTGCCCGGCGCTCAGCGCCCGCCGAAGCGCCGGAGCGCGGACGGCGGCACGCGGTCCGGATCGGCGTAAATTACCCGGCCGGCGACGAAGGTCGCCACCGGCCAGCCGTAGAGCACCCGGCCGGCAAAGGGCGTGTTTTTTCCTTTCGAGAAAAACGTCGTCGGATCGACCGGACGGGGCGTCTCGAGATCGACGAGGACGACGTCCGCCGGAGCACCCGGCGCGATCCGGCCGCCGGGGAGGCGAAAGCGCGCCGCCGGCCGGACGGACATGGCCTCGACGAGCCGCCGGAGCGTCAGGTGTCCGGTCCGGACGAGGGCCGTGAAAAGAAGCGGAAAGGCCGTCTCCAGGCCGACGATGCCAAAGGGGCTCCGGTCGATCGGCCGGGCCTTTTCGTCCTCGGCGTGGGGGGCGTGGTCCGTCGCGACGAGGTCGATCGTCCCGTCGGCGAGGGCCCGCCGGAGGGCGTCCACGTCCGCCGCCGGCGCGAGCGGCGGGTTCATCTTGTACGGGCCGAGGCGCCGGCGCCCTTCCGGTGTGTCGGGATCGACGTCCGGGATGTCTTCCGCCGTGAGGATGAGGTGGTGCGGCGTCACCTCGGCGCTCACGTCGGCGCCGAGGCGCCGGCCGAGGGCGATCGCCTCGAGGGAAAGGGCCGTCGAGACGTGCTGGACGTGATAGCGGGCCTTCGCCTCGGCGGCAAGGAGGACATCCCGAAAAAGCGGCGCCGCCTCCGCCTCCTTCGGCCACGGCCGCACGCCCCGGCGGATGGGAGGCGCCTCCGGCCGGAACACCCCGCCGGCGGAAAGGGCGGCGTCCTCGCTGTGCATGAGGATCGGCCGGTCGACCGCCCGGGCGAGCCGAAACGCCGCCCGCATGACGTCGCTGCGGGCGATCCCCCGGCCGTCGTCGGTAAAGCCGACGGCGCCGAGGCGGGCGAGGGCGGCCATGTCCACGAGGGTCTCCCCCCGCTGGTCGAGGGTGATCGCCGCCGTCCCGTAGACCCGCACCCGGGCCGTCCGGGCCGCCTGCCGAAGCGCCGCCCGGAACCGTTCCGGCCGGTCGAGGGGCGGATCGGTGTTCGGCATCATGACGACGGTGGCGAACCCGCCCCGGGCGGCGGCCCGGCTGCCCGTCTCGATCGTCTCCTTATGGGTCTGGCCCGGCTCCCGGAAGTGGACGTGGACGTCGACGAAGGCGGGAAAGAGCCACAGCCCTTCGGCGTCCAAGGCCACTTCCGCCGGCGGAGGCGGCGGGCCAAAGCGGACGTCGGCGATCCAGCCCCCTTCGACGGCGAGGTGGCCGACCGCTTCCTTGCCGTCAGGGGTAAAGAGGCGCCCGTTCGCGATCCACCGCCGCACCGGCCTCCCCCTCCCCCTCGGCCGAAGCGTCCGTCCCGCCGACCGCTTCGGGTTCGCCGGGCGCATCACCGGCCGCCATGATCCCGCCGGGCGCCGTGCCGGCCGCTTTCGCGTCGCCGGGCGCTTCGCCGAACGCCGCGAAAGCGCCCGGGGTCGCCGCGGCACCGGTTTTTTCGTCTTCGGAAAGCCCCAGGGCGTCCGCCAGGACCGCCATCCGGACGAACACCCCGTTTTCCACCTGCCGCCGGACGAGCACCCGAGGATCGTCCAAAAGCGCCCGGGCAATTTCCACGTCGGGCCAGACGGGCCCCGGATGCAGCACGACGGCCCCCGGCCGGAGGCGCCTCGCCTTTCGGGCGTCCAGCCCGTATCGATCGAGGTACGTCGCCAAAAAAACGTCCACATCTCCGCCGAGGGCCGCCACGTCCTGCGGAGAAAGCCGCTCTTTTTGCAGGCGAAGCAGGACGACGGCGTCGGCCATCTCGACGGCCGCTTCCACCGACGGAACGACCGCCGCCTCCGGCACGAGGCCGTCGTCCCTCCGAACGAGGGTCGGCGGACCGGCGACGACGACCCGAGCGCCGAGGCGGGGGAGAAGGCGCAGGAGGGACGCCGCCACCCGGCTGTGCCGGACGTCGCCGACGAGGGCGACGGTAAGCCCGCTCAGGCGCAGGGGACCTGAGCCGTCCAACCGGCCAAACGCCTCGAGGAGGGTGTACGCGTCGAGGAGCGCCTGCGTCGGATGGGCATGCATTCCGCTCCCGCCGGCGACGACCGTCGCCCGGGTGAGCCGGCCGGCGTCCGGACGGAGATCGTCCCGTGCCGTCCGAACGACGATCACCTCGGCGCCGAGGGCTTCCAGGGTGAGAAGCGTCTCCCGCTCCTCTTCCCCTTTGACCACGCTCGACCGCCGGACGTCGAGGTCGAGGACGTCGGCGCCGAGGCGCCGGGCCGCCAGCTCAAACGAAAGGCGCGTCCGGGTGCTCGGCTCGAAAAAGGCGAGCGCCACCGTCCGGCCGGCGGCCGCCGACACCGCCGCTCCGGTCCAGGGCGCCGCCGCGACGGCCCAAGCCCTCCGGCCGGCGGCCGCGTTTCTTTTTTCCGCGAACGCCCGCTGGTACGCCCGGGCGCGGCGAAAGATCGCCTCCGCCCAGGCGACGCTTCGATCGGTTTCATCCAGGAGATGCCATCCCATCGTCGATCCTCCTTAGGCCGTTCGGCGTCGCCGCCCCTCCCTCGCGAGGGGCGCACGTCCTCGTTCGCTTACGCGGCGTTCCGGCCGCGGGTGCCGTAGGCGCTCGCCTTCCCCGGCAGGATCGCATGCAGGGCGATGCCGAGGAAGGTCGCCATGGCGATGTTGTCGACGGTCAGGTTGATGAGGAGGTGCGCGAGCGACACGTCGTGAAACTCGAGCTTAAAGCCGCCGATCCCGGCCACGAGGATGACGGCGATGAGGATCATGTTCCGCTTTTCCGCCACGTCGATGCCGTATTCGACGAACATGCGGAGCCCCTGGGCGGCGATGATGCCGAAGAGGACGATCGTCACGCCTCCCAGGACCGGCTTCGGGACGCTCATGAGGAAGGCGCCGATCTTTTCCACGAAGGCGAAGGCGATGGCCAAAAACGCCGCGCCGGCGAGCACCGCCCGACTGAAGACGCGGGTGATCGCCAGAACGCCGATGTTTTCCCCGTACGTCGTGCTCGGCGGCCCGCCGATCAAGGCGGCGACCGAGATGGCGAGGCCATCGCCGAAGAGCGACCGGGGGAGCTGGGGCATGAGATTGCGCCCGACGACGTTCCCGGTGACGAGCAGGTGCCCGACGTGCTCCGCCAGCGTGACAAACGCGACCGGGGCGATGACGAGGGCGTACAGCCAGTTTTCCGGCGTCGCCATCGCCCGAAGGACCTCTCCGGTGTGCATGTGCTCGGCGTAGAACAGGCCCGGCGGCGTCCACCACCGGGCGGAAGCGATCCGTTCCACCGCCGGCGGAAGCCCGCCGATGGCGGTCGTAAACCACTCCGGATGCCGGACGTAAGCGTACGCCGTCCCGAGGAGCATGCCCGTGAGCACCGGGATCACCGAAAGGAAGCCCCGGAAAAAGACGCTCACGGCGACGACGAGGGCCAGCGTGACAAACGCCACCTCGACCGCCCCGAGGCCGTATTCGCCGCTCACCGGGTCCGTGAGCGCCCAGCCGACGGCGACGCCGGAGAGGGCGAGACCGATGACGGCGACAATCGAACCGATGACGACCGGCGGAAGCAGCCGGTCGAGCCAGCCGACGCCGGCGCGGGCGACGACGAGGGCGATGAGCATGTACACGACCCCGGAAAGAAGCGCCCCGAGGAGCGCCGTCCCGATCCCTCGGGCGTGGGCGACGGTGACGATCGGACCGATGAAGGCAAACGACGAGCCGAGATAGTTCGGCAGCCTGCCCCGGGTGACGGCGAGGAAGAGAAGCGTCCCGACGCCGCTCGAAAGGAGGGCGGCCTGGACGTCCAGGCCGGTCAGAAGCGGCACGAGGACGGTCGCGCCGAACATCGCCAGCGCATGCTGGAGGGAAAGGGGAAGGAGCGTGAGGATCGGCGGCGTCTCTTCGATGTCGTAGATCGGCCGGGCCACGAGCGGCGCTTGCGCGTTCGGGCTCCGTTCTCGGTTCGTCATCGGACGGCCTCCTTCGTGCATTTCGTGAATGGGGACCCCCGGAGCCGAAATCGGCGCGGCGGCCCATTACCGGGCCTCGCCCAGGAGGAGCACCCGGTCCCGACCGTCGGTCTCGGCGAGTTCGACGGCGATCCGCTCCCGGCGGGATGTCGGCACGTTTTTTCCCACATAATCGGCCCGGATCGGGAGCTCCCGGTGCCCCCGGTCGATGAGCACCGCGAGCTGGATGACCGCCGGCCGGCCGTGGTCGATCACCGCCTCCATCGCCGCCCGGGCGGTACGCCCGGTGTAGAGGACGTCGTCGACGAGGACGACCCGCCGGCCGGTGAGGTCTTCCGGCAGCTGCTTCCCTTTCACCACCGGGTCTCCGCTCGGATCGATCGGCGTCAGGTCATCCCGGTACAAGGTGATGTCGAGCGCCCCGACCGGAACCTCCACCCCCTCGATCGACCGGATCGCCTCCTGAAGCCGCCCGGCGAGCGGGACGCCGCGGGTCTTGATGCCGATGAGGATGAGCCCCTCCGTCCCTTTGTTCTTCTCGACGATCTGGTGCGCCAGCCGGACGATCATCCGGCGCATCTCCCGCGCGTCGACGATCTCCCGCATCGGCGTCCTCCTTCCGGCCTTTTTGCCATGAGCGGCATAAAAAAATCCCCTCTCCAGAGAGAGGGGTCGTTTCCCTGCCGCGGCCGGCCCGAACGCCTCGGGCCGGCGCAAAACCGGCGCCCGACGGAGGCCGCATCGGACGGTCGACGGGCAAAACCGGCCGTCCGCCGACCGTTCGACGGCGCGCCGTCTCCTGGCGAAGGATCGAACGGGATCGGCGAACCCGCCCGACGTTCGGCGGACGATCCCGCTTTCAAACGCCCGCCGCCGAACCCCGGGCGGCCGCCCGACCGGGATCTTCCGCCGGCCCGGCCGTTCCACAGGCCAAACGGGCGTCCGATCCTTCTGGGCGCCGGGGACGACCACCTTGTCAGCCTCTCTGGACTGCCTTTAAAGGTGGTGCTCAATCGGTGAATCCCTGCGCAAAAGTCGTTCGGTTGTCGACGGTATTATGCCCGAACGGGCGCCGGACGTCAAGCCTCATTTTTGCTCAGCGCGTCGATGAGCGCCGTCAGATCCGGCGGAAGCGGGGAGGTAAATTCGAGCCACGCCCCGGTCTCCGGGTGCCGGAAACCGAGGCGGGTCGCATGGAGCGCCTGCCGGCTCATGGCGCCAAAGCGACAGCGCCCGTAGACGGGATCGCCGACGAGGGGATGGCCGATCGCCGCAAAGTGAACCCGAATCTGATGCGTCCGTCCCGTCTCGAGGGACGCCTCGACGATCGAATGGCGACGAAAGCGCCGGACGACCCGGTAACGGGTGCGGGCCGGCCGGCCGTTCGGCACGACGGCCATCCGCTTCCGGTCGACGGGATGCCGGCCGATGGGAAGATCGATGAGGCCGACCTCCTCCGCCGGCACGCCGCAGACGACGGCCGTATACGTCCGTTTCATCGTCCGGGCCTGAAGCTGCGCCGCCAGGGCGAGGTGTGCCCGGTCGGTCTTCGCCACGACCAGAAGGCCGGACGTGTCTTTGTCGAGGCGGTGAACGATGCCCGGCCGAAGCTCCCCGCCGATGCCGGAGAGGGCCTTCAGGTGATACAAGAGGGCGTTGACGAGCGTGTCGTCGTCGTGTCCCGGCGACGGATGGACGCTCATCCCCGGCGGTTTGTCGACGACGGCGAGGACCGCATCCTCGTACACGATGCGAAGGGAGAGGGCGTTCGGCCGGGGCCGGGCCGGGCGGGGCGCCGGCGGCCGGACGCGGATCGCCTCCCCGCCGGAAAGCCGCTCCGCCGGCCGGGCGGCTCGACCGTCGACCGTCACCCGGCCTGCTTCGATCCATTTTTTGACCTGGGCCCGGGAGACCTCGAGGGCGCGGCTTACGGCGACGTCGAGCCGGAGGCCGACCGCCTCGGCGCCGACCGTAAAGAAGCGCTCTCCCGCCCCGTCTTCGCCCGGGACCTCGAGAGCGTCTCCGACCGGTTCCGCCGGCGCCGCGGCCGCCCCCGCATCTTTGGCCCCGTCCGGACGGATCGCCTCCGCCCCTTCGACGCCGGCGCCCGGCTCCGCCGCACCGGAAGCGCCGTCCGGCGCCCCTTCATCGGCGAACGAAGGTCCCCCCCTGGCCCCGCCGGCATCTGGCGCCGGCGCGATCGAATCCGGCGCCGCCGGATGCCCTTTTTCCAAAGCGGAAGCCCCCTTCCGCCGATCCGAGACGGACGTCTCCGTCATCCGGCCTCCCTCCGTCGAACGAGGAAATGCCACGCGAGAAGCCCCGCCCCGACGGTGATCGCCGAGTCGGCGACGTTAAAGATCGGGTAGTGGATCATCCGGACGTCGAGAAAATCGACGACCCGGCCTGTCACCGCCCGATCGACGAAATTGCCCAGCGCCCCGCCGAGGATGAGACCGTACGCCGACGCCTCAAAGGGAGACCGCCGGGCCGCCTGAGGCAGCATCCAGAGAAGCCCGGCGACGACCCCGACGGTCAGGAAAAGAAAAAGCGGCCGCGCCCCCTGCAGGAGGCCAAAAGCCGCGCCGGCATTTTCGTGCGCCGTGATGTGAAACACGCCCGGCCAGAGGGGGATCGTCTCTCCGAGGGAAAGCGTCCGCACGACCCAGGCCTTCGTCGCCCGGTCGAGAATAAAGACGAAAAGCGCCAGTCCGTAGTAAGGCCATCCGGTCAACGATCGTCGCTCCATCCGCCTCACTTCATCGCCTTCATCAGTTCTTCTTTCGGCATCGGCCGGCCGAAATAAAACCCCTGCATGTCGTAGCACGCATTCGACGAAAGAAACTCGACCTGCGCCGCCGTCTCCACCCCTTCGGCGACGACGTTCAGGCCAAGGGCGTGGGCGAGGTGGATGATCGCCGTCGCGATCACCGCATCGTCTCCGGCGGCGTGGACGGCGCTCACGAACGACCGGTCGATCTTCACCGTGTCGACCGGCAGCCGGTGCAGGTACGACAGCGACGAATATCCCGTGCCGAAGTCGTCGATCGCGAGCTTGACCCCCATCCCTTTCAGCATCCGGAGGCGCGCGACGTTTTCTTCGACGTTTTGCATGATCGCCGTCTCGGTGAGCTCCAGGACGAGGTGCGACGGAGGGAGACCCGTCTCCTCGAGGACGGCCCGCACCTGATCGACGAAATCCGGCTGCTCAAACTGCCGGAGCGAGATGTTCACGTGCACCTCGCCGGAAAAAGCGCCGCTTCGTCGCCATCCCTCCATTTCCGCCGCCGCCTCCCAGAGCACCCGCCGGCCGAGCGGCACGATGAGGCCCGTCTCCTCCGCCACCGGAATGAATTCCCCCGGCGGGATGAGACCCAGGGTCGGATGCTGCCAGCGCAGAAGCGCCTCGACAGCGATCATCCGGCCGCTGACCACATTATACAGCGGCTGAAAATAGAGGACAAACTGTTCGCTGTCGATCGCCCCCCGGAGCTCCGTCTCGAGCAAGAGGCGCCGAAGGCGACGGGACGCCATCTCCGGGGCAAAAAACCGCACCGCCTCGCCGGAGGTCGCCTCGTTCTGGGCGATGGCCGCGTTCTGCCAGAGCACATCCGCCGTCCGGCCGTCGTCGGGAAAGACGGCGGCGCCGATCCGGGCGGTGACGCGCCAGTCATATTCGCTCAGGCGAAACGGCCGCTCAAACACCGCGAGCACCCGCCGAAGCGCCGCCTGAAACTCCGCCCGATCAGCCCCGTCGATCCAGAAGGCGAATTCGTCGGCGCCCACCCAACCGATCCGCTCCGGGTCGATCGCCCCCCGAAGCCGCTCCGCCACCTCGGCGATCAGCCGGTCGCCGTAGGCGTGACCGAGCGTCTCGTTGATGAACTTGAAGCGATCGACGTTAAGAAGCGCGAGCGCAAGCCGCCGATCCCTCCGTCTCGCCTGATCGAGCGCCTCGCCGAAGCGCTGGTAGAAGCCGAGCCGACTGAAAAACCCGCTTTTCGGGTCGTAGCGAAGCGGCTCTCCCGACGGGAAGACGGCGCTTTCCGGACCGCCGATCACCGTAAGGTACGCCATGCCGCTTTCTTCCGGCAGGCGGACCGTCCGCACCTCTGCCGTCCGCTCGGCGCCGTCGGCATCGAGCACTCGAAGCACGAGCGGCTCCGGCCGGCCGTGGATGAGGGAGTCTAAAAACTCCGGCCGGCTTTCCGGAGCGAACAATTTGAGCGGCGAAAGATCGGTCCACGACATCCCCCGCCGGCCCAACAGGCGCCGGGCCGCCTCGTTCGCATAGCGGATCCGGCCGTCCTGATGCAGGAGGGCCGGGACGCCGAAGAGGTCGAGCACCTCGACCGGGAAGCGCCCGCCCTCCCGGCGGCGCCCCGAAATCCGAAGGACGAGCGCCCAGAACGCCTCCCGTCCGATCGGGAGCACGTAGACGTCCCACAGGTCGTCCCCGATCCGAAGCGCCTGCCACGCCGCCCGACCCTCGTCCAGCATCGACGTCACAAACCGTTCAATGGCGACATGCCATTCCGGAAACGCCGCTTGCAAGGACAGGCCTTCCGGCGCCGCCTCAAGCCGCTTCACAAACGGCGCCGCCCAGGCCCCATAAGCGGCGGTGAGGACGATGCCCGCGTCCGACCGACGCCCGAAGCCCAAAAAAAAGGGAAATTGATCCAGTACCTTCCGAACGTCCGGCGCCTCAGCCATCGAATCGTCCACCTTTGTCCGCGTTTATCTCTATTTTAGCGGAAAAGGAAAAAAGCGGCGATAGGCCGAAAGTCACATTTTGACCGGTCCGCCGCCGTCGCTCGTGCCGTAGGGTTCGAGCATCTGCCAAATGTCCTCTCCGTCGACCCCCGGTCCTTCGACGCCGTACGCGTCGTCGCCCGGCGCTACGCCGACGATTCGCCCTTCCTCCGCCGGCCGCACCGCCCGGCCCCGGATCGCTACGTCGCGGCGCCGCTTGGCGTCGATCGCCATCTGACAATGGATGCAATATCGGGCCGTCGGCACGACCCAAAGCCGCTCCGGATCGATGGCCGACCCGCAACGCTCGCAGACGCCGTACGTTCCGTCGTCGAGCCGCCGGAGGGCGGCGTCGATTTCTTCCCAGTGCGCCAGGGCATCGTGGTAGTGGGCGCTGTCTTTTTCCCGCTCGAACAGATCGCTCGCCACATCGGCGGGATGATTGTCCACCTGGGAAAGCTCCGTCACCCCGGCGCGGTTTTGAAGCCCGAACCGCTCGTTCGCATCCAGCCGACGCCGGAGGGCTTCCCGTTCGGCGAGAAGAAGACGCCGGTACGTCTCACGATCGGCCATCGGTCCGCCTCCTTATCCCGCCTTCCTTTCCTGCGCCCGGCGATCTCCCGACGGGCCGCGACGGGCGAACCGGCGCCCGACGGCGGCCGCCCCGCCTCATTCGGCAACCGGGCGACCCTTAGTCTGCCCCACCTTCCCTTCCCGAACTCCCGGCACAACAAAAAAACGGCTCCGCCGGCGGCGGAACCGCAAATCACCCGCTTCGATCGCCCCTGTCGCGCCCGCTCTCCCTCCGACCTTACCGCTGCCGCGCCTGGAGCGCCTCGACCGTCTCCGCACACCGGGCACAAAGCGTCGGGTGGTTCGGATGAGCCCCGACGTCTTCCAGAACCATCCAGCAGCGTTCACACTTCTTTCCGGGCGCGGTGAGGACCCGGACGGCGACGCCGCGGGCGTCGACCGCCCCCTCCGGCACCGGCGTCCCCGGCGGATGGAGCGTCACCTTCGAGACGATGAAAAGCTCCGCGAGCGTTGCCCCTTCCCCGTATCGGGACAGGGCGTCCCACGTTTCGCCGTCCGGATAGAGCTCGACGTGGGCCTCGAGAGAGTTCCCGAGCGCTTTCGCCTGCCTGGCCTCCTCCAGCGCCTTTTGCACCGCCTCCCGGACGCGAAGGAGCGGCTGAAACGCCCGAAGGAGCGCCTCATCGGCCTCGGAGGGCGCCGCCTCGGGAAAATCGACCAGCTGGACGCTTTCCGCCTTTTCCCCGGGAAGGTACGACCAGACCTCTTCCGTCGTATGCGGGAGGATCGGCGAAAGCAGGACGACGAGCGATCGGAGCGCCTCGTGCATGAGGCTCTGCCCGCTCCGCCGCGCCGGATCGTCCGGCAGGCGGGTGTACATCCGATCTTTCGTCACATCGAGGTAAAAGGCGCTCAGATCCTGGACGCAAAACTGATGGATCTCCGTATAGACGGCATGAAAATCGTACGCCTCGTACGCCTGCCGCACCCGGGCGATGACCGCTTTGAGGCGGGCGTAGATGTAGCGATCGAGTTCCGGCCACCGCTCCGGCGGCACCCGGTCCCGGGCCGGGTCGAAATCGTAGAGGTTGCCGAGGAGGAAGCGGAACGTGTTCCGGATCTTCCGGTACACTTCGGCGATCTGCTGGAGGATCGACTCCGAGATCCGGACGTCCGCCGTATAGTCGACCGAGGCGACCCAGAGGCGGAGGATGTCGGCGCCGTAGCGGGCCATAATGTCGTTCGGGTCGACGACGTTCCCGAGCGACTTCGACATCTTCCGACCTTCCCCGTCGAGGACGAAACCGCAGCCGATGACCGTCTCGTAGGGCGCCCGACCGTAGACGGCGACCGACGTCGACAGGGACGAGTTGAACCAGCCCCTGTACTGATCCGACCCCTCGAGGTAGACGTCCGCCGGCCACTTAAGCTCGGGGTGCGTCCGGAGAACCGCCGCGTGGGACGAGCCGGAGTCGAACCAGACGTCCATCGTGTCCGTCTCTTTGCGAAAATGCGTCCCGCCGCAGTGCGGGCAGTGGAAACCCGGCGGAAGGAGTTCCGCGGCCGGCCGGGCGTACCACGCGTTCGACCCTTCCCGCCGGAAGATCGCGGCGACGTGCTCGATCGTCTCATCGGTGATGACCGGCCGGCCGCAGTCTTCGCAGTAGAAAATCGGGATCGGCACGCCCCAAAGCCGCTGGCGGGAGATGCACCAGTCGCCCCGATCCCGGATCATGTTGGCGATCCGCGTCTCGCCCCACGGCGGAATCCAGCGGACGTCCTCGATCGCCCGGAGCATCGCCTCCCGGAAGCCGTCGATCGAGGCAAACCACTGCTCGGCGGCGCGGTAGATCACCGGCTGCTTCGTTCGCCAGTCGTGCGGGTACTGGTGCCGGATCGTTCCGTGATGAAGCAGGTGGCCGCTTTCGCGAAGCCGCTCGATGATGACGCCGTTTGCCTCTTCGTAAAAGAGGCCGGCAAACCCCGGCGCCTCCTCGGTAAACACGCCCCGCTCGTCGATCGGCGAAAGGATCGGGAGCCCGTAGCGGATGCCGACGTCGTAGTCCTCTTCGCCGTGTCCCGGCGCCGTGTGGACCGCGCCGGTGCCGGCGTCGAGCGTGACGTGCTCGCCGAGGACGACCGGGACGATCCGGTCGTAAAACGGATGCTTGAGCCGGACCCCCTCGAGCTCGGCCCCTTTGAAGCGGGCCACCTCCTCCTCGAGGGCGATGCCGGTCGTCTTCTGGAAGGCCGGCACGAGCTCTCGGGCGAGAAGGAGCCGGCCGTGGGGCGACGGAAAGAGGCCGTAGCGGTAGTCCGGATGGACGGCGACCGCCTGGTTGGCCGGGAGCGTCCAAGGCGTCGTCGTCCAGATGACGATCCGATCGCCGGGCTCGAGCCGGCCCTTCCCGTCGACCACGTCGAAGGCGACGTAAATCGACGGGGACGTCTTTTCCCGGTACTCGATCTCGGCGTCGGCGAGGGCCGTCTCTGCCGACGGCGACCAGTAGATGACCTTTTTGCCGCGGTAAATGTAGCCCCGCTTGGCCATCTCGCCGAAAACCTTGATCTGCTCCGCCTCGTACGCCGGCTCGAGCGTCACATACGGCCGCTCCCAGTCGCCCCGGACGCCGAGACGACGAAACTGCGCCGTCTGCCGTTCGATGTAGTGGAGCGCCCAATCCCGGCAGAGGTTCCGGAACGTCACCGGATCCACCGCCTTCCGGTCGACGCCCCTTTGCGTGATCACCGCGTGCTCGATCGGCATGCCGTGGGTGTCGAACCCGGGGACGTACGGCGCGTCGTAGCCCATCTGGGAGCGGGAACGGACGATGATGTCCTTGAGCACTTTGTTGAGCGCGTGGCCGACGTGGATGTCACCGTTGGCGTACGGCGGCCCGTCGTGAAGGACGAACTTCGGCCGGCCCTTCGTCCGGGCCTGCACTTTCTCGTAGATCCGCATCGCGTCCCAACGGGCCTGAATTTTCGGCTCGAGCTGGGGCAGGTTCGCCCGCATCGGAAAATCGGTCCTGGGCAGGTTGAGCGTCGAGCGGTAGTCCACCGGATTCCCTCCATGTCGATCCGAAACGCCGGAAACCTTCTCCTCATTATAAGCAAGACCCGGCTTTTCGGCAAATCGGCGTCCGCCGCCGGCCGGCCGAAGCGCCCCGCGGCCGGCCCTAATAGCGGCGCACGGCCGGCCGCCCGGGAAGGCGCTCGGCGATCGACCGGCCGTCACGGAAGCGTCCGCCCGTCGTCCCCGCCCTCCCGGTCGGTCAAGCTGTCCCAGTCGTTGGACCTGAGCATCTCGAGCTGGGCCTCGAGAAGCGTTCGGAAGCGGTTCCGGTAGACGGTCGCCCGCTTTTTGAGCTCCTCGATCTCGATCTGCACCTTCCGGGCCTTCGTCAGCGCTTCGTCGATGATACGGTTGGCGTTTTTTTCCGCCTCTTTCAGGATGAGCTCCGCTTCCTTCCGGGCGTTCGCCTTGAGTTCTTCCGCCGCTTCCTGGGCGACGATGATCGACTTCGAGAGCGTCTCTTCCAGATTTTCAAAATGCCGGAGGCGCTCCTCGAGCTCCGCGACGCGCTTTTTGAGCGCCTCGTTCGTCCGGAGGAGTTCGTCGTAGTCCTTGATGATCTCATTCAGAAAGTCGTTCACTTCGTCGATGTTGTAGCCCCGGAAGCTGATGGAAAATTCCTTGTTATGTATGTCAAGCGGCGTAAGCGGCATGCCCCTCCCCTTTCTTGCCCCGTCCCGCACGTCGACGCTGAGCCTTCTTCGCCGCCGGACGAACGATCCCCCGGCCGACGCCCCCCCGATTCCCGCCCCGGGGCCGCCCCGCCGCCGGCCTCCCTCCGGCTCTGACCCGCGAAACTTTTGAACGAACGGGTCATCGCCGGCCGCCGAGGCGGGCGACGACGAGCCGCTCCCGGCCCGAACGGTTCGCGCCGAGCCGCTCGACGACTTCCACCCGGCCGAACCCCCGGACGGAAAGCCGATCGCCCGCCTGAAGCGGCCGGTCCGGGGCGCGTTCCGGCCGGTGGTTGACCCGGACGGCGCCGCTTTCGACGAGACGGCGGGCCTGCTCCCGCGAAAGCCGAAGCGCCCCGGCGAGCACCGCGTCGAGGCGGAGGGAGGCGACGGAAATCGTCCGGACCTCCCGTTCCGGCGCGGCGGCCGGAAGGCGGTCCTGCCAGTCGCCCGGCCGCGCCCGGACGCCGATCCGGCCGGCCCGCTCGAGGCCGATGGCGATCGCCGGGACGAGCGCCGCCGTCGTCACGATCTCCGCCCGGCCTGGGCCGAGGCGGATGTCGCCGAGCCGCTCCCGAGCAAACCCGAGGCCGAGGACGGCACCGAGGAGATCCCGGTGCCCCGGGGCGCCGAACGCCGGCGACCAGCGGACATCGACGAGGCCGAGGTCGAACGTCTCCGGATCGTCCGCCACCCAGGGGAGAGCCTCCGACGGGACAAAAAGCCCGCGCGCCCGCTCCGCCGCCGGATGGCCGCCGTAAAAGCGAACGCCGGCGCCGAGCGAACGGGCGACGAGCTCCGCCACCGACCGCTCTCCCGGGTCGAGAAACGGCGTCAGCGTCCACTCCCCCCGGTTCCGGGCCCGGCCGGCGAGGTCGGCGAGCCGGCGGGCCAGAGGCCGTTCTTCCGGATGAAGATGTTCCCAAAGGCCGTGAGGCAAATCATTCATTGGAAGCTTCCTGTTCCTCCCAGGTCGCGATTGCCCCCTGGACGTCGACCTGATCCGGCGCGAGAAGGTAGACGTCCTCGCCGAGGCGGGCGATGACGCCGTCCAGGACGTACACCGCCCCGCTCAAAAAGTCCTTCATCCGCTGCAGGTGCTCCGGCCGGATGCGGTGGAGATTCACGATGACCGTCCGGCGGGCCCGGAGGTGATCCGCCATCTCTTTGACCTCGTTGAACGACCGCGGTTCGATCAGGACGACTTTTTGCGTCTGTCTCGCCCGGGCGTCCTCGAGGAGGGCGATGTTCGCCCGGCGGCCCGCCCGCCGGGGCTCTTCCGGCACCGGCTCCGCCGCCGTTTCGACTTCCGCTTCCGGCTCCCGCTCGTCGGCGAGGCCGAGGTAGGTCAACACCTTCTGCATCATGAGGCCTCTCCCCCTTTCGTCGATGCCCGAGACGCCGGGCCGGCATCCGGCCCAAGGGCGGCCGCCTTCAGACCGGACCGATTGGCGCGCTCTCCCGGTGACCCGGCGGAAGGGCGATGAACGCCGCCATGCGGCCCGCCGCCCGCCCGTCCCGGCGGTAGGAATAAAGGCCGGCCTCCGGCTCCGTCGTGCATCTACGGGTCCATTCGACGCGGTGCGCCGGAATTCCTGCTTCCAGGAGGGCAAAACGATTCGTTTCGGCAAGATCCAAGCGATATTTCCCGGAACCGGTCGGACGGAGCCCCGGGACCTCCGGCCCGTACGCCGACCGAAGGGCCCCGGCGACCGGCTCATCGACTTCGTAATCGCGGCCGCAGATGCCGGGGCCGAGGTACGCGTAGAGGTCCGCCGGCGGCACGCCGAAGGCCGTCGCAAACGCCCGCACCGCCTCGGCGGCGACGTTCGCCGCCGTCCCCCGCCAGCCGGCGTGCACGAGGCCGACGGCCACGGCCTTAGGAGCATACAGGTAGATCGGCAGGCAGTCGGCAAAAAAGAGGACGAGGAGCGCCTCCGTCCGGGTGATGAGGCCGTCGACGGCGTCGATCGCCGTGGCGGGATCGTCCCGGCCGCGGCCGATGTCCCCTTCGTCGACGACGGCGATCCGGTTTCCGTGGACCTGCCGGGCGCTCGTCCACCGCTCGAACGGGACGCCGAGGCGCGCGGCGAGGGCCTGTCGGCGCCCGACGACCGCCTTCGGCGGCTCGTCATCCGAAAAAACAAAATTACCAAACGATACCCGCGTGAGGCCGGCGACCGGTCGCCGCTCCGGCGGCACGTCGGCCGGCCAGCCGACGAGGCGAAATAGGGTGCCGTCTTCGCTCGGCCGAAGCCCGTCCATCCGTCCGTTCCTCCTTGCCGGTCGGCCCGGCGCTTTTTATTATACCGGAGATTTCGGCGAATGACACGCCACCGAGGCGGTCCGTCGGCGAACCGACGCCGGCGGATGCCGTCCTGCGGTGCGCCTTCCCCTCGCCGCGCCCCCTACGTCTTTCCCACCCGCTCCCGGCGCTCGGCGCCTTCCGGCCGCTCGCCGACCAAAACGTCATCGAGGGAAGCGTAATCGCGGGTTTTGGGCGGGGCGCTCGTCCGGACGAGAATGACGTCGACACCGATCTTGACGATGTTTTCCCACGGCACGACGATCTCCCCGCCGCCGGTGAAAAGACCGAACAAGCGCCCGCCGGTGGGGATGATGAGCGCCCGAACCCGCCCTTCGACGAGATCGAGTTCGAGATCCCCCACGCGGCCGAGGCGCTTGCCGTCGGCGACGTCGACGACGTCTTTGGTCTGGAATTCGGAAATTTTGATCATCCCGGTCACCCGCTTTCTCCTCTCCCTCACTATATGCCGGGAGTCGGAGTCGGTGACCGATCGATCCCCGCCGCCCGTCCGGCGTTCTCCGGTGCGGCGCTCCCCGGCGTTCTGCTCCCCGCCGCCGGTCAAAACGGCCGCCGGATTTTCCCGCGCTCCGGCCTCGACCGGGCCGGGCCGGCTCGAAAGCCGGAAGGCGTCATTCGCCGGGCTTGACGTGTCGCTGCATCTGTCTCAGGGCGGCTTTTTCCAGGCGGGAGACCTGCGCCTGGGAGATGCCGATCTCCTCCGCCACCTCCATCTGCGTCTTCCCTTCAAAAAAGCGCTTGGCGACGATGAGCTGTTCCCGGGGCCCGAGGTCGTCGAGCGCCCGGCGGATGGCGACTTCATCGTCCCAGAACGCCTCCCGGACCTTCTCGTCCTTTACCTGGTCCATGACGTAGATCGGATCGCCGCCGTCCTGGTAGATCGGCTCAAAGAGCGACACCGGCTCCTGGATCGCCTCGAGGGCGAAGACGACCTCTTCCCGCGGCACGCCGAGCTCGGCGCTGATTTCCTCGATCGTCGGCTCCTCGCCCCGCTGAGCGGTGAGGCGATCCCGCACGGTCAGGGCCTTGTAGGCGATGTCCCGGAGGCTCCGGGAGACGCGGATCGGGGTGTTGTCCCGGAGGTAACGGCGGATTTCGCCGACGATCATCGGCACAGCGTAGGTCGAAAAGCGGACGTTTTGGCTCAAATCAAAGTGATCGATCGCCTTCATCAGTCCGATGCAGCCGACCTGAAACAGGTCGTCGACGTTTTCCCCGCGGTTGTTGAACCGCTGGATGACCGAAAGCACCAGGCGGAGGTTGCCGTGGATGAGCTTTTCCCGAGCCGTCGGATCCCCGCGATGCATCGCTTCAAAGAGCGCCCGCATCTCCTTGTTGGAAAGAACCGGGAGCGTCGACGTGTCCACCCCGGTGATCTCCACCTTCATCCTCACGCGACGTCCCTCCCAGGCGTTGCCGCCGGCTTGACCGTCCGGCGCCCCCGCCGTCCGGCGCCGGGCCGCACGCCGCTCGCCGCCCGAGCGCATCGAAGCGCTGCCTAAAGTATCCCCTGCCCGGCGCATTTCATACGCTTCGGAAGGGCGACCGAAAAGCGGCAGGCGGCAACCTGAGAAAGCGACGGCGCCGTCATCGAAGCGGCGGCAAAGCCCCGGGAGGGGCGCCGGGGAATCGCGCCGCCGAAGGGGCGCCGGTCAAGCCGGCGGAGAGAGCCGGAAAGGACCGGCGAAGGTCCGGGCGCCGCGGCAAAGCGCCTTCAGGCGTGGACGTCGATCTCGCGCTTCAGCCGCTTGATGATCCGCTTTTCCAGCCGGGAGATGTACGACTGGGAGATGCCGAGCCGGTCGGCGACCTCCTTTTGCGTCAGCTCCCGCCCGTCTTCGAGGCCGAAACGAAGCGCCATGATCGTCCGCTCCCGAGCGTCCAGCTTTTCGAGGGCGGCGTGGAGGAGTTCCCGCTCCACCGTCGCCTCGATGTCCCGCTCCACCTCGTCGTCGTCGGTGCCGAGGACGTCGGCAATGAGGAGTTCATTCCCGTCGCCGTCGACGTTGAGGGGCTCGTCGAGGGACACCTCCGCCCGGAGCTTGTGGTTCCGCCGGAGAAACATGAGGATTTCGTTTTCGATGCAGCGGGATGCGTACGTGGCGAGCTTGATCTTTTTTTCCGGATCAAACGTATTGACCGCCTTGATGAGGCCGATCGAACCGATGCCGATGAGGTCTTCGAGCACCGTGCCGCGCTGGTCGAACTTCCGGGCGATGTAGACGACGAGGCGGAGGTTTCGCTCGACGAGCGCCGAGCGAGCGGCAGGGTCGCCGGACCGGAGCCGTTCGATGAGCGCCGCCTCCTCTTCCGGAGAAAGGGGAGGCGGAAGCGACTCCGGTCCGCTCAGATAGTGCACCGGACGCCGGCGAACGAGCCGAAGCCGGATAAGGAGGCGAAAGACGGCCAGGCGAAGGGAAAGAAGCATCCGCCGAACGGCCGAGCGAAGGCAAAAGCGCATGCGCATCCCCCTCTCTCTGGGGCTGGCCGGTCTTGAGCCGGCCGAGCAAAGGGAAAATGGATCGGGGCCATCGACCGGCGGCAAAACGGGCCGCTTCCCGCTTCCGGCTACCGGGAGACGTCCGCCGTCTCATGAGCTCGGCGCTCCGGGGAGGACGCGGCGGGGCGCCACGCCGGCGGCAGCACGGCGGCGTAGACGCCGTCCGGATCGAGCGCCTCCGGCACGAGGGCAAAAAGCGGCGCCTGAAGCGCCCGGCGACCGCGGCGCCCTTCCACGGCGGCCGCCGCGAACCGAACGGCGACCAGGAGCCCGGCGGCGCCGACGGCCCGGTACGGGATGAGGCGGGCGCGCCGGCGAAGGGCTTCCGGCAGGGCGGAAAGCACCGCCTCCGGCGACGGGCCCACCGAGACCTCGTCCCCCCGGCGATCGTCGTTTCCGGCGCCGGGCCGGGCGGGACCGCCGTCGTCCGCGAAAAGGGGCCGGACGCTCGCGAGCGCCACGAGCCCGACCGGCTCTCCGGAAAGGGGATCGGCGAGGTGATTGCCGGTGTCGATGAGGGCGGAGAGGGTCACGCTCCGCCCGCCTTCGGTCAGCGTCAACCGAACAAGCGTCTCTCCCGAGACGTCGAGCGGCTGAAAATGCAGCCGGCCGAGGACGGCGGCAACCCCAAAGCCGGCGGCGAGGGTCGATAGCGCCGGAAGCGGCCGGATGAGCCCCTCCGGCGTCACGGCCCCCGGCCCGACCGGCGCCGCGAGAGCGTCCAGCATGAGGGCAAAGCCCGCGACGGCGGCATAAGCGCCGATGAGGGCCGCAAGCGCCCGGAAAAAGGCCCCGGCCGACGGCGGCCGGAAGACGAGACCGACCGCGGCGGCGGCAAAGGCGCCCCGGACGAAAAGGGCGAGGAACGGAGGAAGCGGCACGAACAGGAAGAAAACCGCCCCGCTTAAAAGGAGCCCCCCGACCAAAAACCGCCCGAGGGAAATCCGCCGGCGAAGGGCGTACGCCGCCAGCCAGAGGGCAAGGGCGTCGCTTAAAAAATCGATTAGCCAGAGCAGGTCGGCATAGACGACGACGGTCCTCCCCCCTTTCCCTCGACCGCCCGCCGCCAGGCCGGCGCCGACGGGGACGATCCGCCCGGTTCCGCCCCGCGCCCGAGCCGAAACGGGCCCGCAACGCGTCGCCCGGCGTCCGGGACGCAGGGCCGGCCTTCCCGGCGCCGTCCCGCGCCGGGCCAAAACGGCCTTTTCGGCACCGCCCGTCCGATCGGTCGGCCGGGCGTTTGCCCGTCCCGGTCCAAGTATAGCGCCGCCGCAGGGCATTGTTTGTCGAACGGCGGATATAAAAAAAGCGCCCGCGCGGGCACTTTCCCGAAGGGTGTCGATCAGGAACGCGGGCGGTTCCGATTGCGAAGAAACGTCGGGATGTCGAAGTCGTCGAGGGTGATCCGCTCCCGGCTCGCGGCCGCCTCCCGTTCCGCCTCAAAGGTCGACCGGGCCGCCTTCGGCGGCCGCCGCTCGGCCCGCTCCTCGTCGAAGCCGGTGGCGATGACCGTGACCTGGATTTCGTCCCGGAACTGCTCGTTGATCACCGCGCCGAAGATGAGGTTCACGTCGGGGTCGGAAGCCGCGTGAACGATCTCCGCCGCTTCGTGCACTTCGTAGAGGGTGAGGTTCGGGCCGCCGGTGATGTTCATGAGCACGCCCCGGGCCCCTTCGATCGACGTCTCGAGGAGCGGGCTCATGATCGCCTTCCGGGCCGCCTCCTGGGCGCGGTTTTCGCCGGAGGCGATGCCGATGCCCATGAGGGCCGTCCCCTTTTCCGTCATGATCGTCTTCACGTCGGCGAAGTCGAGATTGATCAGCCCCGGCACGGCGATGAGGTCGGAGATCCCCTGAACGCCCTGCCGGAGGACGTTGTCCGCCTCCCGAAACGCCTCGAGGATCGGCGTGTTTTTGTCGACGATCTCGAGCAGCCGGTCGTTCGGGATGACGATGAGCGTGTCGACCTTTTCCTTCAGATTGGCGATCCCCATCTCCGCCTGCAGCGCCCGCTTCTTCCCTTCGAAGCGGAACGGCCGGGTGACGACGCCGACGGTGAGGGCCCCGAGGGACTTGGCGATCTCGGCGATGATCGGTGCGGCGCCGGTGCCGGTGCCGCCGCCCATGCCGGCGGTGACGAAGACCATGTCCGCCCCCCGGAGGAGGTTTTCGATCGCCTCTCGGGACTCCTCCGCCGCCTTTTTCCCGATCTCCGGGTTGGCGCCGGCGCCGAGGCCCCGGGTGAGCTTTTCGCCGATCTGAAGCTTGATTTTCGCCTTCGATTGGGCGAGGGCCTGGGCGTCGGTGTTGACGGCGATGAACTCGACGCCGGCGAGGCCGGATTCGATCATCCGGTTGACGGCGTTCGAGCCGCCGCCGCCGACGCCGACGACTTTGATCTCGGCCAGGGTGACGTTTTCCGTATCGAATTCGAGCATGTCCAAACCTGGTTCGAAAAACCTGCCGGAATGGCTTCCGGCAGGGACCCCTCCGAACCAGGCGTACACCTCCTTCCAGGGATAGAGGTTTCGGCCCGGGCGCCCCACCCGGAGCGTCCCCGCTTCTCCCACACCCGAAGACGGTCCGGGCAAGCGCTCCCCTTTGCTTCAAACCTCCACGGCGGCAAACCTCTCCGCACCCCGCCGCGCTAGATGAGTTCGCTCAGCCAGCTTTTGACCTTGGCCAAAAACCCCGCTTCCCGGCTCCCTCCGCCCCCGGCGCGCCGCCTGGGCGCCTGGGGATCCGCCTCCAGAAGGCCCAGGCGGACGGCGTATTCGATCATCCCGATGCTCGCGGCATACCCCGGCTCCCGCACGCCGATCTGATCCGGCACCGCGAGGCGGCTTTCCGGATGGACGACCTCCCGGGCGACGGTGAGAAACCCCGGCAGGGCGACGGTGCCGCCGCTCCAGGCGACGCCGGCCGGGACGGCGGCGGCGTCCCGCTCCTCGAGCGCCTCCCGGATAAGGGCGAGCATCTCGACGAGGCGCGGTTCGATGATTTCGGCGAGTTCCACCTGCGAGACGACCGTCGCGGCGCTTTTCCCGATCGGCGTCACCTTGAACGTCACGCCGTCGGCCGCCTCCTGGACGGTGCTCGTCCCGTATTTGAGCTTCAGCCCTTCGGCCACGTCTTCGCTCGTGGCGAGGCCGTGAGCGATGTCCCGGGTGAGGTACGCGCCGCCGAACGGCAGCACGACGAGGTCGTGAAGCTCGCCGTCCTGCCAGACGGCGACCGTCGTCGTCTCCGCCCCCATGTCGATCCAGACCGCCCCGGCCCGGCGGGCGTCCGGATCGAGATACGCCCAGCCGGCGCCGAAGGCCGGGAGGACGAGGGCGAGGGGTTCGACCTCGGCGCGGTCGAGCGCCCGAAGGGTGTTGTGGATCGCCGTCTTCGCGGCACTCACCAGCCGACCCCGCACCTCGAGGCGCATGCCGAGCATTCCGCGGGGATCCCGGACGCCGGAGAGGCCGTCGACGGCGTACGCCGTCGGCACGACGTCGACGATGACCCGATCCGGCGGGAGGTGGACGATCTTCGCCGCTTCGATCACGCGATCGACGTCGTCCTGGCGGATTTCCCGGTCGTCCCGTCCGACGGCGACGACGCCGGTCGTCTCGACGACGGCGACGCTCGGGCCGCCGACGCCGACGACGGCGGCGGTGATCGGCCGGTCGATCATCCGGGCCGCCCGGTCGGCGGCCGCCCGGATCCCCTGCTCGACCGCTTCGATGTCGACGACCGTCCCTTTTTTGATCCCTACGGCCGGCGCCGTGCCGACGCCGACGATGTGATAGGCGCTTTTCGTCCACTCCGCGACGACGAGGCGGATCGTGTGGGAGCCGAGATCGAGGGCGGCTATGTAGAGTCCGTCTTTCATCCATGGCACCTCCGGCTACCGGTTTCATTCGCCGCGGGAGGCCGGTTTTCCTGTTTCCTGGTCTTTCTTGATCGGTGTTTTCGGCTCCGATCCGTAGGCGACGAAATACGCGCCGCCCCGGAGGAGGTAAAGCCGACCGTGCACGCCCGGCGGGACGGCGGCGAGGTAGGCGTCCAGGTGCGCCATTTCCTCGGCGAACGCTTCCGGCGGGACGACCACCGCGTCGCCGGTCGTAAGATACACCACGAGGCGATCGCCGGCCGCCTCGCGGTCGATTTCCGAGATGAGGCGGGTGACCGCCGGCGAAAGCGCCCCGAGCGCCCGGGCGAGGGCCGCCTTGTCTGCCGTCGAAAGCCCGTCCGACAGCCAGACGGCGTCCGCCGGCCGCTTCCCCAGCCGGCTCATCGCCCCGGTTTCGAGCCAGAGGGCGCCGCCGGCCTCCCGGGCGACGGCGCGGGCTTCCCGAACCGTAATCGACAGTCGATTCGGAAAGCGCAGGCGGACGTCCGCCGCCGTCACCTCGCCGGAGCGAAGCAGCCGGTCCCGAATCGCCGCCGGCCGGACGAAGACCGGATCGCCGACCCGGACGCCGGCAAACCGGAGGACGTCCGCCTTCTCGAGGCGTTCGAGTCCCGTCACCTCGATCTCCGCCAGGCGGCTGTAGGGCGAGCGGAGATAAGCGAGGATCGCCACGGAGACAAAAAAAAGAAAAGCGATCCGGCGCATCGGACAAACCTCCTACTCGCCTCCCAGTTTACGCTTTTTCGGCGGCTTCCTCAATAGGTCCTGCGGTCTACCGCCCGGCCTTTGGCCCACCGCCCGGCGGCCCGGCCGGCGCCGGGCCGGCCGTCACACCTGCCCTTCCGGAGCGAGAAGCGGCCGTTCCGTCGTCCGGACGATCCGGGCGCCGAGGGCGGCGAACGTCTCTTCCAGCCGGTGGTACCCCCGGTCGATGTGGACCGCCCCTTCGACGATCGTCACCCCTTCCGCCGCGAGACCCGCCAGGACGAGCGCCGCTCCGGCCCGAAGGTCCGTCGCCCGCACCCGGGCGCCGACGAGCCGCCGGGGGCCCCGAATGACGGCGGTGTGGTAGTCGACGACGATGTCGGCGCCCATCTTCACGAGCTCCGGCACGTGGCGGAACCGACCGTCGAACACCGTCTCGACGAGGACGCTCGTCCCTTCGGCCTGCGTGAGGTATGCCAGGAGCTGCGGCTGCATGTCGGTCGGAAAGCCCGGATGGGGCGAGGTCGACAGGCGGTGGATCGCCCGGTAGGGTCGGACGCCTTCCACGGCGATCCGGTCGGGCGCCACCTCGATCCGAGCCCCGGTCTTGCGGAACGCGTCGATCACCGCCTCCAGGTGCTCCGGGATGACGTCCTCGAGCACGATCCGTCCCTCCGTGATCGCCGCCGCGGCGAGGAGCGTCCCGGCGACGATCCGGTCCGGGATGACCCGGTGCGGCCGGGGCGGATGGAGCCGCTCCACCCCCTCGATCACGATGGCGTGGGTTCCGGCGCCCCGAATGCGGGCGCCCATGGCGTTCAGAAAGCGCTCAAGCTCCTGGATCTCCGGCTCCCGGGCGGCGTTGACGATGCGCGTCGTCCCCCGGGCGAGGGCGGCGGCCATCATCAGGTTTTCCGTGGCCCCGACGCTCGGATAGTCGAGGACGATCGTCGTCCCCTCGAGGCGCGGCGCCCGGGCGAGGATCGTGCCGCCGTACTCGTGGATGACGGCGCCGAGCTTTTTCAGCCCCTCGAGGTGCAGGTCGATCGGCCGGGTGCCGATGGCGCATCCCCCCGGGTAACCGAGGACGGCCTCGCCGGTGCGGGCGAGAAGCGGTCCCATGAGGAAAATGGACGACCGCATGCGGCTCATGAGCGCCTCCGGCACGACATTCGATCGAAGCCCCCGGGCGTCGACGACGAGCATCTCGCCCTCCCGTTTGACCCGGACGCCGAGGGCCATGAGGATCTCCTCCATCGACCGGATGTCCAGAAGATCCGGCACGTTCTCCAGCACGAACAGCCCGTCGGCCAGAAGGGTAGCGGCCAGGATCGGAAGGGCGGCGTTTTTCGCGCCGTGGACGCGAACGGTTCCGGACAGGCGCACGCCGCCTTCGATGACGAACGATTCCACGGTGGGCACCTCCGCTACCCCTCGCCCACCACCCGCACTTCTGTCTCTAAGGTCGGACCGAACCGATCCCGCACGGCGGTCCGGATCCGCTCGATCAGCCGGAGCACATCCCGGGCCGTGGCGCCGCCGGCGTTCACGATGAAATTGGCGTGAAGCGTCGAGACGACCGCACCGCCTTCCCGGGCGCCCTTCATCCCTGCCGCTTCGATCAGCCGGGCGGCGTAGTCCCCCGGCGGATTCCGGAAGACCGAGCCGCTCGTGCGCTCCTGAAGCGGCTGCGTCCGAAGCCGGTAGGCTTTGAGCCGGAGCATCTCCTCCCGGATCCGGACTCGATCGCCGGGGACGAGGCGAAGGTACGCCCGGGTCACGATCCCCGGCCGGCGATGGAACACGCTCGAACGGTACGAAAGCTCCAGCGCCTCCGCCCCGAGGCGTTCCGACCGGCCGTCGGGCCAGACGACGTCGACGCCTTCCAGGACGGCCCGCATCTCGCTCCCGTGAGCGCCGGCGTTCATGAACACCGCGCCGCCCACCGATCCCGGGATGCCGCCGGCAAACTCCAGGCCCGAAAGCCCGAGCCCCGCCGCCTCCACCGCCAGCCGGACGAGGGGGTAACCGCCGCCGACAATGAGGCGATCGCCGGATGCCGAAAGCTCCCGAAACGCCGGCCCGAGGCGGAGGACGACGCCGCGAAACCCGCCGTCGAGCGCCAGGAGGTTGGACCCCCGGCCGATGACGAACCACGGCACCCCTTCGGCGCGGATGAAGTGAAGCAGCCGGACGAGCGCCTCCGGCGACTTCGGCTCGACAAACGCTTCGATCGGCCCGCCGATCTCCCACGTCGTCAGCGCCGAAAAACGCACCCCTCGCCAAACGGTGCCGATGTCGAGCGCCTCCAGGCGGCGGATCCAGCCGTCCATGACGCTTCGCTCCTTCCTCAGGCCAGGGTAGCCTATGCAAAAGCCCAGTTCAGGGTGAATGAGGCCCGGCCGGTCGTCTTTCCGGCGGTCGGGGCCGCCCCGGCGAAAGCGCCGCCCTTCGCCTCACACCGGCAACCGGTGCCGGAGGACGCTGTGGACCATCCCGAGGCCGGCCAGCACGATGACGAGGGACGATCCTCCGGCGGAAAAAAGGGGGAGCGTGATCCCCGTCACCGGGAGGAGCCCGACGACGACGCCGATGTTGATCAGGACCTGCACCGCGACCATCGCCGTCACGCCGACGGCCACGAAGGCGGAAAACGCATCCGGCGCCCGCAGGGCCGCCACCACCCCCCGCCAGACGACGACGCCGAACAGCGCGAGCACGAGCATCGCCCCGACGAAGCCGAGCTCCTCGGCGGTGATGGAGAAAATAAAATCGTTGTACGGCTCCGGCAGGTACGCGTACTTCTGCCGGCTCATGCCGAGCCCGAGGCCGAGGAGTCCCCCGGGACCGATGGCCAGAAGCGACTGGATCGTCTGGTACCCGGCGCCGAGCGGATCCTGCCATGGATCGAGATACGCGACGATCCGGGCGACGCGATACGGCGCGGCAAGAACGAGGGCCAAAAAACCCGCCATGCCGGCCAGCCCGAACAGCGCGAGGTGCAAAAGCCGGACGCCGGCAGCGAACATCATCACCACCGCCGACGCGAGGAGCACCGTCCCCGTCCCGAGATCCGGCTGCAGCATGATGAGGCCGAACATCAAACCGGCGTAGAGGAGGGGCGGCACAAACCCCCGGCCGAACGCCGTGACCCTCCCCCCTTTTCGTTCGAGCCAGGCGGCGAGAAAGACGATCAGGGCGAGCTTCGCGACCTCCGCCGGCTGGATCGAAAACGCCCCGATGCCGATCCAGCTCCGGGCCCCGCCCCGGACGTCGCCGATTCCCGGGATGAGGACGATCCCGAGAAGGAGCAAGGCCAGCGCGTACCCCGGCCGGGCGAACGGTTTCCATCGCACGAGCTCGACCTTCGACGTGACGCCGAACGCCATCAGGCCGAGGACGGCAAAAAGAAGCTGCCGCTTCGCGTAAAAAAACGGGTCGCCGAACTCATGGGCGGCGATGGCGGCGCTGGCACTCAGAACCATGACCACCCCGAGGCCAAGGAGCCCGACGACCGCCCCGACGAGCGGCCCGTCAAGCGCCGGCGTCCCGGACGCCTTTCGTCCCATCGTCTCCCTCCTTCGGCCGAAGCGCCCAAACCGCCGCCTTAAACCGCCGGCCCCGCTCCTCAAACGAGCGAAACTGATCCCACGACGCGCATCCCGGCGAAAGCAGCACCGTCTCCCCCGGCCGGGCCTCCCGCCAGGCGATGGCCACCGCCTCCTCCAGCGTCCTCGCCGGCGCGACGGCAAAAAACCCCGACTCCGCGGCCTCCGTCCGGAGCCTTCCGGCCGTCTCTCCGAAGACGATCATCCGGCGGATCGTTCCGTCCTGCCAGAACGGCCGAAGCGGCGCGAACGACTCGCCCCGCTCGAGCCCGCCGGCGAGCAGGATGACCGGCCCGCCCAGCGCCTCGAGCGCCCGGACGACCGCCCCCGGGTTCGTCGCCTTCGAATCGTTGTAAAAACGCACCCCGTCGAGCTCCCGGACGAACTCCAGCCGATGCTCCACGCCGGTGAAGGCCTCGACCGCCCGGCGGATCGCCGCCGGCGGCACGCCGAGGGCGGAGGCCGCCGCCGCCGCCGCCATTGCGTTTTCCACGTTGTGCCGCCCCGGCACCCGGAGCGCCGCCACCGGAAAGAGCGCCACCTCCCGTCCGCCGTCCCGCCGGACGACCCAAGCCGTGTTGCCCGACCGCCGGACGGCGACGATGGCGGCCGCCGGGGGCGGCGCCGCCCCGGGCGGAGGCGTCTTTCCCGCCGCGGCGGCCGCCCCGTCCGCCGTCCCGCCCGAAGCGCCGTGAGCCCCGCCCTTTTCGGCGCCCCCCGCTGACGCGTCGGCGTCTTTGCCGATGCCGGCGTCCTCCCCCGATCCGCCGCCGAGCCCGAAGGCGATCGACCGCACGCCGGCGTCCCGGAGGCGGGCCCAGAAGAGGCCTGCGCCGGCGGCCGGAAGCACCGCCGTCCCCGGCGCCCCTTCGGCGAGCGGCCGGAACAGCCGCCACTTTGCCTCGACGTAGTCCGCCATCGTCTCGTGGTAGTCGAGATGATGCGGCACGAGGTTCGTCAGAACCGCCACCTCCGCCCGGAACCGGTCGACGCCCTTCAGTTGAAAGCTCGAAAGCTCCAGCACGGCGGTCGTCTCCGGCCCCGCCTCCGGCGCCACCTCGGCAAACGGCCGGCCGATGTTGCCGGCGAGCGCCGCCGGCATTCCCGCCGCCTCCAGCATCGCGTAAAGGAGCGTCGCCGTCGTCGTCTTGCCGTTCGACCCCGTGATGCCGGCGATCCGGCCGGGAAACACGTGGTAGCCGAGCTCGATCTCCGTCTCCACCGGGATCCCCCGCCCGATCGCCGCGACCACGAGAGGATGGCGGTACGGAATCCCCGGACTTTTCACCATCCGGTCGATCCCTCCGGCCAGGACGACCTCCGGCGCCGGATCGCCGAAGAGGAGCTCGGCCCCTTGCCGGGCGAGCTCTTCCGCCCACCGGTGCGGCCCGGGCGACTGTTCCACCACGACGACCGACGCCCCGAGCCGGAGGAGAAGCCGCGCCGCCGCCAGGCCGCTTACGCCCGCCCCGAAGACGAGGATCCGCCGCCCGGCATACCGCCCGACCGCTTTGTCCGCCTGCATCGACGCCCTCCCTTCGTGCCCTCCGGTTCGCGCGGCGACCGGAACCGCGGCCGCGGCCCGGCCGACCCGCCGCCGAGAAAAACGCCCCGCCCCCCGAGCCCTCCGCCGGCCTCAGCGGCCGATCGCCCAGGCGACGGCGGAAAACGCCAGCACCGCCTCCGCCGCCCAGAAGGCCAGGACGACCTGCCACTCGCTCCAGCCGACAAGCTCGAAGTGGTGGTGCAGCGGGCTCATGCGAAAAATCCGCCGACCCCGGAGCTTAAACGACGCCACCTGCAAGATGACCGACAACGCTTCGATGACGAAAAGCCCTCCGAGCCAGACGAGGAGAAGCTCCGTCTTCGTCAGAAGCGCCGAAGCCGCCAGCGCTCCGCCGAGCGCCAGCGAGCCGGTGTCGCCCATGAACACCCGCGCCGGATGCGCATTATACAGCAAAAATCCGCCGAGGGCCCCCGCCAGCGCGGCGTTGAAAATCGCCAGATCGAAGCGGGACCCGTACCACGCCAGGACGGCGTACGCCGCCGACGCCAAGAGCATCGCTCCCGCCGCGAGCCCGTCCAGACCGTCCGTCAGGTTCACCGCGTTCGTCGCCGAGAGAAAAAGAAGAAGAACGACGAAGAAATAGGCAGCGCCGAGCTCCACCCGGCCGAAGGCGTACGTCTCGAGCGCCGTCGAAAAGCCGGTCGCCACGTACTGCCGGAAAAACACCGCCGCCAAAAGCCCCTGTGCCGCGAGCTTCTGTAGCGGCGTAAGCCCGAGGTTCCGCCGGAGTGCGATCTTGATCCCGTCGTCCAGGCCGCCGATCACGCCGGAGCCGAGAAAGGCAAAGGCGACGAGATAAAGCTCCGCCGACGGCATCGCCAGCAAAAAGGCCCCGAAAAGCGCCGCGACGATGAAAATCACGCCGCCCATCGTCGGCGTTCCGGCCTTGCCGGCGTGCCACGCCGGTCCCTCGTCCCGGATCGCCTGGCCGAACTTCAACCGGCGGAGGAGCGGGATGGCGGCCGGACCCACCGCCGCCGCCGCCAAAAAACCGGTGACAAAGGCGATCCCAAGAAGGCGCACCGCCATCACCGACCCACCCCGTCCGGCGCCGAGAGGGCCGCGACGATCCGCTCGAGCCCCGCCGCCCGGGAACCCTTCACGAGGACGATCGCCTCCGGACGGGCGTAGGCCGATAGGGCCGCAAGGAGCGCTTCCTCGGCTTCAAAATGCCGCGCCGCCCGTCCCCGCGCCCGAAGCGCCTCCGCCAGAAGAGCGATCTCCCGACCCACCGTCAGCACTTCGACCGCCTGAAAGGCCGGCTCTTCGGCGAGCGCCTGAAGAAGCGCCGGACCGTGCGGGCCGAGCTCATACATCTCCCCGAGGACCGCGACCCGGTGGCGGTAGCCGGGGACCTTCGCCAGCGTCCGGACCGCCGCCCGGACCGACGTCGGCGCGGCGTTGTACGCATCGTCGATGAGCGTCATCCCGCCCCGACCGCGAAGCCGGCGCATGCGCCCGGGAAGGGGCGGAAGGTTCCGCCAGGCGGCGGACGCCGCCTCCGGCCCGACGCCGAAAAGCCGTGCCACGGCGAAAGCAAAGACCCCGACCGTCCCCAGCGCTTCGCCGGGAAGCGGCACCCGGAGCTCGACCTCGGCCCCCCCGTCGACCCGGACCGCCCACACCGTCCCGTCCCATCCGAGATCGTCGACGAGGCGCGCCGCCACCCGCCCCTCATCGCCCACCGGCCACCGCCGGCCGGGATAGGCGCGGACGGCCGGATGATCCGTCACGAGGGGCTCCGCCGCCGGATAAAAAAGATCGCCGGCCGGGGAGAGGCCGAACAAAAGCTCCAGCTTCGCCTCGGCGATCGCCGCCCGGGAGCCGAGGAGGCCGATGTGCGCTTCGCCGATGTTGAGCACGACCCCGACGTCCGGCTCCGCCGCCTCCGAAAGCCGGCGGATCTCCCCGGCGCGGTTCATCCCCATCTCCAGGACCGCCAGATCATGAAGCGACGAAAGCCGGAGCAGCATGAGCGGCAGCCCGATCTCGTTGTTCTGATTCCCTTCCGTCGCAAGCACCCGGTACCGGGTCGAGAGCGCCGCGGCGAGGAGCGTCTTCGCCGTCGTCTTGCCGTTCGAACCGGTCACGGCGACGACCGGCCCGCCGAACCGGCGCCGGTTTTCCCGCCCGAGGCAAAGGAGCGCCTGCCGGGTGTCGGAGACGATGAAATAGAGCCCCCCTTCCGGCGGCGGCCCGTGATCCTTCTGCCAAAGGGACGCCCTCGCCCCCCGGGCGAAGGCCTCCCGGACGAAATCGTGTCCGTCAAACCGCTCGCCGCGGATCGGAATGAAGAGCTCCCCCGGCCCGACCGTCCGGGAGTCGATCGACGCGCCGGCAAACGGGGCCCGCCAGAACCCGGGCCCCTCTGTCGGCCGCCCGGCCCCATCTCCTGCGCGATCGGCACCGCCGCCCGATCGCCCGTCCACCGCCGGACGCCCGCCGCCGACCGCCTTCCCGCCGGCGCCGTCCGGCCGCCCGACGACCGCTTCCGCCAGCCGCGCCACATCCGCCGGCGTCAGGAGCACCGGAAGCCCCCTCCTTCGAGCGCCCGCCGCGCCTCCACCCGATCGTCAAACGGATGCACCATCCCCCGGACGATCTGTCCCGTCTCATGGCCCTTCCCGGCGATGACGACGACGTCGCCCGCCTTCGCCAGCGCCACCGCCCGCTCGATCGCCCGCCGCCGGTCGACCTCGACGATCGTCCGTTCCCGGGCCTCGGCCGGGAGGCCGGCGAGAATGTCCCGGATGATCGCCTCCGGATCCTCGTCCCGGGGGTTGTCGGACGTGACGACGAGGGCGTCTGCCCCCTCCGCCGCGGCGCGGCCCATGAGCGGCCGCTTGGCCGCGTCCCGGTTTCCGCCGGCGCCGAAGACGACGATGAGCCGCCGGGCAAACGGCCGGACGGCGGCGAGCACCTGCCGGATGCCGTCCGGCGTGTGGGCGTAATCGACGAAAACCGAAAACGGCTGGCCGCAGTCGATCCGCTCCAGCCGGCCCGCCACCGGCCCCGCCGTCCGGAGCCCCTCGGCGATCGTCCCGACGTCGAGGCCGTACGCGAGGGCGCTGGCCGCCGCCGCCAAGGCGTTTTCCACGTTGTGGCGGCCGATGAGCCGCATTTCGACCGGCGCCGACCGGCCGTCCGCCGTAAGAAGCGTCCAGGACGAGCCGGTGCGGTCGAGCCGCACCCCGGCGGCCAGCACATCCACCCCGCCCCGAAAGCGCTCCTCCGGCCGCTCCCCGTCCCGGAGGAGGCCGTAACGGACGACCGGCCGCACCGTCTCCCCGGCGAAAAACGAAGCGGCCGGGTCGTCGGCGTTCAGGACCGCCACGCCGCCGGCAAAGCCGAGGCCCTGGAAGAGCCGCGCCTTGGCTGCCCGGTACGCCTCCATCGTCCCGTGATAGTCCAGGTGATCCTGCGTCAGATTGGTGAAGACCGCCTGGTCAAAGCGGAGGCCGGCCACCCGTCCTTGGTCGAGGGCGTGAGAAGACACTTCCATCGCCACCGCCCGGACGCCGGTCGCCCGCATCGTCCGAAGCGTCTCAAAGAGCGCCACCGGATCGGGGGTCGTCGCCTGCGCCGGCTCCCGCCGGTCGCCGTAGGCGACCTCTACCGTGCCGATGAGCCCCGTCGGCACCCCCGCCGCCTCGAGCACGTGCCGGATGAGGGCGGTGGTCGTCGTCTTCCCGTTCGTTCCCGTCACGCCGATCAGGTGAAGCCCGTCGGCCGGCTGCCCGTAAAAGGCGGCGAGGATGAGCGGAAGCGCCCGCTTCGGCTCCGCCACCTCCACCGCCGCCAAAAACGTTCCCGCCGCCGTCTCCCCGTAACCCCGGGCGACGACCGCCGCCCGGGCGCCGGCGGCGGCCGCCTCCGCCAGAAAGGCGTGACCGTCCGTCCTCGTCCCCGGAAGCGCCACGAAGAGATCCCCCGGCCGGACGCGGCGGGAGTCGATCGCCACCCCGTCGACCGCCGTCTCGCCGGCGCCGAAAAGCCGGGCCAAGGGAAGGGTTCGCACCAGTTCGACCAGCCGCATGCCGTGCGCCGTCCTTTCCCGCCGCCCCATTCAGTCTGTCCGTTTCGGCGGCTTCGTTTCCCTTTTCCACATGAACTTGTTTCATTCGCCAAGTCCATGCCCCAGGTTTCATGGGACTTGTCAGGTTCCGAATTCATGGGTGTGCCTTTTCAAGTTCCGAAGGGGACGTCCCCGGACGGTCCGGCCTTCGGGCGGCTCGGCTTTCGGGCCAAGGCCGGACGGAGACGCCCTTCACCATACTCCTTTTTTACGCCCGACGCAAGAGCCGGCCGCCGCCGACGCGCGGCACGCCGCCGGGGAAGGCGCATTGCCGATTCGCCGCTCCCCTTCGGATGCGCCGTCCTACCGCCGGCCGCCGTCCGGCCGGGGCCCCAGGTACAGGCGCACCTTCCCTCCCGGCGCGAGCTTCGTCCCCGGCGCCGGCGCCTGATCGATCACCACGTCGCCCGTCCCTTCGATTTCGAGAGAGAACGTATAGAAGCTTCGCCGCAGGGCGTCGACGCTCATGCCGATGAAGTTCGGCACCTCCACCGGCGGCATCTCCGGATAGACGTATTTCGACTTCTTGAGCCCGCCGGAGCGGGGCGGAATGTCCAGGACGTGGAGCACATCCTCCAGCACCCGGCCGACGATCGGCGCCGCGACGACGCCGCCGAACTGAATGCCCTCCGGATGGTCGACGGCCACGTAGGCGACGACCGCCGGATCGTCCGCCGGCGCGAAGCCGATGAACGAGACGATGTACTCGCCGGCGAGATACCGGCCGTCGGGGCCGACCTTCTGCGCCGTCCCGGTTTTCCCGCCGACCCGGTAGCCGTCGACGTAAGCGCGGCTGCCGGTGCCGTTGGCGACGACCGACTCGAGCGCCCGCCGCACCTCCCGGCTCGTCGCCTCGGAGACGACCGTCCGCTTGGCCTGCGGCGCAAACGTCCGGACGACCGCGCCGGTCTTCGCATCGACGATCTTCTTGGCGAGATGCGGCGTGTAAAGCGTCCCCCCGTTGATCGCCGCCGAGACGGCCATCGCCTGCTGGATCGGCGTCACCGACACCCCCTGGCCGAACGCCGTCGTCGCCAGCTCCACCGGACCCATCCGCGCCTCGGAAAAAAGAAGTCCGGTGGCCTCGCCGGGGAGATCGATCCCCGTCTTGGCGCCGAACCCAAACGCCCGGACGTAACGCATGAGCGTCTCCTTGCCGAGCCGGAGGCCGAGTTCGACGAAGCCGGGGTTGCAGGAATTTTCCACCACCTGCAAAAACGTCTGATCGCCGTGGCCGCCGGGCTTCCAGCAGCGGATCCTCGCCCCGGCGACGACGATGGAACCGGGATCGAAAAAGTGCTCCCGATCGAGGTCGACCTTTTTCTCTTCCAGCGCCGCCGCCAGGGTGATGATCTTAAACGTCGACCCCGGCTCGTACATCCGCCAGATCGGCTGGTTGCGGTTGTACACCTCCGGCGGGTAGGCGCGGTAGTCGGCCGGGTCGAACGTCGGGTAAGACGCCATCGCCAGCACGTCGCCCGTCTTCGGATCGACGACGAGGCCGATGATGCTCTTCGGCCGGTACGTCTGCCAGGCGTCCGCCATCTCCCGCTCGAGAATCTCTTGAATGCGCACGTCGAGCGTCGTCACGAGGTCGTGGCCGTCTTCCGGCGGCACATATCGCGTCGGCTGCCCCGGCATCCGACGGCCCCGGGCATCGGCGTAAAAGGCGATCGCGCCCCGCCGGCCGGCGAGGACGGCGTCGTACTCGCGTTCGAGGCCCAAAAGCCCCTGGTTGTCGGCGCCGACGAACCCGAGGACGTGCGCCGCCAGGGTCCCGTACGGATACACCCGACGGTAGTCTTCGGCGACGTAGATCCCCGGAAGGCCGAGGCGCTCGACTTGCGCGGCCCGGTCGAGGGAAAGCCGCCGTCCTTCCGGCGCCAGGCGGACGAGAAGCTGCCGGCGGGCAAGAAGCTCCCGAAGGCGGGATTCCGCCATGCCGAGGACCGGCGCCAGCGCCCGGGCCGTCCCCTCCGGATCGGTGATCTGGGCCGGGACGGCGAGGACGCTCGGAGCGCTTTCGTTGTCCACGAGGACGACGCCGTTTCGGTCCAGGATCCGCCCCCGCTTCGCCTCAAACGGCACCTCCCGCGTCCAGAGGGCCTCGGCCCGGGCGAGGAGCGCATCGCCCTGGACGAGCATGAGATACGCCAGGCGGACGGCGATGAGAAAGAGCCCGGCCCCGACAAGGAGGCCGAAGAACGCGATCCGCCTCCGGACGGTCCGGTTCGTCGCCATCGCCCCCTTTCGCATCCCCTCCCCACCGTATGTCCGGGGAAAGAGGACTAGAACGGGGGCGTTCCCGCGGACGGGCCCCCTCGAAGCCCCTCGCAAGGTGGCCGCTCTTCGGCCGACCTCCGGAACGGGCTCACCCCTCCGCCGCGGCGGCGCGCCGCACGACCGACCCGATCGGAACGCCCGGCCGCCCGACGGACGGACCTTGGGCCGCCCGGCGTCCGGACGCTCAGCCGCCCGATCCGGACGGCGCTTCGGATGCCCCAGGCGGCGGCGCCGGCGGCTCGAAGCGGACCCGGACCGCCGTCCCGGCCGCCACCCGGCTTCCCGGCGCCGGATCCTGGGCGACGGCATATCCCGTTCCGTCAAAATCGGCCTCAAGCCCCGCCGCTTGAAGGAGCGCCGCCGCCTCCTTTTTCGAACGGCCCCGGACGTCCGGCACGGACACCGTCCAAGGGGCGTCGCCGTTCGCCTCCTCCGCCGGCGTCGCGCTCCTCTCAACTTCGCCGGCGGAAGGCACTCCCCGATCCGCCGCCGGCGGAACGCCCTGCTCCGCGGCAGGCGGAGCGCCGCCGGCGGCCGCCCCATCCGCCGGAACGACCTTTTCCGCCGCCCGCTTTTCACCGGCCGGAGGCGCGTCGCGGAGTCGATCCGGCGCCGGAGCATCCCCGTTTTCCGCGGCGCTCCCGCCGCCGGCGCTCCGGCGCCCGCCCCCTTCGGGCGGGATGTCCAGGTAGGCGAGCGTCTGGCTCATGATCGCCTTAAAGATCGGCGCCACCACTTCGCCGCTCGAGGTCGCCGGAAGCTCCGGCTCGTCGACGACGACGTAGACGAGCACCGCCGGGTCGTCGAGGGGGGCAAAGCCGATGAACGAATAAATATACGCCCCGTCCCGATACGTTCCGTCCGGGCCGAGCTTTTGCGCCGTCCCGGTTTTGCCCCCGATCCGGTAGCCGGGGATGGCAAACGCCCGGCCCGTGCCCACCGGCGACTCGACGACCGCGGCCATCGCCTCCCGCACGCGGGCCGACGCTTCCGGCGAAATCACCCGGCGCACCGCCGTCGGCTCCCGCGCTTCATAGACGATGCCCTCGTCCCGCCGTTCGATCGACCGGACGACGTACGGCCGCATGAGCGTCCCGCCGTTGATGGCGGCGCTCACCGCCGCCACCATCTGGATCGGGGTTACGGCGATCCGCTGGCCGAACGTCGTCGAGGCCACGTCCCGGGGCGGGACGAGACGAAGGTCCGGAACCCTTCCCGCCGCCTCTCCCGGCAGGTCGATGCCCGTCCGGGCCCCGAAGCCGAACGCTTCGTAGTAGCGGGCAAGCCGCTCCCGGCCGAGGCGCTCGTAGCCGAGAATCGTCATGCCGACGTTGCTCGAGCGGACGAAGGCGTCCCGAAACGAGATCGTCCCCCAGCCCCGGACGTCGTTCCAGTCCCGGATCGGCGGCCGGATCTCCTTCGACCGATAGACGCCGGCCTGGTAGGTCTCGTCCGGGTTGTAGACGCCCTCGTTGATCGCCGCCGCCAGCGTGATCGTCTTGAACGTCGATCCCGGCTCGAATTCAAATGCCACCGGCAGATTCAGATAGTTCGTGATCCGGGTGTAGTCGTTGGGGTCGAAGTGGGGGCGGGAAGCGAGGGCGTAAACCTCCAGCGTCTTCGGGTTGGCGACGACGGCAAGGAGATGCTTTGCCCGAACCTGTTTCTCCGCCGCCTCGAGGGCATCCTCGACAAACGTCTGAATCGTCTGGTCGATGGTGAGCACGACGTCCTTCCCGTCGACGGGCGGCACATAATCCTGAACGCCGCCGGGAAGGAACCGGCGATTGCCGTCGACGAGGAGCTTGAGCGTCCCGTCTCGTCCGGCGAGGACGTCGTCCAGCGCCGCCTCCAGGCCCATCCGGGCCTCGCCTTCCTTATCGACGTACCCGAGCGTATGGGCCAGAAAGGCGCCGAACGGGTAGTACCGCCGCCGGTCCTCGACGAAGACGATGCCGGGAAGATGGAGCGCCTCGATCGCCGCCTTCGTCTCCGGCGAAATTTTCCAGCCGCCCGGCCGGAACTCCACCTGATACCGCCCCGGCTGCCGGAGAAGCGCCTCGAGGCGCGCGGCGGGCATGCCGAGGTGGGGGGCCAGCGCCGCCGCCGTCTGCGCGGGATCGACGACGTGATCCGGCGCCCGGGGGCTCACCACGGCGATGACGTCGTACGCCGGCCCGTCGACGGCGAGCGGCGTCCCGTTCCGGTCGTAGATCGTCCCCCGCTTCGCGGGGAGGGTCTCCTTCGCCTGCCACTGGACCGCGGCCCGAGCGACGAGCGGCTCGGCGGAGAGCACCTGCAGGTAAAAGAGTCGGCCGAGGACGGCGAGGAACAAAAGGACGATCCCGCCGGCGAGGAGAAGCCCGCGCCGGACGATGCCGGCGCCGGGCGCGCCCCGCGTCCGATCGGCAGGACGCATCACGGCATCCCGCTTTCGCCGGCCGATGTCCCGCCGCCGGCCGCCGCCTTTTTCTCCGCCGAACCCGCTTCATTGCCGGTTCCCGCCTCAGGCGCCGGCGCGCGGGAGGAGGAACCCGCGGCATCGGCCGCCCGGGGCAGCGCCGCGATTACCGCCACGCTTTCGGGGCGGGGCTTAAGCCCCATGTCCCGGGCCACGGCGAGGATCCGTTCCGGCCGTTTGAGCTCGGCCACTTCCAGCGTGAGCGCGGCGTTTTCCCGCTCCAGACGCTCGATCTCGGCCGTCGTCCGGACGAGCCGGTCGTTCAGCACCACCGCCTGAGCCATTCGGCCGAGAACGGCCAGATAGACGACGGCGAGGACCAAGACGTAACCGAAGTAGAGAAGTTTTTCCCCGGCCTCCAGGCCGGCCTTCCGGGCCGCGGCCGTCCGAGCGGCCGCCGCCGTCCGGGCCGCCGCCGACGAAGCCGGATTCGGCGAAGCGATCGCCCTCGGACGGGCCGCCGCCCCCGTCCGGGCCGTCACCAGGCCGGCCGGACCGGCGGAAAACACCGGCTCTTCCTGAAGGAGCGCATTTCCCGTCACCCGTGTGCGCGCCATGTTCGTTGCCCCCCGTCTTTCTGTCCTCTCCTCAGAGCCGTTCCGCCACCCGGAGCCGCGCCGATCGGGCGCGGGGGTTTGCGGCGACCTCCGCCGCTCCCGGGACGATCGGCCGCCGGGTGACGAGGCGAAGCATCGGCGTCTCGCCGCACGGAAGCTCCGGCGGAAGCCCGCGGGCGCCGCACGGATCGGCGCCCGCGCGAAACGTTTCCTTCACGAGGCGATCTTCCAAGGAGTGAAAGCTGATGACGGCGATCCGCCCGCCCGGCCGAAGCCGGTCGATCGCCTGCCGGAGCGCCCGGCGAAGCGCCTCCAGTTCGTCGTTGACGGCGATGCGGAGGGCCTGAAACGTCCGGCGGGCGGGATGGGGCCCCGTCCGGCGGGCGGGGGCGGGAATCGCCGCCTTGACGATTTCGGCGAGCTCCGTCGTCGTTCGGATCGGCGCCTTGGCCCGAGCCCGGACGATCGCCCGGGCGATCTGGCGGAAAAAGCGCTCCTCGCCGTAGTCCCGGAGAATCCTCTGCAGGGTTGCCTCATCGGCCCCGTTCACGATCGCGTAAGCCGTCAGGGGCTGCTCCGGATCCATCCGCATGTCGAGGGGCGCCTCGACCTGGTAGCCGAACCCCCGGGCGGGGTCGTCGAGCTGCGGCGACGAGACGCCGAGGTCGAAGACGATCCCGTCGATCGCCGGCGCCCCCAACCCCTCCAGCACCCGCCCCAGGTCGACAAAATTCGCCTTCACGAGGCGAAGCGTTCCCGCCCGGAGGGCCTCCGGAAAGCGCGCCTCGCCGGCCCGGATCGCCGCCGGGTCCCGATCGAGGGCGATCAGCCGACCGCTCGTGAGCCGGGCCAGAATCGCCCCGCTGTGGCCGCCGCGGCCGAACGTCGCATCGACGTACCACCCGTCCGGCCGGATCCGGAGCGCCTCGATCGTCTCCTGAAGGAGCACCGGCACGTGGTCGCCCTCCGGCCGATCGGGAGGATGGCCGGCATTCCCATTCCGCCCGCTCCCCGTCTTCTTCGCACCGCCGTCGCCGGCCGCATTCCCGTTCGAAGTCCAGCTCTGCCGAACCAGGCCTGCCCCTCCTTTCCCGAGCGGACCGCCTCCGCCCGTTCGGGCCCGCGACGAACCGTCACCCCTCGAAGTCCAGAAGCCGCTCCGCCGTCTCCGCCACCAGGGCGCTCTGTTCGGCGGCGTAGCGGTCCCAGCGCCCTTCTTCCCAGATCTCCACCCGGTTCATCACCCCGAGGATGACGCAATTTTTCTCAATGCCGGCGTACTCCAGAAGCGGTTTCGGGATCGTGATCCGCCCCTGCCGGTCCGGCGAAAGTTCCACCGCACCGGAAAAGAAAAAGCGGGTGAACGCCCGGGCGTCGGCCCGGGTAAACGGGAGCGCCCGGAGCTTTTGCGCGATCTTCTCCCACTCTTCCAGAGGATAGACAAAAAGCGCCTGCTCCAAGCCGCGGGTGAGGACGAAGCGCTCGCCGAGGCCCTCCCGGAGCCGGGCCGGCAGCGTAAGCCGCCCCTTCTCGTCGAGGGCGTGCCGGTACTCGCCGAGAAACACGTCCGTCCCCCCGCTTTTCCCCACTTTCCACCACTTTGCTCCACCTGTTCCCTTCGACAAGGCCAAAAAAAATCCTGCCCGGCGGGCAGGATTCGTCCGTAAAAGTTATGCACCATTCACGCCCAGCGGGCGGCGTACGCCTCCTGTTCCGGCGTCGGCCGATCGATGGCGATTCCCAGCGTCCGGAGCTTCATCTCCGCCACCGTTCGGTCGATCGCCTCCGGAACCGGGTGCAAAGCCGGCGGAAGGGGCCGGCCGGCGCGGTGTTCCCGGGCGAGCCATTCGAGGGAGAGCGCCTGCAGGGCAAACGTCATGTCCATGATCTCCGCCGGGTGACCGTCGGCGCCGGCGAGGTTGACGAGGCGTCCCTCCGCGAGGACGTACAGCGTCCGGCCGTCCGGCTGCCGGTAGGCGGTGACGTTCGGCCGGACGGCATCCACCTCGACGCTCATCCGCCGAAGGGCTTCAAGGTCGATCTCGACGTCGAAGTGGCCGGCGTTGGCGAGGATGGCGCCGTCTTTCATCCGGAGAAAGTGCGCCGCTCCGATCGCGTGGTAGCCGCCGGTGACGGTGACGAAGAGATCCCCGACCGCCGCCGCCTCCGCCATCGGCATCACCCGGTACCCTTCCATGTGCGCCTCGATGGCCTTCACCGGGTCGATCTCCGTCACGACGACGTTCGCCCCCATTCCCCGGGCCCGAAGGGCGACGCCCTTGCCGCACCATCCGTAACCGACGACGACGAACGTCTTCCCGGCCAGGGTGAGGTTGGTCGTCCGAAGGATCCCGTCGATGACCGACTGGCCCGTGCCGTAACGGTTGTCGAAAAGATGCTTCATTCGGGCGTCATTCACCGCGACCATCGGGAAGGCGAGGCGCCCCTCCCGGGCGAGCGCCCGGAGGCGGGTCATCCCCGTCGTCGTCTCTTCGGCGCCGCCTTTGACGCCGCCGGCGAGGTCCGACCGCTCGGCATGGAGAAGCTTGACGAGGTCGCCGCCGTCGTCGATGAGAAGCGTCGGCCGCGACGCCTCGAGGTTGTCCAGGAGGAGCGCCCGGTATTCGTCTTCCGACACCCCCCGCCGGGCAAAGACCCGCACCCCGGCCCGGGCGAGGGCGTGGGCGACGTCGTCCTGGGTCGAGAGCGGGTTCGAGCCGGAGATCGTCACGTCGGCGCCGCCGGCCTGAAGCACGAGGGCGAGGACCGCCGTCTTCGCCTCGAGGTGGAGCGCGATCGACACCCGCTCTCCGGCGAGCGGCTTCTCCCGCTCAAACCGCTCGGCGATCGCCCCGAGGACCGGCATGTGCCGGCGAGCCCACTCGATCTTTTTGCGTCCGGCGTCGGCATCCGCCGCCCGGTTGAACCGTCCGTCCAACGCGCCACCCCTTTCCGCGCTCGATCCGCGCCGCCGGACCCGACCGGCGAAAGGTTCGGCCAAAAGGCCGCGTCGGCCGCGGCCCAAGCCGAGGCCCGCGACCTATCCGCCGGCCCACGTCCGGAAGACGCCGATCAGAAACAGCACGCCATATTCTATCACAAACACAAAAAGCGCCGCGAGCCAGACGATCCGAAACGCCCGGGCCCAGCCGACAGACGGCCGGCGACGGACGAACGCCGCCGCCAGCGTGCCGCCGGCCAGGGCGGCGGCGGCGAGCGTCATCACGAGACCGGCGATGCCGCCGGCGACCTCCTGCCAGAGGGCGGCGTCGGCGAGGAGAAAAAAGACCGTCCCGACGTAGAGCGCCCAGAGCGTCGCTTCCCGCCGGTCGCCCGTCGCCCGGAGCGCCACGCCCCAGGCCAGGACCATCGGAAGCGGCGGCAGGAGGATGAGGACGCCGAGGAGCGCCTTGATGACTTGGGCCATCGAATCCCCCGCTTCACCGGTCCGCCGCCGGACGGCGTCCCCGGAGGCCGGGCGCCGGAACCTTCCCGGCCCGGACCGACGCCGTTCGACCGCGGCGGTCTTTCGGACGTGTGTTTCGACGCCGAAGGTCCCGATTCCTTCCGGATCCCGCCCTCCCGCGGTCCCGCGCGCCTTCACCGCCCGGCGCGCATTCACCCGCGGCCGGCGGTCCGCTCAGGCGTCGGCCCGGCCGCCTTTCGGCAAGGCGGCTTGTGCTGGCCCGCCGCCTCCGGTAAACTGGCCTTAAAGGACGGACGGAGGTGTGAACGATGCCGTTTGCCGTCGAGCGGCTCAAGATCAACTACAAAACGCTGGAAGAATTCAAGAAATTTCGCGAGTACGGGCTGCAGGAGCTTTCGATGCTCGAAGACCTTCAGGCGAACATCATCGAGGACGACGCCGACTCGCCCTTTTACGGCATCTACGACGGCGACGCCCTCGTCGCCCGGATGAGCCTCTATCTCATCGACGCCAAATACGACCGCTACTTCGATCCGCCGCAAGATTTTTACGAACTCATGAAGCTGGAAGTCCTGCCGGCGTACCGGGGCCGCGGCCTCGGCCGGATGCTCGTCGAACACGCCAAAAGCCTCGGCAAGCCGATCAAGACGAACGCCCGCCTCGGCTCGGCGCCGTTTTGGGAAAAGCTCGGCTTCGTTCCGGTCAAGTACGATCCCGAGCGGGACCGAGGCGAAAACCCGTACGTCTGGCTGCCGGACGGCGTCCGCCTCGCCCCGACGAAGCCCCGAGGAGAAGGCCGAAAGCCAAACGCTTGACTGTTTTTACCTCCCCTCCTTTATTTCGCTGCGCCTCCCGGCTTCAGGGCCGGAGGCGCATGTTTTTGGGGCGGCTTGGCAGACTAAGGGTTGGCAGACGAACCCATCGCATCCCGCAGCACACCGAACACTGGAAAGCCCGGGAGCGCCATGCACGAGACCGCCCAGATCACCGACGAGCGGCTTTGGGCCGTGCAAAAAGCCTTAGAACGCGCCCAGGACCTCGTCGCCCGGTCGCTCGTCGCCGGCGACAAGCGCCTGGAAGTCGTCTACCTAAAGACGATCGCCGACGAGGACAAGGTCGTCCGGCAGTTCATCCGGCCGTTTTTCGAGGCGGAAGGCGACGCCTTCGCCGACTACCTCGCCTCCCTCGTCTATCAGGTGCCCTACACGACGCCGGAGGCGGCGGTCGACCTCGTCTTAAACGGCCACCTCCTCGTCGCCTACCGGGGTCGGGCGTTCCTTTACGACATCCGGATCGTCAAGGACGACCAGCCGCTTCCCGCCGACATCGAAGCGACCCTCCACGGGCCGCAAAACGCCCTCGGCCACAACCTCCTCCTCAACGTCCATCTGCTCCGAAACCGCTACCGAAACGCCGCCCTCGCCGTCGAACTCGCCGAACTCGGGGAAAAAAGCCACACGAACATCGCCCTCCTGTACGATGCGACGCGGGTCCGCCCGAAGAGCCTGGCCATTCTCCGAGAAAAAGTGCAAAAAGGCGGGATTGAAGTCCTCTTCGCCGCGGGACAGCTCGAACGGGCCTTCGCCCGCCCGCATCGAACCCTTTTTCCGACCTTCATGGTCACCGACCGGCCGGACCGGATCGTCTACGAGCTCAATCGCGGCAAGGTCGTCGTCCTCATCCACGGAACGCCCTTTGCCCTCGTGGCGCCGGGGTACTTTTTCGACTTCTTCAGCGCCATGGACGACCTGTACTACCCCGGTTGGGTGCGGACGTTTTTCCTCGGCCTCCGCTTCACCGCCCTCGTCGTCACCCTCATCACCCCCGGCCTTTACGTGGCTCTTACGGCGTTCAACCCCGGCGTCTTCCGGGCGCAACTGACGCTTTCCATCGCCGGGAGCCGGGCGGCGGTGCCGTTTTCCGCCTTTTTCGAGATGCTCTTCATGATGATCGCCCTCGAGCTCCTCCTCGAGGCGAGCGTCCGGCTGCCGAAGTCCATCAGCGCCACCTCGACGACCGTCGGCGGTCTCATCCTCGGCCAGGCGATGACCGCCGCCGGCCTCGTCTCGGACATCATGCTCATCGTCGCCGCCGTCGTCGCCATCTCGAGCTTCGTCATCCCGGTGAACGCCATGTTCTACGCCGTCCGCATCGCCCGCTACCCGATCCTCCTCCTCTGTTCCCTCTACGGCCTCGTCGGCCTCGGCATCGGCCTCGTCGGCCTGATCTTCTTTCTCGCCGGCAAAGAAAGCTTCGGCGAGCCGTACCTGTACCTCCCCTTTGACCCGAAGCCGACGGAAAAAGGACCGGAGGGCGCTTGATGCAACCGCGCTTTTTGTATTACCTCTTTCTGGTCAACGTCCTCGCGAACGGCATCGGCACCGTCCCGCGGCTGCTCCTCGAGCGGCGCCACGCCGGCGTTTTCCTCGATCTCGCCGCCGGATGGCTTTTTTCGTCCGTTTACTTCGTCTTCTTCACCCGCCTGCTCGCCCGGGCGCCCGCGATCGACATCCCCACGCTCTGGAAAACGGCGCTTCCCGCTCCCCTCGCCCCGCCGCTCCTTGCCCTTTTCGCCCTCGAGTGGCTCGTCGCCGGGGCGCTCAACCTCTACCTCATCACCGAGATCAGCGCCAAATATCTCAACGTCGACGCCCCCGGCCAGGCGCTCCTCTGGCTCTTTCTCCTCCTCGCCTTTTTCATCGCCCGCTTCGACACCCCGAACGTCCTCTTCGGGCTCGAACTTTCGTTCATCCTGACGCTGCCGCTTCTGTTCATCACCTTCGGCGCCGCCCTGAGCGGCCAGCCGCTCCTCTGGGAAGGCGTGGCGAAGCTCCTTCGGGAGACGGGGCGGCCGGACTGGCTGTCTTTGAACGCCGCCTCGTATCCGTTTGCCGGGTTTTTGAACCTCACCGTCTTTCACCGGGTGCTCGCGCCGGACTACCCCCTGCGGCGGATCGCCTTCATGGCCGCCCTCGGCGGCGGGCTGTACGCCTTTTTGTTCGTCCTCCCGATCGCCCTGCTCGGGACGGAAGCCGTCGCCCTCTACGCGTACCCGTGGGTCATCGCCGCCAACGCTCTCCGGATCGAGCACGCGCCGATCGAGCGGGCCTTCTACCCGGTCCTGATCGGCTACCTGAACGTCGCCATCTTAAACGCCATCCTCCATTGGCACGTCGCCCTCCGCTTCCTCGCTCCCCTGACCGCCGCCCCGGCCAAGGCGGCGACGGACGTCCGCGCCCGCCTCACCGGTTGGCTTTCCGCCCGCTGGCCGGAGGCGGCCCTGGCCGCCTTTGCCGGCCTCGTCATCCCCGCCGCCTACCGGGAATGGCCGATGGACCGCCTCTACGCCGTAAGCCGCCTCTGGTTCGCCCAGCTCGTCCCGGCGGAGCTCCTCGCCTTCGCCCTGATCGCCTGGGCCATCAAACGAAAGGGCGGCGGGACCGGCTCGGGCGGCCGCCGGCGCCGCCCGGCAGGCCGGCGCCGCCGCCCGGACCCGGCCCGCTGAAGCCTCCGCCGAGGGCGGCCGCAGGCAAAGGAAGGTGCCGAATGCGTCCTCTCCTCCTGCCTCTCGTGCCGGGGCGTCGGTCGGCGCCCCTTGCGCGGATGCTCCTCGTCCTGGCCGCCCTGGCCGGCGCCTTGCAGGCCGGCGGCTGCGCCTACAAGGACATCGACAAGCGGAGCTTCGTCGTCGCCATGGGCGTCGACCGAAGCGACGATCCGGCCCGCCCCCTTCGGGTGACGCTTAAGATCGCCATCCCGACGGCCGACATCAAATCCGGCGAAAACCGCTTCCTCCTCCTCTCCGCCGACGGCCGCCTCATCGCCGAAGCCGTTCACCGGCTGCAGGGAATGAACGAAAACGCGTTCGACTTCAGCCACACGAAGCTCATCTTCATCGGTCGGGATCTGGCGGAAGCCCGCCCCCTCCGGGAGACGCTCGACTGGTTTATCCGCATGGAGACGATCCAGGGGATCGCCCTCGTCGCCCTCGCCGAACCGAGCGCCGAGGCGGCGCTCCGGGTGAGCCCGCCGATGGAACGGCTCCCGTCGAACAGCCTGTTTACCGCCCTCGACGGATCCGGCACCCTAAGCCCTTACATCACCCACGCCTACCTGTTCGACGTCGTTCGGCGGCTCTACGAGCCCGGCCTCGACCCGATCCTCCCCCTCGTCGAGGCCGCCGGCAAAAAGGCGTTTCGCATCGAACGAAGCGGCCTGTTCGACAAATCCCGTCTCCGGCTCGTCCTCTCGCCGGAGGAGACGGAGTGGCTGAACTTTCTCCGGGGGGAGACGGCCAACGTCGACTTCGTCTTCGGCCGCGACCGGCTCTACTTCCAGGCGGACCCGAACCGGGCCCGGACCCGCCTCGCGGTGGAAAGCCGGGGCCGCACCCTCCGCCTTGTCGTGGACGTGGAGCTTTACGGTTCGATCGACGAGCGGCAAAAAGAAACGGCCGCCCTCCCGGCGATCACCCGCGCGATCGAGGCGGACGTCAAAACGCGGACGGAAAGTCTGCTCCGCCGACTTCAGGAAGCCGGCGTCGATCCCCTCGGCCTCGGCCTTCGGGCGGCCGCCCGGGGGCTGGCCGCGGGGGACCCGGAAGCGGTGATCCGATCGCTCGACTTCACCGTCCGAACGCACATCGTCGTCTACGAGACGGGAAACGTCCTCCGCTGACCGCCCCGCCCGGGGAGGCCGAAACCTGCCCGGCCACCGGGGCGCCGGGCGCAAAACCGAACGCCAAACCGCGGCCCGAATCCGGCGGGCATGAAGCGCCGGCCGGGCCGCGGCCGGATGCCGGCCGGGTACAGACTTCACCTTTCCGGCGCCCGGTCCTCCGCCTCGCCGGCCTCTTCCGGCCGGGCCTTCGACCCTCCGGCGGCCGGCGCTTCACCCGAAGCGCCCCGGACGCCCCCCGCCGCGTCTTCCGCCGCCTCCGGCGCCAGGGCGGCCGCCTCCCACTGGGTCTGTATGCGGTATACCTCTTCCTTGAGGCGCCGAACGCTTCGCTCGAGGTCGTGCACCATGGCGAGGAGAACGCTCAGCTTCGGCTGAAATTCGGTCCGCCGGGCGAGGGCGGCCCGGGCGGCGCTCCGGCCCTTGCGCCGCTCCCGCCGCTCTTTTTTGGCGGCCTCCAGCTCCTCCCGGTAGAAGGTCCGAAGCGCCTTGTTCCAGCGAAATCCGCACGCCGACGCCGTCCGGCCGAGGCGGCCGGCGGCTTCGACAAAAGCCTCGAGCTGCGTTCGGCCGCTTCGCACGTAGTCGAGGACGAGAGAAGCCAGCAGCCGGTCTTCTTCATCCTTCCAGCTGTCATATCGCCGGAACCGCCCTTCGGCGGTCAGTGCGGCCGACGATCGCGCTTCGCTTTCCGCCGCATCCGGCCTTTCCTTCGCTCCGGACCGCTCCGCCGCCGAAGCGGCGCGCGCCGCGTCCGCCCCCTCCTCGGGAACGGACGCCCCGTCGACGAGCGGCCACCGTTCGTTCGACATGGTTCCTCCCCTTTCTCTTTGTTTTACAAAAAAGAAACTCAGGGTGATTTACGTATATTCTAACACCAAAATCCACAAACATAAAGATGCAAATTAATAAATGCTTTCATGCGACGGACGGATCGGTTATACTTTGTTTGAAAACGGCACAAAAGGAGCCTGAACGATGGACGACCGCCTCATCCGCCTGAGCGCCGCCCTCGCCGTGCCGACGCGTTTTGCCATTTACCGGCACGTGCTCAACACCCCCGAAGGCGTCTCGGTTCAGGACGTCGCCGACAAGTTCGGCATCCACCCGAACGTCGCCCGGCTTCACCTCAGCCGGCTCGAAGAGGTCGGGCTAATCGTCGGCGAGATCGAACATACCGGCCGAGGCGGCCGGCCGGGCCGCCTTTATCGGGCGGTCGACAAAAGCGTCTCGATATCGCTCCCCCACCGGGATTACGAGACGCTGGCCGACATCGCCCTCACCGCCCTCGAACGGTTCAAACACAACGGCGAGCAGATGATCACCGCCGTGGCCGAAGAAAAAGGCTACGACCTCGCCCGGCGTTACCTTGAAGAACACGACTTGAAGCCGGAGACCCTCACGCCGGAAGAGATCGTCGAACACGTCCGGCGCCTCTCCGGCGATCCCGGCCTTTCGCCGGACGTCGAGCCGATCGATGAGGACGCCTTCCGCCTGGCCGTCCACAGCTGCGCCTTCAAGGAACAGGCGTTCCAGCATCCGACGGTCTGCACCCTGCACCACGCCTATTTAAAAGGCATCTTCCGGGCCTTTCTCGGAAGGAGCGATCTCATCGAAGAGCAGTCGATGATCGACGGAGCGCCGGTCTGCCGCTACATCGCCGTCCGCCTCCCCTAGTCTTCGCGCCGCGTCGAAGGAGACATTCGAAGCGGTCTCGATCGGTGGGGCGCGACAAGCGGGGTCGCGATCGGCGGTGCCGCCGTCGGCGGTGCCACCACGAAGCGAGGCTCGAATCGACAGGCAGAATCCGGTATAATAAGCCCTGGGGGTGATGCCGGGATGGCGCGGATGTTCCGCGTGCTTGCCTATTTTTCCCTCATCATCGCGCTGATCGGTTTCTGGATGGACCTCCTGCCGATGGCCCTCATTTTCTTCGCCCAGACGGCCGTCTTCGCCGCCCTGAGCTACCTCGGTTTAAGCGAGCGGACCTACCTCCTTCTCTTCAACGGGTACATGGTCGTGGCGTTCGTGGCGTTTTTGTACGTCATCTTCTTTGCTTTGCCGCTCACCGGCCCGGGCCTCGGGAGCTGACCGCCGCTTCGGGGACCGGAAACCGGTCGCCGGAGCGAGCGGCGTGCGCCCGGCACCGGATCGGGTCTCGAACGCCGAGGACGGCTTCGTCCGACGGGAGTTTAGGCCTGAAGCCGGAGATCCGAACGCCTGCGGAGGGCGCACCGGCGGGGCGCCGGCCCGGCGGCGAAGAAACGCACACGATGAAAGGGAGCGCCTCGCGCTCCCTTTCATCGTCTAGACCCGCGCCGTCCTCCCGCTCGAGATCGCGCGACGGGGATGGTGATGGTCCCAAAGCCGGGGGGCGCCGGCGCGCCCCGGCCGGACGTCAGTGGACCTCCTGCCGGTGTTCGGCGTAGTCTTCCGACACTTCCCGGATGACGGTGTCGGTGTATTTCAGCGTCTCGGCGTGGTCGGCGAGGTCCTTGACCGCGACCATGCCGACGACCCGGCCGCCGTCGACGACGGGGAGCCGACGGATCTGCTTTTCGCTCATTTGCTTCGCGACGAAACGCACGTCGTCCGTCGGCGACACCGTCACCGGGTTCGGCGTCATCACTTCCTTGACCGCCGTCGTGTCGGGCTTCCCTTCGGCGACGACCCGCCGAACGATGTCCCGGTCGGTGAGAATCCCCGCGAGCCGGTCGTGGGCGTCCAGGACCGGCAGGGCGCCGATCTCGTGATCCCGCATCCGCTGCGCGGCGGTTCGAACGGTGTCATCGTGTTTGACGCTGATGACCCGCTTGGCCATGATCTCCTGAACCTGCATCGTCTTCCACCTCCTCGCGATTAATGTCCGCTGCGGCGTCGACTTTTATCCCGCCGAAAGGCGTCCGATCGCCGCCGGCGAAGGAGCGCCGGATGATGCTCGAAGCCCGAACGTCCGCCCGCCCGGAGGCGGCCCTCCGGCGCCGGGCCCCGGATTTTTTGTTTTTGTTTTTGACCGTGGCGCACTCTGTTTTCGGCCTCATCATGGTCGGAAGCGCCAGCCTTCCCCTCGCCGCCGCGGAATGGGGCGATCCGTTTTACTTCGTCCGGCGGCAGGCCCTCTGGCTCGCCGTCGCCCTGTTTACCCTTTTCCTCGCCGAAAACATTCGGCCGGCTCAGCTCAGAAAACTCACGCTGCCGCTTCTTTTCCTCGCCTGGGCCGGGTTGTTTACCGTCTACCTCCCCCACCTCGGCGTCGAGCTGAACGGCTCCCGGACGTGGATCCGCCTCGGCAGTCTGAGCGTCCAGCCGGGCGAGCTCGCCAAACCCGCCCTCGTCCTCTACCTCGCCCATCTTCTGAGCAAAAAAGGGTCCCAGGTGCGGACGTGGTCCCGGGGATTTTTGCCGCCCTTCGTCGTCGTCGGGGCGTTTGCCCTCCCGCTCATCGTGCAAAAAGACCTCGGAACCGCCCTCATCCTCGTCGGCACCGCCTTCCTCGTCCTGTTTGCCGGCGGCGCCCGGATCCGCCACCTGCTCGCCGTCGCCGCACTGAGCCTCCCGCCGCTTGTGCTGGCGATCGTCCTCTTTCCGTACCGGCTGAAACGAATCACCGGTTTTCTCGACCCGTGGCAGGATCCCGGCAGGAGCGGCTATCACCTCATCCAGTCCCTTTACGCCATCGCTCACGGCGGCCTCGCCGGCGTCGGACTCGGAGAAAGCGTGCAGAAGTTTTTTTATCTTCCGTTCCCGTACAACGATTTCATCTTCGCCGTTCTGGCCGAAGAGCTCGGCTTTCTCGGCTCCGGGGTTTTTCTCCTCGCCTACGCCACCTGGATCGGCCGCGGGTTCGTCCTCTCCCTCCGGCACCCGGACCCGTTCGCCAAGCTCCTTGGCGTCGGCGCCATGAGCGCCATCGCGGTGCAGGCGCTCATGAACCTGGGGGGCGTGACCGGGCTTTTGCCGATCACCGGCGTGACCCTTCCCCTCATCTCCTACGGCGGCTCGTCCCTCGTCGTGACGCATCTTCTGACCGGCTGGGTCCTCGCCCTCTCCCGGGAGCTTCCCCGCCGCTAGCGGCCTCGCAAGCGGCCGGGCCGATCCCTCAAAAGCGGCCGGGCCCACCGGCGACGGTTTCATCCGGCGGCCCCCTCGCCGGACGACAGCACCGCATCGAACGTCCGGAGAAGACGGCGCCCGCCGCCGCGGCGAGCGTACATGTTTTTCCTCCCGCGGCAAACACTAACGGCCGGCGAGGTGTTGGCCGTGTGGCGGAAAAACCCCCTGGTCACCCATCGGGACGAACTGAAGCGGCGCACAGAAGCGAAAAAAAAGACCCAGCCCCAAACGCCGATCCCCCGGCGGCTCGCCCCGGCGATCCGGCGGCTGGAGGCGACGTTTCATTTTCAGGCAAACGACGACTTCCGCCGCCGGGAGCTCGTCTACGGCCGGCGGGCGGCGGCCCTCTTTTATTTTCGCGGCATCGCCGACGAAGACCAAATCGAACGGGCCATCATCCGGCCGATCAGCCTAATAAAAGACGGCGGCCGCACCCACGATCCGCTCCGGGATCAGCGACTCACCGCCCTCGACATCGTCGTCCTCGAAACGATGGAAGCGGTGGAAAACGCCCTCGTCGACGGCCATCCGGTCCTCCTCATCGACCGGCTCCGGCGGGCGTATGCGTTCAACCTCGACGACTACCCCGTCCGAAATATCGATAAGCCGACGAACGAAAACGTCCTCAAAGGCCCTCAAGAAGGCTTCACCGAGCGCCTCGAGACGAACATCGCCCTCCTCCGGCGCTACGTCCGCTCGCCGGACCTCATCGTCCGTCGGCGGGAGATCGGCCAGAAAAACCGCACCGGCATCGTCGTCGCCTACATCCAGTCCCTCGCCAACCCCCACCTCGTCGCCGACATCGAAAGCCGCCTCGACGCCATCGAGGCCCTCGAATACGACTGGGTGAAAAGCGTCGAGCAACTGATCGAAGAGCGGCCGTATTCGCTCCTTCCGTCGATGCTGACGACGGAACGGCCAGACCGGGCGATGGCGCACCTCATGGAGGGCCACGTCGTCATCCTCCAGGACAACCTGCCGTACGCCTTCATCGCACCGGCGACGTACTGGAACGTCTTTCACGCCTCGGAAGACCACTACCAGCGGCTCCCCTACGCCTGGTTCATCCGCTCGATCCGGACCATCGCCTTTTTCCTCACCCTCCTCACGCCGGGGCTTTACATCGCGGCGACGAACTACCATGTGGAGATGATCCCGCTCGACCTTCTCATGTCGATCAGCGGCTCCCGGGAGGTCGTCCCCTTCCCGGCGGTGCTGGAAGTGTTCCTGATGGAACTCAGCTTCGAGCTCATCCGGGAGGCGAGCGTCCGCATCCCGTCCCAGATCGGCCCGACGATCGGCATCGTCGGCGCCCTCATCCTCGGCCAGGCGGCGGTGCAGGCCGGCCTCGTGAGCCCGATTCTCGTCATCGTCGTCGCCATCACCGGCCTTGCCTCCTTCACCCAGCCGGACCTTTCTCTCAACCTCGCCCTCCGCATCGGGCGCTTTGCCTTTCTCGTCGCCAGCGCCCTCCTCGGGTTCCTCGGCCTCTCCCTGCTTCTGGCCGTCACCCTCGCCTACGCCGTCTCCTTCAAGTCGTTCGGCGTCGGTTACTACGCCCCCTGGGCGCCGTACACGCCGTCGTCGCAGGACGTCTTCCTCCGGCGGCCGGCCCCGGAGGAAACGACGCTGCCGCAGGCGCTTCTCCTCCGGACGAAGACCCGCCTCGACGCGAGCGGCTTTTTCGCCCTCTTCGGGCGCCTGAGTCGGCGCCGGGCGGAAAAGCGGACACAGGCGGAGGGGGCCGGCCGATCCGGGAGGGTCGGGCGATGAAGCCGGGCCTCTCCGAAGCGGCGCTCCACCGGCCGAACCCGTCCAGCAACGAACAGATCGGCCTCCGGGAGCTTTTGGCGATGAGTTTTTTTCTTCTCGGCCTCAAGGGGACGGATACGACGCCGGAGTTTTGGATCACCTTCGGCGGGAACGCCGCCTGGATGAGCGCTCTCGCCGGCTTCGCCTACGTCCTCCCGTTTCTCTGGCTCACCGCCCGGCTCCTTTCCGCCGCCGGCGATCGGGGGATCTGGGCCCTCGCCGAAGACGTCCTTGGGGGCGGCGGGGTCCGCCTCGTCTTCGGGCTTTGGCTGATCCTCTTTCTCTTGGCGACGGTGCTCAATGTCCGGGCGTATGCGCTGCTTCTCGAGGTGATGTTTTTCTCCAAAACGCCGGGCGTCTTTCTCTACGGCCTTTTCCTCATCGTCGCCGGCTATGTCGCGGCGAAGGGAATCGAGACGGTCGGTCGGCTCGCGTCGCTCCTTCTCCCGTACGCCCTGCTCGGCTACGTCGCTTTGTTCGTCGGCATCTTCGACGTCCTCGACTACCGGGAGATCTATCCCCTGCTCGGCACCGGGGAAAAAGCGTTCACCGGCCCCCTCACCCACCTCGCCCTCTACGTCGACCTCCTCTACCTCGCCCTTGTCGCCGACCGTTACGTCGGCGGCGCCCGAACGTATTGGCGGGGGGTGGTCCTGGGCGGCGGCCTCGGCGCCCTGTCGATCGCGGCGCTTCTTTTCGTCTACATCGCCGCCTTCGGCTATCCGGCGGTGAACGGCCTGGTGTATCCCTTCCAGCAGCTCACGCGCTTGGCCCACTTCGGCTGGTACATCAACCACGTCGAGGCCATCTTTCTTGCCATCTGGGCGATTGCCGCCGTCGTCCACTTTGCCATCTATCTGTACTTCGATCTCTGGCTCCTTCAGGTCCTCCTCGGCGCCGGCGCCTTTCAGCGCCTGACGATCCCCCTCATCGGCCTCCTTTTTGTCGCCGGGCTGTACCCGTACCGATCGTTTACCAGCCAGTACGCCTACCGGGACGCAAAGCTCATTCTCCTCACCGCGGTCGTCTTTCCGTCCCTGATCCTGATCGGCGTCCTTTATTACCGGAAAGCCCGCCGGGGGAGCGGAAGGGGACGGCGCCGTGTGTAACGGGAAAGACCGCATTTTTGAGGCCGCCCGGGAGGATGCCGAATCGCCGGGGGTGGGCGGCGCCGGACGCCACAGGAAGGACCGGGGCGGCGGGGAGGACGGAGGCGGCCGAGGCGCCGGGCGGTGCCGGAAGGGGCGAAGCGCCGCGGCGGGCGAAGGGGGCCGGACGGGCGGTCCGGAGCGCCGGTCCGTCGGAAGGCGCCTGGTCCAGGGGCTGGGCGCAGCACTGCTCGCGCTTTTTCTCGGCGGCTGCTGGGATAAGGTCGAGCTCGAAGACATCGCCTTCGTCACCGCGATCGGCTTCGACCGGGGCGAGCGGCCGGGGCTTCTCGACGTGACCCTTCAGATCGTGAACACCCAGAAGGCGACCATCACCCTCGGCACCGCCGCCGAAGGGGAGCCCCGGATGACGAACATCACGCTCAAAAACACGACGCCCCTCATGACAAAAGACCTCGCCAACGCCGTCATCACCCGCCGCATCAACATCTCCCAGACGCAGGCCTTCCTCATCAGCGAAGACCTCGCCCGGAACGTTGATCTGTATTCCGTCCTCGCGATGACGATCCGGGATCCGGAAATGCGCCGGGAAACGCCGGTCATCATCACCCGGGAGCGGGCGGAAGACTTTATCCGGAAGAACGTCCCCCGCTTCGAGACGCTCATCTATGAGTTTTACCGCTACAAGCTAAACCGCTGGAAGGATACCGGCATCGTGCCCCTCTCCAGCATGAACGACTACCTCCGGGCTCACGCCGCCGGTCAGCCGTATCTCTTCGTCTACGCCTCCGCCCGGCGAACACTGCCGGGGGAAAAAGGCCGCATGGACGACACGACCGCCGGCAAAGCCGAGATCAAAGGCGGCGATCCGGTGGAGATGATCGGTTCGGCGATCGTCTACCGCGGGAAGATGATCGGCGCCCTGACCGGCGAAGAGACGCGGCTTGCCCTCCTTCTCGCCCACAAGCTCCGAGTGGCTTCGTATTACATGAGCTTTCGCGATCCCGTCAAACCGATCTTTCAGGTCAGCACCCGGATCAAAAACGAGACGCCGCCCCTCATCCGGATCGACCTTTCCCGGGATCCGATGGTGATCACCGTCGACGTCCCGTTTTACGTCGAGGTCCTCTCCATCCCGAGCAAGGTCGACTACGTCACCGACCGGTCGCTGCAAAAAAAATTAATTCAATCCATCCTTGAGCAGATGGACGAAAAGACCGCGCGACTCCTCCACAAGGCGCAGAAGGAATGGCGGGTCGACCTGTTCGACTGGGCCCGTTACGCCCGGCAGAAATTCTGGACGTGGGACGCCTGGGAGCGGTTCGACTTCGCCGATCGCTTTCCCGACGCCCGGGTTCGGGTCCGCTACCGGATCGAGATGATCGACTTCGGCAAACAGTTTAATCCGGACGAAAGAAGCCGGCCGCTTGAGGATTTGTTGGGCCGGCGTACGATCCGGCCGCCCGGATGACGTGGCGGAACCCGCCCCTCCCGACCGGGCGGATCGTTCCCCCGTTTCGGCCCGCCGGAACGCGGGGCAAAAGCGGAAAGGAGGGATGGGCCGTGGATCTGATGACGCTTCTTTTCGCCACCGCCGCCGGCCTCTACAGCCTCAAGGCGGCCCGGGACGAGTGGTGGGAAGGGCACCGGGCAAGCGGCGTCTTTCTCGCCGTCCTCGGGCCGGTGCTTCCGATCGCCGCCTGGTGGATCATGCGCCTCGGGACTTAGCCTCGCTTCTCCGCCTCGTCGGCGAGCCTTTCGTCCTCGGCGCGCTACGGTTCTCGGCGCTCTTTTCCGGATTCGGCGCCGGCGTGTCCGAACAAAAAAGCCGCTCAGCCGGATCCCAGCCGGGCTTCCGACGAGCGGCGCTCGTGGGCGTTGTACAGTTCGGTGAGCTCTTTTTCCAGATGATCGAGAATCTGTCGCCCCTGTTCCTTCGAGATCAGACCCAGACGGACGGCAAAGTTGATTTCCCGCGAGAGGCCGAACATCTGCGTATCGAGCACTTCTTCGTACAGGGGGCAGTGCGGCATCGTTAAATTGTCGAGCTGGACGCGGATCAGCCGTTCGATCTGCTCCGCGTCGCTCAAGATGAGCTGAAGCGCCCGTGCCGCCAGGTCTTCCGGTGCCCGCATCCGACGTTCCCCCCAAGCCAACGGCGTCTGATTCATGATATCACATTCCGGACCCAGAAAAAAGGCTTTCCACGGCCCGGATCAAGGGAACGTCCTCCCAGCCCTTCCGGACGGCAAAGGCGCCGCCGGTCGCGCCCTTCACCGCTGCCGGCACCCCGGCGACGAGCCGCCGGAGCGCCGCCTCGGAAAAACCGCCGAAATAGGCGTCGATCGCCCCCGCCCGAAGGGCCGCCGGCGCCGCCCCGGGCGGGACGTCGACGAAGACGAGCCGGGTCCCGGACCGGCGGGCCGCCTCCGTCCACCGCTCGACCTCGCGGCCGAAGAGCCGGTCGCCCCGCCGCTCGACCGCCGGCGGAGCATAGGCGTCGACGCCGACGACGACGGCCTCGCCGACCGGCACCTCCGTCCAACCCGCCCGCTGAGCCGCCTGCGCCGCCCGGGCCGCCAGCCGATCCGGCGCTCGCTCCTCCCCGGCCGCCGGCCGACCGCCCGCCTCCGGCCGGTCGACCGCGGGCGCTTCGCCCGGTCCCGACGGACCGGCCGCCTGAGCATCGCCCGGCACCGCGGGCCCGGAACCGGCGGCTTCGGCAAACGGCGCCGGAAGCGACTCCGCCTCGAGATCGTCGAGGCGCCACACCCCGCCGGAAAAAACGAGCGTCACCCGTTCCCCCCGAAGCGCTCCGCCGGACCGACCGTCCGGACGGAGGCGATCGGCCGGAGCGCCTGCTCCATCGGCGGAGTCGACCGCGCCGGATGACCTGCCGTCCGGACCGGCCGTTTCGCCCGGAACGGCGTCGGCCGGAGCGCCCGGCCGGACGTCCGGTGGCTCCGGCATCCACCACACCGGCGCCGCCGCGTACTCCAGCACCGCCCTAAGCCGCACCATCAGTCCCCCCTCCGGCACCTCGTCCACCGCGATCGAGGCTGGATCGACCCATGCCCGGTGCAGCCGCCCGCCGTAGACCGCTCCGGCCGCCCGCACCTCGCCGAGGCGCTCGGCGAGGGCCGCCCCGAACGCCGGCGTCCACGCCGCCCCGTCCCCCGAATCGCCGGCCGTCCCTTCTCCCCGGAGCGCTTCCTCCAGCGCCCGGTACCGGCGGCCGAGCGTTTCGAAGACCTTCGCCCGAAACGCCTCGCCGAAGCGGTCGAGATGAAGCGTCGCTTCCCCCGGCGCCCGGACCGTCGCCGACGCCTCGGACGTTCCCCACGGATCCCGCCGGACGAGCCGCACCGCATGCTCCCCCGCCGGAAGCGGTCCGAGGATCGCGCCGGGGACGACGGTCCCCGCCCCCCGGCCGTCGATCCACGCCTCCGCCGCCGGCGCATCGAACGTCAGCCGGAGCGCCGCCGGCGCTTCCGCCTGAAGGACGGCGGTCGCCCCGCCGAGCTCCCACGCCGCCGCCCCGGCGATCGACCGCGCCATCCGCCACGCGCCGAGCGGCCCCCGGAGTTCGACCTCCAGCCGGCCGGGGACGGCCGGCACCGGGCCGACCGTTCCATCCGGCTCGAGGGAAAGCGGCATCCGGACGCCGCCGGCGTTGTAGCGGGCCTCAGCCGTCCACCCTTCCGCGGCTCCGATGAGCGAAAGGACCGGCTGAAGCGCCGGCACCCGGACCGCCCCTGCCGGCCAAGCGATCGTCGGTGCCGGGTGAACGATCCCCCGCCACCCGACCGCCGGACGAAACACCGCCCCGCCTTCCCGGGCCGCCCACCGGATGCCGTCGATGGCCGCCGCCCGGAAAGAGGCATCCTCCCGCAGCGCCGCCCGCAGCGCCGACCGAAGGGCTTCCCCGTCCAGACCGACCGGAAAAGCGATCGCCGGCATCGCTTTCCCGCCGACCGCCGCCGCGACCCACCCCTCGGCCGTTCGAAGCGGCGACGCCAGCACCGTCCGCAGAGAAAAGCCGACCCAAGCCATGAGGGCGAAAGCGGCCAGCCAAAAGGCGCCGATGGGGCGGACGATTCGACTCACCGCTTTTCGCCGCCGGGAAGGCGCCACCAGGCGAAGGCCGCGAGCCCGAGGGCGGGCCAAAACAGCGCCGGCCGGCCCCAAGCCCACACGGCGACGAAGAGCGCCCACAAAAAAAGCGCCCGCACGGCCGTCTCCCTCCCGTCTTTTTTGCCAAACCGTTTTTCATCATATCCGTCCGCCGGCCGACATATGATCGGCCTAGTCACACGGCCGACGCCCTCTGGCCGACGATCGTTCGGCCGGACCACAGGCCGGAAGCGGCCGGCCGCGGGAGGAGGGCCGATGCGGTGTCCGGCGCCGACTGGAGCATCCTCATTCTCATCTTCGTCCTGGCGATTCTCGTCGCCGTCCTCGACACGATCCTCGCCGCCCTCCACAAGGACGCTTACATCCCGTGGGTCAACGCCCTCGGCCTGATCGTCGTCATCGGCCTGGCGCTCGAGCGGCTCTCCCGGCTGATCGAAACGCTCCGGCAGTTTTTGCTCCGGTTTTAACTTCAAGCCCAAAAAAAGCCGCCCTCGGGCGGCTCGGCCGTCTTCCTCCGGATCGCGATCCGATCGCGGCGCCGCTCGGCGCCGATACCGCCGGGGCGCGGCCCGCCGGCTTACGCGTAGCGATCTTCGATCAGATCGGCGATCTCAAACCAGTAGTCTTCCAGGTTCTTGCTGAAGAAATAGTCCGTCCCGCCCGCGTGAAAGTGGATCACGGACTGGGACTGCTTCAAAAGCTCGACCCGCTCGGCGATCGTGAAGCGATGTCCCGTCTCGGCTTCCGCATCGACCCACACGTCCCGGTAATCCTCGTCGTAGAAGTGCTCCGTCCCGGCGGCGACGTTCGCTTCGTAGAACGGTTTCTGTACCGTCTTGGCGATGGTCAGGCGGGCGCGCTTCATCTCCCATCACCCCGTTCGCTGCAATTAAGCTTATCAAAGCAGAAAAGCGGGAAAAAGTCAAGAGGCTAGATCCGCTCCGGCGCCGCGATGCCGAGGAGCCCGAGGGCGTCCTGAAGCACGTCCGCCGCCCGCTCGACGAGGACGAGCTTCGCCGCCCGCTCGTCGACGTCCGGGACGAGGATCCGTTCGGCGTGGTAAAAGCGGTTGAACGCCTTGGCGAGCTCGAGGGCGTAGCGGGCGACCACCGACGGCTCGTACCGCTCGAGGGCCGCCCGGAGCTCCGCCGGATATCGGTCGAGAACGCCGAGCACCGCCCAGGCGGCATCCGTGATGAGGGCCGCCGTCGCGGACGGCGGAAGGGGCCCGCCGCTTTCAAGGCGCGCCTTCGCCGCCGCCAGCGCCGCCGGATCGGCGTCTTCCGCCGCCCGGGCGAGGACCGTCCGGGCGCGGGCGTGGGTGTACTGAACGTACGGCCCCGTCTCGCCGTCAAAGTTGAGGGCCTCTTCCAGGGAAAAGTTCACATCGCCGAGGCGGCCGTTTTTCAGATCGCCGAAGACGATCGCGCCGATGCCGACCGCCTCCGCCACTTCGTCCTTGTTTTCCAGGGCCGGATTTTTCTCCTCGATGATCTCCCGGGCCTTCGCCACCGCCTCGTCGATCACGTCTTCGAGGAAGATGACGTGGCCTTTTCGGGTCGAAAGCTTCTTTCCGGCAAAGCGAAGCAGCCCGAACGGCACGTGGACGCACCGGTCGGCCCACGTCCGGCCCATTTTCTTGAGGACGGAAAACACCTGCTTGAAGTGGAGCGTCTGCTCCTGGCCGACGACGTAGACGAGCCAGTCGCCCCCCATTTCGTCGTGGCGGTAGATCGCCGTCGCGAGGTCTCGCGTCGCGTACAGCGTCGTCCCGTCGGACTTCAGGATGAGACACGGCGGAAGCCCTTCGTCGTCCAGCCGGACGACCATCGCTCCCTCGCTCTCTTCCAGGAGGCCTTTTTCCCGGAGCTCGTCGATCACCGCCGGCATTCGGTCGTTGTAGAAGCTTTCGCCGATGACGCGATCGAATTCGACGCCGAGGCGGCGATACATCCGCTCGAACTCCCGCAGGCTGTCTTCGACGAACATCTGCCAGAGCCGGCGCGCCTCCGGATCGCCCGCCTCGAGCTTTTGAAACCAGCGGCGTCCTTCTGCTTCGAGGGACGGGTCCCGCTCCGCCTCCTCGTGAAAGCGGACGTAAAGGGAGAGATAAAAGCGGATTCGATCCTTCCCGGCTTCGGCACCGCCGTCCCGATCGATCGCCTCGCCCCAGCGCTTGTAGGCGGCGATTTGCTTGCCGAACTGCGTCCCCCAGTCGCCGATGTGGTTCACCCGAACCGGCGTGTAGCCGAGCCGGGCGTACAGGTTCGCCAGCGCCCGGCCGATGACCGTCGAGCGAAGGTGTCCGACGCCGAACGGCTTGGCGATGTTCGGGGACGACATGTCGATGATGACCCGTTCGCCGGCGCCGACTTTCGGCGCCTTGTGCTCCGGCGCCGAAAGCGCCCGAAGGAGGTCCGGAAGGATCGCCGCCCGGTCGAGCCGGAGGTTGACAAATCCGCCGACGGCCTCCGCCCGAAGCCCCGAAACTCCGGCGGCAAGCGCTTCGGCGATCTCCCGCGCGATGATCGGCGGCGCCTTCCGACGGGTTTTGGCAAGGGGAAAGGCCGGGAAGGCCCAGTCGCCGAACGCCGGGTTCGGTGGCACCTCAAGCGCCGCCTCGATCGCCTCGACCGAAAGGTCCGGAATGACGGACGAAAGCCGCTCCGCCGCGTATCGCTTCAGCATGCAGCCGACAACCTCCGTTTGCCGTGCCTTGCATCGGATGGCCGTGCCTTTCACATACCAGCGATTCTACCACAACGTTTGCCTCGGCGGAAGCGGCAGGTGTCATTCGGCGGTTCGGCGAAAGACGGCGAGGCGACGGACGCGGCTACAACCCGCTTCAGCGGATGAGGCGGGTGAGAACGGCGCTTAGGATCGACAAGAGGATCGAACCGAAGACGGCAGACAGGAACGAATCGACGTGAAACCCTTTCACGACCAGCCCGACGAGCCAGAGCATGAAGCCGTTCACGACGAACGTAAACAGCCCGAGCGTCACGACGTTCAGCGGCAGCGTGAAAAAGAGGATGACCGGGCGAATGAGGGCGTTCGCAAGGCCGAGGATGAGGGCGGCGATGAGGGCGGCGACGAAACTGTCGACCCGAATGCCGTTCAAAATGTACGGCAGCACCATCAGACCGACGGCGTTCAAAAGCCAGCGGGCGATCACCGGCATCCCTCCCGCCCCATCGTACCAAAAAACTCCGCCGCGCCAAAAATCTCCGCGCTCCAAAAATCTTCGCCGAAAAATTCAAGACGGCGCCCGCCTTCGGGCGCCGTCCTCCGAGCCGGTGTCGGGCCATCCGGTGCGTCGGAGATGAGGCCGCATTCGTCCGGCGGCCGCCGGGGACCCGCGCCGGAGGTGCCCCCTTCCCCGATCCGGAACCGGCGGGACGGCCGGAAATCCCCCTCAGGCGCCTTCCCGGGCGCCGGCCTCCCCGGCGACCGTCCCGAGCCGTTCGGGAAAAAGCCGCCGGATGAGCGCCGCGGCCAGGAGCCCGGCGGCGGCGTTTTCCACGACGTCCTTGATCACAAACGGCGTCATCGAGAGCACAAGGCCGGCGATCGGCGCCGGCTGATGCAGGTAAAGGTTCAGCACCGCGGCCATGTAGACGATGCCGACGGCATACAGCGGCACGAGGGCCAGGACGCTGGCGACGACGAGCCGCGCCGGGTGCGAACTTTGACCGGCGATCCGCCCGGCGACCCAGGCGGCGGCGATGAAGCCGAGGATGAAGCCGAAAGTCGGCGCCAGCACGTGCCCGATGCCGCCGGTCCCCCCGGCGTAGACCGGAAGCCCGATCAGCCCCGCGACGAGGTAGACGAACATCGCCGTCGCGCCGTTTCGGGCGCCGAGGAGGATCCCGGCCAGGGCGCTGATGGCCGGCATGAAGCTCACCGGCACGCCGGTGCCGAAGATGACAATCGGCGGGATGAGGCGGGCGAGGTAGACGCTCGCCGCCGCCAAGGCGACAAACAAGGCGATCCGGGCGATCTCCCGCGGCGTATACCGCATGCGCATCCCTCCCGCGCCATCATAGCGCGGGCCGGTCTATCTTGTCAACTTTGTTTTAATCTGTAGTTTACTTAATTCCTCCACGTCGTCATCCTCCCTCTTCGCTCCGCACCGACCGTTCCGATTCGTCTGCCATCGCCTCCCTAATCGTCGATCAGAAGCTCAATCCCCGCCGGTTCGACGACGTAGCGAAGCACCTCCGTCTCCCCGGTCGGCCGTCGGGCGAGCGGCCGGCCGCCCTCGTCCCGAACGACCTCCACCTCCCGATAGACCTCGATGAGATACGGCCCCTCCCGCCGCCGTTCCACCGGTTCGTATTCAAAATCGTAATCGTGGTACACCGGCGCATCCAGCGGCGCCCACGCCGCCCGGGCCTCCTCTACCGCTTGGCGGCGGATGCCGTCTGCGACGTTCCGGCCGATGAGCGCGGCCAGCGCGCCGTTGACCATGACGAGGAGCGCCAACAGGACCTGGACCGTCCGCGGCGGCACCGTTTTCCCTCCTTTCCGAAACCGCTTTCCGGCACGTGCTTTCTTGCCCGTCCCCCTTTGGTTCCCTCCCTTCTTTGGTGCCCCTCCCTTCTTTGGGTGCCCCTCCCTCCCTAATATGCCGGCCGATCGGGCGAATATGTCCGCCGAAGCGGGCGGATCAGGAGGCTGCTGCCGGCCCGAGGCGGTCCCCCGAACGGCCGAATCCGACCGCGGCCGTCGGATCGGAATCCCGGTCGGAGGAGCGGCCTTGCCGCCTTGCCTCGCGGCCGGCGGTTCCGGGCCGAAAAATAGGCGGACGGACGTCCCCCGAACCCCATACCTTAAAAAAGAGAAGGAGGGACCTCTCGTGCCCGCCAATCCCCTCGGCGCTCTCATCCGATGGCTGTTTCCGTTCGGCCGCCCCGCCGGCCAGGATCCGCCCGCGCCGCCCGGCCGCACCGGCGGCTTCCCTGGCGTCGGCGTGCCGTACGCTTCCCGGCCGACCGTGCCGGCGATGCGGCCGCTTCCGCCGGCGCCGCGGCCGACAGGGATGCCGTTCGGCGCTCCGCCGGCGACCCCTGCTCCGCCGGGAGCTTCCGGCGGCGGCCTCTTCAACTGGGCCGAGCTCCTCGGCGCCCTCCGGAACGTCGATCCGAAGGACATCGCCGCTACCGTGACCACCGTCCGCCAGGCGATGCAAAATATACAGAAGATTGCCCAGACGGTCAACCAGTTCGCGTCCGTCGCCGCCAACGTTCAGCAACTCTTGAAAACGATCGACGTCGAGACCCTCCTCGGCCTGCTCGGCGGCTTTGGCGGCGACGGTGCTTCAAGCGACGGAGGCAGCGCCAGCGGCTCCGGAGATTCGGGCGGCACCGATCGGAAATCCGGGATCGGCTCCAAAAAATCTGCAGAGAAAAAAAAGCGCCGTCCGTCCGGCGCCTCGCGCCGATCGTCCGGCGGCCGCAAAAAAAAGCGGCCTTCCGCCCGCTAGGCGGAAGGCCGCTTGATTGTTCTCCTTTGCGCGCTTCCGACGGCCGGCCTCCTCAGTACATCCCGAGGGCCATCTTCGCCACCCGCGACAGCCGGTGTCGATCCCACGGCGGCGAGTAGACGATCTCGACCTCCGCGTCGGCATAGCCGAGGGGAAGCACGGCATGTTTCACGTCGGAGACGATCGTCCCGGCCAGCGGACAGCCAATCGCCGTGAGCGTCATGACCACCCGCAACCGGTTCTCTTCCTTGTGTATCTCGTAAACGAGGCCGAGGTTGATGATGTCCATGCCGATCTCCGGGTCGACGACGGTCATGAGCGCATCGACGATCTGCCGCCTTTCCGTTTCGTCGTCGATGCCGACGAAGGCGATCGGCGCAAGTTCCAGAAGTTCCTCGTCGCTCACCTCGCCCCCTCCTTTCCGTCCGTCCTGAGGTGGCGGCCGCTCCGACGACGGCCCCTCGCGCCGATCGTCCGGCGACCGGTTCCGATGCCTTGGTTCCCTCCGATGCTTCAAGCGGCCGCCGAAGACGAAGGCCGCCCCTTTCGACCTCGGGCGGCGCCGGAGCGCCCTACCGGTATTGTAACACCCCGCCGCCCTTGAGACAAATCATCGTTCTCAGCGCTTTCGGCCTCCGATTTCGCCTTCCGACTTTTAGCCTTCCGCCGTCTCGACGTCCAGCAACCGGTCGACCGGCACCGCCCGGCCCGAGGCGAGGACGACCGTCCGCCGCCGGACGTCGAGGCGGGCCACCCGCCCGGCGAAACGGACCGGACCTTCCGGCGTGTAGACGACGAGGACGACCGCCTGCCCCGTCGTCTCGGCCCACCGGAGGGCCCGCTCGATCGTCTCCCGCATCTCCTCCGCCACCGCCGGCGGCGCCGTCCGGCCGAGCCCCGCCGCCCACCGGCGGAGCGCCTCGGCGTGCTCGGGAAGCATCATGCGGCTCGCGGCCCACACGTCCGCCGGCGCCCGCGCCTCGTCCCCGGCCGCCGGCCCGACCGACGGCGGCGGCCCGCCCGCCCTTCCGCGTCGCGCTTCCGGCCTCCGACCGCCGGTTCGCTTCGTCCCGCCGGCCATCCCGCTTCCCTCACTCCGCCGCATGTCCGCCGATCTTCACCGCCCGGCTTCGCGCCTGCGCCGCCGGGAGGAGCGACACCGCCCGCACGACCGCCGCCCGACCGTAACGCTCCGCCAGCCGGTCCAGCGCCGCCGCCAACCGCCGGCCCTTCAGCCGGTCCGAAAAAAGCGAAAGCTGCCGCTCCTCATCCGGCACGAGGCCGGAGACGGCGACGAAAAGCTGCCGCACCGGCGCCCCGTCCCAGTGCCGGCGAAAGAGCATCCGCACCGCCCCGTAGACGTCCTCCGGGGCGTCCGTCGCCGCCGGAAGCGTCGTCCTTCGGAAAAACCCTTCCGGTCGGCCGAAATCCGCCCCTCGGGCGCCGACGGACACCGTCCGGGCCAGGGCCCGCGCCTGCCGAAGTCGCCGGAGGACCTCGTCGGTGAGCTCCAGGAGGACGACCTCGATCTCCCGCCCCCGGCGGTAGTCGAACGGGAGCGTCAGCCCGTGGCCGATGCTCTTCGGCAGCGCCGCCCCGTCCGACCCCGGCGGGACAACCGGCGACGGGTCGATCCCGTGAGCAAAGCGCCACAGCCGCTCCCCGACGAGGCCGAACCGCCGCCGGAGCGTCTCCCGGGGAAAGGCCGCCAGATGTCCGACGGTCCGGATCCCCATCCGCTCGAGGTGCGCCCGCATCCGGGTCCCGACGCCGAAGAGGGCGTCGATCGGCTGCGGGTACAGCCACGCGGCGAGGTCGTCCCCGCGGGTGCGAAACAGCCCGTCCGGCCGCTTCTTCGCCACATCGCACGCCATCTTCGCCAGCACCTTCGTCGGTCCGATGCCGACCCGCGCCCGCACCCCCGTTTCCCGGCGGATGTCCGCCTGGATCCGGCGGGCCGCCGCCTCCGGCGTCCCGAACAGATGCACCGTCCCCGTCATGTCGAGAAACTGCTCGTCGATCGAATACGGCTCCACGAGGTCCGAATAGCGGTACAAAATCGCCGTGATCGCCAGCGACACCTCCAAATAGCGGCGCATCCGCGGCCGGACGACGACGAGCGCCGGGCAGAGCCGCTCCGCCTCAAAGAGCACCATCGCCGTCTGCACCCCGCACCGTTTCGCCTCCGGCGAGGCGGCAAGCACGATGCCGTGGCGCCGCTCCGGGTCGCCGGCGACGACCACCGGCCGGCCGGCGAGCTCCGGCCGCTCGGCGACTTCCACCGACGCGTAAAACGACTCCATGTCGACGAGAAAGATGAGCCGTTCCGCCATACGAGCGCCTCCCTCTCCGGCGTCCGGGCGCCGGCTTCCGGGCGATCGGCGTCCGGACAGAACATCTGTTCTTCCCGGAGATGAGTATACCCTGCCGGCGGGGAAAAATCAAACGTACGTTCGGGATTGGGGCGGGCAGGATCGCGGCAGGCAAAAGCGGCAACCAAAAGAAAAACGGCGGCTTCCGTCGCCTTCCTGCCGCCGCAACCGGTCGCCGATCCTCCGACGGCCGGCAAAATTTTTCCTTTTCGGGCGCCACCGAGGCCTCAAAGCGGCCGGTAGCCGAGGAGCGGCACGACGACGAACAGGACGGCGACGAGCGCCCACGCCACCGCCGGCGGTCGCTCCCCCCGGCGGAGCTGCCCGAGCACCGCCTCCGCGGCGCCGATGAGCCCGAGGCCGAGAAGGCCCTTCAGCACGAACACGGCCGGAAAATGAAGCATCGCCAGAAGCGCCAACCCGCTTCCGACCATCAGAAGGGCCGCCAGGCGAAACAGCCAGACAAACACCGACACCCGGCGAAAGATCGCCGCCAGCACGAAAAAGAGGAGCAACCCGCCCCACATCATGTGCACCGAGAGGGCCACCCGAAACGCCTCCGGCATCCTCTCCCCACCCCCGAACCGGATACTGGTCGGCGGTCAGACCCACCGCGGTCAGACGCGCCTCCGTCCCCAGTTTAACACAGGGAAAACCGTGGAAAAAGTCCGCCGGGTTTCCCGCCCTCCCGCGGCCCTGCTTCCGTCACCGCAGCCACGACCCGCCGAAGAGGGCCGTCAGATACGCCGAGATCTTATTCAGCTGCCCGGTAAAAAGAAGCAGCCCCATCGCGATCATAAGCACACCGCCGATTTTCACCAGCGCGTTCGAATAGCGCATGATCCAGCGCGTGCTCCCGATGAAAAACCCGAGCACCACGAACGGCAGCGAAAAACCGAGGGCAAAAAAGAGCGTATACCACATCGCCAGCTCCGGCTGGCTCGCGGCCATGATGAGAATCGCCCCGAGCACCGGCCCGATGCACGGCGTCCAGCCGGCGCCGAAGACGAACCCGATCAAAAACGAGCCGAGAAGCCCCGACGGCCGCCCTTTGAGCTCCATCCGCCACTCCCGGTTCAGAACATCCAGGTTGAGCCACCCGAGGAGGACGAGCCCGAAGGCGATGACGACGATGCCGCCGATCTGTCCGATGAGCCGCTGATAGTCTTGGAACAGGCGTCCGATTTCCGAAGCCCCGAGGCCGAGCAAAAAATAGATGACCGAAAGCCCGAGGGCGAAGGCGAGCGAATGGCCGAAGATCCGCCACCGGACGGCGGACGGCGGCCCCTCCCGCATCTCCCGGACGGACACCCCCGTCACGTATGACAGAAACGACGGATACAGCGGGAGCACACACGGCGAGACGAACGACACCACGCCGCCCCAAAACGCCACCCAGACCGTCAGATCCCCCGCCATTCGCGACGCCTCCTTTCGCTCCGTGCGCTTCGTCCCGGTTTTCCGCGCCGAACCGGGATCGACCGCCGTCCCCGCGCATCGGCCACACCGCTCGCTCCGGCACCCGTCCCAGCGCTCGCTCCGGTGTCACACCCGCCCGCCGGAGGCCCGCCTGCCGCCCGAAGTCGCCGAACCGGGCGACCGCGAAACGGACTCCCCGCCGGTCCATCCGGTCCCCCGCCGGGCGAGCCCGTACAGCCCGCCGTAAATCCCGGCCGCCGCCACCGCCGCCCACTGAAGCGGGGAAAGGCCCGCGTAAAGCCGGACGGCCTCCAGGCTTTCGGCGAGCAGAAGAAGCCCGAGCGTAAGGCCGATCGCCGGTTCCATCTCCGGCGGGGCGGCGCTGCCGGCCGAAGGCGGCGCACCGTTTTGGGAAGACTCCTTGTCGTTTGGAGGTGCCCCCGTTTCTTCGGCTTCTCCGGCCTGCGCTGACGTCCGCCCGCCCGCCGGCCGCCCCGGTGCTCGGCCCCCCGACCGATACGCCGCCCAGAAAGCCGGCACCGCCACCGCCGCCCGGACGAGCGAGATCGCCTCTCCCCGCCGGACGGCGTCAAACAGCCCCCACAGGCCGTAGCCGGCCAGAGCGACGACGAGGAGCCACCGGAACGATCGGAACACGGACGCCCATCCTCCGGCCCGGACCGCCTTTCGTTCCATGTAAAAAAAGGCGATCGCCGCCGAGGCCCCTCCGACGCCGAGACCGACGTCGCCGCTCTGAAGCAACCACAGGCGAAGCGGATCCAAAAGGAGCCCCGGATGAAAAAGAAGCGGCGTCAACTTCCAGCCGACGACCGCGGCAAGCCCGACCGCCGTCCAGACGTCCGTCGCCCGGGCCCGCTCCGCCGGCGGGAGCGCCCGGGCGACGACCGCCCCCGCGACGCCAAAGGCCAAAAGGAGAAGGAGCCAGTCGACGTTCAGCATCCCGCGCCTCGCTTTTCGCCCGGGCCGCTACGGGCGGGCGATCTTTTTCATCAGCGTCTCGACGACCTCTTCGCTCATCGCGCCCATGTGACGGGCGATGATGACACCGCTTCGATCGATGAAAAAGCTCGTCGGAAAGGCCCCGACGCGGTAAAGGCGCATCACCGACCCGTCCTTGTCATCCAGATAGACCGGAAAGGTATACCGCTCCTCCGCCAGGAACGCCTTCGCATTCGCCAGCGTATCGCTCGTCATCGGGTTGACCATCACAAACACGACGTCCTGGCCGTATTCCTCATACGCCTTCTGGAGATACGGCATCTCGGCCCGGCACGGCGGACACCACGATTCCCAGAAATTGATGAAAATCGGCTTTTGCCCGATGAGCGCCCCGACGTCCAGCACCCCGCCGCCGTCCAGCGCTTCGATCGTAAACCCCGGCGCCCGGTAGCCCTCTTCCGCCCGAACCTCCCGAGCCGTCTTGGTCCCTTCCCGGGTGTTCCAGTAGATGGCGACGCCGAGCAGCAAAAGAAGCGCCAGCACCGACACAACCGTCCTCTTCACGACGCACCTCCGCTATCGCCGTCAGCCGTATTCCGATCTGTATCGCCTTTGAACGCCTCGGCCCCACGCGCCCAGACGCTTCCTGACCGTCCGACAAACGCTCCACGACCGCCGGCGCTCTTTTCGTCCGCCGTCGGACAGGCCTCTTCTCACCGTCAGCGGCCGGTGATCGCCTTCGCGTAAAACCGCTCCACCATCTCGGCGGTCATCGGACCGATGTGATCGACCGCCACCGTTCCGTCCGGCGCGATGAAAATCGAACGGGGAAGGTCGTATACCCGGTACCGCTTCGTGATCGTCGCCTCCCGATCGAGGGCGATCGGATACGTCACCCCGGTCCGCCGAACGTAGCCCTGGATCGTGACGGCGCTTTCACCGGTGTTGATGCCGATGACGATGAAACCGTCGTCCTTGAACTTCTGGTACACTGACTCGATCGCCGGCATTTCATCGATGCAGGACGGACAGTACGTCGCCCAGAAGTTGAGGAGCACCGGATGGCCCCGCAGCTCCGACAGCGTCACCGTCCCGCCGTCGAGCAAAGCTGCCGTAAAATCCGGCGCCGGCCGACCGACTTCGATCGGCTCCGCCCGCGAGACGAAGTTCGACCAGATCACCCAGGCGGCGCCGGCCAGCAAGAGGACGACGAGCCCCGCCTGTACGGCGCGGTTTTTCATCCGCCCTCCCCCCTGTCTTCCGCCATCTTACCACAACCGAAAAAGCCTCGGCAACCGGCGGGGGTATTGCGAGTGAGTCAAGCCTATCGCGAGTCGGCTCGACAGGACGTCATTCCGGCTTGTCGTTCGCCGCCGGGTTGGGAGTGAAACCTGGCTGAAAGCCTGCATTTCGCCGCGGCATTCCAGATACCATTCGCCAGGGCTGTTGGCGGTAAACTCGATGTCATAGGGCTCTCCCGGAGCGATCGCCAGCCATGGGTTGATGGGTTGCCCGAAGGTGGCGACGATCTGAAATTGCGACGCCGAAGACGGCGATCACGCCTTCCGTCGCTACTCCTTTTGTCGCATCTTCTCAATCTCTTCCTTGATCCATCGAAGCTCTTTCCTAATGTTCTCGATTTCTTCATGATTCGCCGTGTGCTTTTTCCCCGACTCGACACTCGCGACCAGCCGGACGATCAGCCAGACGAAAAGCGCAAGCAGGATCAAGCCAAGAAAAAGAAAAAGAAAAGGAAAGCCGAACATCCAGCCCCCGTATCCCCCATAGCCGCCCATCATCGGACCCATCATTGGGGAATCCCCTCTTTCATGATTCTTCTCCAGGTTTGCGCGCCGTTTTCGAGCCACCACACATCGCGTTCACGGGAGACGGCGGCGAACCGCGGCGGCCGGTCGACCACACCAAGCCGGAGCCTCCCGTCCCTCCCCTCGGACGCCCCGTCCCCTCACGCTTGCTTCCGGTATTCGATGAGCGTCGCCATCCCCTGCTCCATGTGCACCAGCTGATGGCAGTGAAACAGCCAGCGCCCCGGGTTGTTCGCCACAAAATCGATCGTCATCCGCTCCATCGGCCGGACGTTCACCGTGTCCTTCGGAATCGGTCGCCGAAGCGGCACGCCCTGGATCGACGTCACCCAGAACGTATGGCCGTGAAGGTGCATCGGATGATCGACCATGCTGTGATTGAAAAGCTCCAGCCGAACCCGCTCCCCCGCCCCGATCCGGGTCGGCGTCACGCGCGGATACGCTTCGCCGTTGATCGTCCAGACCGGCATCATCATGCCCCCGCTTAAGACCATCGGAACGACGCGATCGACTGCCGGAAGCGCCGTTCCCGCACCTCCTGCGAGCGCCCAGTACGACCAGCTCTCGGCCGTCCCCGGAAGGTGAGAGCCGCCCCCGCGATCCGATGGGGTGATCGACTCGCCGTCCGCTTTGGCCACCTCCACTGAAATGCGAAGCGCCTCCTGGCCCGGGATCTTCGACCGAATCGCAAACGTTCCGGAGCGTTCGGCGACGAACCACGCGTCGATCCGCTCCGCCGGAGCGAGAAAAAGGTCGCCGAACGGCACCGGCTCCGGCAGGGCATTGCCGTCCACGTGATCGACGAGAAAATGGGCCCCGGGCGCCTCGAGCCAGAACGGTTCCGTGGCGCTCGCGTTGATGAGCCGGAGGCGAAGCCGCCCGCCTTCCGGCACCCGCAGCGGAGGAAAGGAGGCGGCCGGGAGGCCGTTTACGAGATAGAGGAGATTCGGCGGCACGCCGCCGCCCATTCCGCCCATCCTGCCCATCCCGCCCATGCGACCCGGACCGCCCATCATACCGCCCATGCCACCCACGGGCCCGCTCCCTTCGGTCAGCGCGCCGACCGGATTGTTTTCGGGGTCCGGGCCGAGGGTGTGCAGCATGAGGATCGCCTCGGCTTCCGCCTCCCAAGGCCGCCCGCCGCTTTCCTCCGGCCGCCCTTCCGCTTCGCCGGCCGGCGGATCGATGATGAACGGCCCGAACAGGCCAAGCGGAATCTGACGCACTTCATCGACGTGCGCGTGATACCAGCGCGTCCCTCGGGGCGCCGCGACAAACGAGTAGACGAACGTTTCGCCGGGGGGGATCGGCTCCTGGGACACGAACGGCACGCCGTCCATCGCTGGCGGCGTGTGCACGCCGTGCCAGTGGAACGTAAGCGGCGCGTCCGTCCGGTTTACGACGTCGATGATCAGCCGATCCCCCTCCGTCGCCCGGATCTCCGGCGCGGGGAAGCGGCCGTTCACCCGAAAAGCCGGAAAGGACGGTCCGCCGGGAAGGCGGACGACGTCCCGAGTCACGACCAGCCGGATCCGACGCTCCCGTCCGACTGCCGGCGGCCAGGGCGGGGCCGACGGAAGGGCCCACCCGTCCGTCGCCGCCGGTTCGATCGGCTTCGGTTCCCGAACGAGCGCCCGGACCAGCGGATAACCGGCCGCCAGGGAAAACAGGGCGACGCCGGCCGCCTTTAAAAACGCTCGGCGGGTCGGCCGCAAACGGTCATCGTCCATCGTCATCCCCCGTCTCTCGCAAAAGGTCGCCCCCGCGGCAAAGGCCGCGATCCTGTCCCGCGTTTTCAGCCCGGCGATAAGAACGGGCACCGACCTCACCGGCCGGACCCCTCGGGACCGACGGTCGAAAGCTTCATCCGCCGAAGCCGGAGCGCGTTCGTGACGACCGACACCGAGCTCATCGACATCGCCGCTCCGGCGACCCACGGCTGAAGGAGGCCCGCCCCGGCGATCGGGATGCCGACGGTGTTGTAGATGAACGCCCAGAACAAATTCTGCTTGATGTTCCGGAGCGTCATGCGGCTCGCCTCGATCGCCTGCACGACCCGGACGACATCTCCGCCGAGGAGCGTCACGTCGGCCGACTGAACGGCGATGTCCGTCCCGGCGGAAAAAGCGAGCCCGACATCCGCCTGCGCCAGCGCCGGCGCATCGTTCACCCCGTCGCCGACCATGGCCACCCGCCGGCCTTCCGCCTGGAGGCGCCGGACGATCTCCGCCTTTTCCTCCGGCCGCACGCCGGCAAAGACGCGCTCGATCCCCACCTCGCGGGCGACCGCCTCCGCCGCCCGACGGTGGTCGCCGGTGATGAGCACCGCCTCGATCCCCCGGGCCCGAAGGGCCGCGACCGCCGCCCGGGCGCCGGGTTTGAGCGTATCCTGGAGGGCGATCACTCCGAGGGGCACCGCTTCCCGGGCGACGGCGACGACCGTCTTCCCCTCCGCCTGAAGCGCCGCGATCTCCGGCTCGAGGGCGGCGATGTCGATGCCCTCTTCCCGTAGCCACGCCGGCGACCCGACGCGGACATCGGCCTCTTCCACCCGACCCCGGATCCCCCGGCCGGCGGCGCTTTTGACCCGCTTCGCCTCCGGTTCGGCGATTCCCCGTTCCCGGGCATAAGCGACGATCGCCCGGGCGAGGGGATGTTCCGAATGCGCCTCCACCGCCGCCGCGAGGGTGAGGAGGTCCGCTTCCGTCACGCCGGCGGTCGGCCGGACGTCGGTCACCGCCGGACGCCCTTCGGTGAGGGTCCCGGTCTTATCGAAGGCGACGACGTCCACCCGGGCCAGCCCTTCCAGCGACTCGCCGCCGCGAAACAGGATGCCCGCCTCCGCCGCCCGGCCGCTTCCGGCCATGACCGAGGTCGGCGTCGCCAGGCCCAGGGCGCACGGGCACGAGATGACGAGGACGCTGATCATGTTTTTGAGCGCCCGGGCAAAGGCCCCCGGATCGAGGACAAAATACCAGAGGAGGAAGTCAAAGACCGCGATCAGGACGACCGCCGGGACGAACACGCCCGAGACGCGGTCCGCCAGGCGCTGGATCGGCGCTTTTTCGCCCTGGGCCCGCTCGACGGCGGCGACGATCTGCGCGAGCACCGTCTCCTCGCCGACCCGCGTCGCCCGCATGACAAACGACCCGTCGACGTTCACCGTCGCCCCGACGACCGGGTCATCGGCCTTTCGGTGGACCGGAAGGGGCTCGCCGGTGAGCATCGACTCGTCGACCGCCGCCTCGCCCTCGACGATGACGCCGTCGACCGGAATCTTCTCCCCCGGCCGCACCCGAAGGAGGTCCCCCGGCCGAACGCGCTCGACGGGCACCTCGACCTCCTCCCCGTCTTGAAGGAGGCGGGCCGTTTTCGCCTGCCGGGCCAAAAGCGCCTCGATCGCCCGGGCCGTCCGGCTTTTCGCCCGGGCTTCCAGCGTCTTTCCGAGGAGGATGAGCGTAATCAGCATGGCGCTCGTCTCAAAATAGAGATCGACCGGCCGCCCCTTTGCCGCATACTCCCAGAGCACGAGATAGAGGCTGTAACCGTAGGCGGCCGATGTCCCGAGCGCGACGAGGACGTCCATGTTGGCGCTCCCGCCCCGGAGGTTGAGGTAAGCCCCGCGGTAAAAGGTCCACCCGATCCAAAACTGCACCGGCGTCGCGAGAAGAAGCTGCACCCATGGGTTCATGAGAATCTCCGGCACAAACCGTTCCCCGCCGGGGATGAGGTGGGCGAGCATCGTCCAGGCGAGCGGAAACGTGAGCAAGGCACTTGCGAGAAGCCGCCGGATTCTGGCCCGCATCTCCTTCTCCTTCGGGTCTTCTTCCGTCCCTTCCACGAGCCACGCCGCAAAACCGGCGGCCTTCGCCGCTTCGATCAGGGCCTCCGGCCGGATCGCCTCAGGCGCAATCTCGATCCGCGCCTCCTCCGTCGCCACGTTCACCTCCGCCCGAAAGACGCCCGGCAGGTGGCGAAACGCCGCCTCCAGCCGCCGCCGGGACGCTTCGTCGTTCAACGTCCCACCGCCGAGCTTGAGGTGCACCGTTTTTTTCACCGTCCCGTAGCCGAGGGCGGCGATCGCCGCCTCCACCCGGGCGAGGTCGACCTTTTCGGGATCGAGGCGGATCGTCGCCTTCTCCAGGGCGAGGTTCACCTCCGCCCCGGCGACGCCGTCGAGCTTCGCGAGCCCCTTTTCAATCCGGGCCGCGCACGCGGCGCACGTCATGCCGGTCACGCCGAGCGTGACTTCCATTGCCCCCGGCGGCCCGCCTTTCGCCTTCGGCGGCGCTCCGACCGGCTCTGCCTGCTGCCCCATCGCCGTTCCCCCCTCTCAAGGCGCCCGGTGCCCGCCCCGAGCACCGGATCCTTCGTTTTGGCGACCGACGAACCGGCACGCCGATAAACCCGTCAGGCCCGGGGATTGGGATCGGGCGCCCGGGATTCACCCATCCGCGTCTTCACACGGCGGCCGGCCGCCCGATCAAGCGACTCAGGAAGCCCGCGGCCGAACGCCGCGATTTCTCCGGGAGTGCCGGACGCCTGAAGACGCCGAAATACAGGATGGGGGTATCGTAAAGCGAAAAGAAAAGCGGCGACCGAGCGCCGGCTCATCGAACGCATTCGGCGTCCCTGCCCTCGGCGCCGGTTTCGGTTCACGGGGCGACCGATCAACGATCCGCCGGTTCCGCGGCCACAAGCGTATAACCGGCCGCTTCCACCGCCCGGCGCATCGCCTCCACATCGACCCGGGCCGGATCAAAGGCCACCTCCGCCCGACCGCCCTCCAGTTCGACGTGGACGTCTTCCACCCCGTCCAGTTCCGAAAGGGCCTTCGTCACCGTATGGACGCAATGTCCACACGTCATCCCATCGATCTTAAGCACGAGCTCTCTCACGTCGCCCTCTCCTTTCCGCGGCCCGCCTGCCCCAAGCGCCCTCACCAAGCCGGTGATCGGGGCCGGCGGACGGCCGCCGGCTTTGATTTCATCTTCATCTTACGATACGGCTGTAAGGTATGTCAAGCCATCCAAAGACAGCACCCAACGTCGAAAAACACACCGCCTGTGTTTCGGACGAAGCCGCCGCCATCGCTACCGACCTCGCTTCTTCCGGCCATCGCCCGAGGTCGGACGGGCCTCCTGGGCGATGGAAGCGGAGGGAGTCCCTTTTCCCCGCCGGCGCCCGATCGAAACGGGCTTGCGCCTTGCCCGCGCGGACAAAGTCGCTTTGCCTAGCGGGCAAAAATGTGGTTGCCGATCCGCTTGATCTGCGGCCGGGACCAGATCCAGGCCGAGGTGGCCGTGGCGGGATTGAAATAGTAGATCGCCCCGCCCGAAGGATCCCAGCCGTTGATGGCGTCGATCACCGCCCGGCGGGCGGTGACGTTTGGCGTGAGCCAGATCTGACCGTCGGCGACGGCCGTGAAGGCCCCCGGTTGAAAGATGATGCCGGCGATCGTATTCGGGAACGCCGGGTGGTGCAGCCGGTTCAGGATGACCGCCGCCACCGCCACCTGGCCGACGTACGGCTCTCCTCGGGCTTCGCCGTAGACGGCATTGGCCATGAGGCGCACTTCCTGCGCCGTAAACCGCCCCCGCGCTCCGACGACGGCGCCGGTCGGGGTCGTCGTCGCACCGGTCGTCCGGGGGGCCGGTTTCGGCGCGGCCGTCGCCGTCGGACGGTACCCCTTCGTCGCCGCATAGAGCTTTGCCTTCGTCGCCGGGCCGACGGCGCCGTCCACCCGAAGCCCGAAGCGATACTGAAAATTGCGCACCGCCCAGTACGTCCGCCAGCCGAAGACGCCGTCGACCGGCCCCTTGTAATAGCCGAGAAATTTAAGCCGCCCCTGGACGTCGAAAACGGCGCCTCCCCGAGCGCCGACCCGAAGGACCGGCCCCGCGAACCCGGCCTTCCGCGCCGGAGTCGCGGGCGCCGTCGGCCGCCAGCCCCGCGTCGCCGCATAAAGCTTTGCCTTCGTCGCCGGGCCGACGGCGCCGTCCACCCGAAGCCCGAAGCGATACTGAAAGTTGCGCACCGCCCAGTACGTCCGCCAACCGAAGACGCCGTCGACCGGGCCGGTGTAGTAGCCGAGATATTTCAACCGCCCCTGCAGTTCATACACGTCGCCGCCTCGGGCGCCGACGCGAAGCGTCCCTTTGCCGAACGCCGCCGCCCGGCTCGCGCCCCAGCCGCCGTTTTCCGCCGGCTGCGCGCCGGCGAGCGCGAAGGTGGCGGCGACCAACGCCGTCAGCACGATGAGCGCCGACCGACGGCCCTTTTCCCGGCCAGACCTTCGGTGCACCGCGGCCCCTCCTTCCGAACGGGCTTGTGCACCGTTAGTATGGACCGGGTCGAATGGGAGGATACAGAAACTGCGGCACGTTTGCCAGCGGATGCCGGACCGGAACCGGCCTCAGGCCAAAGGCGCCTTCGATCGCCTCCGCCTGAAGGGCCGTCGGGTGAAGGACCGCCGGGGTGGGCGCCGGCGCCGGGTCCGGCAGCCCGGCTTCGGCCGCCGGAGAGGGCCGCCCTGGTTCGGTCACCGGCAAAGCAGCGTCGCGCCGACCGCCGAAAAGGAGCACCCGGTCCGCGACGAGCGCCGCCGCGTTGACGTCGTGGGTGACGAACACCACGCCGCGTCCTTCCGCCGCCCATGCCCGGATCCGGCCGAACATCTCCCACGCCGCCCGCACATCCAGGTCGGCCGCCGGCTCATCGAGCAAATACGCGGCGGCGTCCTGCACCTCCGCCCGGGCGAGATACGCCCGGCGCCGCTCCCCGCCCGATAGCGCCTGCACCGGGAGCTTCAGCCTGCCCCCGAGGCCGAACCGCTCGGCCGCCTGTTCCACCCGTCGACGAAGCGCCGCGCCGGCCAGCCCGGACGCAAGCCCGCCAAGGGCGAGGAACTCCTCCAGGGAAAGCGGCCCTGAGCCGGGAGACTGGGGCACGTACGCCACGTGCCGGGCGATCTCCTCCCGCCGGAGGCGCCGAAGGGGCCGGCCCCGGAGGGTGACTTCGCCGGCATCCGGTCGCCTGAGCCCGGCGAGGAGCGCGAGAAACGTCGTTTTCCCGGCGCCGTTCGGACCGACGACGGCCCAGACCTCGCCGGGATAGAGCGCCCAGTCGAGGTCGGAAAAAAGCGTTCGCCCCCCGACCGACGCTCCGATTCCTCGCACGGCGAGAATCGCCGCCTGCGTCCTACCTTCATCGCGCATCGCGATCGTCTCCCGAAAGCGCCTCCCTTCGGACGAGGAGCCAGGCAAAAAGCGGCGCCCCGATCAGCGCCGTCACGACGCCGAGGGGCAGCTCCCGGGGCGCCAGCGCCCGCCGAGCGATGAGGTCGGCGGCGACGAGCCATCCGCCGCCGAAGAGCGCCGCGAGCGGAAGAAGATGCCGGTGCATCGGCGCCCCGAAGCGGCGGACGACGTGCGGTGCGACGAGGCCGACAAAGCCGATGACGCCGGCGGCGGCGACCACACCGGCGGCGAGGGCAGAAGCGAGAAAGGCGACCCGCCGCCTGAGCGTGACGACGTCGACGCCGACGGCGAGCGCCGCCGTTTCACCGAACAACAGGGCGTCGAGCCTTCGCCGCTCGGCGTACAGGCCGACAAAACCGGCGGCAACCAGCCCACCGAGGCCGAGGGCCGTCGGCCACGATCGGCCGGCAACGCTCCCGAACAGCCAGTACACGATCGCTCGAAGCTCCTCGCCGGCGAACACCATGAGAAGCGACACCAGCGCGCCGAAAAAAGCGTTCGCCGCCGCCCCGGCGAGGATGAGCCCCTCCGCCGACGGCCGGCGAGAAAGCCGCACAAGAAGCTGCACCAAAAAGAGCGCGGCGGCGGCGCCGGCGAGCGCCGTTCCGCCGGCCCCGAGGCCGGATGCCCCGCCCAAGGCGAAAAAAAGCGCCGCGCCGAACGCCGCGCCGGACGACACGCCGAGCGTATAGGGCTCGGCGAGGGCATTTTGAAAAAGCGCCTGAAGGGCGGAACCGGCAAGCCCGAGCGCCGCCCCCGCCCAGAAGGCCGTGAGCACCCGCGGCGCCCGAAGTTCCCAGACGATCCGCCGGATCCATTCTCCCTCCGGCGTCCCGGGCGGCGCCGCATCCAGCCGCGCGGCGCCCCACCACAGACCGGCGGCGATCGCCGCCAGGGCAAAAAGCCCGAAGCCGGCGTACCCGAGCGCGATCCGCCGGCGGCTCATCCGCCGCCGACCCCTTCCGGCACGACGACGTCGGGATAAACCGCCCGAACCACCTCGACGAGCGCCTCCACGAGGCGCGGTCCCGGCCGGCTGATCCGGTCGGCGTCGATCGTGACAACGCGGCTTTCCCGCACCGCCCGCAGGGTAGACAGGCCGGGCGACCGCCTGAGCGCCTCGATCCACCGCTTCGCTTCCCCCTCCCCGACGACGAGGAGGAGCACGTCCGGATCGGCCCGGACGACGTCTTCTGCCGACCAGAGAGGCCAGCCCTCCGCCGCCTCGGCGACGTTCATGACCCCGGCCGCCCGGAGCACCGCGCCGATGAACGTGTCGCCGCCGGCCGTATACACGTCCGGCGGCGGCGAAAGGAGGACGAACGCCGTCTTTCGCTCCGCCTCCGGCACCGCCCGCACCGCTTTTTCGATCGCCTGCACCCGGGACGAAAGCCGGGCGACGAGCGCCTCGCCCCGCTTCCCTTCGCCGAGGAGCGCGGCGACGTTCCGGATCGTTCGGTAGACGTCGTCGAACGTGCGGGCGTTTTCCTCCTCGACGAACACCGGGATTCCGAGGCGCCGGAGCGCCGGAACGACGGTCGTCCCATGAAAGCGGCCGGCGAGGACGAGATCCGGCCGCAGGGCCGCCACCCGCTCCGGATCGACGGCCATGTCGCCGACGGTCGGAAGCGTTCGCACCTCCGGCGGGTACGTGTCGTTTGCCGTCACCCCGACGAGGGGCCCGACGCCGGCCACCGCCGCCACCGTCTCCGTCAGGCTCGGAAGGAGCGTCACCACCCGCCGGGCCGGCGCCGGAAGCGCCACTTCGGCACCGGTGGCATCGACGAGTCGAATCGCCGCGGCTTCCCGATCCGCCCCGTCATCCGCTCCCTTCGGCGGCGCGCCGGGAGATGGCCCGTTCTGACAGCCGCCCAGGCAGAGCCAGAGCGCCCCGAACAAAAGCGCAAGCGCCCACGCCCGGCGCACCGCGCCGGCATCGAAACGGTGCCCGGATGTCCGGCGCCTCAACCGCCGCTCACCGGCGGGATGAGCGCCACTTCGTCGCCCGGCCGAAGCGGATGATCGACCGGGCGGTAGGCGGCGTTCACCGCCGTCATCACCGTCGGCCGGTACACCGCCACCTCCGGATAACGGGCGGCGAGCTCGTCGAGAAGCTCCGCCACCGTAAGCCCCTCCCGCCACGGCCACGAAAGCGTTCGGCCGACCTTCTCCCCCAGCCCGGCAAACAAAAGCACCGTCACCGTCGAACGATCCAGACCTCCGTTCTTCCCGTTCATCGCCGTCCCTCCCCTCTTCGCCCCATCCCGCTCCCGATCCGACCCGCTTCGCGTCGCCGACGCCGGCTCATCCGACCCCGGACGCGACGCGCCGGCGGAACGCCAGCCGGATCAAAAGCGCCGACAGCTCGTACAGCACGAGAAGCGGCAGGACGAGCAGAAGAAAACTCACCCAGTCGCCCGGCGCGAAAAGCCAACTTGCGACGATAAGGACAAAATACGCCGTCGGCCGGCTTTTTTTCAGCCGCTCCGGCGGAAGGAGCCCCACCGAAGCGAGAAAGATCATCACGAGCGGAAGCTCAAACACCGCGCCGGCGGCAAGGAGCACGCGGACGAGAAGCTCCAGATAGGGTCGAACGCCCAGGACGAGCTCGAGGCCCAAAAAGGCGTTCAGGCGCATGAGCGCCCGAACGAGGGCCGGAAAGAGGACGGCATACCCCAGGGCGACCCCGACGAGAAACAGGGCAAACGACGCCGGGATGAGCCGGAGGGCCGCCCGGGCTTCCCGCTCCGTGAGCCCCGGCCGGACGAAGGCCCAGATCTGATACAGCACAAAGGGCAAACTTAAAAAAAAGCCGAACGCCAGCGACACCTTGAGAAACGTCGCCAGCGTATCCATCGGCGAAAAGGCGTACCACTCGATCCCCGGCGGCCGAAGCCACCGAAAGAAAACGGGCGCCAGGACCAGGGCAGCGACCGTCATCCCGAGAAGCACGACGAGCGACCAGATGAGCCGCCGCCGGAGCTCGGCGAGGTGCTCCCGCCACGGCTGCGGCCGATCCGACTCCGGCCCCATCTCCGTCCCTCCTCCTGCCGCCAAATCGCCGCTCCGCCAGATCGGCCAAGGCCGCCGGCGGGCCGCCTCATCCTTCGGGCCCCTCCGGCGGCCGACCGTCGGGATACGGGATCCGTTCCAGCTGGTCGCCGACCCAGAACGATCCGTCCTCCCAGAATTCTTTTTTCCAGATCGGCACCATTTCCTTGATCCGCTCGATGATGTGCCGGCTTCCGGCGTAGGCGGCGTCCCGGTGCGGCGTGCCGACGGCGATGGCGACGGCGATCTCGCCGATTTCCAGCCGGCCGAGGCGGTGATGCACCGCCACCCGCGCGCCGGGATGCTCCCTCCGCACTTCCTCCCCGAGCGTCTGAAGCAGCCGAAGCGCCATCGCCTCATACGCCTCGTAGACGAGATAAAGCGTCCGCCGCCCCCGCGTCCACTCCCGAACGGTGCCGAGAAAGACGTTGACCGCCCCGACCTCCGGCCGGGTGACGAAGGCCGACAGCGTCCCCACGTCGATCGGCGCCTCGGTCAGGGCAAACCAGCCCCAATCGGTCCGCGCTTCCCACCGCGGCCTGCCGTCCGCCTCTCGGGACATCCCGCTTCCCCTCCCCACCGCGCTTTCGTCCGGCCGCAAAGCCCGTTCGTCCGACCATCGGTCGACGATTTCGCCCGGCCCTCCACCGGCCTGTTCGCCCGACCGTCAGACGACGATGTTCACGATCTTATCCGGCACGACGACAACCTTCTTCGGCGACTTTCCGGCGAGATGCCGCTCGATCTCCGGCAGGCGAAGCGCCTGTTCTCTGAGCTCCGCCTCCGGAAGCCCCTTCGGCACGACAAGCTTTCCCCGCACCCGGCCGCCGATCTGGACGACGACCTCCACCTCCGGCGCTTCGAGGGCGGCCGGATCGTACGCCGGCCACGGTTCGTAAGCGATCGTGCCGGTGTGGCCGAGACGCGCCCAGAGCTCCTCGCCGAGGTGCGGCGTCACCGGATAGAGGAGCTTGACGAACCCCTCGACGAACGCCTTCGGGAGCGCCTCCCGGCGGGACGCCTCGTTGACGAAGATCATGAGCTGGCTGATCGCCGTGTTGAATCGGAGGGCTTCGTAGTCTTCCGTCACCTTTTTCACCGTCTGGTGGTACAGGCGGGTCAAGGCGTCGTCGGCTTCCGCCGTCTCCCGGATCCGCGGCGAAAGCGTCCCGTCTTCGGCGACAATAAGCCTCCACACCCGGTCGAGAAAGCGTCGCGCACCGTCCAGCCCGTCCATCGACCACGCCTTCGTCGCCTCAAGCGGCCCCATGAACATCTCGTAGAGCCGAAGGGCATCGGCGCCGTGGCTTTCGACGATCTCGTCCGGATTGATGACGTTGCCCCGGGATTTGGACATCTTCTCGTGGTTTTCCCCGAGGATGATGCCCTGGTTGAAGAGCTTTTGAAACGGCTCCTTCGTCGGCACGACGCCGAGGTCGTAGAGGAATTTGTGCCAGAAGCGGGCATACAGAAGATGGAGGACCGCGTGTTCTGCCCCGCCGACGTACAGGTCGACCGGCAGCCAGTAGGCGAGCTTTTCCGGATCGGCGAGCCGCTCGTCGTTGTGAGGATCGACAAAGCGGAGGAAGTACCACGAGCTTCCGGCCCACTGGGGCATCGTGTTCGTCTCCCGCCGGGCCCGTTTTCCGGTCTCGGGATCAAGCGTCTCGACCCACTCAGCGATGTTCGCGAGCGGCGACTCGCCGGTGCCGGTCGGCCGGATGTGGTCCGTCTCCGGAAGCATGACCGGAAGCGCCGCCTCCGGCACCGGCTTCGTCGTCCCGTCCTCGAGGTGGAGGATCGGAATCGGCTCGCCCCAGTACCGCTGCCGGCTGAAAACCCAATCCCGCAGGCGGTACTGCCGTTTGCGGCGGCCCTTGCCGTGTTCTTCCAGCCAGCGGATCATCGTCTCGATCGCCTCGGCGTTCCGGAGGCCGTTCAGAAAATCCGAGTTCACGTGCTCGCCATCGCCGGTGTAGGCCCCCTCATCGAGGTTGCCGCCCCGGACCACCTCGACGATCGGCAGGTTCATCGCCCGGGCGAACTCCCAGTCCCGCTGGTCGTGTCCCGGGACGGCCATAATCGCCCCGGTGCCGTAATGGCCGAGGACGTAATCGGCGATCCAGACCGGAAGCCTGGCTCCGGTCACCGGGTGCAGGGCATAGCCGCCGGTGAAGACGCCGGTTTTTGCTTTGTTCAGGTCCGTTCGCTCGAGGTCCGACTTCCGGCGCACTTCCTCCCGGTACGCCTCGACCGCCGGCCGCCGATCCGGCGTCGTGATCGCGTCGACGAGAGGGTGTTCCGGCGCGAGGACGAGGTACGTCGCCCCGAAGAGCGTATCGGGCCGGGTCGTGAACACCGTCACCGTCCCGACGCCCCCCTCGAGCGGAAAGTCGATCTCCGCCCCGTCGGAGCGGCCGATCCAGTTCCGCTGCATCTCTTTGATGTGCTCCGGCCAGTCGAGGCTCTCGAGGTCTTCGAGCAGCCGGTCGGCGTAGGCGGTGATCTTAAGCAGCCACTGCCGCATCGGCACCCGGTAGACCGGATGGCCGCCCCGCTCGCTTTTGCCGTCGATCACCTCTTCGTCGGCCAGCACCGTCCCGAGGGCCGGACACCAGTTCACCGGCACCTCCGCCATGTAGGCGAGGCCGCGTTCATACAGCTTGAGAAAAATCCACTGCGTCCACTTGTAGTACTTCGGATCGGTCGTGTCGATCTCCCGGCTCCAGTCGTACGAAAAGCCGAGGGACTTGAGCTGCCGCCGGAAGTTGTCGATGTTCTTCTGAGTAAAGTGCCGCGGGTTGTTCCCCGTGTCGAGGGCGTACTGCTCCGCCGGGAGGCCGAAGGCGTCCCACCCCATCGGGTGAAGGACGTTGTACCCCTGCATCCGCTTCATCCGGGCGACGATGTCCGTCGCCGTGTACCCCTCGACGTGGCCGACGTGGAGTCCCGACCCGGACGGGTAGGGAAACATATCCAGGACGTAATATTTCGGTTTCGATCGGTCCCCGTCATCGACGCGGAACGTCTGATGTTCTTCCCAGTACGCCTGCCACTTCCGCTCGATCGCCCGGTGATCGTAAGCGTGACGCTCTCGTCCGGCCAACGCATTCTCCCTCCTCTGGTCCGTCCCGCGCTTGGCGCGCAGCGCCAAAGCTGGGAAAATAGATTCGGGGTATGAAAAAACGCCCCCGTCCCCAAGGGACGAAGGCGCTCGACCTCCGCGGTACCACCCTTCTTGCCGGCGAACCCGCCGGCCCCTCGTTCCCTTAACGCGGGAGACGTCCGGCCCTCCGCCGGCCTTCCGGCCGACATCGAACCGGCCACTTCCGGGAGAGGACGCGCGGCGCCGGCCACCGGCTCGCACCGACCGCCGGCTCTCTGAGGGCCCGCCGCCGCGCGGCGCCCGGTCATCGCGTTTGCGCGTATATTCGATTCGAATCCTCCCGACGTTCGCTCCGGGCGGGCTGGCCCGCCTGCCCTTCCATTGTATCGAACGGCGCCAGCGTTGTCAAAAAATCCAGGGTCAAAAAGGAGCGGTGAAAAGATGATGATGCCTCCGTTCCGCTTCGTCGACCGCGCCGACGCCGGTCGGCGCCTCGCCGATGCCGTCCGCCGGGCCGTTCCGGACCTGAAGCAGCGGCGCGCCCTCCTGCTCGGCATTCCCCGGGGCGGAGTCGCCGTCACGGCGGCGATGGCCGAACGCCTCGCCCTTCCCCTCGACGTCCTCGTCGTGCGCAAAATCGGCGCGCCGGGACAACCGGAGCTCGCCGTCGGCGCCGTCGGCCCCGACGGCAAAGCCGTCTACCAGCCGGCCGTTCTGGAGGCCCTCGGCCTTCGACCGGACGACCTCCGGGCGGAAGAAGCCCGGGCGCGGGAAGAAGTCCACCGCCGTCTTGCGGCCTACGGCGCCGGACCTCCGGATACGACCGACCTGGCGATCGTCGTCGACGACGGCATCGCCACCGGCGCGACGGTCCTCGCCGCTCTCGCGTGGCTCAAAGCGGCCCGGCCGGAGCTCCGCCTCCTCGTCGCCGCCCCCGTCGCGCCGCCGGAAGCCCGAAAGCGCCTCGCCTCCTTGGCCGACCGCATCGTCCTCCTCGCCGAACCGGAGCCGTTTTACGCCGTCGGCCAGTTCTACCGCCACTTCCCGCAGCTTGAGGACGACGCCGTCCTGACGCTCCTCGACCGGCACCGGCGCCGGTAGCGGCCGGCGCCGCGCGGAGCGGCGGACGCAAGACAGGCGTTTCTTATGGCGCCGGCGCCGGGCTCGGAAGCGGCACTTCCGGAGCATCCGACCAGAGCCGCTCGAGGCCGTAGTATGACCGTTCTTCCTCGTGGAACACGTGGACGATGACGCTGCCGCCGTCGACGAGCACCCAGCGCCGGTGCTCCGCCCCTTCAATCCGAGGCCGAATCCCCCGCTCGAGGAAAACGTCGACGGCCGCTTCGTACAACGCCTGGACGTGCGGACGGCTCGTGCCGCTGGCGAGGACAAAGTAGTCGGCGATGAGGCTGAGCCCCCGAAGAGAAAGGATGCGGACGTCCTCCCCCTTTTTGTTCAAAAGCGCCTCCGCCACCGCCTGCGCCAGCGCCGAAGCCGCTTCTTCCGGCAGCGTGTGCTCCGCCACTTATGCCCTCCTTCCTGCGATCGCGTTGTAGGCCTGCCACATCGCCGGATGGATCTTTTCCCCCCGTTCGATGAGCTCGATGAGCGACCGCGAAAGACCGTAGCGAAAGGCGGCCTCCAGGTCCGTTTCGGCGAGCTTCCGGGCGACGTCGGCCTCGGGAAAGGTCCGCCCCGGCTCGATATAATCCGCCACCCACAGGACAAGATCGAGAGAGCTCATCGCCCCGCGGCCGGTTGTGTGATAGTAGATCGCCTCAAGCACCCGGACGTTTTCGATGCCGTACCGCTCGCGGGCGACGTACGACGCGACGGGTCCGTGCCAGATGACCGGCGCGTAGTCCAGCCAGACGACGTCCCGGTAGCGGCGAAGGATGGCCTCCAGCTCCGCTGCCGGCCACTCCCGACACCGGTCGTGGAGAAGCGCCGCCAACACCGCCTCGTCTTCCGGCACGCCGGCCCGAGGGGCAAGGTTCCGGGCCGTCTCCGCAACGCCGAGGACGTGCCGGTAACGCTTCGGGCTGAGTTCCGCCCGAAGTTCCGCCTCGATCGTCGCCAACAAAGCCTCCACGCTCTTCCCTCCCCGGCCTCGCAGACCTTCCCCGCGGGGTCTTCCCCTGCCTCTTCCGACGATCCGCCGGCGCAAGGCTCCTCGCTGCGACGGTCTACTCGCCGCGCCCGTCCCCTCGTCGCGGCCATCTTTTCGCCCGGCGCATCGCTCGCTTCTTCCGGCCCGGTCCCAAGGCCGCCCCGCGTCCGGGCAGAAGTCCCGCTCCGGCGGCTAAAGTTCATGCGAGCGTGCGGGCCGCCCCCGGTCAGAGACGCTTTCGGGGGCCGGCTCGCGATAAAGCCCCCGCTCGACGATGTAGCGCCGGACCGGTTCCGGCACGAGGAAGCGGATGGAGCGGCCGGCGCGAACCCATGTTCGGATGAGGGACGACGACAGGTCGATCCGGGGCATCTCGACGACGGTAGCCGCGATCGGCCCGGAAAAGGCGGGCCAGTCCCCGTCGAGGGGCGGCTCAGCCTCCCCAAGGGCCTCCCTTTTGCCGTCCGGATCCGCCGGCCGATCGGCCCGGCCCTCCCCATCGTCGAAGCGGCGGAGGACCGCCCAGTCGACGAGCCGGACGAGCTCGGCCGCCTCCTTCCACGTCGGAAGGCTCCGAAAAGCATCTTCCCCCACGATGAACGTCCAGGCGACGTCCGGATGCCGAGCCCGAAGGAGCCGCACCGTGTCGATCGTGTACGACGGGCCGTCCCGCTCCAGCTCCACCGTCGAGACGGCAAACCGCGGCGCCCCTTCGATCGCGAGCCGCACCATCGCCAGCCGGTCTTCCGCCGGCGCGTGCAGACGAGGATCCTTATGAGGCGGCAGGCGGTTCGGCACGAACCACACCGCCTCGAGGCCGAGGGCGTCGGCCGCCCGTTCGGCGGCGACGAGGTGACCCCAGTGGGGCGGATCGAACGTCCCGCCGAAAAGCCCGATGCGCCTCACCGACCGGCAACCTCGCCGACGGCGTCCCGGGGAGATAGGGGGGGCAGCGCTCCCCTTTCCGGTTCTTTCAGGTGAACGACCTTCGACCGGGCGACCTGGTACATGACCGGAATCGGAGCCCGCTCGCCGGTCCAGAGCTCGAATGCCAGCGCCCCCTGATGGACGAGCATGCCGATGCCGGGATGCACCCGGGCCCCCGCCGCCTCGGCGTCGAGCAGGAGCCGAGTCTTGAACGGGTTGTAGACGAGATCGCTTACGATGAGATTCGGGTGAAGCGCCTCCCGGGGAAGCGGCGACTCGTCCGTCCGCGGCACCATGCCGAGCGGCGTGCCGTTGATGACGAGCGTCTTGTCGGCGGTCAAATGCCGGCGGTTCGCCCACCGCTCCACCTCGACCGCCGCGCCGAGACGGTGAAGCTCCTCCGCCAGCGCCCGGGCCCGTTCTTCGGTCCGGTTGACGAGGGTGATCGAGCGAACGCCCTTGAGCGCCACGGCGATCGCCACCGCCCGCATCGCGCCGCCGGTGCCGAGAAGGAGCACCCGCTGCTCCGGCCAATCGATGAGAAACAGTTCCTCGAGCGAACGGATGTAACCCTCACCGTCCGTATTATGCCCGATGAGGGCGCCGTCCCGGACGACGACCGTGTTGACCGCCCCGTAGCGGCGGGCGCTTTCGTCGAGGGCATCGAGATGGCGGATGACCGCCTCTTTGTGCGGGATGGTGACGTTGGCCCCTCGAATGCCGAGGGCCCGAATCGCCCGCACCGCCTCCTCGAGACGATCGGGCTTGACGTCAAAGGCCAGGTAGACCGCGTTTCGCCCCCGTTCCCGGAGGGCGGCCGTCTGCATTTCCGGCGACAGAGAATGCGCCACCGGCGAGCCGAACAGGGCATACAGCTCCGTCTCGGCGTTCACCGCAACCATGCGCCAACCTCCCTCCGTTCGTGCGAGGCGAATCGCTGTTTTTATACCATTATGTTGTATACTGTATTGTACACGAGCGCCGCCGAAACGACAATCCCGTTTCACCCGACGGCCATCGGGTAAATCCCCTAAAACATCCGAGGCAGACGCCGCCGCCAACCGCCGAGCGGAATCCTTCCGCGGCGATGCGAACGTGCACCGCCCGGACGTCGGCTTCCCGGACAAGCCCGGCGATGCGCCGCATCGTCGTTCCCCGGACGATCGAATCGTCGACGACGATCACCGACCGCCCCCGGACGACCGGCTCGAGGACCGCGAGCTTCCGCCGGACCCCCGCCTCCCGCGCCGACGCCTCCGGCCGGATGAACGGGCGGCCGACGTACCGGTTTTTCACCAGGTCGAAATCAAACGGAAGCCCGCTCGCCTCGGCGTACCCCGTCGCCGCCGACAGACTGGAGTCGGGCACGCCGATGACGACGCTCCCGTCCACCGGCACCTCGGCATCCTCGCCGCGACGCGTCCCATCGATCAAGGTGACGGCCTCGCCCGGCACGGTCATGCGCCCCTTAGACTGGACAAATGCTAAAACTATGTTGTATCCTTCTGCCAAAGGAGGGGCGACTCGTGAAACGAACAACATCCATCCCCGGCTCCATCCAATTCAAAGCGGCTTTGGAACTGATCAAAGGCGAAAAAACGCTCGTCGAACTCTCCCGGGAATACGGCGTTCATCCGAATACCCTCTTGAAGGGAAAGCTTACCCTCCTGGAAAAAGGCGTCGAGCTCTTTGAACCTCCGAACAAAGAGAGGATCCCCGAAGCGCATTCGTGATTTGGAACAGCTCCTCGGCAAAAAGGAGGTCGAAATCGCGCTCCTAAAAAACTTCCTCGGGCGGGGAGTGAGATCAACTTCCGCTTCAGGAGCGCATCCGTCTGGCGCAAGAGGCGCTGGCCAGGCGGCTGGCTCCCCTGCCGTTTCTCCTCAAGACGCTTGGCATTCCACGAGCGACGTGGTATGACCAGAAAAAGCGCCAGGAAGCCGAGAAGAAACGAAGGGAGTCCGATGCAGCGCTCAAAGCTGAGATCGAAGCCATCCTTCGGGAACATCCGGAGTCCGGCGATCACCGCCTCGAGGCCGAGCTTCGGCGACGGGGAATGGTCGTCAATGGAAAGCGGGTCCGTCGTCTTCTCCACACGTTTGAGCTTTCCCTCACGCGAAAGGTGAGAAAACCGAAGCCCAATCCGCTGCTCGAGACGCTTGTTCTGGCCAAGGAACGGGCGAATCTCGCCCTTCGCCTTCTTTCCGAACGGGAACCGGACGCCTTTGAGGGGCTCACCACCGATTTCACGCAGCTTGTCTATGGCGGCGGGAAGGTTTGGTTTTTGCCGATTCTGGACCATCGGACCCGCATGGTGATCGGATATGCCATCTCTTTCTCGCCGGATGTTCGGACCGCGCTTCAGGCTTGGGAACGGGCCAAAGCGTTCATTCTGACCCAAAAGAGAGAGCGCCCGAAAGCCATCCTCCATCACGATCAGGGCGGCGCCCTCTTGAGTCACGCGTGGGTCGGTCATCTGCTGCTTGAAGAAGGGCAGCGACTGTCGTACAGCCAGCGGGGACCGAAGGAAAATCCCATCGTCGAATCCTTCTTCTCGCGTTTCAAAGCAGAGCATCAAGACCTTCTGCTTGAAGCAAGGAGCATCGAAGCCCTCGATGCGCTTTTGGCCGAACGGATCCGGACCTACAACGAGCATCGGCTGCATTCAAGCCTGCGGGACAAAACGCCCCAAGAAATGCTCAAAGAAGCCCTGAGCACAAGCAAGGTCTACATCACATAGGGAGACCGAACAAAGTGTCTAAATCAAGGGGCGCGATTCCTTGGACGCCACGCCCAAGGCGATCGAGGAGGAGGTGGACCAAGAGGTCCGCGCGATCCTCGATGCGCCTGATCTGAAGACGGCACGGTTGCTCAAAGAGGCGTTTGTCGAGGCTTACAGAGAGAAGGCACCGAAGGCGGTGCAGGTGTTGGAGGATGGGTTTGATGATGGAACCGCTGTTTTGCTCTTACCTGAGCGATATCGGCGGCGCTTACGCACGACCAACGGCGTCGAACGGCCGGGCGAAGAGATTCGGCGCCGTGAATGCGTCATGCGCATCTTCCCCAACCGGGAATCGGCGATCCGTCTGCTGGGGGTGTTCCTGATGGAAATCGACGAAGAATGGACGACGGAGCGGAAATATCTCAACATGGACGAGGAGGAGGCATGGAAGAAGGCGCAGCAGGCCTCGAGAGAATCCGCTCAGGCTTGTGCCAAAGCGACCTAAGCGCTCACCGCTCCATTCACCAAAGAGGGCAATTTTACACACGATCTCGGACTTGACCCAGAACGCGCCGTCTTTGCTCGTTCCAACATCGAACCCAAGCACTTCGCGCCCCCTGGTGTCCGTGACGCCGATCGCGATCACCAAAGCCATGCTCTGCACGCAGCCGCTCTTTGAACTGACGCACCCCTTCATCGATGCGCCAGCAGAGGAGTAACACCTCGCTTTTGCTGATGCCATCCAGGTCCAATGCGCGCACCCGGTCATCGACCTTGCGGGGGCTCACGCCTTTCACATACGCTTCCTGGATAACAGAGACCAGCGCTTGTTCCGCTCGACGTCTCGGCTCGAGAATCGAAGGAAAGAAGCTGCCCTGACGGAGCTTCGGGATCTTCAAATTGACTGTCCCGAGGCGCGTGTCCCAGGTGCTTGAACGATACTCATTTCGCTGCATGACGCGGCTCTCCGTCCGCTCGTAGCGCTCGGCGCCGATTTCCTCTACTCCGGCAAAAAGTCGATCTGATCCACCTCTTGCATCTTGCGAATCCACTCGAGAACTGCGAAGCTATTGAGTGAAGCCATCGTTTTGTGCCTTCTACGTTTGGTGTTGGTCTCGCTGAGTAGACACGCACGGTGGCTTCGTCGTCAAGGGGGACGACGAATTTTACACCACTGCGATGGACTCTAACTCTTCCCTCCCCTCCTGCATCGCCATCCGTTTTTATACGGGATATCGGACACAACTCGTCCAGGTGCGGTGGATTCGACGCTTACCACACCTGACACACAAAAGAAAAAGGTGGCTTTGCCACCTTCTTCATGAAATTACCAATACCAGGCACTGATCGAATCTCCGTCAGACTCAGCTCCTGCGCCGCCGTCATAGTTTGACGAGTAGGCTTCCGCGTACCATCCGATCCGTGCGTTTTCAGCCCTGGCTTTGTGCCAGATAGCGGTCGTGGAACCACTAGTATGAACAGAAGTCTCGTCTGACTTCACCTCGGTCTGTTCTTGGATTGTGATGTTTTCGCTGGCCTTCAAAGCGCCAATCTCATCCTCTATTTTCTGGGGAGTTAGATTGTTTTTGTTGATTCTTGTTTTCTTAACGGGAACAAAATCCACATCTCCTGTCTTGGCATTAAAGACGACCTTTACATTAAGCTGCCGCTCTCCCTTAAAGACTTTAATTGGTTCTCTGGTGCCATCCTGATGTATCTTTCCGAAGATGATCATTGACTCGCCCGGATCGTTTTCTGCTTTTGATTCGAGTTTGCCGGACTTGGCGCCGCCAGAATCATCCTCTATCTGCTGAGGCGTCGGGTTTTGATCGCTGTTTTTAACCACATTTCTTTTTATAGGATCAATATTATTGGCCCATGCGACGCTGGTGCCCACCAGAAGGACGGCCATCACCGCCAAGGTCAGAGCTAATGTTAACCGGCCTTTTTTGGGATACATGCTATCTCCTCCCTGACTTTTAAGATTACTGGTAGAAAGTTCAAATACATTCTATCACTACAACGTTTCCCGGATCAGTTCACCTTTCTTCATTTGCATCACCTCCTTTCCGAGACGGAATGCCCCGAGTTTAAAGCGCGTGCTGGTACATCACCCCCTTTCCGGGGCGTAATTCCCCGAGTTAAAGCGCGTGCTAGGAAGAACGAGCGGCTATCTAAGCGACTCTGCAACTCTGAGCATATCTTTTAAAGGCAACGTACCACTCCTATCTTCCAGTTTGTAAACCAACCCCTCGTCCTCCCATGTAAGCGTGCGCCGCACTTTTACGGTAGGTTGTATACTTGTGGGGTTCATTTCCATGACAGGGATCTCTGCCCAGTAGGCCGTTTTACCCTGCACCTTAACTTCCTGCGCGGCATCATCGCCCCGAAAGAAGTTACGCTCATTGCTGATGGTCAGGTATAGTTTTTTGCTGGTCTCTCTAGGAACGCCATAAATAACACTGACGAAACCCCGGTCGCTTCCCTCCTGTCTATCTCCGGTCATAGAGATTCGTTCATATCCTGAGGGCAGGTAAGTGGGCAGATGAAAGGAAAAGCCAACGTATGCTTGAGCCTCGGCGGTCGTAGAGAACTCAGGAATGCGTTTGGCTTGACCTGCTTCTACCTCCTCAAGACCACCGAACCGAGCGCCATCATTTCCAGGATGATCCAATTTCGTTGCCTTATAACCCCCTTCCGTGCGGATAACCTTGTAGGCAACAGAAAGCATCGGGGAAATGACTGCTTTGTCAGCCCAGGCCCTGGCTTCCGGAGAAAGGCTAAAAATTAGACATACTATAATTAGCACAGCAGAAACGGTTGCGAAAGCCGCTTTCCGCCACCGTGCAAACACGATTTTGCCTTTTCCTTGGCCTATTCCTTGATGCACAGGGAGGTTCGCCTTAATCCTTTGAGCAAAATTAGGATCTACGTGGATGCCCTCAGCTTCTTTAGCCATCGCCGAGCGCAGCCATGCTTCAAGTTTCTTGTGATAATCCTGCCTGCTCCAAGCGACTTGGACCTTCTTCAGTTGCTTCATTTGTTTCTCTCCCTTCATCAGAGTTACTTACCGCAAAAAACTCTGGAGCAATTCGCTTTAATTCATCGAATAGCTGCCTGCGAGCTGCGTGCAACCTGGATTTTATGGTCCCTTCCCGTTCGCCGAGCACTCGAGCGATTTCTTTAATCGGAAGGTCGTTGTAGTAGTGAAGTACCACGGTGGTGCGCAAGGGGATACTGAGTTTGCTAAGCGCCCGCTTAAGCAACTGTCTTGTCTCCCAATTCTTTAAATCATCCTCCGTGTAACCTTCCTCAACCATATGTTCTTGACCATTCTCTAAAAGGAAATCCAGCGAAACTGTCTTCTTTTCCTTGGCGGAAAGGCGCCAGCAAGTCCTGGTTAAGATTCGGTAAAACCACGCTTCGAAATCCGCTGGGTCACGCAAACTGTGTAATTTTAGGTAGCACTGGATAAAGGCTTCTTGAACGGCGTCTTCAGCAGTTTCCTTCTGCCCCGTCATGAGGTAGGCTGTGCGTAGGGCTTTTCCGCTATAGCGCTCGATCAGCTGTTCAAATGCCTGCTCATCGCCTTCCTGGATGCGTCTAAGCAAAGGAGCTACATCCACGTTTACTGCTCCTTTCCTGCAAAAACTCACTTCTCACGGACATTGCTCTTTTCCTGTATAACGCCTGTCAACATGTTAGAGGCGAAAACACGGAAAAAGGTTCACTTTAAACCGCGTTTTTTAAAGCGGTTTTTATATAAAATATTTATCATTTTACTTTAGCTAAACAATTATTTCGTATATTGAAACACATAAGTACATAGAAAACTAATCGTTCACTCTTCATCGATGGGTCAAGTCCGAGATCGTGTGTAAAATTGTCCTCTTTGGCGAATGGAGCGGTGAGCACTTAGGCCGCTTTGGCACAAGCCCGAGCGGATTCTCTCGAGGCCTGCTACGCCTTCTTCCATGCCTCATCCTCGTCCATGTTGAGATATATCCGCCCCGTCGTCCATTCGTGCATGGGGAGCGTTTGAAAGAGGTCCCGCTCAGAGGGGTTGAAGAGGTAAGCAAGTCCGATGATCCGCATGACGAGTTCCGGACCGACGGCCGGACGTCCGGTGCGTTCCGAATCAAGCGGGGCAGCCCACTCATGGATCGCAGAGAAGTCCAGGACACGATCGATTTGGCGAAGGATGTGATTTTGTGGCACGAGGGCTTCCTTATCCATAATGCTGAAACCATTTGGGTTGATGGGAAGTCAATCGTCGAGGCTGCATGTTTGAATCTCCTTTTTGAGAAAGGGATGCTTGCTTGCTTTGATTGAATGAATTCGATCCATAGGTCCGGTTTTCCTTCAAAATGAAGGAGTTTTTCACCGGCCTTCTAAAGAAAGGTGGATCAAGGGAGATTGTTCACGGAATCAGGAGACGATGGCCACGATGACAATATCCGCCATGTTTTTCATCACAACATGGATTGAATTTTTCGCCCTGACCAGACCCGCCTCCAAAGCCATAAAGCCCGCCTGCATCAAAAAGACCAGAAGGCCAGCGGTCACCGTCCAGACGATGTTTAGATGGAGCTGCATCTTTTCCATGGTTTCTCACATCCTCCCTTTCTCTGCTGTCGCCCGCCAGCTGCTTCTCTCTCATTTCTCCTTTCCGGAACCAAACCGGCTCTCGCCGAAGCAGTTCCCGTCGCAAGAAATTCCAGCAAGCCTGGATCCGCGCCTGCAGCTGGCGCGCCGAATGGCCCAGCATGCGGATCACCTGCCCCTTTTCCGGGAACAGGCTTGTGCCCCATACACATCGCGCGAGTCCTCCCCTTCGCCGGAAGCCAGACCCTCGAGCAGATCATGCACTATCCATACGTGATCCAAATTCACCTGTTTCGAAAATACCCAGAACGTGCGACATGATTCTATTGATCAAAAATGCCGGCCCGCGTTTTCCACCGGGCCGGCTCGAGCAAAAGAGGATCCCAGACAGATAGGCGACCGCACCAAAACGCGGGCAATTCGCTCCTGACCCGTTCATAGGCGAAACGCTCCGCGCGGCCGATCCGGCCGGGGGTCAGGATTTCCGCGACGAACGCCTGTGCTCCGTCGTCCAAGTACAGTTCGGTCTTTCCGCTCATCTCATCATCGACTTTCTCCTTTCAAAGTAAAAGTAACCATTCACGCTTCCGTTCATTTCACATGTCCGCTCCCGGACCAAGTACGGCCGCATCGCCCCTTTCACCGGTGCGCACGCGCACCGCATCGATTACCTCTGTTATGAACACCTTGCCGTCGCCCACCCGACCCGTGCGGGCCGCCGCCACGGCGGCCTGCAGGACTTCCTCGACGCGGTCGTCCGGCACCACGGTTTCAATCTTGACTTTCTGCACAAAATCAGCCTGATACGACAGGCTCCGGTAAATTTGGGGCAATTCTTTCTGATACCCTTGCCCCCGCACCTCCGTGACGGTCATCCCTGTCACGCCTGCCCTCCGCAGCGCCGCCACTATGTCGCCAAACTTCTCCGGCCGAACGATGACGGTCAGCATTTTCATCGCACGCCTGCCTCCTCACACCCCGTATTCCCGCTTCTGCGACGACTTTCCCTCTCCACTACGACCTACGACGAGGGGCGGGCGTCCGCTGGATTCCCGGCTTTGGCCGCGGCCGAGTCCATGCCGAAAGCGGATGACGCATGTCCAAATACCGTCGGGGACAGATGGTAAGCCTCCTCGCCGTGCAGAGTCTGGTCCAAACCGACGAGCTCTTCTTCGCGGGAAACCCGCAACGGCGTGACGACGCCCACCACCTTGAGAATCACGTAGGTGCCGACGGCCGCCATGGCCCACGCCGCCACGACGCCGATGACCTGATTCACGAACTGGGCCGGATTGCCGGACAGGAGTCCGTTCGCCCCAGCCGGGTTGACCGCCTCGCTGGCGAAAAGCCCCGTGGCCAGAGCGCCCCAGGTCCCGACCAGCCCGTGCACGCCGAACACATCCAGCGCGTCATCCGCGCCCAATCTCGCTTTGAGCCAGTTGACGCCCCAATACCCGACCAGGCCCGCTCCCACGCCGATGACGAGGGAGGACAAAACGTCCACATAACCTGCCGCCGGCGTAATGGCCACCAATCCGGCGATGGCCCCCGTCGCGGCGCCCAGCACGGTGGGCTTGCCCTTGAGGGTCCATTCGACGGCCACCCAGGTCAGCGTTGCGGCCCCCGTAGCCGCGTGGGTCACCACGAAGGCAAGAGAGGCCAGACCGTTGGCGGCCAGCGCGCTGCCCGCGTTGAAGCCGAACCAGCCAAACCACAGCAAGGCGGCGCCCAACACCGTGAAGGGGAGGTTGTGGGGCGGGCGAAGCGACTCCGGATAACCGTAACGCTTGCCGATGACCAGCGCCGCCACCAAGGCCGAAACGCCTGAGCTGATGTGCACCACGGTCCCCCCGGCGAAGTCGAGAGCGCCAAGTCCCGCCAGCCAGCCGCCGCCCCACACCCAGTGGGCGAGAGGGTCATAGACCAGGGTGGTCCAGAGCAAGGAGAAGAGGATAAAGGCCGGAAAGCGCATGCGTTCGGCAAAGCCACCCGTGATCAGGGCTACGGTGATGGCGGCAAACATGCCCTGGAAGGCGGCAAAGGCGAGATGGGGAATGGTGGCGGAGCCGTTGGGTTCCTGCCCGACGCCGTTGAATCCCAGAAAGTCCAGGCCGCCGATCACGCCCCCGATGTCGGGGCCAAACGAGAGGGTGTATCCCATCAAGACCCACTGGACCGCAACGAGGGCGAGGATGAAAAAGCTGTGCATCAACGTCGACAGCGCGTTTCGCTGGCTGACCAGACCGCCGTAGAAAAAGGCCAGCCCAGGAACGACCATCGCCATGACCAGGGCGCTGGAGAGGAGCACCCAGGCGGTGTCGCCGCTGTTGATGGCCGGGGGCGCCGTTCCCTGAGCAAAGACAGGTACGGCCGGAAGCATCCACAGACTCGCAGCGGTCAGGCCGACGGTCGCCATCCTTTTCAAGCCGGTTAACATATATCGACTCCCCCTCCGTAAAGTGAATAATAGAAAAGCCCCTGTGAGTGAAAACTCACTCACAGGGGCGCCGTTGCCCGCGACAAACGCGAAAGCCCCTACGAGCAGACGGCTCGCAGGGGCTCCGTTGCCACCTTTCGCCTTCATTATACCCGGCGGTTTCAGCGATGTCAATATAGATCTGGCAGTCGTGTCCGGTATCATGTGTAAAAACGGATGGTCCAGGTAACATAAAATGAGCCATCCGGCCCTCTTTGGTAGAATGTGAGACGGAGAAGAAACCACTTCACCAGGAGGGATACCGGATGGCTCAGTACCAGATTACCGTGGACGACGAGATTTTGGAAGGCCTCTT